>NZ_CP062803.1:1957171-2609562 GCF_008801925.2 Cupriavidus basilensis | reverse complement strand
TGTGGCCCGGCTCGCTGATCGCGCGCAAGGTCGGCCGCTGGATCATCGGCGCCGAACTGATCGAAACCAGCCGGCTGTTCGCGCGCACGCTGGCCAAGATCGAGCCGGAATGGCTGGAGCAGGTCGGACGTCATCTGCTCCGCGTCAGTTGGAGCGATCCGCACTGGGAGAAGAAATCCGGCCAGGTGATGGCGATGGAGCGCGCCACGCTGTACGGGCTGGTGGTCTACCAGCACCGGCGCGTGCACTACGGACCGATGAACCCGGCCGAGGCGCGCGAGCTGTTTATCCGCCGCGGGCTGGTGGAAGGCGAGTTCGATACCAAGCTGCCGTTCTTCGCCCATAACCAGCGCCTGACGCGCGAGATCGAAAACCTGGAGCACAAGGCGCGCCGCCAGGATGTTCTGGTCGACGACGAGCTGATCTTCGCGTTCTACGATCGCCTGATCCCCGCCGAGATTCACCAGCAGGCCACCTTCGAGCAGTGGTACCAGGCCGAGAGCGCGCGCGAGCGCAAGCTGCTTTACCTGAACCGCGAGGAGCTGATGCGGCACGAGGCGGCTGGCATCACCACCGACCTTTTCCCCAAGCTGATGCCGGTGGCGGGCGTGGATATGTCGCTGACATACCACTTCGAGCCCGGCAGCCATCGCGATGGCGTGACGCTGACGGTGCCGCTGTACGCGCTTAACCAGGTGCGCCAGGAGCGCGCGGACTGGCTGGTGCCGGGCATGGTCAAGGAGAAGGTGCACCTGCTGCTCAAGTCGCTGCCGCAGAAGCTGCGCCGCCATTGCGTGCCGCTGCCGGATTACGCGGCGGGCTTCGTCGATCGCAATGCCTTTGGCGAGGGCGAGTTGCTGGATGTGCTGATTGCCGACATCCGCGAGCAGACCGGCACCATGGTCAAGCGTGCCGACTTCAAGCTGGAAACCTTGCCCGCCCACCACGCCATGAACTTCAAGGTGGTGGACGAGCACGGCCGGCAACTGGACATGGGCCGCAACCTGGCTCAGTTGCGCGCCGAGTTTGGCGGGCAGGCGCAGCAGTCGTTCCAGAACATCGCCGCACGCGACGTGCCGGCGGCCGAGGCGGGGCAATACGAGAACCTGACCAGCTGGTCCTTTGGCGAACTGCCCGAGCTGCTGGAGGTCCGCAAGGGCAACCAGACGCTGTACGGCTATCCTGCGCTGGTCGACCACGCCACGCATTGCGACGTGGAGGTGTTCGACGATCCGCAGGAAGCCGCGCGCATCCATCAAGCCGGGCTACGCCGCCTGTTTGCGTTGCAGTTGCGCGAGCAGGTGAAGTTCCTGGAGAAGAATATCCCCGGCATGCAGCAGATGGCGATGCAGTACATGACGCTGGGCACGCAGGAAATGCTGCGCGACCAGATCGTGATGCTGGCGCTGGAGCGGGCCTGCCTGCAGGCGCCGCTGCCGCGCAACGAGGCCGAGTTCGCCGCTCGCAAGGAAGAAGGGCGCTCGCGCCTGAGCCTGCTGGCGCAGGAGATTGCCCGGCTGGTAGGGGCAGTGCTGGCCGAGTACGCGACGCTGCCGCGCAAGCTGATCCAGGCCAAGCCGTTCGCCGCGGCACACGCCGACATGCAGGCGCAACTGACGCGGCTGATGGGCAAGCACTTTGTGGCCGATACGCCTTACCTGCAGCTGGTGCATTTCCCGCGCTACCTGAAGGGCATCGCCATGCGCATCGACAAGATCAAGGGCGATCCGGCGCGCGACACCCAGCGGCTGCAGGAAATCACGCCGCTGCTGCAGCAATGGCAGCGGGCCGAGACGCAGTTGCGGCAGCAGGGGCGGGGCGTGGAAGACGCGCGCCTGGACGAGTTCCGCTGGATGCTGGAAGAACTCCGTGTGGCCCTGTTCGCGCAGGAGTTGCGCACGCCCGTGCCGATGTCGGTCAAGCGTTTGCAAAAGGTGTGGGAAGCGATGCAGCGCTGAAGTCAGGCTTGCCTGTCTTTCGCGCGAACGCTACCCCGCGCGGAGATTGTGACCAAATGTTAGTTTGTTGCGCTAGGTCATCGGATCGCAGTCTGAAAACGTTAGAATGATCGATTAAGTCATTGTCCAACAGTCTTATGCTCGCATTGCGTCGTGTAGTTTCCGGGTTTGCCGCCATCGGCGCCCTGGCCCTGGGGATGGTAGCGGCGCCGGCGTGGGCGGAAGTGGTGGTGGTGCTCAATTCTGGTGATGCTACCGTCACCTTGATCGACAAGGACACCCAGAAGGTGCTGGAGACGTTCCCGATCGGGAAGGAGCCGCACCACCTGATCGCCACGCCCGACGACAAATCGCTGATCGTTGCCAATGCGGTCGGCAACGACCTCGTGTTCCTCGACCCGGTCACCGGCAAGGTCCAGCAGCGTGTGGCCAATATCGACGACCCCTACCAGATCGGCTTCTCGCCCGACCAGAAGTGGTTCCTGACCACGGGCAACCGCCTCGATCGCGTCGACGTGTATCGCTGGGACGGCAAGGCGCTCAAGATCGCCAAGCAACTGCCGCTGGCCAAGACGCCTAGCCATATTGCCTTTACCGCCGACAGCCGTGTTGCCTTTGTCACGCTGCAGGACTCCAACGAAGTGGTCGCCATCGACCTGCCCACACAGACCGTGATGTGGCGCATGAATGCCGGTTCGGCGCCGGCGGGCGTGTGGGTTACGCCAGACCAGAAATACCTGCTGGTGGGCATGACCGGTGCCGATTATGTCGCCGTGATCGACTGGCATACCCGCACCGTGGTCAAGCAGATCCAGACCGGCAAGGGCGCGCACAATTTCCGCGCGGTGGGCGACAAGCGCCATCTGTTCTTGTCCAACCGGGTTTCCGGCACCATCAGCATCATCGACCAGCAGACCCTCACCAAGGTTGGCGACATCACCGGCCTGCCGGCTGGCCCCGATGACATGGAACTGACCGCCGACGGCAAGACCTTGTGGGTGAGCTTCCGCTGGGCGCGTTCGGTGGGCCTGGTCGATGTGGCCAGCCGCAAGCTGGTCAAGACCATCCGCGTGGGCCGCTCGCCGCACGGCATTTATTTCCGTACCCGCGCACCGCTTTATTGAGAGAGGGCGCTCGTCCGGGAACGCCATGGCGGGCACGGCATCGAACTAGTATGGCCGCTGCCACTCCAATGCAGTCACAGGAAATCAGGACAGGCATCATGAGCAAGCATTCGCAGCCCCGGTTGCCCCGCGCTTTGGTCCGCGCGGTGGCTGCCGGGCTTGCAGCCACCGGACTGGCGCTGGCCGCCGGGCCGGCCAGTCCGGCGGGCCCGGTGCCTGCCGCCGCGCCCCAGGCCTGCCGCGCCGGCACGCTCTACCTGACCTTCGATACCGGCAGCATGAGCCAGGCGGCGCTGATCGCCGATACGCTGCGCCAGCACCATATCAAGGCCACGTTCTTCCTCGCCAACGAACCCACCATCAACAAGGACAGCTCGCTCGACCCGGGCTGGGCCGCGTACTGGAAGACGCTGGCCGCCGATGGCCATGTTTTTGGCAGCCACACGTTCGATCACGTCTACCTGCGCGGCGTACGCGACGGCAAGGTCACCATGCGGCCGCAGTTCGGCGCGCATGCGGGGCAGGACGTGGTGATGGACCAGCAAAGCTTCTGCAGCGAGCTGAACCGCAGCGCGCAGGCGCTGAAGCACCTCAGCGGCGCGACCATGTCGCCGCTGTGGCGGGCACCGGGTGGCCATACCGCGCCGCAGACGCTGCAATGGGCCGAGCAGTGTGGGTTCAAGCACGTGGCCTGGGCGCCGGCCGGCTTCCTGGGTGACGAGCTTTCGTCCGAGCGTTTCCCGAACAAGGTGCTGCTGGAGCGCGCATTGCGCGGCCTGCGCGATGGCGACATCGCCATGGCACACCTCGGGATCTGGTCGCGCAAGGACCCCTGGGCGCCCGGCGTGCTCGAGCCGCTGATCAGCGGCCTGGAGCGCAAGGGTTTCTGCTTTGCCACGCTGCGCGAGCATCCCGCCTATCGTGACTGGCTGCGCGGGCAGTCCGCCACGGTGGCCGGGCAACCAGCCGGGAGCCGCTGATGCTCGACCTGCTCAACGGCTGGATTGGCCAGATTGAAGCCACGCTGTTCCAGGGCGTGATCCTGCCGGTGGTCTACCAGCTTGGGCTGGGCGGCTATGCCGAGGACGCCTTCACCGGCACCGAATGGCTGCTGGTCGGGCTGGTGCAGATCGTGGTGATGGTGCTGATCCTCGGGCCGCTGGAAAAGCTGCGCCCGGTCGAAGCGGTGACCGACCGCGCCGCCATTCGCACCGACATCCTCTACACCGTGGTGCATCGCCTCGGCCTGTTCCGGCTGGCCATGTTCTTCCTGCTTGATCCGCTGATGGATGGGCTGGAAGGGCATATGCGCCTGCTCGGCTGGCAGCGGGTCAATGTGGAAGACTGGTGGCCGGCGGTGACGTCGATCCCGCTGGTCAGCTTCCTTATCTACCTGCTGCTGTTCGACCTGCTTGACTACTGGTACCACCGCCTCTCGCATACCTACCGCTGGTGGTGGAGCCTGCATTCGCTGCATCACAGCCAGCGCCAGATGACGCTATGGAGCGATAACCGCAACCACCTGCTCGACGACATGCTGCGCGACGTGGTGTTTGCGGTGGCGGCGCTGGCGGTGGGCGTGGAGCCTTCCCAGTACGTGCTGCTGGTGGCGCTGTCGCAACTGCTGCAGAGTTTGCAGCATGCCAACCTGCGCCTGCACTTTGGCTCGTGGGGCGAGCGGCTGCTGGTCTCGCCGCGCTTTCACCGCACCCACCATGCGGTTGGCGTCGGCCATGAAGCCATCGGCCGGCCCACCAAGCTGGGCGGATGCAACTACGGCGTGATCTTTCCCTGGTGGGACATGTTGTTCCGCACCGCCGTGTTCTCCGACGCCTACTACCCCACCGGGGTGCGCGACCAGATGCCGCCACCGGCAGGCAAGGGGCGCGACTACGGCGCTGGCTTCCTGTCCCAGCAGTGGTACGGGATCAAGCGCCTGTTGCGGCTGGGCTGAAGCGGCGGGGCGCCTGCCGCGGCAGCTCCGGGAGCGTGCATGCGCGCTCCCTCCCGCGCCCTGCCGTCTTGCGCTAGCGGCGCACGCGTCCCCCGCAGCACTTATGACGTGTGCTAGTCTAGTTAATCCCGCCTTTGTGGAACCCCAATTTACTGCATGAACGATATTTTTCGCGCGCTAGGCCGTGCCCTGATCAGCCAGCTGCATCCGCGCATGCTGATGCTTACCGTCATTCCTTTCCTGCTCGCCACCGGGCTGTGGGGTGGCCTGCTGCTGTGGGGGTGGGAGCCGATCATGACGGCCGCGCGCAGCGTGCTCGAGACGTCGGTGCTGACCAGCTGGATCTACGGCGCGCTGGACTGGTTCGGCTTGCAGTCCTTGCGCACGGTGGTGGCGCCGCTGTTTGTGATCGCGCTGATGATCCCGCTGGTGATCGCTTCCATGCTGGTGTTTATCAGCTTGTTCTCGGTGCCAGCCGCGGTGCGGCACCTGGAGCGCAGCTATCCGGACCTGGTCAAGGCCAAGGGTGGCAGCATGGTGGGCAGCGTGTTCCAGGCGCTGGGCAGCACCATGGTGTTCCTGCTGCTGGCGCTGGTGACGCTGCCACTGTGGCTGATCCCGCCTTTCTTTGCCTTGATCCCGCCCTTGCTATGGGGCTGGCTGACCTATCGTGTGATGACCTACGACGCGCTCGCGCAGCATGCCACGCCAGAGGAGCGCAAGACGCTGATGAAGCGCCATCGCATGGCGTTGCTCTCCATCGGCGTGGCGGTGGGCCTGCTGGGCTCGGCGCCGACGCTGATCTGGGTGGCCTCGGCGGCGCTGATTTTCCTGTTCCCGTTCGTGCTCGCGGGCACGCTGTGGCTGTATGTGCTGATCTTTATTTTCTCGGCACTGTGGTTTGGGCATTTCTGCCTGCGCGCGCTGGAGCAGTTGCGCGCCGAGCGCGCTGCTGCGGCAGCCGCGGCGGCGCCGGTGGTGGACGTTATCGACCTGGCGCCGTCCGATGTGCGGCGCATTGAACAATCCTGAAGCGAGGGCATCATGGGTTTCGGCCTGATCGTCATTGGTGACGAGATTCTGTCGGGGCGGCGCGAAGACAAGCATATGCGCCGTGCCATCGAACTGCTGGCGGCGCGCGGGCTGGCGCTGGACTGGGCGGAGTACGTGGGCGACGAGCGCGCGCGCATCACCGCCACACTGCGCCGCACGTTCGCTGGCAACGATGTGGTGTTCTGCACCGGCGGCATTGGCGCCACACCCGATGACCACACCCGGCAGTGCGCCGCGGCCGCGCTTGGCGTGCCGCTGGAACTGCATCCGGATGCCCGCGAGCAGATCGCCTTGCGGATCGCGGAGACCGCGGCGGGCGATCCCGCCAAGGCCGACCTGAACCTGCCGGAGAACCAGCATCGCTTCAAGATGGGCGAATTCCCCGCCGGGGCGCGCATCATCCCGAACAGCTACAACCGCATCCCCGGCTTTTCCGTGGCCGACCATCATTTCATGCCTGGCTTCCCGGTCATGGCGTGGCCGATGATGGAATGGGTGCTGGATAACTACTATTCCCACCTGTTCCATCAGGCGGTGCAAGTGGAGCGGTCGTTCCTGGTGTTCGAGGCGCCGGAATCCACGCTGACGCCGCTGATGGAGCGGGTCGAGGCCGCCTTCGAAGGCATCCGCGTATTCAGCCTGCCGTCGGTGGGCGACGCCAAGCGCGGCGAGCTCTATGCGCGCCGCCACATCGACCTGGGTGTGAAGGGGCTGGCCGACCAGGTCGAGCCTGCCTATGCCATGCTGCGCGAAGGCGTGCAGGCAATGGGCTTCGAGCTGGTGGAGGTTGCGGCGCGGCGTCCGGGAGATCCGGCAGGGGACTGAGCCGTGACGGCGCCGACGTGGCAGATGCAATGAAAAAACGGGACAGCCACGCTGTCCCGTCTTGCTTTTTTTGCGCGATGTACGCGTTCCCGAGCTTCAGGCGCCGTGCCAGGGCAGGCCGCGGAAGCACCAGCCTTCCACCGTCTTGCGATGGTGCTGCTCGTCGCGAGCGCCTTCGAAGCCTTCCAGCACGTCCATGGCGAACTGATAGCCGGCTTCCGTGGCGACGCGGGCAGCGTGCTTGGAGCGTGCCGCACTGCGGCACAGGAACAGCACGGGCACATCGGCGGGCACGCGGGCCCTGAGCTGCGCGATAAAGGCGGCGTTCTGCGTGCCGCCCGGATAACTGCTCCATTCCACATGCGCCAATTGGGCTTCCGGCAGGTCCGGCCCGCCGATCCAGTCGAGCTCAGCCTGCGTGCGCACGTCTACCATCACGGCGGTCGGGTCGCCCTGCAGTAGTGCAAAGGCCTCCTGGGGCGAGAGGGCGCCGAAGTATGGCAGTTGGTTTTGCTGCTGGCGCTCGCGCGCAGCTTGGAGTAGATCGTCTCGGGTGGTCATCTGGGTGACAAAATCGGTGGGTGAAATGGCATCTGGCAGAGGCTGCCGGATATTCTAGCGCGCCGGGCGTGCTCGCCGGCGGCCTTTGGATGTGAACGGCAGCAAGCGGCATCGGTTGTGCCGAAGTTGCGCCCGGCTTGGTTGCGCGCTGCGAGTCCCTTGGTAGCCAGGATCTTGCACCGCAAGTAGGCAACGGCACTCGGTTTGCACCACAATGTTCTAATCTGGTGCGTTGGCACCAAAAAAGGGCAATAAGGCGCCAGTATGCACACTTTTGGTGATTTCCGCGGGGGCCGGGGAGACTCGCTGGCGTCCCCGGAATGAGGCGGAAGCCGAACGGATTTATGCGTATGCCATATGCGGCACCCGAAACGCGCCTGCCCCCCCGTATCGCGCCGTCTGGCTGCACTTTTTTCGGGAACGCAGGGGTAACTAGGGGGTTGCCTTGGCATGCTTTCTGCTAACATTCCTCGTCCCTTTCGTGGCCGATCTTTGTGTTGATGCAAACGTCTTTGATGCGTTGCACAGCGGAGATCGACGCAAGAATGGCTTTTCTAGATTCAGCCGAATTTCCAGGAGATAGGCATGGCCCACAGCGTTGCAGATGTGATGAAGCTTGTGAAGGAAAACGACGTCAAGTTCGTCGACTTCCGTTTCACCGATACCAAAGGCAAAGAGCAGCACGTGTCGGTACCCGTGTCGCACTTCGATGAAGACAAGTTTGAAAGCGGCCACGCTTTCGACGGCTCGTCGATCGCCGGCTGGAAGGGTATCGAGGCTTCGGACATGCTGCTGATGCCGGATCCGAATACCGCTAACGTCGATCCGTTTTACGAAGAACCGACCCTGATCCTGACCTGCGACGTGGTTGAGCCGTCGGATGGCAAGGGCTACGACCGCGACCCGCGTTCCATCGCCAAGCGCGCCGAGGCTTACCTGAAGAGCACCGGCCTGGGCGACACCGCCTTCTTCGGCCCGGAACCCGAGTTCTTCATTTTCGACGGCGTGACCTGGAACATTGACATGCAGGGTTGCTCCGTCAAGATCCACTCGGAAGAAGCACCGTGGTCGTCGGGCAAGGAGTTCGAACACGGCAACAGCGGCCACCGTCCGGGCAAGAAGGGCGGCTACTTCCCGGTTGCCCCGATCGACACCTTCCAGGACATCCGTTCGGAAATGTGCCTGATCCTGGAATCGCTGGGCATCCCCGTGGAAGTCCACCACCACGAAGTGGCTGGCCAGGGCCAGAACGAAATCGGCACCAAGTTCAGCACGCTGGTGCAGCGCGCTGACTGGACGCAGCTGCAAAAGTACGTGATCCAGAACGTTGCCCACACCTACGGCAAGACGGCTACGTTCATGCCGAAGCCGGTCGTTGGCGACAACGGTTCGGGCATGCACGTGCACCAGTCCGTATGGAAGGACGGCCAGAACCTGTTCGCAGGCAACGGCTACGCTGGCCTGTCGGAATTCGCGCTGTACTACATCGGCGGCATCATCAAGCACGCGCGCGCGCTGAACGCCCTGACCAACCCGGGCACGAACTCGTACAAGCGTCTGGTGCCGGGCTTCGAAGCACCGGTCAAGCTGGCTTACTCGGCTCGCAACCGTTCGGCATCGATCCGTATTCCGTACGTTGCCAACCCGAAGGGCCGTCGTATCGAGACGCGCTTCCCGGATCCGCTGATGAACCCGTACCTGGGCTTCTCGGCGCTGCTGATGGCAGGCCTGGACGGCGTGCAGAACAAGATCCACCCGGGCGAAGCTGCCGACAAGAACCTGTACGACCTGCCGCCGGAAGAGGATGCAAAGATCCCGACCGTGTGCTCCAGCCTCGACCAAGCCCTGGAATACCTCGACAACGACCGCGAGTTCCTGACGCGCGGCGGCGTGTTCTCCAACTCCATGATCGATGCCTACATCGAGCTGAAGATGGAAGAAGTGACCCGCTTCCGCATGACCACGCACCCGATCGAGTTCGATATGTACTACTCGCTGTAAGGCGAGGCGTTGCCAGGTTGTGACCGGGCAACAGTTGCACCAGGAAGGGGCGGCCTCGGCTGTCCCTTTTTGTTTTGCTCGCCGGTTTGATCGCTAGAATGGGGCTCCTTTCCCACCATCCCATGCTGATGTCAATGGACGCGCTCGAATTCCCGCTTTCCTCGCTTCGACCCATGCACCGGTTCAGTGCCTCCATGCACGTATCGGCGGCTGCCTGCGCCATGCTGGCGCTTGTGCTGTTGTGCTGGAGCCGGCCGGCCCCGGCGCAGTCGGATATTTATGTCTGCGCTGGCCCCAACGGCGTGCCTGAGTACCGCAACGGCAACGGCGGCAAGGGCTGCAAGCGGCTCAGCCTGCCGGAAGTCACGACGGTGCCGGGCGGGCGCGTGAGCGCCCCTTCGGCAGGCAAGGGCGTCGGGCCCACGATGGCGCCCACCGCGTTTCCGCGCGTGGACAGTGCTACCCAGAAAAGCCGCGATAGCGAGCGCCGCGCGGTGCTTGAGCAGGAGCTGCAAAGCGAGGAGGCCAAACTGGCCGCGTTGCGCGCCGAGTTCAACAACGGCCAGCCCGAGCGCCAGGGCAATGAACGTAACTACCAGAAGTACCTCGACCGTACCGCCACGCTGCGCGACGACATCGCGCGTGGCGAGGCCAATGCCGCTTCGCTGCGGCGCGAACTCTCCAATTTGAAGGACTAGCACTATGCGTCGCCTGATTCGCAGCGTCTCGCGCAAGGTGGCTTTGGCCGGGGCTGGCACGCCGGCCGAGGGTGGAGCCGTGGTGCTGCCACTAGGCGATGTGTCCTACCACCAGGGGCTGGACGTGGTCGCCAACCCCGTGTTGCTGGTACGCCAGCCCGGCCTGCGCATCGTCTACGCCAATCCCGCCGCCGAGGCCAGCTTTGCGGTGTCGCGCAAAGCCATGGTGGAGCTGTCGCTGGCAGACCTGTTCGGCGCTTCGGAAGAGCTCGGCAGCATGATCGAGACCGTGATTTCACGGCAGTTCGACGCGCGCCGGCAGGATGTGGTTCTGCATCCGCCCCTGCAGGAGCCGATGCACGCGCACGTGGTGATCGGCGCGCTGGATGCCACGGCCGACACGGTACTGGTGGAAGTGCTTCCCAACGAGCAAAAGGTCCGCAGCGACCGCGAGGAGCGCATCCTCGACCTGACCTCGGCCAACAAGGAGCTCATCCGCAATCTGGCGCATGAGATCAAGAACCCGCTGGGCGGCATCCGAGGCGCGGCGCAATTGCTAGAGTTCGAGTTGCCTGACCGTTCGCTGCGGGAGTACACCCAGGTCATCATCAAGGAGTCGGACCGCCTGCAGACGCTGGTGGACCGCCTGCTGGAGCCGCACCGCCATCCGCACATCGTGTCCGACCTCAACATCCATGAGGTGCTGGAGCGCGTGCGCTCGGTGGTGCTGGCCGAATTCCCCTCAGGGCTGGATATCGTGCGCGACTACGACGCGAGCCTGCCCGACCTGCGCGGCGACATGGAGCAGTTGATCCAGGCCGTGCTCAACATCGTCCACAACGCTGCCCAGGCACTCGCGGAGCGCGTGGCGCGGGGCGATGCGCAGATCATCCTGCGGACCCGGGTGGCCCGCCAGGTCACCATTGCGAAGCGACTATTCAAGCTGGCATTGGACTTGCATGTCATTGATAACGGTCCGGGCATCCCCGAGGATATCCGCGAACGCATCTTCTACCCGCTGGTGTCGGGCAGGGATGGCGGTAGCGGCCTCGGTCTCACACTCGCTCAAACCTTCGTGCAGCAGCACGAGGGCTTGATCGAATGCGAGAGCCGGCCGGGCTGTACCGACTTCCGTATCCTGCTGCCCCTGCATTGATCGCATCGGCGACAGCAATTGGAACTGCCCCAATGATTGCTGCCGACCGGCTTGCCGGCGGTGTGCGGCCAGGTTCACGGAAGACCAAATGACACCGAGCAGACAAGCGACGCACATGAAGCCGATCTGGATAGTCGACGACGATCAATCAATCCGCTGGGTTCTTGAGAAGGCCCTCGCCCGCGAAAGCCTGCTCTCACGCAGCTTCACCAACGTGCGCGACGTACTGGCCGCACTGGAAGACGACGAACCACAGGTCCTGATCTCCGATATCCGCATGCCGGGTGGCTCGGGCCTGGACCTGCTGCAAGCGCTCAAGGCGCGGCATCCTGGGTTGCCGGTCATCGTGATGACGGCGTACTCCGACCTGGATAGCGCGGTAGCGGCCTTCCAGGGTGGCGCCTTCGAGTACCTGGCCAAGCCCTTCGATGTGGATAAGGCGGTCGAGTTGATTCGCCGCGCGCTGCAGGAAAGCCTGCGCGAGGAGGAGCTCGAAGACCGACTGGTCGACGCGCCGGAAATCCTCGGCCAGGCGCCGGCCATGCAGGACGTGTTCCGCGCCATCGGCCGCCTGTCGCAATCGAACGTGACGGTGCTGATCACCGGCGAGTCCGGTACCGGCAAGGAACTGGTGGCGCAGGCGCTGCACAAGCACAGCCCGCGGGCCAACGGGCCCTTTATCGCCCTCAATACCGCAGCCATTCCGAAGGACCTGCTGGAGTCGGAGCTGTTCGGCCATGAGCGCGGCGCCTTTACCGGCGCGCAGACCATGCGCCGCGGCCGCTTCGAGCAGGCCGAGGGCGGCACGCTGTTCCTCGACGAAATCGGCGACATGCCCTTCGACCTGCAAACGCGCCTGCTGCGTGTGCTGTCGGATGGCAACTTCTACCGCGTGGGGGGCCACAATCCGCTGCGCGCCAACGTGCGTGTGATTGCCGCCACCCACCAGAACCTGGAAACGCGCGTCAAGGAAGGCCTGTTCCGCGAGGACTTGTTCCACCGCCTCAACGTGATCCGCCTGCGCTTGCCGCCGCTGCGCGAACGGCCGGAAGACATCACCCTGCTGGCGCGTCATTTCCTGCAGAAGAGTGCCAAGGAACTGGGCGTGGAGCCCAAGCGCATGTCGGACGAGGCACTGGCCTATGTCAGCACACTGCCGTTCCCTGGCAACGTGCGTCAGCTGGAGAACCTGTGCAACTGGCTGACCGTGATGGCGCCCGCACAGACCATCGAGGTCAAGGACATGCCGGCCGAGATGATCGGCACTGGCACGGCGCCGGGCGGCGGTGCCGGCGCCGTGCGCCAGGCGGAGTTCCGGGCAGAGGGCAGGGCGGACGATGCCGATGGCCATGACGCCGTCGACTACGGCGCCGCGCCTTCCACCTTGGGCGGGGAGCCAGATACCGCGCTGGCTTACGCTGGCCGCTCGGCTGCGGCCAGCGCGCTGGCCGGCTGGGAGCACCTGCTGGCGGGGGAAGCCCGCGCCATGCTGGAGTCCGGCCAGCCGGAAGTCATGGACGTACTGACGCGGCGTTTCGAGAAGGCGGTGCTGGAGGCTGCGCTGGGCGTTACCCGCGGGCGCCGCGTCGAGGCGGCCACGCGCTTGGGCATTGGCCGCAATACCATCACGCGCAAGCTGCAGGAGCTGGGCTTCGATTGAATCGGGTCATGCCCGTCGTTGCAGCACATAAAAAAACAGCCGGGCTTGCCTGGCTGTTTTTTTATTGGGTGCTCGCCTTTGGCAGGTCAGCTGCGCGCGGCCAGCAGAAGTTCAGCCATTTCCGCGAAGCCCTCGCCGCAGGCCGCCTCGGTGATATAGGCCGGCTTGGCTGGCAGCTGAGGCAGGATGTCGCGGATATTAGCCACCCCGACCGACAGCGGGAAATGAGCAAACATGCTGGCGTCGTTCGCGGAGTCGCCGATAAACAGCCATTCCTCCCGCTCGGCATCCAGGTCCGCGCCCAGTAACTCCGCCACGCACAAACGGCTCATGCTGAGCTTGTCGTGATCCCCGAACCAGCCGTTGACGTGAATGGACGAGACCGTGGCGGTCATGCCGGCTTCCCGCATCAGCCCGGCAATGCGCTCGACCGCGGCGGGCGGCAGGGGGGCGACGTCCTCGGCGTGGTCGACAGCCAGGTCGGCGGCGTGCCAGGCCTGGTCCGAGGCCAGCGCGCAGCCTGGCACCTCTTGCACGATGCGTTTGCCAAGCGCGTGGATGCGCGACAGGTTATCGGCTCGCGTGGCGGCGTCGTCCAGGTAACGGGTCACCAGCTTGCCCGCGCGCAGGTGGGAGTAGAAGGCGCCGTTTTCACCGATGATGGCGTCCACCGGCCACAACCGCGTCAGGATCTCGGCCCAGGCGATGCAGCGTCCCGTGACCGGGATCACGTGCAGCCCGGCTGCCTTGAGGCGGTCGAGCGCCATGTAGGTGGCAGCAGGCAGCCTGCCGTCAGTGGTGATGGTGCCGTCGATATCGGTCAGTACGCCGCGAATCCGGCGCAGCGCCGGGGCGGGAAGGCTTTGTATGGCTTGCATAGCGCGAGATTCTACCCTGTCAAGCTGCCGATAAATCGTTGTCATATTATTGTAATTTAGTAGAAATGCCCGGTTTTCCAATCCAACAAGGCGGGGTAACATCCGCCTGTCACAAAAACTGCATACAGTCGGGCGATTTTTGTCCAATGCCACAAGATAGAACAGGAGAGATTTCCATGACCGTAAAACGTACCGCGTTGACCCTGGCGGCTTTTGCCATGCTGGCCGGCGCAGGATCGGCCAATGCCGCCGTCGAGATCCAGTGGTGGCATTCGATGGAAGGTGCGCTCAATGAGAAGGTGAACGCGATCGCCACGCAGTTCAATGCCAGCCAGTCCGATTACAAGATCGTACCGATCTACAAGGGCCAGTACGACGAGTCGCTGGCGGCGGGCATCGCCGCCTTCCGCTCGGGCAACGCGCCGGCGATCCTGCAGGTATTCGAGGTGGGCACGGCCACCATGATGAGCGCCAAGGGTGCAATCAAGCCGGTGGCGACGGTCATGAAGGACGCTGGCGAAAAGTTCGACGCGAAGATGTACATCCCGGCGGTGGCTGGCTACTACACCTCGAGCAAGGGTGAGATGCTGTCGTTCCCGTTCAATAGCTCCACCACGGTGATGTACTACAACAAGGACGCCTTCAAGAAGGCCGGGCTGGATCCGAACAAGCCGCCCGTGACCTGGCAAGAGGTGGCCACGGATTCCGCCAAGCTCAAGGCTGCCGGCATCTCTTGCGGTTACACCACTGACTGGCAGTCGTGGGTGCATCTGGAAAGCTTCTCGGCCTGGCACAACGTCTTGTTCGCCACCGAGAACAATGGCTTCGGTGGCACGGGCGCGCGCCTGGTGTTCAATTCGCCGCTGCACGTCAAGCATATTGCCAACCTGCTCGACATGCAGCAGAAGGGCTACTTTGTCTACGGCGGCCGCAAGGACGAGCCGAAGGCGAAGTTTATTGCCGGCCAGTGCGCGATGCTGACCGGTTCCTCTGCGGCGCTGGCGAATATCCGCAAGAACGCCAAGTTCGATTTCACCGTGGCGCAACTGCCGTACGAGCAAGGCGTGCCGGGCGCCCCGCAAAACACCATCATCGGCGGTGCTTCGTTGTGGGTGATGGGCGGCAAGAAGGCCGAGGAATACAAGGGCGTAGCCAAGTTCTTCACCTATCTGTCGCGCCCCGAGGTGCAGGCCGACTGGCACCAGTCGACCGGCTACCTGCCGGTAACGATGGCAGCCTACGAACTCACCAAGAAATCGGGCTTCTATGAGAAGAACCCCGGCGCGGACGTGGCGGTCAAGCAGATGATCGTCAAGACCACGGACAAGTCGCGAGGCATCCGCCTGGGGAACTTCCCGCAGATCCGTACGGTGATCGACGAAGAGCTCGAGGCAGTGTGGACCGGCAAGAAGCAGCCTAAGGAGGCTCTGGATTCTGCGGTTGCGCGCGGCAATGAACTGCTGGAGCGCTTCCAGAAGACGGTCCGCGAATAGGCGCTGCGGCTTCTTGAGTGTTTAGTAGGCGGAGGCTGTGCCTCCGTCTTTGGTTTGTGCGGCAGCCTCGCCGCACTGGCTATGACTGATGACGCGCCGCGCACAGCGGTGGCTTGGATGCGTGATGGAAAAACGGGTCGTATTCCGATCTTCATGGTTGCCTTATCTGCTGGTGCTGCCGCAGATGGCGGTGACGCTGATCTTCTTTTTTTGGCCGGCCGGACAGGCGCTGTATCAGTCTGTGCTGCGGCAGGATGCCTTCGGTATTGATCTCCAGTTCGTCGGCCTGGAGAACTTCCGCGATCTGTTCAGCGATGCGCAGTACCTGAACGCGTTTCGCGTCACGGGCGTGTTCGCCGTCGGGGTGACGCTGGTCGGGCTGACGGTCTCGCTGATGCTTGCCTACTTCGCCGATCGCGTGGTGCGGGGCGCCAGTGGCTACAAGATGCTGCTGATCTGGCCGTATGCCGTGGCGCCGGCGGTGGCGGGCGTGCTGTGGATGTTCATGTTCAACCCGACGCTGGGCGTGGTGTCCTACGCGCTGCATCGGTTCGGCGTAGACTGGAACTTCTTGCTCAATAGCAACCAGGCCATGCTGCTCGTGGTGCTGATCGCAGCGTGGAAGCAGATCAGCTACAACTTCCTGTTCTTCCTGGCCGGCTTGCAGAGCATCCCTAAATCGCTGATCGAGGCAGCCGCCATCGATGGTGCAGGGCCTTGGCGCCGGTTCTGGTCGATCATATTCCCGTTACTGTCGCCGACCACGTTCTTCCTGATGGTGATCAATGTGGTGTACGCCTTCTTCGACACCTTTGCCATTATCGACGCGGTGACCCATGGCGGCCCCGTCAACGCTACCAATACGCTGGTCTACAAGGTCTACCAGGATGGCTTCCGCGGACTCGATATCGGCGGCTCGGCCGCGCAGTCGGTTGTGCTGATGGGGATCGTGATTGTTCTCACGGTGGTGCAGTTCCGCTACGTGGAACGCAAGGTGCAGTACTGAAGGATTGGCAAAATGGTAGAACGACGACCCTTTCTAGATTTTCTCTCGCACCTGATGCTGGTGCTGGGCGTAGTGGTAGTGGCTTTCCCCGTCTATGTCACGTTTGTTGCCTCGACGCTGACCGCCGACGAGGTGCTGCAGGCACCGATGACGCTGCTGCCGGGCAGCCATTTCCTGGAGAACTATCGCACCGTGCTGGTGGCCGGCGTGGGCAATGCCGCCTCGCCTGTCTCCACCATGATGTTGAACAGCTTGATCATGGCGCTGGGCATCGCGCTGGGCAAGATCACGATCTCGATCATCTCGGCCTTCGCGGTGGTGTACTTCAAGTTCCCGCTGCGCAAGACCTTCTTCTGGATGATCTTCATCACGCTGATGCTGCCGGTGGAAGTGCGGATCCTGCCGACCTACAAGGTGGTGTCCGATCTCGGCATGCTGGACAGCTACTTCGGCCTGACCATCCCGATCATCGCCTCGGCGACCGCGACCTTCCTGTTCCGCCAGTTCTTCCTGACCATTCCGGATGAGCTGGCCGAGGCCGCGCGCATCGACGGCGCCGGGCCGCTGCGCTTCTTCAAGGACGTGGTGCTGCCGCTGTCCAAGACCAGCATCGCGGCGCTCTTTGTGATCCAGTTCATCTACGGCTGGAACCAGTACCTGTGGCCACTCCTGATCACCACGCAGAAGTCGATGACGCCGGTGGTGGTGGGGGTCACGCAGATGATCTCCCGCTCCGGGGATGCCGCGACCGACTGGAACCTGGTGATGGCCACGGTGATGCTGGCCATGGTGCCGCCCGCGATCGTGGTGGTGCTGATGCAGAAGTGGTTCGTCAAGGGCCTGGTCGAAACCGAAAAATAAGCGGGCGGGGCGGGGCGTGCCCATGTGATGGCGCGCCCGCCACGCTTGCCAGCGAGAAAGAATAGCAATGGCAAAACTGTCGCTTCGCAACGTACAGAAGACTTACGCCGGCAACGTCAAGGTTGTCCACGGCATCGATATGGAAATCAACGATGGCGAGTTCATCGTCATCGTCGGCCCCTCGGGCTGCGGCAAATCCACGCTGCTGCGCATGGTAGCCGGGCTGGAAGCCATCAGCGGCGGCGAGGTGCATATTGGCGACAAGATCGTCAATCACCTCGAGCCCGCCGAGCGGGACATCGCCATGGTGTTCCAGAACTACGCGCTCTACCCGCATATGAGCGTGTACGACAACATGGCTTACGGGCTGAAGATCCGTGGCATGGACAAGAGCGAGATCGAGCAGCGCGTCAAGCACGCCGCCGGCATCCTGGAGCTGGCGCCGCTGCTTGAGCGCAAGCCGCGCGCGCTGTCGGGCGGCCAGCGTCAGCGCGTGGCCATGGGCCGGGCGATCGTGCGTGAGCCTGCCGTGTTCCTGTTCGACGAGCCGCTGTCCAACCTCGACGCCAAGCTGCGCGTGCAGATGCGCCTGGAGTTGAAGGAATTGCACCGCCGCCTGCGCACCACCAGCATGTATGTGACTCACGACCAAGTCGAAGCCATGACGCTGGCGGATCGCATGATGGTGCTCAACGGCGGGCGCGTGGAGCAGATCGGCACGCCGCTGGAAGTCTATGCACGCCCGGCCAGCACCTTCGTGGCCAGCTTTATTGGCTCGCCGCCGATGAATCTGGTGCCGGTGGCGCGGACCAACGGCGGGCAGGGCGAAGCGCAGATGCGCGTGGAGCAGAAGCCGGGTGCGCAAGGCGTGCCTGCCACGCTCGGCCACTTGCCGATGGGCCTGCACCTGCCCGAGCGCGCGCTGCTTGGCCTGCGTCCGGAGCATATCGAGCCGTGCGCGGCGCATGAGGCGATCGCCGAGATCGAGGTCCGCCTGGTCGAGGCGCTCGGCGCCGACTCCTATGCGTATGGCACGCTGGGCGGCCAGCCGGTGGTGGTGCGGCTGGACAGCAGTATGCCTGTGCGCAGCGGTGATCGCCTGCCGATCACGGCCACGGCCGAGCACCTGCATTTCTTCGACGCCGATTCCGGCAAGCGCATCGAGGCCTGACATGACCCTAGCCGCCTGGCCCTATCCGCGCCATGTTGCCCATCGGGGCGCGGGCAAGCTCGCGCCTGAGAACACCCTGGCGGCATTCCGCCACGGGGCATCGTTTGGCTACCGCATGTTCGAGTTCGACGTGAAGCTGTCGGGCGACGGACGCCCGGTGCTGCTGCACGACGCCACGCTGGACCGCACCACCAACGGCCAGGGGCGGGCCGATGCGCTGACGTTGGGCGAGATCGCCATGCTGGACGCGGGCAGCTGGCACAGCCCTGCCTACGCCGGCGAACCAGTGCCCACGCTGGCGGCGATTGCTCGCTATACCCGTGCCAACGGCTTCTTCGTCAATATCGAGATCAAGCCCGTGCCCGGCGCGGAATGGCGCACCGGCGCGGCGGTAGCCCTCGACGCCCAGGCACTGTGGGCCGGCAGCGATGTGCTGCCGCTGCTGTCGTCATTCTCGGAAGAGTCGCTGGAAGCGGCCCGCAAGGCCGCGCCCGGCTTGCCGCGCGCGCTACTGCTGGACAAGCTGCCGCCCGACTGGCTGGAGCGGCTGCGCCGGCTGGACTGCGTGGCGCTCGATGCCAACCATCGCGAGCTTACCGCCGAGGTCATCCAGGCGGCCCATGCGGCCGGCTTCCGGGTGGCCTGCTATACCGTCAATGACCCGGCGCGCGCGACGGAACTGCTGAGCTGGGGGCTGGACACACTGATTACCGACGCGGTCAACCTGATCGCGCCGCGTCAGGCCTAGTCCACTAGTCCTCCCGGCGGTGCTGGCGCGGCCTGTTCAGGCAGGCTGCGCCAACGCGTCGCGCACCGCATCGTCCACGCTCCAGCCGCGCCATATTTCCTCGGGCAGGGCGGGGTTGCTTGCATGCGCCAGCAGGTCGCGCACCTCGTCCTTGACCCGCGCGAGCCGCAGCGGCATGCCGTGGGCCTTCGCGAACACTGCCAGTTCGCCCAAGGCTTCAAGGGCAGTGCCGTCGAGGTCCGACGATTCTTCCAGGCTGAGTATCAGGCCGTACTGGGGATGCTCGCGCGCCAGTGCCTGGCGCACGGTGCCCAGCACGCTATCGACGTTGCCGAAGAAAAGCGGCACTTCCGGGCGCGCGATCAGCAGTCCCTTGGGCGCAGTGGCCTCGGGGTGGCGCGCCGTGTCGACGAAGTCGTGGCTATCGGCCCAACGCCCCAGCCAGCTCACCTGCGGGCGCGACAAGCGTTGCAGCAGCATCGCCAGGCTGACCCCGATTGCCAGCAGCAGCCCATGCAGCACGCCCAGCAACAGCACGCCGGCAAAGGCGGTCACCGCGACCAGGCGGTCGCGCCGCCAGTCGAAATAAGGCCTGAGGCTGCCGGGGTTGAGGCTGTGCCCGACCGCGCGGATCACGATGGCCGCGAGTACCGGTTCTGGTGTGTGCGAGATCCAGGGAAGCAGGGTGCATACCGCGGTAAAGACCACGGCACCCGCAATCAAGCCGGCACGGCGGCTTTGCGCGCCGGCTGCTTCGTTAGCCGAGGTGCCGGAAAAACCCGCGCCCACCGGCATGCCCTGGAACAACCCCGAAGCGAGGTTGGCTAGCCCCAGCGCCGCCAGGTCGCGGTTGGGCGAGACGATGTCGCCGTGGCGCATGGCAAAGGTGCGGATCGAGCCGTAGCTCTCGGCATACAGGATCAGGGCCAGCGCGGCGGCCAGTTCGCCCACCCGCATCCAGTCGGCCATGCTCAGGTCCGGCACCCGGGGCGCGGAGAACTGCAGGGCGATGTTGCCGACGGCTGCCACGCCATGTGCCTGGGTCCAGCCGCTGAGGTCGAGCATGATGCCGGCGGCGATGACCAGCAGCGCGCCCGGCATGGCGCGCCAGCGCGCGAACACGTGCAGCAGCGCCAGCGCAACCAGTGCCACCGCAGCGCCAGCCAGGTTCCAGTGGCGCCAGCTGGCGAGCAGCTCCCAAGCCAGGCGCAGGAAGTCGCCGTGCGCCGGATGCACGTCCAGGACCTTCGGGCATTGCTTAAGCACGATGGTCAGCGCGAGTCCCAGCGCGAAGCCACGCAGCACCGGCTTGGCGATCAGGTTGGAGATCGCCCCCAGGCGCGCCAGCGACGCCAGCAGGAACAGCACCCCCGCCAGCAGGATCACGCCTGCGCCGAGGGCCATGCGCAGTCCGGCGTCGCCCTCGGCCGCAGCCGTGGTGGCTGCCAGCAGCACCGCGGCAGACGACGAGGTGGCTGAAACGATGGCAAAGCGGCTGCTGCCAAGCAGGCCGTAGACCAGGAGGCCCGCGAACAGCGCGATCACGCCGGCTTGCGGCGGCAGCCCGGCAATGCCGGAGTAGGCCACGGCCTCGGGCAGCAGCAGTCCGGCGATGGCCAGGCCGGCCACCAGGTCTGCGCGCCATGTGATGGAAGAAGCGCCCGGCGCAGAGGCGTCGGCGGTGGGGGAGGGCATCATTGGCGGGGCCGGGCGCTGGCCCGCGGCAGGTGTGGCAAGAGATGCATGGATCGCTCCTTTGGTTTACGGCTCCATGCTATCGAACGCATGGGTTTCGTCATCTCCTACGGGAGGCGGTCTTGGCCGCTTCGCAACACTGCGAAGCGGCCCGCGCGCGTTACGGCAAATTTCCCTCGGCTCACGCGGCAAACGTGCTATTCTTATGCGAGTGAAGACTTAGGTCCTTCCACGCACAACTGACCCTTTCAGGGCGACTGAACAGATCGGCACCCGCTGCGGTGCCGTTTGCATAATGATGCATTTGATGTGTTTCAGTTGCTGCCCGGAAAGAGTTGTTTGCAATCCGCTAACCGGTCAAGCCGTGTCGCGGAAGGTTGATGAACCCGCTTTATTCCGGCATTCCCGGATAATAGTGAGCGCCCCATGATGCAGCAGTATCAGAGCAATTCGTACCTCTTCGGCGGCAATGCCCCCTATGTAGAAGAGCTATACGAGGCCTACCTCGAAAATCCCTCCTCGGTTCCCGATAACTGGCGCGCGTACTTCGACGCGATGCAGAACGTGCCGGCTGTCGATGGCTCCAACGCCCGCGATATCCCCCACGCTCCCATCGTCGCCTCGTTCGCCGAGCGTGCCAAGGCGGGCCCGATCAAGACTATTGTTGCCTCGGCCGACTCCGATATGGGGCGCAAGCGCGTCGCTGCCACGCAGCTGATCGCCGCTTACCGCAACATCGGTTCGCACTGGGCAGACCTGGATCCGCTCAAGCGCCAGGAGCGTCCGCCCCTGCCGGACCTCGACCCCGCGTTCTACGGCTTCTCCGAAAGCGATCTCGACATCGTCTTCAACGCCAGCAATACGTATTTCGGCAAGGAATCGATGAGCCTGCGCGAGCTGCTCAACAACCTGCGTGAAACGTACTGCAGCAGCATCGGCGCCGAGTTCATGTACATCAGCGACCAGGCGCAAAAGCGCTGGTGGCAAGAGCGCCTGGAAACCACGCGTTCCAAGCCGGTGTTCACCCTCGAGAAGAAGAAGCACGTGCTCGAGCGCCTGACCGCGGCTGAAGGCCTGGAGCGCTTCCTCCACACCAAGTACGTTGGCCAGAAGCGCTTCTCGCTGGAAGGCGGCGAAAGCTTCATCGCTGCCATGGACGAACTGATTCAGCACAGCGGCAGCAAGGGCGTGCAGGAAATCGTGATCGGCATGGCCCACCGCGGCCGCCTGAACGTGCTGGTCAATACGCTGGGCAAGATGCCGGCTGACCTGTTCGCCGAGTTCGAAGGCAAGCACGTCGATGACCTGCCGGCCGGCGACGTGAAGTACCACAAGGGCTTCTCCAGCGACGTCTCCACCGAAGGCGGCCCGGTCCACCTGTCGCTCGCCTTCAACCCGTCCCACCTGGAAATCGTCAACCCGGTCGTCGAAGGCTCGGTCAAGGCCCGCCAGGAACGCCGCGGCGAGCCCGCGGGCCATGCGGAAGTGCTGCCGGTGCAAGTGCACGGCGACGCGGCATTCGCAGGCCAGGGCGTGGTGATGGAAACGCTGAACCTGGCGCAGACCCGCGGCTACGGCACGGGCGGCACGATGCACATCGTGATCAACAACCAGATCGGCTTCACCACCTCGGATCCGCGCGACTCGCGTTCCACGCTGTATTGCACCGACGTCGTCAAGATGATCGAGGCACCGGTGCTGCACGTCAACGGCGACGATCCCGAAGCCGTGGTGTTCGCCATGCAGCTGGCCGTGGACTTCCGCATGGAGTTCAAGAAGGATGTCGTGGTCGACATCATCTGCTTCCGCAAGCTGGGCCACAACGAGCAGGACACCCCGGCCGTTACCCAGCCGCTGATGTACAAGAAGATCGCCCAACACCCGGGCACGCGCAAGCTGTACGCTGACAAGCTGATCGCGCAGAACCTGGTGCCTGCCGACTTCGGCGACCAGCTGGTCAAGGAATACCGTGCCGCGATGGACGCGGGCAAGCACACGGTCGACCCCGTCCTGTCGAACTTCAAGAACAAGTTCGCTGTGGACTGGATGCCGTTCCTGAACCGCAAGTGGACCGACGCCGCAGACACCGCCGTGCCGGTGACCGAGCTCAAGCGCCTGGCCGAACGCATCACCACCATCCCCGAGCACCTCAAGCTGCATCCGCTGGTCGAGAAGGTGGTGAAGGATCGCGCCAACATGGGCCGCGGCGACCAGCCGCTGGACTGGGGCATGGGCGAGCATCTGGCCTTCGCCTCGCTGGTGGCTTCGGGCTACCCGGTGCGCATCACCGGCCAGGACGCCGGCCGTGGCACCTTTACCCACCGCCACTCGGTGCTGCACGACCAGAACCGCGAGCGCTGGGATGCAGGCAGCTACGTGCCCCTGCAGAACGTGTCGGAAAATCAGGCACCGTTCACGGTGATCGACTCGGTGCTGTCGGAAGAGGCTGTGCTCGGCTTTGAATACGGCTTCTCCACCGCTGAGCCGAACGCACTCGTGATCTGGGAAGCCCAGTTCGGCGACTTCGTCAACGGCGCCCAGGTGGTGATCGACCAGTTCATCTCCTCCGGCGAAGTGAAGTGGGGCCGCGCCTCGGGCCTGACCCTGATGCTGCCGCACGGCTACGAAGGCCAGGGCCCGGAACACAGCTCGGCGCGCATCGAGCGCTTCCTGCAGCTGTGCGCGGACCACAACATGCAAGTCTGCCAGCCGACCACCCCGGCCCAGATCTTCCACCTGCTGCGCCGCCAGATGATCCGTCTGTTCCGCAAGCCGCTGGTGATCATGACGCCGAAGTCGCTGCTGCGTAACAAGGATGCGGTCTCGCCGCTGTCCGACCTGGCCAAGGGTCACTTCGAGACGGTCATCCCCGATCACGAGGAACTGAACGCAAGCAAGGTCAAGCGCGTGATCATGTGCTCGGGCAAGGTCTACTACGACCTGGTCAACACCCGCAAGGAACGTGGCGCAACCGACACGGCCGTCATCCGCATGGAACAGCTGTATCCGTTCCCGCACAAGGCAGTGGCAGCCGAGCTGAAGAAGTACCCGAACGCCAACGAAATCGTGTGGTGCCAGGACGAGCCGCAGAACCAGGGTGCCTGGTTCTTCGTCCAGCACTTCATCATGGAAAACATGGCGGAAGGCCAGAAGCTCGGTTACGCGGGTCGTCCCGCCTCGGCATCGCCGGCGGTGGGCTACTACGCCAAGCACAACGAGCAACAAAAGGCGCTGCTGGATGCGGCGTTCTCCAAGCTCAAGGGCTTTGTCCTGACCAAATGATCGTGGCCAGCATGGCGGCGCGCGCGAAGAGCGCGCACCGCCATGCTTTTTGCCACCTGCCTTAAGCAAAAACGAATACATCAAGGAAATTCCAACCATGGCTATTGTTGACGTCAAGGTTCCGCAACTCTCTGAATCGGTTGCAGAAGCAACCATGCTGAACTGGAAGAAGAAGCCGGGCGAAGCTGTTGCCCAAGACGAAATCCTGATCGAAATCGAAACCGACAAAGTCGTGCTCGAAGTGCCGGCTCCGTCGGCTGGCGTGCTGTCGCAGATCATCCGCAACGACGGCGACACCGTGGTTGCCGACGAAGTGATCGCCAAGATCGATACCGAAGCCACCGCTGGTGCCGTCGCTCCGGCCGCTGCTGCACCGGCCCCCGCAGCCGCCGCCCCGGCCCCCGCAGCCGCTCCGGCAGCAGCCGGCGCCGTGGCCATGCCTTCGGCAGCCAAGCTGATGGCCGAAGGCGGCCTGTCCGCCGGCCAGGTTGCAGGCACGGGCAAGGATGGCCGCATCACCAAGGGTGACGTGCTGGCCGCGACCGCCGCGCCCGCTCCCGCACCGGCCGCCAAGGCAGCACCGGCTCCGGCCGCCGCCAAGCCGGCGCTGCAGCAGGTTTCCGCCCCGGTGGACTTCGCCGCCCTGGGCGACCGCCCGGAAGAGCGCGTGCCGATGAGCCGCCTGCGCGCCCGTATCGCCGAGCGCCTGCTGCAATCGCAAAGCACCAACGCCATCCTTACCACCTTCAATGAAGTGAACATGAAGCCGGTGATGGACCTGCGCAACAAGTACAAGGACCGCTTCGAGAAGGAACACGGCGTGAAGCTGGGCTTCATGTCCTTCTTCGTCAAGGCCGCGGTCCACGCGCTGAAGAAGTTCCCGCTGATCAACGCATCGATCGACGGCAACGACATCGTCTATCACGGCTACTTCGACATCGGTATCGCGGTGGGCTCGCCGCGTGGCCTGGTGGTGCCTATCCTGCGCAACGCCGACCAGATGAGCCTGGCCGACATCGAAAAGAAGATTGCTGAATTCGGTGCCAAGGCCCGCGACGGCAAGCTGTCGCTGGAAGAGCTGACCGGTGGTACGTTCTCGATCTCCAACGGCGGTACCTTCGGCTCGATGCTGTCGACGCCGATCATCAACCCGCCGCAATCCGCGATCCTGGGCGTGCACGCCACCAAGGACCGCCCCGTGGTGGAAGACGGCCAGATCGTGATCCGTCCGATGAACTACCTCGCCATGTCCTACGACCACCGCATCATCGACGGCCGCGAAGCCGTCCTGGGCCTGGTCGCCATGAAGGACGCGCTGGAAGATCCGGCGCGCCTGCTGCTGGACCTGTAATCATCTGCAAAGCCTGAGGTCTTGCCCGCATTGATCCCGCCGCGCCTGTCATCGGGCGCGGCACTGGCGGGCATGACGGACCGAAGAGTTGAAAGCGGCCTGGCGGGCGACGTTGCCCCGCCGTGGTTGCAAAAGGAATCTCCATGAGCAAACAATTCGACGTGCTGGTCATCGGTGCCGGCCCCGGCGGCTACATCGCCGCCATTCGTGCCGGCCAGCTGGGCCTGAATGTGGCCTGCTGCGAAGGCAATGCCTACGACGATCCCAAGGACGAACCGCGCCTGGGCGGCACCTGCCTGAACGTGGGTTGCATCCCCTCCAAGGCACTGCTGGCATCCTCGGAAGAATTCGAGAACGTACAGCATCACCTGGGCGACCACGGCATCACGGTTGGCGATGTCAAGGTCGACGTGGCCAAGATGCTCAAGCGCAAGGACGATATCGTCGGCAAGATGACCAAGGGCATCGAGTTCCTGTTCCGCAAGAACAAGGTCACGCTGCTCAAGGGCTACGGCAAGTTCGTCGGCAAGACCGCCGAGGGCTTCCAGGTCGAGGTCGCCGGCAAGGCAGGAACCGAAGTCGTGACGGCCAAGCAGGTCATTGTCGCCACGGGTTCCAAGGCGCGTCACCTGCCGGGCATCGCGGTGGACAACGTGCTGGTCAGCGATAACGAAGGCGCGCTCAAGTTCGCTGGCGTGCCGAAGAAGCTGGGCGTGATCGGCGCTGGCGTGATCGGCCTCGAGCTGGGTTCCGTGTGGCGCCGCCTGGGCGCCGAAGTGACCGTGCTGGAAGCGCTGCCGTCGTTCCTGGGCGCCGCCGACGAAGGCGTGGCCAAGGAAGCGCAGAAGCTGCTGACCAAGCAAGGCCTGAAGTTCAGCCTGGGCGTGAAGGTCAATGAAGTCAAGACCGGCAAGGACAACGTCACCGTCAGCTACACCGACAAGGACGGCGCTGCCCAGACCCTGGAAGTCGATCGCCTGATCGTGTCGGTTGGCCGCGTGCCCAACACCGACAACCTCGGCCTCGACGCCATCGGCCTGGCGGCTGACCAGCGTGGCTTCATCGAGGTGGATGACCACTGCGCGACCAAGGTGCCGGGCCTGTGGGCCATCGGCGACGTGGTGCGTGGCCCGATGCTGGCCCACAAGGCAGAGGACGAAGGCGTGGCGGTTGCCGAGCGCATCGCCGGCCAGAAGCCGCACATCGACTACAACTGCATTCCGTGGGTGATCTACACCTTCCCGGAAATCGCATGGGTGGGCAAGACCGAGCAGCAACTCAAGGCCGAAGGCCGCGAGTACAAGTCCGGCCAGTTCCCGTTCATGGCCAACGGCCGTGCACTGGGCATGGGTCACTCGGAAGGCTTCGTCAAGATGCTGGCCGATGCCAAGACCGATGAGATCCTGGGCGTGCACGTGGTTGCCGCGAATGCGTCGGACCTGATCGCCGAAGCCGTGGTGGCGATGGAGTTCAAGGCTGCCAGCGAAGACATCGGCCGCACCTGCCATCCGCATCCGTCGATGTCGGAAGTCATGCGCGAAGCCGCGCTCGCTGTCGACAAGCGCCAGCTCAATATGTAAGGCATCGGCCTTCGTATTGTTGAGTACCGGCGCGCCGCTCCAGCGGCGCGCCGTTTTCGCTTTCGGGGCGGCAGGGGCGGATTGCCCTGTCACGCGCCCCGATCCTCATTCAAGCCGGCGCCTCCCGGCATCCAGCGCAAGCAGTCAGCATGAACGTCCGTGAGTACTACGAGCAGGAACTGAAGCAACGCGGCTACACCACCGACCCCGCGCAGTTGCGCGCCGTCGAGCGCCTGCAGCAATGCTATGACGAGTGGGTGGCCTACAAGAGCCGGCGCAACAGCACGCTGAAAAAGCTGCTGGTGCACCCGGACGTGCCCAAGGGCGTGTACCTGTGGGGCGGGGTAGGGCGCGGCAAGTCCTTCCTGATGGACAGCTTCTATACCTGCGTGCCGGTGGTGCGCAAGACTCGGCTGCATTTCCACGAATTCATGCGCGAGGTGCATCGCCAGCTCGAAGAGCTGCGCGGGCGCCCGGATCCGCTGGACGAACTGGCCAAGCGCATCGCGCGGCGGTTCCGCCTGATCTGCTTTGATGAGTTCCATGTCAGCGACGTGGCCGATGCGATGATCCTGCACCGCCTGCTGCAGCAGATGTTCGAGAATGGCGTGCAGTTCGTGATGACGTCGAACTACCGGCCAGACCTGCTGTACCCCGACGGCTTGCACCGGGATCGCGTGCTGCCGGCCATCGCGCTGCTGCAGGACAAGCTCGACGTGCTCAATGTCGATGCCGGCATCGACTACCGCAAGCGCGCGCTGGAGCAGGTGCAGGCGTATCACACGCCGCTGGGACCCGAGGCCAGCTCGGCCCTGCGCCATGCTTTCACCGGCATTGCCGGCGTGGCCGACGAATCTCCCATCCTGCATATCGAGCACCGCGAACTGCGCGCGCTGCGCAAGGCGGGCGGGGTGGTCTGGTTCGATTTCAATACACTGTGCGGCGGCCCGCGCTCGCAGAACGACTACCTGGAGCTCGCCACCGAGTTCCACACGGTGATCCTCTCCGACGTGCCCAGGATGACGCCGCGCATGTCGTCGGAGGCACGCCGTTTCACCTGGCTGATCGACGTGTTCTATGACCACAAGGTCAAGCTGCTGATCTCGGCGGAAGTGCCGGCGGATGAACTCTACACCGAAGGCCAGATGGCCAACGAGTTCAGCCGCACGGTGTCGCGCATCATCGAGATGCAGTCGCGCGAGTACCTGGAAGCGCCGCGCCGCACGGTCGATACCTCGCTGACCTGACACCCAGCGCAAGCGGCGCGCCTTGCGCCGCCTGGCCACCCGCTTGATCTGTATCAAGGCGGCTTGCCGCCGGGGCTCTTACCATGCAGTTGGTAAAAAAGAGCCCCGATGCCGACTTCCTCAGCCTATCCCGCCCGGTCCCTGCCCAATCCGCCGCTCGCACGCGCAAGCGGCGTGCAAGCGGCCGCCGGGCATGCGGGCTGCTTCCACTGCGGACAGCCGCTCGTGGCCGGCGAGCCGCCCTTGCATGCCAGCATCAACGGCGAAGAACAGGCATTTTGCTGCGGTGGCTGCCAGGCACTGGCTCAGACACTGCACGCAGCCGGCTTCGGCCATCTCTATGGCGATCAGGCCCGCTTTGCCCGGCCGATCGACGACGCGGCGCGGCGCGAGGCCGAGCCCGTCTGGGCCGCCTACGACACCGAGGAGCTACGGGCCCAGTTCGTGCGCCCGTTGGACGAACACCGGGCCGAGATTACGCTGGCGCCGGAGAATATCCGCTGCGCCGCCTGCGCCTGGCTCATCGAGCAGCACCTGGGCAGCCTGCCCGGCGTGGAATCGGTGATCGCCAACGTGGCCACGCGCCGCGTAGTGGTGCGCTGGCGCGCGGCCGAGCAGCCGGTCTCTGCCTTGCTTGCCGCGCTGGCGGGGATCGGCTACCTGGCGTGGCCGTTCGAGGTTTCGCGCTCGGACCGGCAGGACCGCCACGCGCGCCGTGGCCTGCTGATGCGCATGGCGGTGGCCATGCTCGGCATGATGCAGGTGATGATGTACGCGTGGCCCATCTATACCCATGAAGCCACCATCGATCCCGGCCAGCTGCAGCTGATGCGCTGGGCCAGCCTGGTGCTGACCTTGCCCGTGGTGCTGTACTCGGCCTCGCCGATCTTCGCCGGGGCGTGGCGCGGGCTGCGGCAGCGCCACCTGGGCATGGATGTGCCGGTGGCGCTGGGCGTGGGCGCGGGCTTTATCGCAAGCACCGTGGCGACGCTGCGCGGCACCGGCGAGGTGTACTTCGATTCCGTCACCATGTTTGTCGCGTTCTTGCTGCTGGCGCGCTACCTGGAGCTGCGCGTGCGCCAGGCATCGCGCAGTGGTGCCGAGATGCTGGCGCGGCAACTGCCCGCCACCTGCGAGCGCCTGCGTGCCGAGGGCGGCGCGGGCGAGCGGGTGCCGGTGGCGCGCCTGCGCGCAGGCGACCTGATCCGCGTCAAGGCAGGCGAGGTGGTACCCGCCGATGGCACGGTGATCGCTGGTGCGAGCGAGCTCGATGAATCCATGCTGACCGGCGAGAGCCGGCCGGTGCCCCGCGGAATCGGGGATCCCGTGCTGGCAGGTTGCTTCAACACCGCGAGTCCGCTTGAGTTGTGCGTGGCCAAGGTAGGGGCGGGCACCCGGCTGGCGGAGATCGTCGCCGTGCTGGACCGCGCGCTGGCCGAGAAGCCGCGCCTGGCCACCGTGGCCGACCGCGTGGCGGGCTGGTTCGTCGCCATCCTGCTGGTGCTGGCGGCCGTCACCGGCGCCGTCTGGTGGGCCTGGATCGATCCCGCGCGCGCGTTGCTTGTGACGGTATCGGTGCTGGTGGTGAGTTGCCCGTGCGCGCTCTCGCTGGCCACGCCGGCGGCGCTGGCCGCGGCCGGGGCCGCATTGTCGCGCCGTGGCTTGCTGCTCACGCGGGGGCACGCGCTGGAGACCCTGGCCAGCGTCACGGACGTGATGCTCGACAAGACCGGCACGCTCACGCAGGGGCGTTTCGCGCTGGTGCGCACGCAGTCCAGCAGCGATGCCGACGCCGCCACCTGCCTGCGCCTGGCAGCGGCCATGGAACGCTCCGGCGAGCACCCCATCGCGCGCGGCATCGTCGAAGCCGCGCAGGCGCAAGGCCTTGCGCACGAGACGCTCGCCATCGACGCCATGCGCAATGTGCCGGGGCAGGGCCTTGAAGCCGATCTGGATGGGCGGCGTTACCGTCTTGGCCGGCGCGAGTTCGTGGAGGCGCTGTGCGAGCACGGCAGCGCTGCCAACTGGCATGCCGAACTCGGCGGCAGCGAGCGCCGGGGCGCCACGCTGGTGTGGCTGGGCAGCGCCGCCGGTGTGCTGGCGGTGTTCGAACTGGCCGATGTGGCGCGCGAGCAATCCGCGCGCTTGCTCAACGAATTGCGCGCGCTCGGCGTGACCTGCCATCTCGTCTCGGGCGATACGCCGGCCACTGTCGGCTGGTGGGCCGATCATTTCCAGATCCCGCGCCGCGAGGGCGGCGTCACGCCCGAAGGCAAGCGCGAGTACGTGGCACGCCTGCAGCGCGGCGGCGCCGTGGTGCTGGCGGTGGGTGACGGCATCAATGACGCGCCGGTGCTGGCGCAGGCGCAAGTCTCGATCGCCATCGGCAGCGGCGCGCCGCTTGCGCAGGCCGGCGCTGACGCGGTGCTGACCCATGGCCGCGTCGCGGAGATCGCGAACGCGCTCAAGATGGCCCGCCGTGCACGCAGTGTGGTGCGCCAGAACCTCGCCTGGGCTTTTGCCTATAACGTGATCGCCATTCCGCTGGCGGCAACCGGCTATGTCACCGCCTGGATGGCGGGCATCGGCATGTCGGTGTCGTCGCTGCTGGTGGTGGCCAATGCCTGGCGCCTGTTGCGCGCCGGCAAGCCCGGAGACTGATGCCATGGACATGCTCTACCTGCTGGTGCCGATGAGCTTGGTGCTGGTCGCGGTGATCGCCGGCGCGCTCTGGTGGGCGCTGCACGCCGGGCAATACGACGACCTCGACCGTCCCGGCGAAGCCATTCTGCTCGACAACGACAAGCCCTGAGTGATCGCCAATGCGGCCGTGCCCGCGCGCGGCTGCGTTGCCGTGTGTGCGGATGCGAGACGCCGTTGCACCTGAGTTCCCATGCTTTCCGGTGCGCTTGATACAGATCAAGACAGCTTGCGCGCGCTTTTCCTACAGTCACAACATCAATTCATGTTTATCCAATCTGGGGGTCTGAATGGCTGTCACCGCCGCGTATTCTCGCGCCGACACCTTCAATTACGGCGTTGTGCGGCAGTTTGCCGTCATGACGGTAGTCTGGGGGATTGTCGGTATGGCCGTAGGCGTTCTGCTCGCGGCACAGTTGATCTGGCCGGAGCTTAATTTCAACACGCCATGGCTGTCGTTCGGCCGCTTGCGCCCGCTGCACACCAATGCGGTCATCTTCGCCTTCGGTGGCAGCGCGCTGTTTGCTACTTCGTACTACATCGTGCAGCGCACCTGCCAGGCGCGCCTGTTCTGCGGACCGCTGGCGGCCTTCACGTTCTGGGGCTGGCAACTGGTGATCGTGGCCGCGGTCATCACGCTGCCGCTGGGCATCACCAGCTCGAAGGAATACGCCGAGCTCGAATGGCCGATCGACATCCTGATCACGCTGGTCTGGGTGGCTTATGCCATCGTGTTCTTCGGCACCATCATGAAGCGCAAGACCCGCCATATCTACGTGGCCAACTGGTTCTTCGGCGCCTATATCCTGACCATCGCCATCCTGCATATCGTCAACAACGCCGAGATGCCGGTGGGCATGTGGAAGTCCTACTCGGCGTATGCCGGCGTGCAGGACGCCATGGTGCAGTGGTGGTACGGCCATAACGCGGTGGGCTTCTTCCTGACCACCAGCTTCCTGGGCATGATGTATTACTTCATCCCCAAGCAGGCCGGCCGCCCGATCTATTCCTACCGCCTGTCGATCGTTCACTTCTGGGCGCTCAACTTCACTTATATGTGGGCTGGTCCCCACCACCTGCAGTTCACCTCGCTGCCGGACTGGGCGCAATCGCTCGGCATGGTGTTCTCGCTGATCCTGCTGGCACCTTCGTGGGGCGGCATGATCAACGGCATCATGACCTTGTCAGGTGCCTGGCACAAGCTGCGCACCGATCCCATCCTCAAGTTCCTGGTGGTGGCGCTGTCGTTCTACGGCATGGCGACCTTCGAGGGCTCGATGATGTCGATCAAGACCGTCAACGCGCTGTCGCACTACACGGACTGGACCATTGGCCACGTGCACTCCGGCGCGCTGGGCTGGGTCGCGATGATCTCGATCGGTTCGCTCTACTACCTGATCCCGCGGCTCTTTGGCGAGAAAGAGATGTACAGCGTGCGCCTGATCGAGCTGCATTTCTGGATCGCCACCATCGGCGTGGTGCTGTACATCGCCTCGATGTGGATCGCCGGTGTGATGGAGGGCCTGATGTGGCGCGCCACCCAGCCCGACGGCACGCTGACCTACGCCTTCGTGGAAGCGGTCAAGGCCAAGTACCCGTTCTACCTGATCCGCTTGCTGGGTGGCTTGTGCTTCCTCTCCGGCATGCTGCTGATGGCATACAACGTGGCCAGGACCATCATCGGCAAGCCTGCCGTGGATGCACTGATCCCGACCAGCGTTTCCGCCTCCGCCCATTGATCATTCCAGGATAGAAACGATGTCCGAAAAACGAAGCTTCTTTACGCACGAGACCCTGGAGAAGAATATCGGGTGGCTGATCATCTGCACCATCCTGGTGGTCAGCATCGCCGGGCTCGTCCAGATCGTGCCGCTGTTCTTCCAGCACTCCACCACCGAGCCCGACGCGGGTATCAAGCCGTACTCCGCGCTGCGCCTGATGGGCCGCGATATCTATATCCGCGAGGGCTGCGTGGGCTGCCATTCGCAGCAGGTGCGCACCTTGCAGGGCGATGTCGAGCGCTATGGTCATTACTCCACGGCGGGCGAGTCGGTCTACGACCATCCCTTCCTGTGGGGCTCCAAGCGTACCGGTCCCGACCTGGCGCGCGTGGGCGGACGCTACTCCGATGACTGGCAGCGCATCCACTTGCGCAATCCGCGCGACGTGGTGCCCGAATCGGTGATGCCGTCCTACCCGTGGCTGGAGAAAACGCCGCTGCAGACCAACGATGTCCGCGACCGCATGCGTGCGCTGCGCCGTCTCGGCGTGCCGTACACCGACGCCGAGATCGAGCAGGCGCCTGCCACGCTGGCCGGCAAGACCGAGGAAGACGCGATGGTCGCCTACCTGCAGGAGCTTGGCATCGCCAAGCGCAATGTGCGGGTCGATACCGCGGCCGCTGCGCAGCCCGCGGCCACGCCGGCCAAGGAGTAAGCCATGGCAATGATCACCGCGTTTTCCACCGTGATCTCGATGGCTGCCTTCATCGCCATCTGCTGGTGGGCCTGGTCGTCCGGGCGCAAGGCCGCCAACCAGGAGTCGGCCATGCTGCCGTTCGCCTTGCCCGACGAGCCGCTGGCCGCACGCCAGGAAGACAGGCCCGACGCCGGCCACCGCGTCGCGCGTCATGCCGGCGGCGCAAACAACACCACGCAGGAACACTGAGTCATGAGCGACTTCTTCACGGATTTCTGGAGCTACTACATTGCCGCCATCGCGCTGGTCGGCATCGTCTGGTGCGTGTGGCTGCTGTTCTCCCAGCGCAAGGTCACCAAGGTTGTGGGCGCGCCTGAGGACACCGGCCACGTGTGGGATGGCGACCTGCGCGAGCTGAACAACCCGCTGCCACGCTGGTGGATGTGGATGTTCCTGCTGGCATGCATCTTTGGCCTGGGTTACCTGGTGCTGTACCCCGGCCTGGGTTCGTACGCCGGCGTGCTCAAGACCTCCAGCCGGGTTGAGCTGGAGGCGCACCGCCAGGCAGCCGAACAACTGCAACGCGAGGTCTATGGCAAGTACATGCAGATGGACGTCAAGCAGGTGGCGGCCGACCCGGCGGCGCGCGAAATCGGGCAACGCCTGTTTCTCAACTACTGCGCGCAATGCCACGGCTCCGATGCGCGCGGCAGCCGCGGCTTTCCCAACCTGACCGATAACGACTGGCTGTACGGCGGAGATCCCGAGACCATCACGCAGACCATTACCAAGGGCCGCAACGGCGTGATGCCGTCGTTCGCCTCGACCATCGACGGCAAGCTCGCTGGCGACGTGGCGCAATACGTGCGCTCGCTGTCCGGCCTGTCTTCCGACCCGATTCGCGCCTCGCGCGGCGAGAGCACGTTCAAGTCCACCTGCGCGGCCTGCCATGGCTCCACCGGCAAGGGCAACCAGGCGCTTGGCGCGCCTAACCTGTCGGACCGCGTGTGGCTGTACGGCAGCTCGGAGGCGAACATCGTCGATGCCATCCTGAAGGGCCACAACAACCATATGCCGGCGCACGAGGAAATCCTCACGCCGGAGCGTATCCGCATGTTGACGGCCTATGTCTGGGGCCTGTCCAACACCGGCGGCGCAGGCGAGGGGGCAAAGCAATGAGCCACTGCGCTTATGCTTGTCAGGCGGACCCGCGCGGCGGCGGGGGCGTTCGCACATGAACGCCCCCGGACCGGAGCCGCTTGAAAGGAACGGGGCCGCGTGGGCGCCGCTGCGAGCGCCCACGCCTGATTCGGCTGACGCGGAAACGTCGGACGAGACCCTGTATGAAGTCCGCCGCAAGATCTATCCGCGCTCGGTGTCGGGTGCGTTCTCGAGCTGGCGGGTCTGGATGGTGGTCCTGACCCAGCTGTTCTTCTATGGCATGCCCTGGCTGCAGTGGAACGGCCGCCAGGCCATGTTGTTCGATCTCGGCGCGCGCAAGTTTTATATCTTCGGCCTGGTGCTGTGGCCGCAGGACGTGATCTACCTTGCCGTGCTGCTGGTGATCTCCGCGGTGTCGCTGTTTCTCTTCACGGCGATTGCGGGGCGGCTGTTCTGCGGCTACGCGTGTCCGCAAACGGTGTACACCGAGATCTTCATGTGGATCGAGCGGCATGTGGAAGGCGACCGCTTTGCCCGCATCCGCCTGGACGGCGACCCCTGGAGCGTGCGCAAGCTGCGCCTGAAGGCCACCAAGCACACGCTCTGGATCGTGATCGCGCTATGGACGGGCTTTACCTTCGTCGGCTACTTCTCGCCCATTCGCACGCTCGGCGCGCAGGTGCTGAGCCTCTCGCTGGGTCCGTGGCAGACGTTCTGGATGCTGTTTTACTCGTTTGCCACCTGGGGCAACGCCGGCTTCATGCGCGAGCAGGTCTGCAAGTACATGTGCCCGTATGCGCGTTTCCAGAGCGTGATGGTGGATCGCGACACCTATGTGGTCACCTATGACGTAGGCCGCGGCGAGCCGCGCGGCAGCCGCTCGCGCAAGGCGGACCACAAGGCTGCCGGGCTGGGCTCGTGCGTGAATTGCAGCATCTGCGTGCAGGTCTGTCCTACCGGCATCGATATCCGAGATGGCCTGCAGTACGACTGCATTGGCTGCGGCGCCTGTATCGACGCCTGCAACCAGGTCATGGACAAGATGGCTTACCCGCGCGGGCTGATCGGCTATACGTCTGAGAACGCCATGCGCAGCGCGCTCTCGGAGACCGTGGCACGCAAGCGCCTGGTGCGGCCGCGCACGGTGATCTACTCGGTGATCTGGCTGGCGCTGGTCGCCGGCTTCATGGCCTCGCTGGCCATGCGCACGCCGCTCAAGGTCGATATCATCCGCGACCGCGGCGCGCTGGGGCGGGAAGTGGAAGGGCGCTGGATCGAGAACGTGTACCGGCTGCAGCTGATCAACACGACCGAGGCGCCGACGCGCGTCGCCGTCAGCGCGGGCAGCGATGAGCTCAAGGGCTTGGCCGTGGAATATGATCACGCTGCCGGCAACCTGGAGCCCACGTCCAATCGCCTGATTCCCATCCGGGTGCGCGTGCCGATCGAGTCCGCGGCGCAGGGCACGCACAAGATCGAGGTCACGGTGACCGCGGTGCCCGACAAGGGCGCGGGGGGGCATGGCGCGGAGATTCGACAGAGCACCAGCTTTATCGTGCCGCGCAATCTATGAGGCGACGGGGGACGCTGGATGCACCAATCCGTACGCTACAGACGCGATCTAGAACTAGAGGAGGCCAGATGACGCAGCAAAGCAATCCCTGGTGGAAGGAGCCATGGCCGTGGCTGCTGATGAGTGGGCCGTTCGTGGCCATGGTGGCCTGCGGGGTCACGATCTGGCTGGCCATGACCCACCCGGATCCGCCCATTGAGGAAGGGGTCGCTCGCCACGGCCTGGTGGTCGAGAAGGCGGGCAGCGCGGCACGCCAGGCAGCGCCGGTCGCGGCGCAAGCGAGGTGATCATGAGGCTACGCTGGCTGATGTGGGTGTTGTGGCCCGCTTTCCTGGTCGCCGGGCTGACGACCGCGCTGGTATTCTCCATGGTCGATCCCGGTGACCTGCGCTTCTTCGGCCAGCCGGTCGAGGCATCGCGGGAGGCGGTCTACACCGTGGGCTTCCTGATCGCGTGGGTGCTGTGCTCGCTGTCGAGCGGCTTGACGTTGTACACCATGCCCACGCGGCTGGCGGACACGGACGAGCTGGAGTGACTGTGATGCGCGCCTTGCCGGTTCAGGCCAGCAGGCGCGGCATCGCGGCGAGCCGCCGCGGGCGAGGGCGGCCCGCGACGTGCACGTCAGCAGGACTTGTTGACGATCTGCTTGATCCCCACCATGTCGACCAGCTTGACGTGGCGCTGGCGAATCTGGATCAGGCCGGCTTCCGCAAAGCGCGAGAACAGGCGGCTGACGGTTTCGAGCTTGAGCCCCAGGTAGCTGCCGATTTCCTCGCGGCTCATGCGCAGCACAAATTCGGAGGCCGAATAGCCGCGCGCGGACAAGCGCTCGGACAGGTTGATCAGGAAAGCGGCAAGCCGCTCCTCGGCGCGCATCGATCCGAGCGTGATCAACATGACCTGGTCCTGCGAGATCTCCTTGCTCATCAGGCGCATGAACTGATGCTGCAGGGAAGGCAGGACGTTGGACAGCGTCTGGAGATCGCCAAAGCGCACCACGCAGACTTCGGTATCTTCCAGTGCGGTGGCGTCCGACGCGTGTTGCATCTCGCCAAGGCCGTCGAGGCCGACGACTTCGCCGGGAAGGTGGAAGCCCGTGATCTGCGAGCGGCCGTCTTCCATTGTCAGGTGGGTCTTGAGCGTGCCGAAGCGAATCGCGTAGACGGCGGTGAGAGGATCGCCGAGGCGGTACAGGGTTTCGCCCTTGCGTACGCGCACCCGGTCCTGGACCAGCGTATCCATCTTTTCGAGGTCCTGCTGCGACATGCCGACGGGCAGGCAGAGCTGGCCGAGCGAGCAAGTGGAGCAGCGGGGCGACATCTCGGTAATGGGAATGGTGGTGAGCAATTGGGGCCTGTCGGTTTAGCGCAGTCAATCAAGCGCGATGTGGCAGGCGCATTGAGTTGAGAGCTTGACGTTGAGAGTCGTCGGTTGGAAGCGCTATCCACATCGGCCTGGCGCGCGGGTCTTGCGGCAGTGCGCTATCTGTGCAGCGCGGCTTGCCGTGCCCGTCGTCATGTTGTGCGAGCGCGCTGATGTACGCGGGCGCCAAGCTTCATGTTGATAGCGCCTCTTGGAGCTGCGGGGGCGCGTTCGCCGCATTTTACCGCGCCGGACGTTGCGATTGTGTGATTGGGAGGAGAAGTTGACCATAGGCGTGCTTATCAGCGTATTTACCCTGGCTTTGCTGGGCGGCGTGCACTGCGCCGCCATGTGCGGCGGGATCGCGCTGGCGGCGGAGCAGGGCGGCGTTGCGCGCGTGCCTGCCACGGTGCTCCGGCGTCCCGGCCATTGGTTGCTGGAACTGCTTGTCATGCATGCCGGGCGGCTGAGCATGTATGCGGTGCTGGGAGGCTTGCTGGGTGCCCTTGGTGCCGGTGTCTGGAAGGCACAGTACCTGCCGCTGCAGCGTTGGCTGTTCGGGATCGGCAGCGTGATGCTGGTGCTGTCGGGCTTGTGGATGTTGTGCGGGCGCACCATGGGTACGGGTGGGCTTGAGCGGCTCGCCGCCCGGGGCGCGGGTGGCTTGCTGCGCGGCCTTGGCGCTGTCGGGGCGCGCTTGCCAGCTGTGGCCCGGGCGCATGGGCAGGGCCGCTTGCTGCGCCGCTACGGCATGGGGCTAGCCTGGGGGCTGGTCCCGTGCGGCATGGTGTACGGTGCTCTTGCCATGGCGTTGCTGGCCGGCAATGCTCTGTCGGGCGCGCTGGTGATGGCCGTGTTTGGCCTGGGCACCCTGCCGAACCTGCTGGTGATCTCGGGCCTGTCCGGCTATCTCAGGCAGCTTTCGCGGCGCCCGGCGTTGCGCGCTGGCGCTGGCCTTGCGGTGGTGGCTTTTGGCTTGGCCGGGGTGGCGCGCGCGCTGCTTTTACCTGAGACGCTTGCCGCGCATGGATTCTGCCTGGTCTTCTGAAGCGCCGTTTCGTGGTGTATCTGTCACTTCCTCGCTGAGGTAGCTGTGCGAATCGGTTGCAGGTTTGCCAGGGAATGCCATACAATCGCAAGAACAGCGATATCGCGCAGCGTATTTCATCGTGGCATCGTCAGGTAGCATCCGCTGCTCAGGGATGCATGCCAGGAACACCCAGGCAGGCATCAGCGCCAGGGACCGTTCCCCATCCGCCGTCCGGTTCAAAAGATTCGGTTCAAAAGACCAGCCACGGCAGGGCGGGGTGAAATAGGCCAGCAGGCCCGATATCCGTATTTTCTTGCACCCGGCGCGTTCGATGATAAACGCCGCGCCGGACAGGTCCGCCACATCAGGGGGAAGGCGCGACGCAAGGGCTCCGTCGACTGGCAGATAAAGCCGGTGGCCGGGCGATCTCCTGCCGGTCAGGTCCGGCACCCGATGCAATAAAAGAAGGCGCACGGCTGGCATGCATCAAGCATGCGGTTGGCTGCGCGGCCAGATGGCGGTGGCAATCCCTACCGCTGAACCCGCAATCTCCAGTGCGCCCGGGATCAACCGGGGCGCAGGTGCAAAGACAGGCTGCACGCAATCAACATGAATACCCAAGAGGCGAAGATCGTCCTCGAGACCGCGCTGATCTGCGCGCAGGAACCGTTGCGCGTCAATGACTTGCGCCGGCTGTTTGCCGACGAAGTCGGTGCCGACACCATTCGCGTGCTGCTGGAAGAGTTGCGCCGCGACTGGGAGCAACGCGGCGTGGAACTCGTGGCACTGGCCAGTGGCTGGCGTTTCCAGAGCCGCCCTGTCATGCGCGAGTACCTGGATCGGCTGAATCCGGAAAAGCCGCCCAAGTACTCCCGCGCCGTGATGGAGACGCTGGCGATCATCGCCTACCGGCAACCGGTCACGCGGGGCGATATCGAGGAAATCCGCGGTGTCGCGGTCAGCACCGAAGTCGTGAAGAAGCTCGAGGACCGCAGCTGGATCGAGGTGATCGGCCACCGTGACGTGCCCGGACGGCCTGCGCTTTATGCCACCACCAAGAACTTCCTTGATGACCTCGGCCTGCGCACGCTCGATGAATTGCCGCCGCTGGAAGACATCCAGGCCCAGGCGCAGGTCGCAATGCTGAATCAGGAGCCGATCGACTTCGAGGCGCTGGGCACGGTGCCGGCCGATAGCGACGAAGAGGCATTCGCGGAACCTGGCGATGATCAGGCCGGCGCTGCCGAGCTGGTTGTGGCGGATCCCGGAGAGGGTGAATCGACCCCTTCGGGCGTGGCTGCCCCCGACGGTCTAGCGGCCGGCGCCACGGACGGCATTGCCGGTTTGGTGGATGCGTTTGAAAGAAAGGAGGCCGTGGCGCAAGCGGAAGCTGGGTTCACACCCACGCCCGAGGCCGAGGCGGAAGTGCCGGCGACGCCTGAGCCGGACGGTAAGCCAGGGAGCGAGCCGGTGGCCGCCGAGCCCGCCGGCGCGCGGTCCGGCGACGCAGCCGAGGAGCAAGCCGTCGAAGACGGTGAAACAAATGAGCAAACGGACACGCCCGCCAACGGTTACCACGTACAAGTGGCCTCCGGCGAGCAGGCGTCCGAAGTCCCGGGGGCGTCCACGACGAATCCGGCGCACCCCAGCGAGCACGACGAGCACGACCAGCGCGTGTCCAACTGAACACCATGCAACATCCGAATGTGAATACCTTGTCCGATTCTGATCAAGACGTCCGCCAGGCGGATACGCCGGCCGGCGATGCCGGTAATGGCGCCGAAGGCGGCGCCGGCACCGATGGCGCGCCGCGCCGCAAGGGCCTGCGCCGTGGCTTGCGCAATCTGGTGGCCACGCGCCGCCAGGCCGCGCAGGACCGCGATGGCGACCGTGCCGCGGACGGCGGGACGCTAAACCCTGCGGGCAGCCCCGATGCCGGCACCGCGCAGGACGCGCGTGGCGACGGCGCAAGGAAGGGGCGTACGCGTGGCAAGCGCAAGCCTGCGGAAGGCGAGGCTGTGCAGGCAGGCGAAGCGCAGGGCGAGCGCCCGGCGCCGCGAGGCCGCCGCAACTTCACCGGTGACACCGCCGAAGGTGTAAGCGAGGTCGCGGGCGAGCGCCAGCGCGATGGCGCTCGCCCCAACCCGAATGGGAGTGGCGCCCGCAAGCGCAAGCCGCAGCAAGGCCAGCAGCCGCAAGGCGCGGCCCGCCGCGGCGGCGGCGAAGGGCAGCAAGGCGGCCCGCGCCAGCAAGGCAAGGGCGGCAAGGGTAAGGGCGGGGCGCAGCGCCCGGCCGCGGGTGTGCCCGAGAAGGCGCCCGCCGCCGCCGCTAGCGGTGAGGACCTGTTCCGCTTTGTCATTTCCGGTCAGTATGACCAGGAAGAGTCGAGTGGTCCGCAGGCCCGGGTCAAGCCGGTGCGCGAGCTGTCTGCAGACGACGATGCGCCAAAGCTGCACAAGGTGCTCGCCGAAGGCGGGCTGGGCTCGCGCAGGGAAATGGAAGAGCTGATTCTGCAGGGCCGGGTTTCGGTCAATGGCCTGCCTGCCCACATTGGCCAGCGCATCCTGCCGGCCGACCAGGTCCGGGTCAACGGCAAGCTGATCCACCGCCGTGTGTCGTCCAAGCCGCCGCGCGTGTTGCTGTATCACAAGCCGTCCGGCGAGATCGTCAGTCAGTCGGATCCGGAAGGCCGTCCGACCGTGTTCGACAGCCTGCCGCGCATCAAGGCAGGGAAGTGGGTGGCCGTGGGCCGCCTCGACTTCAATACCGAGGGCTTGCTGATCTTTACCTCCTCCGGCGATATCGCCAACAAGTTCATGCATCCGCGCTACGGCGTGGAGCGCGAATATGCGGTGCGCACACTGGGCGAGCTGGCCGAGGCCGATCGCCAGCGCCTGCTGCATGGCATCAAGCTCGACGATGGCGAGGCTAATTTTCTGCGCATCGCGGACGGTGGTGGCGAAGGCATCAACCACTGGTACCACGTGGCGCTGACCGAAGGCCGCAACCGCGAAGTGCGCCGCATGTTCGAGGCAGTCGGCCTGACCGTGTCGCGCCTGATTCGTACCCGTTACGGCCAGTTCCTGCTGCCGCGCGGCCTGAAGCGTGGCCGCTGGCAAGAACTTGCGGCGGACGACGTGCGCGCGCTGATGGCATCCATCGGCCTGAAGGCGCCGTCCAAGGGCGATAGCGGTCCCCGCGGCGGCAGTAAGGTGGGTGGGCGCCAGCAGCGCACCGAGGCGGCCATTGCCGGCATGCCGATGCCGACCGGCATGGACGGCCTGCCGCGCGTCAATCGCGGCAACGGCCCGCGCGGCAGCGGCGCTGGCCGCGGGCAGCCGGATCCGATGCAAACGTCGATGGGCTACATCGGTGGCCCGACCCTGCTGACGTCCCATACGACCAAGCTGGGCGGCGGTGCGGCGGGTTCCCCGCGCGGCCCGGGCCGTCCGGGCCGCAGTGGTGGCCGTGGCGCTGGCATGGGCGGCATGGGAGGTATGGGAGGTATGGGCGGCATGGGTGGCATGGGTGGCATGGGTGGCGGTCAGAATCGTTCCCAGCGCCGCGGTGGTGGCGAAGCCAATGGGAATGTGATGCCGCAGGCCGGCAAGCCCAACGGCAACCGCCGTCCTCGTGGCGGTGGCCGCGACGGCAATCGTTGAGTGATGCGAGGCAAGGCGCCTTGGGCGGGCCTGGCAGGGAAAAGAGCGGCACGGGCCGCATCCCTGTCTTGCCAAAGTCGGGTGCCTTTGCCTTTTGCACCGCGACAGCGTATAATCAAAGTCTATTCAAAAGTCATCCTGCAAAAGGGTGGGCGAATGATGGGCATTGCGCCCATTTTTTTTTGCTTCGCCCGTTTCGTGTGCTTGCCGTGTTTCGCGGCGCGCCGGTCGGGATGACTGGCAGGCAAGCTGGCTGAAGCCGTCATCCAAGACGGCCGTGCCGATGGGCTGGGTCTGCCACGGTATTGATGGCCATTATTCGGGAATACAGTGCATCTGGCAGATTTGATCGAAACCACCCTGAACGGCATGGGGTACGAGCTGGTTGAGCTCGAGCGCGCTCCAGGCGGACTCATGCGCGTCTATATCGATCAGCCTGAAACCGGCATCGTCATTGAGGATTGCGAGAAGGTAAGCCGTCAGCTTACCCACGTGCTCACCGTCGAGAATATCGACTACGAGCGCCTCGAAGTGTCCTCGCCGGGGCTGGACCGGCCGCTCAAGAAACTGGCTGACTTCGTCCGCTTCGCGGGCCAGGAAGCCAGGGTTACCTTGCGCCTTCCGGTCAACGGGCAGAAGAACTTCGTCGGCATCCTGCAGACGCCTACCGGTGAGCCGGGGGCAGAGCAGATTGGCCTCGAGTTCGAAGGCCAGAACGGCACGGCGCTGCTGGAATTCACCATATCCGATGTTGATCGCGCACGCCTGGTGCCGGTGATCGACTTCAAAGGAAATCAGAAAAAAGGGAACAAGCAATGAGCCGCGAAGTTCTGTTGCTCGTCGATGCGCTTGCGCGTGAGAAGAACGTCGACAAGGATGTGGTATTCGGTGCGCTGGAAGCGGCACTCGCTTCGGCAACCAAGAAGCGTTTCGAGGAAGACGTGGATATTCGCGTCGCCATCGATCGTGAGTCCGGTGAGCACGAGACGTTCCGCCGCTGGCTTGTAGTCCCCGATGAACAGGGTCTGCAGGAGCCGGACAAGCAAATCCTCATGTTCGAGGCCCGTGAGCAGGATCCGGACATCCAGCTGGATGAGTTTGTCGAAGAGCAGATCGAGTCGGTCGAGTTCGGCCGCATCGGTGCGCAAGCCGCCAAGCAGGTGATCCTGCAGAAGATCCGTGACGCCGAGCGCGAGCAGATCCTCAACGATTACCTCGATCGTGGCGAGAAGGTCATGACCGGCACGGTCAAGCGTGCCGACAAGAAGGGCTTGATCGTCGAGTCCGGCCGCGTGGAAGCGCTGCTGGCCCGCGACCAGATCATCCCCAAGGAAAACCTGCGCACCGGCGACCGTGTCCGCGCCTATATCCTGAATGTGGATCGCACCGCACGCGGCCCGCAGATCGAGCTCTCGCGCACCGCGCCCGAGTTCCTGATCAAGCTGTTCGAGAACGAAGTGCCGGAGATGGAGCAGGGCCTGCTGGAAATCAAGGCAGCTGCCCGCGACCCCGGCGTGCGCGCCAAGATCGCCGTGGTGGCGCATGACAAGCGTATCGATCCGATCGGTACCTGCGTCGGCGTGCGCGGCACGCGGGTGACCGCGGTCCGTAACGAGATTGGCGGCGAAGCGGTCGACATCGTGCTGTGGTCGGAAGACCCGGCGCAGTTCGTGATTGGCGCCCTGGCGCCGGCACAAGTACAGTCGATTGTGGTAGACGAGGAAAAGCACAGCATGGACGTGGTGGTCGACGAGGAAAACCTCGCCGTCGCCATCGGCCGCAGTGGTCAGAACGTACGCCTGGCGTCCGAGCTGACCGGCTGGCAGATCAACATCATGACGCAGGAAGAATCGGCACAGAAGCAAGCCGAGGAAAGCGACGTGGTGCGCAAGTTGTTCATGGCCAAGCTGGACGTGGACGAAGAAGTGGCTGACATCTTGATCGACGAAGGTTTCTCCACGCTGGAAGAAGTGGCCTATGTGCCCATCAGCGAGATGTTGGAAATCGACGCCTTCGATGAAGATACCGTCAACGAGCTGCGCAACCGCGCCCGCGATGCGCTCTTGACGATGGAACTGGCCCGGGAAGAAAAGGTGGAAGAGGTGTCGCAGGATCTGCGCTCGCTCGACGGCCTGACCCCGGAACTGATCGGCAAGCTGGCCGAAGGCAATATCCACACGCGTGACGAACTGGCCGAATTGGCCGTCGACGAACTCGTCGACATGGTTGGTCTTGGCGAGGATGATGCACGCGCGCTGATCATGAAAGCACGGGAACATTGGTTTAACTGAGGGACACGCTCACGTAGTGCTTTTCCAGGCTGCTTGAGCGCGCATTCCACACACAATTGTCCCGACGTATAACCAAGCATTGAAAGGGTTTGAATGGCAAGCACAACAGTTGCCCAACTGGCCGCAGAACTGAGCCGCAGCGCAGCTGCCCTGCTGGAACAATTGCAGGCAGCTGGGGTGGGCAAGGTGACGCCTGACGACATCATCACCGAATCCGACAAGACCAAGTTGCTGGATTACCTCAAGCGTTCCCACGGGGCGGCCGATGACAGCGCGCGCAAGAAAATCACGTTGACCAAGCGTGAGACCTCCGAGATCCGCCAGGCTGATTCCACCGGCAAGACTCGCACGGTGCAGGTCGAGGTGCGCAAGAAGCGCGTCCTGATCAAGCGCGACGAGGCTTCCACCGATGGCGCCGATGGCCACGAAGTGGTCGAGCTGCCGGTCGATGCGGCCGAACAGGCTCGCCAGGACGAGGAAGATCGTCAGCAGGCCGAGTTGCTGGCACGCCAGGAAGCCGAGTCGAAGGCACGCCAGGAGGCGGCCGAACGCGAGGAGGCCGAGCGTCGCGCCAAGCAGGAAGCGCTGGAGGCTGAAGAACGTCGCCAGGCTGAACTCGCCGCCCGCAAGGCGGAAGAGGAAGCTGCCGCCCTGCGCGCCGCCGCTACGGCCAAGGCGCCGGAAGACGACGATTCGCGCAAGAAGGCCGAAGACGAAAAGGCTCGCCTGGCCGCCGAACGCGCAGCCGCGCAGAAGGCCGCCGACGACGCCAAGCAGGCCGCCGACAAGGCGCGTGCCGAGCAGGACGCAGCGCGCAAGCGCCGCGAGGCCGCCGAAGCCGAAGCCCGTGCCATTCAGCAGATGCTGAATGCGCCGGCGCGCGTGCTCAAGGCACCGTCGGAACGCAAGGCTGAAGAAAAGAAGGCCGAGCAGACCGGCACGCTGCACAAGCCGGTCAAGCCGCCTGGCACCGAAGTCAAGAAGGACGAGAAGAAGCCCGTAACGACCACGGCCACCGCTACCACCACCGTCGATAAGAAGACCGGCAAGGTAGTGAAGGCAGGGACTTCCTCGACCTGGCAGGACGAAGGCTCGAAGAAGAAGGGCAGCGGCCTGAAGACCCGCGGCGATTCGTCCGGTGGCGTTGGCGGCTGGCGCGGCGGTCCGCGCGGCCGTGGCAACCGTCACCAGCAAGACGATCGCGGCACGAATTTCCAGGCGCCGACGGAGCCGGTGGTGCGCGAAGTGCACATCCCCGAGACCATTTCGGTGGCCGACCTGGCGCACAAGATGGCCGTCAAGGCTTCCGAGGTCATCAAGCAGATGATGAAGCTCGGCCAGATGGTGACCATCAACCAGGTGCTGGACCAGGAAACCGCCATGATCGTGGTGGAAGAAATGGGCCACAAGGCGTTTGCCGCCAAGCTGGACGATCCGGAAGCGCTGCTGGTCGTGGGTGGTGAAGACCACACTGACGCCGAGCAGTTGCCGCGTCCGCCGGTGGTGACCGTGATGGGTCACGTCGACCACGGCAAGACCTCGCTGCTGGACTACATCCGTCGTGCCAAGGTTGCGGCGGGCGAAGCCGGCGGGATTACGCAGCACATCGGTGCCTACCATGTGGAAACCGAGCGCGGCGTGATCACCTTCCTGGACACCCCGGGTCACGAGGCCTTCACGGCCATGCGTGCTCGTGGTGCCAAGGCAACCGACATCGTGATCCTGGTGGTCGCGGCCGACGACGGCGTGATGCCGCAGACGAAGGAAGCCATTGCCCACGCCAAGGCGGCGGGCGTGCCCATCGTGGTCGCGATCAACAAGATCGACAAGCCCGAAGCCAACCCGGACCGCGTCAAGCAGGAACTGGTGGCCGAGCAGGTGCTGCCGGAAGAGTATGGCGGTGATTCGCCGTTCGTCCCGGTGTCCGCCAAGACCGGCGCCGGCATCGACGACCTGCTGGAGCAAGTATTGCTGCAGGCCGAAGTGCTGGAGTTGAAGGCGCCGGTGGACGCCCCGGCCAAGGGCCTGGTGGTGGAGGCTCAGCTGGACAAGGGCAAGGGCCCGATCGCGACCATCCTGGTCACCAGCGGCACGCTCAAGCGTGGCGATGTGGTGCTGGCTGGCAGCGCTTATGGCCGCGTTCGCGCCATGCTGGACGAAACCGGCAAGCCGACCAAGGAAGCCGGTCCCTCGATTCCGGTCGAGATCCAGGGCCTGTCCGAAGTGCCGGCGGCTGGTGAAGAAGTGCTGGTGCTGCCGGACGAGCGCAAGGCGCGCGAAATTGCGCTGTTCCGTCAAGGCAAGTACCGCGACGTCAAGCTGGCCAAGCAGCAGGCGGCCAAGCTGGAAACGATGCTGGAGCAGATGAGCGAAGGCGAAGTGCAGACGCTGCCGTTGATCGTCAAGGCCGACGTTCAGGGGTCGCAGGAAGCACTGGTGCAATCGCTGCAGAAGCTCTCCACCGAAGAAGTGCGCGTACAGATCGTGCACGGCGGCGTGGGTGGCATCTCGGAGTCGGACGTCAACCTGGCTACGGCCTCGAAGGCGGTCATCATCGGCTTCAACGTACGTGCCGATGCTGGCGCGCGCAAGCTGGCCGAGAACAACGGCATCGATATTCGCTACTACAACATCATTTACGATGCGGTAGACGAGATCAAGGCGGCAATGTCGGGCATGCTGGCACCGGAAAAGCGGGAAGTCACGCTGGGTACGGTGGAAGTGCGCCAGGTCTTCCGCGTGCCGAAGATTGGCGCGGTGGCTGGTTGTATGGTCACCGACGGGCTGGTCAAGCGTACCGCCCTGGTACGGGTGCTGCGCAACAACGTGGTCATCCATACCGGCGAGCTTGATTCGCTCAAGCGCTTCAAGGATGACGTCAAGGAAGTCAAGCAAGGCTTCGAGTGCGGTTTGTCGATCAAGAACTTCAACGACGTTCAGGAAGGCGACCAGCTCGAAGTGTATGAAATCACCGAGGTGGCGCGCACGCTGTAAGGCGTGTTGCGGGCGGCGGGCCAACTGGCCCGCCGCTGCCCTTCTCGACAGCAAGCGTATTGAATGGCCAAGAAAGGCAATATCTCCTCTCGTAATCTCCGGATTTCCGACCAGATCCAGCGCGACCTGGCCGAGATGATCCAGCGTGAGCTGCGCGATCCCCGCCTGGGGCTCGTCACACTGCAGTCGGTCACGCTGACCCCCGACTACGCGCACGCCAAGGTGTACTTCACCGTCCTGGCGGCTGATGCCGCGGAAGTGGAGGGCATTCTCAACGAAAAGTCCGGTTACCTGCATTCGCTGCTTTACAAGCGGTTGCATATCCATACCGTGCCGACGCTGCGTTTCTTCCACGATACCTCGGTGGAACAAGCGATCGAGATGTCCAAGCTGATCAAAGAAGCCAACTCCACGCGCGCAAAAGAAGACTGAAAGACGGCCCGTAACCACGGGCCGTTTTCTTGTTGGTGCTGGTTGCTTCGCGTCTCCTTTGTCCCTGTCTGTCGCGCCCGGCCCCGAGGCTTTGCCGGCGTCACATAGCTCCCCGTCATGACCCATCCCAACACCAATCGCCCGCCCCGGCAACCGCGCCGCGAGGTGCATGGCGTGCTGCTGCTCGACAAGCCGCTCGGCCTTTCGTCCAACGATGCGCTGGTGCGTGCCAAGCGCATGCTGCGCGCGCTGAAGGCCGGACACACCGGCACGCTCGACCCGCTGGCTACCGGCTTGCTGCCGCTGTGCTTTGGCGAGGCGACCAAGTTCTCGCAGGACCTGCTCGAGGCCGACAAGACGTACGAAGCCACCGTGCGGCTGGGCCTCAAGACCGCGACCGGCGACGCCGAGGGCGAGGTGATCGCCGAGCGTGCGGTAACCTGCGATATCGCGGCGCTGCGCGCCGCAATGCAGCGCTTCGCGGGCGAAATCGAGCAGGTGCCGCCGATGCATTCCGCACTGAAGAAGGACGGACGTCCGCTGTACGAATACGCACGAGCCGGCCAGACCGTGGAGCGCGCCGCGCGCCGCGTCACCATCCACGAAATCACGCTGCTCGATTGCGGGCTGCCGCAGGTGCCCGCCTTCAGCATGCGCGTGACCTGCAGCAAGGGCACTTACATCCGCACCCTGGCCGAGGACATCGGCGAGGCGCTCGGCTGCGGCGCGCACCTGACCGGCCTGCGCCGTACGGCGGTGGGCGACCTGAGCCTGGAAGGCGCGGTCACGCTGGAGCAGATCGAGCAGCGCTCCGACGAAGAGCGCCCCGCAATGCTTGCGCCGGTCGATGCGCTGCTGCAGCGTTGCGTAGCGGTGACGCTCGACGAGGCCGCGATGGCGCGCTTCCTGCAGGGCCAGCGCATCGCGCAGCGCGACCTGCCGGCGGGCGTGGCGCTGGCGGAAGACGAACTCGCCAGTGTCTATGGCGGCGAGCCGCGCCGCTTGCTTGGCGTGGCGCGCATGCGTGAAGGCGCCTTGCGGCCCGAGCGGCTGGTCAAGCTCTAACGTGCTCAATGCGGCCAACGCGCAATGCGGCTGCATCGGGCGGGAGATCCTGACGGCTTGAGCCCGGGGCCAGGGGGCAGGGCCAGAAAGCACGAGGCCGATGCCTGTGACGGCATCGGCCTCGCTGTGCAGCGCGTGTACCGAGTGCAACCAAACCAGCTAGTGCGCCCCGGCCGCGGAGGCGTCCAGATCGCCTCCCTTCTTAGGCTTGGTCAGCCAGACAAAGACAATCAGCACGAAGAACAGCACGCCCGAGATCCAGAAGATATCGTTGGCGCCCAGCATGGCCGCCTGCTGCGAAATGCTGCGCTCGATCTGGCCGTTGGCCTGGGCCTGGCTCATGCCCATCTGCATCAGGTGGTTGAGCTGGTCGATATAGGTCGGGTTATACGGGTTGACCTGTTCAACCAGTTGCGCGTGATGCAGCGCCGTGCGGTTTTCCCAGATGGTGGTCGAGATCGACGCACCGATCGCACCGAACGTGATCCGCACGAAGTTGGACACCCCGGAGGCCGACGGGATTTTCTCCGGTGGCTGGCCCGACAGGATGACTGAGGTCAGCGGGATGAAGAACATCGCCATCGCCGCACCCTGGATCAGCGTCGGGATCATCAACGTGCGGGTATCGACCTGCAAGGTGAATCCTGAGCGCATCAGGCTGACCACGCCAAAGGTGACGAAGGCCAGGGTCGCGACCCAGCGCGCATCCATCTTGGGCAGGTTCTTGCCGATCAGCGGCGACAGCAGGATGGCGAAGATCCCGACCGGCGCCATCACGATGCCGGCGTCTGTTGCGGTATAGCCGACAATGGTTTGCAGCCACAGCGGCAGGATCACCAGGTTGCCGAAGAACAGGCCGTAGGCCACCGAGATGGCCACCACGCCGGCGCTGAAGTTACGTCCCTTGAACAGGGTGATATCGACGATCGGATGCTTCTCGTAGCTCTCCCAGATCAGGAAGAACAGGAAACCCACAATGGCCACTACCGTCAGCACGACGATCGAGGTCGAGTGGAACCAGTCGAGCTCCTTGCCCTTGTCGAGCATGAGCTGCATCGAGCCTACCCAGATCACCAGCAGCGCCAGCCCGATCCGGTCGATCGGCAGGATCTTGATCGGCGTCTCGCGGTCGCGGTAGATCGTCCAGGTCGCATAGGCGGCGCCCAGACCCACCGGGATGTTGATATAGAAGATCCACGGCCAGGTCATGTTGTCCGAGATCCAGCCGCCCAGCAGCGGCCCCATGATTGGCGCCACCAGCGTGGTCATGCCCCATAGGGCGAGCGCCATGGTGCTTTTCTGCGGCGGATAGCTCGACAGCAGCAGCGATTGCGACAGCGGAATCATCGGCCCCGCCACGGCACCTTGCAGCACGCGCGCGGCCAGCAGCACTTCGAGGTTGGGCGCGACGCCGCACAGCCACGACGAGATCACAAACAGCAGGATCGACGTGATGAACAGCCGCACCGCCCCGAAGCGTGTGGTCATCCATCCGGTCAGCGGCACCGAGATGGCGTTCGCCACCGCGAACGAGGTGATGACCCAGGTGCCCTGATTGGGCGCCACGCCAAGGTCGCCCGAGATGGCCGGGATCGATACGTTGGCGATCGAGGAGTCGAGCACGTTCATGAACGTGGCCAGCGACAGCGCGATCGTGCCGACGATCAGCTTTGCGCCCGACAACGGCACTGGCGCGGCGGGGCGCGCCGCTGGCGCCGCCGGGCCGGGCGAGGCGCCGTCGCGCGCGGGGAGGGAGGTAGCCATGTTCAGGTGTTGGCGGGCTTGGCGGCGGCCGGCGCCGACGATACCGGCGCTGCCATGGGCTCGGCCGCCTGGCGGCCGCCGTTGTTCAGCGAGATGATGCGGGCGATCAGCGCGTCGGCGTCCTGCGCGACCTTCTCATAGACGTCGGTCTGCATCGGGCGCGCAACCGTAGCGTTGGTCATGGCCGCGCCTTCTTCCTTGCGCACATCCACAGTCACGTTCATCGACAAGCCAACCCGCAGCGGGTGGTCCTTGAGCTGCTGCGGGTCCAGCGCGATGCGCACCGGCAGGCGTTGCACCACCTTGATCCAGTTGCCGGTGGCGTTCTGCGCCGGCAGCAGCGAGAAGGCTGAGCCGGTGCCGGCCGAAAAGCCTTCCACCTTGCCGTTGTAGGTCACCTTGGAGCCGTACAGGTCGGCCTCCAGCGTGACCGGCTGGCCCACGCGCATATGCGTGATCTGCACTTCCTTGAAGTTGGCGTCGACCCACACCTGGTCCAGCGGCACCACGGCCATCAGTGGTGCGCCCGGGGCTACGCGCTGGCCGACCTGCACCGAGCGCTTGGCCACATAGCCGGTCACCGGCGCGGGCAGCGTCGAGCGTGCGAACGCGAGATAGGCGGCACGCAGGTTCGCGGCGGCGCGCTGCACGTTGGGGTGCTTCTCCACCGTGGTCTGGTCGGTCAGCACCTTGTTGGATGCCAGTTGCTCGCGCGTGGCCAGCAGTGCCGATTGCGCGGCCGCGAGGGCGGTCTGCGCGTGGGAGATTTCTTCGCCCGAAACCGCGCCGGAGCCGGCGATGGCCTCTCGGCGCTTCAGATCTTCACGCGCCTTGGCCACATCGGCTTCGCGCATGGTCACGTTCGCCGCCAGCGAGCCGTTGTTGACGTAGAGCGTGCGCACTTCACGCACGGCTTGCGCCAGCTGCGCTTCGGCCTGCTCCAAGGCGACCTGCGAGTCGGCGCGGTCGAGCTGGATCAGGGGCTGGCCCGCGGTGACCAGCTGTGTGTCGTCGGCCGCGATCGAAATCACGGTGCCGCCTACCAGTGGCGTGACCTGCACCACGTTGCCCGCGACATACGCGTCGTCGGTGCTCTCGAAGTGGCGCGCGTACATGCCCCAGTAGATGCCGTAGGCCACGCCGGCCACCACTACCGCGGCCGTCAGCGAGAGCAGCAGGCGCTTGCGCTTGCCGTTGTTGTTGACGGGAGCCGCCGGGGAGGCGGGAGTCTGGGCCGCTTGCTTGTTATCGCTCATGATCGTCTTTTAAGAATGCTGTCAGTACTGCTCGTTGTTCTTCCGGCTGCCTGGCTGTAGCCACCTAGCCGTTTAGCCGCGTGCCTCGGCCGGCTTCTGCACATCCGTCCCGGCGCCTTCGGCTTGCTCCTGGTAACCTCCGCCGAGCGCTTTCATCAGGCCCATCTGCAGGTCCAGGCGGCGCGCCTGCAGGTCGGTGGCAAGGCGGCGTTGCTGCAGCACGTTGCTTTCGGCATTGAGCACCGTGAGCTGGGTGCCCAGCCCGGCCTTGTAGCGGATGGTGGACAGTGAGTAGGCGCGCTCGGCGAGAGCCAGCGCCTCGCGCTGGGCCGTAATCTGCGTGTCCACGCTGCGGATGCTGGCCACCGTGTCGGCGGTTTCGCGCAGCGCATCGACCAGCGCCTGGTTGTAGTTGGCCACGGCGAGGTCGTATTGCGCGTACTTGCCCTTCAGGTTGGCGCGCAGCTTGCCGCCCTCGAAGATCGGCAGGCGTATCGCCGGACCGATGCCAAAGGTCCGGCTGATGCCCATCAGCAGGTTGGATGGGTCCAGCGACGCGACGCCGGCAAAAGCGGACAAGGTGACGGCCGGCAGGAATTCCGTGCGCGCCACCTCGATATCCTTGCTGGTGGCCTCCACGCGCCAGCGTGCGGCAACCAGGTCCGGGCGGCGGCCCAGCAGGTCGATGGTGAGGTTGTCCGGCAGCAGCGGCGTGCCTTGTGCCAGGATGGTCGGGCGCTGGATCGCCAGGCCGCGGTCCGGGCCCTTGCCCAGCAGCGCGGCGAGCTGGTTGCGCGCCAGCAGGATGTCTTCATCCACGCGCAGCAGGTCGGTCTGTGCCGATGCCACCGTGCCGCGCGCCTGCGTGGTTTCGACCTGCGTGTCCAGGCCGGCGTTGAGCCGGTCGCGTGACAGGTCGCTCAGGCCGCGGCGCTGGGCAATGGCGCGCTCGGCCACGTCGCGTTGCGCGTACAAGGCGGCCAGGCGAGCATAGGCGCGCGCGACCGACGTGGTCAGGATCAGGCGCGAAGCCTGGCTTTCGGCCTCGGCGGCGCGGTCGTCGGACAGCGCGGCTTCGAGCGCCTTGCGGTTCTTGCCCCAGAAGTCGAAATCATAGGAAAGCCCGGCTTGCAGGCGTGACTGGTTCTGCCACGAGCCGGCCAGCGGCGTGCCTTCGAACAGGTCCGTTTGCGAGAAACGCTGGCGTACCAGGCTGCCGTCGAAGTCGACGTGCGGGTACAGCGCGCTGCGCGTGGCGTCCGCCATCGCGCGGGAGGCTTCCACACGCGCGAAAGCGGCTTGCAGGTTGGGGCTGTCCTTTACCGCCTCGTCGACCAGGGTGCGCAGTTGCGGATCCTTGAACTGGTCGACCCAGTCAAGCGAAGGCCACTGGCCATGCTGCGAGGGCAGGGCCTGGGCGCTGGCGAGCGAGGCCGGCGCGGTAACGGTCTGCGTGCTGTGCGAGTTGCCGAACGCGGCGCAGCCCGCCAGCACAGTGGCTGCCAGCGCGGTCAGCACCAGCGTGCCTGTGCGGCGGCCTGCCGCGCGCCCGCGCGGCGACAAAGCGGAAAGAGAAGAGAGAGCTTGGTTCATCAGGGTGCCCTGCGATAGAGCGTTAGTGTTTGTTCTTGTATTTGAGAGATCGCGGCGCCGCTAGCGTCACTGGCCGCCAAGCCTGGCCGCTACCCGCTGTTGTTGCCGATGATCCGGTGCAGCATCGAGCGGAAGGTCTGTAATTCGGCTTCGGAGAAGCCGCGGAAATGCCGGTTCAGCACGCGGCAATAGATCTGGGGTAACTGGTTCACGAGGATCTGGCCGGCGGGCGTGATCGACAGATCGACCACGCGCCGGTCGGCATCGCTGCGCTGGCGCTCGATCAGGCCGCGCTTTTCCAGGCGGCTGAGCAGGCGCGTGACCGAACCCATATCGCAGTTGAGCTCCCGGCCAAGGTCAGTCACCGTGCTGCCGCGGCCGGCGGCCAGCATCATCAGGCAGGTGGCCTGGGCATGTGTGATGTCCAGGCCATCGACCTCCTGCTCCACGCCGTGCGACAGCACGTTCTTGGCGCGTGCCATCAGATAGCCGATGCTCTCGCCCATGCGGTACTCGGCCGGGTCGAACGGGTAGGCTTCGTCGGAAATGGGCTGGCTCTGCTCGGACATCTCGGTTCGGTGCTTGTCGGTGCAATGTTTGCCGTGGCAACTATATGTTCACGTTCGCCGATTCGCAAGGACGTCAATTTGCTATTGCGGATATCGCAATAATTGGGTTTGTGGCGGGGTGGCGGCTTGGGAAGCTTCCCAACGTCGTCCTCGGTTTTTGCGCCGCAGCATGCTATAATTTCGGGTTATCTTTTGATGCTCAGCCCCAAAGCGAGACGCTGCAATGACCCGCGCCATCCGCAATATCGCCATCATCGCTCACGTCGATCATGGCAAGACCACTCTGGTCGACCAACTCCTGCGCCAGGCAGGCACCTTCCGCGACAACCAGCAAATGGTCGAGCGCGTGATGGACTCGAACGACATTGAAAAGGAACGCGGGATCACCATCCTCGCGAAGAACTGTGCTGTCGAATACAACGGCACGCACATCAATATCGTCGATACCCCTGGCCACGCCGACTTCGGCGGTGAAGTGGAGCGCGTGCTGTCGATGGTTGACGGTGTGCTGCTGCTGGTTGACGCTGTCGAAGGCCCGATGCCGCAGACCCGTTTCGTCACGCGCAAGGCGCTGGCGCTGGGCTTGAAGCCGATCGTGGTGATCAACAAGGTCGACCGTCCGGGCGCGCGTCCGGAATGGGTGATCAACCAGACGTTCGACCTGTTCGACAAGCTGGGCGCCACCGATGAGCAGCTCGATTTCCCGGTGATCTACGCATCCGGCCTGAACGGCTATGCTGGCCTGACCGACGACGTGCGCGAAGGCGACATGAAGCCGCTGTTCGAGACCGTGCTGGCCAAGGTGCCGGTCCGTGACGACAACCCGGACGGTCCGCTGCAGCTGCAGATCATCTCGCTCGATTACAACAGCTATGTCGGCAAGATCGGCGTAGGCCGCATTTCGCGTGGTCGCGCCCGTTCGCTGCAAGACGTGGTGGTCAAGTTCGGCCCGGAAGGCAACCCCATCAAGGGTCGTATCAACCAGGTGCTGAAGTTCCAGGGCCTGGAGCGCGAAATCGTGGCGGAAGCCGAAGCCGGCGACATCGTGCTGATCAACGGCATCGAAGAACTGGGCATTGGTTGCACCGTGTGTGCACCGGACGCGCAAGACGCGCTGCCGATGCTGAAGGTCGACGAGCCCACGCTGACCATGAACTTCTGCGTCAACACGTCGCCGCTGGCCGGCCGTGAAGGCAAGTTCGTGACCAGCCGCCAGCTGCGCGAACGCCTGGACCGCGAACTGAAGTCGAACGTGGCGCTGCGCGTGGCCGAGACCGGCGACGACACCATCTTCGAAGTGTCGGGCCGCGGCGAGCTGCACCTGACCATCCTGCTGGAAAACATGCGCCGCGAAGGCTACGAGCTGGCCGTGTCGCGCCCGCGCGTGGTGTTCAAGGAAATCGACGGCGTCAAGCACGAGCCGTACGAACTGCTGACCGTGGACGTCGAAGACGGCCACCAGGGCAGCGTGATGGAAGAGCTGGGCCGCCGCAAGGGCGAACTGCTCGACATGGCGTCCGACGGCAAGGGCCGCACCCGCCTCGAGTACCGCGTTCCGGCCCGTGGCCTGATCGGCTTCCAGGGCGAGTTCCTGACGCTGACCCGCGGCACCGGCCTGATCAGCCACATCTTCGACGACTACGCGCCCCTGCGCGAAGGCGGCCTGGGTGAGCGCCACAACGGCGTGCTGATCTCGCAGGACGACGGCGATGCCGTGGCCTACGCGCTGTGGAAGCTGCAGGATCGCGGCCGCATGTTCGTCAAGCCGGGCGATGCGCTGTACGAAGGCATGATCATCGGCATCCACAGCCGCGACAACGACCTGGTTGTGAACCCGATCAAGGGCAAGCAGCTGACCAACGTGCGCGCCTCGGGTACCGACGAAGCCGTGCGCCTGGTCACGCCGATCCAGATGTCGCTGGAATACGCCGTGGAGTTCATCGCCGACGACGAGCTGGTGGAAATCACGCCGAAGAGCATCCGTCTGCGCAAGCGTCACCTGAAGGAGCACGAGCGTAAGCGTGCTTCGCGCGAATCCGCGTAAGCGTTTTCGTCCCAGGCTACTTTGCCAACAAAAAACCGCGCCTTGTGCGCGGTTTTTTGTTGCCCGTCTTTCTTGGCGTCTTTGGCTATCCAGCCTGTCCGGCCATCATGCGTCCTGGCTGCGATCGGTCCCAAATGCGGTGCCGGTCAGCGGCGCGTCCCCGGCCGCCAGGTCGCGCGGATGACGCCACTCGGGCGGTTTCCAGAGGTGCCGCAGGTCGCGATGACGCCACGCGTCGGCGAACATGTCGCGCCACTCATGGAAGGTGAGAGTGATCGGGTTATGGCTGTCGATGCGACGCGCAATGCCGTATTCGGGCTGCGCCTCTTCAGGCACGAAGGAGCCGAACATGCGGTCCCACACGGTCAGCACGCCCGCATAGTTGCGGTCGATGTACTGCGGGTTGCGTGCATGGTGTACCCGGTGTACCGATGGCGTATTGAACAGCCATTCAAGCCGATGCCAGCGGTCGCCCAGCCGGGTGTGCACGAAAAACTGGAAGGCCAGGTTCAACCCCACGGCCAGAATCACCCAGTCGGGCGTGAAGCCGATCAGCGCCAGCGGAATCCAGAACAACCACATGCCCGAAAGCGGATACGTCAGGCTCTGGCGGAACGCCGTTGAGAAATTCATGCCCTCCGAGGAGTGATGGGTGACGTGCGAAGCCCACATCCAGCGCACCCGATGGCTGGCGCGATGAAACCAGTAGTAAAGAAAATCCTGCAGCAGCAGCAAGAGCAGGAACGACCAGGCCGTCTGCGGCATCGCCTTCAGACCATGCTGGTAGCTCCACGTGTAGACCGTGCGCACCATCAGCCACAGGAAGAACGCGTCCGACGCCTGGTGCATCAACGCCAGCGCGGCGTTGGACGCGGTATCGCGCAGGCTGTAGATGGCGGGGTCGCGGCGTGCCCAGTACCAGGCCTCCGCGCCGATGGTCAGCAGGAAAACCGGCGCGAAGGCCAGCAGGATCAGGCCGGGATCGATTGTTGACGGTGTCATGCGCAAAGTGTTGCCCGATTTTGTCCGTTTTGCCTGGAGGCGATCCTCTATACGGTCGTGCGGTGTTGCCAAATGCGTACGCTAGCGCACCCAAAAATGCTTCCTGCGCACATTCGTATTCCTGACCATTTTGCACGACTGAATATCCACATGCTCGGGGTCAAGGAGAGGTGAGGGGCGCCGTTATAGCGGGGCGGCCAAAAACGCAGCCGCATCAGTGCTAAAACCAACGGGGAGCCCTCATGTTTCGCAACACGACTATCGGTACAAGATTGTGGATTCTGACTATCGTCACCAACGCATTGTTGCTGATTGTCGGTGCTGTAGGCTGGCTTGGCATGTCGCGCAGCAATGACGCGACGCGGCAGATCTACCAGCATCAGCTCTCCGCCGCGGTCAACCTGGCCGAGGCGCGTTCCAACCAGTTGCTCGTGCGGGTCTTGCTCGACCAGGCCACCTTTGCCACCGATCCCGCCGACGCCCGCGCGCGCGCCGATACCGCCGAGGGCTTTGCGCGCCAGTCCGATGCGGCCTGGAAGGCCTATCTGGCGCTGCCGCGTTCGGCGCAAGAAGCCCGCGCGGCCGAGGATGTCGCCGCCAAGCGCGAGGCGCTGTTCACGCAAGGCGTGTCGCCGATGATCGCCGCGCTCAAGCAAGGCGACCGCGAGGCGGTGATGCGCGCCGTGCTGGAAACCATTCCCAAGCTCGACATTGCTTTCACGGCCGTCAATACCGAGTTGGGCAAGCTGCAGCTCGCCGGCGCGCTGGAGGTCTATCACGGGTCGCAGGAGCGCTACACGACGCTGCGCTCGCTGTCGATCGGCGTGCTGGGGTTTGGCTTGTGCTTCAGCACGGTGGTGGCCTGGCGCCTGCGCCGCTCCATCGTTGGGCCGCTCGATACGGCCATCGCCCGCTTCGAACGCATCGCCGCCGGCGATCTTGGCGCGAAGGCGGATGGCGCCGGCTCGGGCGCCGAGGCAGAGCGCAGCGAGACCGGCCGCATGCTCGCCATGCTCGGGCGCATGCAAGAGAGCCTGGCCGCGATGGTGAGCGACGTGCGCGGCGGGGCCGATTCCATTGCCGCCGCCAGCAAGCAGATTGCCAGCGGCAACAGCGACTTGTCGCAACGCACGGAGCAGCAGGCTGCGTCGCTCGAGGAGACGGCGTCCAGCATGGAGGAGCTCACAGGCACGGTGCGCCAGAACGCGGATAGCGCGCGTGAGGCCAATGACCTGGCCAGCAGCGCCACCGGCCTGGCGGAACGTGGCAGCGACGCGGTGGCGCGCGTAGCCAGCACCATGCAGGCGATCGACGCCAGCGCCAACAAGATCGTCGACATCATCGACGTGATCGAGAAGATCGCATTCCAGACCAATATCCTCGCCCTCAACGCGGCGGTGGAAGCTGCGCGGGCCGGCGAGCACGGACGAGGCTTCGCGGTGGTCGCGGGCGATGTGCGCGATCTCTCGCAGCGTTGCGCGGGCGCGTCCAAGGAGATCCGCACGCTGATCGGCGACTCCGTATCGCGCGTGCGCGCCGGCGGCGAGATGGTCGAGCAAGCGGGGCAGGTGATGCAGGAGATGGTGGGTGCGGTGCGCCGCGTGAGCGGCATCATGGGCGGCATCAGTTCGGCATCCGATGAGCAATCGCGCGGCATCGAGCAGGTCAACCAGGCGGTGACGCAGATGGACGGCATGACCCAGCAGAACGCCGCGCTGGTGGAGCAGGCCGCTGCGGCAGCGGCTTCGCTGGAGGACCAGGCGCAGCGGCTCACCGGGCTGATGTCGGCATTCCGGGTGGCCTGAACGCAGTGTCTCGGACGCCGCTCAGGGGGGGGCGGCGCGCAGCTTGGCTGGTGTAAAGTTGCGGGTTGCATTCGCGGAGAAAAGAGACATGACTGACTTGGTCACAAGCGAGATCCGGGGTGGCATCGGCTACCTGACGCTGAACCGGCCCCAGGCGCTCAACGCACTATCGCTCGAGATGATTCGCGCCATCACCCAGGCGCTCAACGCGTGGGCGGTGGCGCCCGAAGTGGCGGCTGTCATCATCGCCGGTGCGGGCGGCAAGGCTTTTTGCGCCGGAGGCGACATCCGCTTCTTCCACAAGGCCGCGCTCGCCGGCGATCCGGCGCTCGATCAGTTCTTCGTCGAGGAATACGCGCTCAATCACTTGATCCATACCTACGCCAAGCCTTACATCGCGCTGATGGACGGCGTGGTGATGGGCGGCGGCATGGGCATCTCGCAAGGCGCACGCCGCCGTCTGGTGACCGAGCGGACCAAGATGGCAATGCCGGAGACCAATATCGGCTTGTTCCCGGACGTGGGCGGCGGCTGGTTCCTGTCGCGCACGCCCGGCCGCCTGGGTGAATACCTGGGCCTGACCGGCACCATGATTCATGCTGCCGACGCGCTGTACGCAGGCCTGGCGGATGGCTACCTGCCGGGCAATGCCATGGCGGAACTGGTGGAGGCGCTGCGCGCGCGTGAGTTTGCCGACGGCGACGCTGTGCTCGCTTGCATCGACGAGGCCACCGCGGCGCACCGCGCCGCCTGCCCGCCGGGCGAAAGCCAGCTGGCCAAGCTGCAGGACGAGATCGACGGCCTGTTTGCCGGCGTCTCGGTGAGTGCGATCGTGGCGGCGGTGAGCGATGCCGGCTCCGACTGGGCCGCGCAGACAGCCGCCATGCTGCGCGCGCGCTCGCCGCTGATGCTCAACGTCACGCTGGAGCAGATCCGCCGCGCTCGCACCATGGCGCTGAACGACGAGCTGCGCATGGAGCTGGACATGATGTACTACGTGTTCCGCCAGGGCGACGGCGTCGAAGGCATTCGCGCGCTGGCGGTCGACAAGGACCATGCGCCGAAGTGGCAGCCAGCGCGGCTCGATGAAGTCACCCGCGAGCGCGTGCACGCGTTTTTCGACAGCCCCTGGGCGCACGGTGAGCATCCGCTGGCGGCGCTGTAGGTTGGCGACAGGCGGTTCCCCTCACGTAAATGGATTAGAGTGACGCTTGGACCGGCCGGCGCGGCGCAGCAATGCGGCGCGCGAGCGCCGGCTCCGCCCACCCATAGTGCCGTGAACGAGAAAGGAATCGCGATGAGTACTCCACGTGATGTAGCCGTATTGGTAGGCAGCCTGCGCAAGGACTCCTTCAACCGCAAGCTGGCGCTCGCGCTCGCCGCGATGGCGCCGGCCGCGCTTAAGCTCGACATCGTCGAAATCGGGCAGTTGCCGCTGTACAACCAGGACGAAGATGCCAGCCCGCCCGCGCCATGGGTCGCCTTTCGCGACCGGATCCGGCGCGCCGACGCCGTGCTCTTCGTGACACCCGAGTACAACCGCTCGGTGCCTGCCGCGCTCAAGAACGCCATCGACGTCGGCTCGCGCCCCTATGGCCAGAGCGCCTGGGACGGCAAGCCTGGCGGCGTCATCAGCGCCTCGCCCGGCGCCGTCGGCGGCTTTGGCGCCAACCACCACCTGCGCCAGTCGCTAGTGTTCCTCAATATCCCGGTCCTCCAGCAGCCGGAAGCCTACATCAGCGGCGTCGACAAGCTCTTCGACGAGCAGGGCGGCATCGCCAACGAGTCCACCCGCGGATTCCTGGGCAAATACCTGGCTACCTATGCCGCCTGGATCGAGCGCAACGCGGCTCGTTAATCGGCAAGATAGCCGGCAAAGTAACCGCCAAAGTTCTCAAATCCCACCCCCCAGAAACACTGACGCCCGTTGCCGGCAGGGCAACGGGCGCGGAGGGCAGAATATCGCTGCCTTGCGCTTCTGATTCGACTTACTTGCGCTTGATGTCCCCGGCCGGCCGCGACTGCGTGCCTGCCAGCGGTTGGCCTGGAAAGCCCTCCGGATAGCTGATGACGCGCAAGGATCCCCCGAGCTTGCGCGACGTCCATGCATGACCGGCGCGCGTTCTCGCGCCGCCTGTGATTGCCACCATGGCTTCTCTGTCGAGATCCACGCTGTCGGGCAAATCCTTGATGACGATGACGGCCATGACTTCCTCCTGCAGGGTGGCGAAGGCCGGCTTGGCCGGGGCTCGCCGGGTGGGTGCGCGCGATGCGGCAAGCCCAGCCAGATCAGTATAGGCCACGGGTTTTACCTCCGGGGCAGTGCCAGCTCGTGCGCAACAGCCGTGGAAACCCTTGGGTTCCCACGGAGCGGGGCGCATCTCGCTCAGACCGCGGCGTGGGTTGCGGCCCACTGCGACGGGTTGACGTCGATGCTCAGCGGGCCGAAGCCGGAGCCGATCACGCCGACGTTGTTGAGCGTGTTTACGTTGATGCTCTGTAGCTGGGCGATGTTCTGGTTGACGTTGACATTGACGTTGGCCACCGGGCCCAGTCCTTGCAACCAGGAATTGCCGCCGCGCACCTCGGCCAGGGACTTGCTGTCGAGGTCTTGGTTAAGGGCGAGGTCGCGCACGATGATGGATGACATGATGGTTCTCCTAGACTTCACTTGACTTGATCGCTGGAAATGGCGGGTCCTGGCTGGCAGCGGAGGCGGCGGGACCGCCTCTTGCCGGTGCCGGGACCATTCAATAGATGTTGTTGCTGGCGTTCTGGGTCGACGTCACGTGGGACTTGATGTCGTCGGCAAAGGCGGTGTTGTTGCCGTTCATGTTGACGACGTTTTGCGTCTGGCCGATCAGCTGCTGGGCATTGAAGGTCGAGTCGATCTTGGTCAGGCTGAAGGCAGGCATGAAGGGCACGAAGCCGCCGCGCACGGCGCGCATGGCGCGGGTGTCGAGTTCTTCGGTGACCGACAGGTCCTTGATGGCGAGGATGGTAGTCATGGCAGTTCTCCGGGGTATTCAGTGGATGGCGAATTCGGCTTGGGGCGTGGCCCGCGGCTCAGTAGATGTTGTTGGTGGCGTTTTGCGTCGAGTCGACATGGGACTTGATGTCGGTCACGAAGGCGGCGTTGTTGCCGTTCATGTTCACGACGTTCTGGGTCTGGCCGATCAGCTGCGAGGCGTTGAAGGTCGAGTCGAGCTTGACCGAGCTGAAGACAGGCATGAAGGGCACGAAGCCGCCGCGCACGGCGCGCATGGCGCGGGTGTCGAGTTCTTCGGTGACCGACAGGTCCTTGATGGCGAGGATGGTAGTCATGGCAGTTCTCCTTGGGAGCGATTGGGACTTGGGTTCATTTGGGTTGAGCATCTGTGCTGCGCTCGGGAGGTACAAACGCATGGAGTGTGCCAAGGCGGGCCATGCCATCGCAGATCGCCCGCAAACGCAGGCGGGGCCTGGGGAAAAAATTTATCGAGCCGGAAAAGACGTGCCAGCAGGCGGTCCGGGGTGGCCTGGATCTGATGGGCGGCGGCCAACACAACAACACCGGGTGTTCGCGCATGTGCGACAGGCAGCGACTCTTGCGGCGCCATCGTGCCGCTGGCGTGGCTTGCCGGCGTTGGTGCAAAGCACGAGGGGTTTGCGATTGGCGTGAGTGCGCACTAGTATCCATCGTGGGCAGGTACTCGCTGTAGACGGGCGAGTGGGCGCTCAATGCGCAACTTCGCGCAATCACGTCGTGGCTGCATCGATGCCTAGCATTCCAGACCTGATACGTACCTTCCAAAGCGGTGGTCTGTCGCACGACGAACTGTTGGCCCGCATTGACAGCACCTTGGCCGCGGACCAGGCGAGCGCCACGCAGCTAGCGGACATGCTCAGCGAGGAGAACACCCGCTTCCCGCTGCCGCCTGGCGTTTATGAAGAGGTGTTGCGGCGCATCGAGCGCCGCGGGGCAACCCAGTTCGAGGATGGCGGCGAGGAAACCCGTGTGCAGACTGGCCACGCCGGCATGGCGTCCACGCCCTCCCCGCCACGGCAGCCGAGCACGAGCGATCAGGCAATTGCCGGGGCGGAGCAGACCAAAGGGGTGGGCGATACCTTGAATGGCCGCTTCGTGCTGGAGGAGTGCCTGGGCGTGGGCGGCATGGGAACGGTCTACAAGGCGCTCGATCTGCGCAAGCTCGAGGCCTCGGACCGCAAGCCGTACATCGCCATCAAGGTTCTCAATGTGCAGTTCCGCGGTCATCCGAAATCGCTGATCGCGCTGCAGCGCGAGGCGCGCAAGGCGCAGACGCTGGCGCACCGCAATATCGTGACGGTCTATGACTTCGACCGCGATGGCTCGGTGGTCTACCTGACCATGGAGTACCTGTCGGGCAAGTCGCTCAATCGTGTCTTGCGCGCGCCAGACTTTGCCGGCATGCCTTACGCCAAGGCGCTGCCGATCATCACCGGCATGGGCCGGGCTTTGTCTTATGCGCACGAGCGCGGCTTCGTCCACTGCGACTTCAAGCCCGCCAATGTCTTCCTCACCGATAGCGGCGAAGTGAAGGTGATCGATTTCGGTATCGCGCGCGTCTTCCAGCAACCGGCGGACGACGCGGACCCGACCGTGTTCGACCCGGGGACGCTCGGTGGCATGACCCCCGCCTATGCCAGCCCCGAGATGTTCGAGCATCGGGAGCCGGATCCGCGCGACGACATCTACGCGCTGGCTTGCGTGACCTATGAACTGCTGACCGGCAGGCACCCCTATGAGCGTCTGTCGGCTAACCAGGCGCGCGGCGCCGGCCTCAAGCCACAGCGCCCCAAGGTGCTCAGCCGCGGGCAGTGGCGAGCACTGCGCGCGGCGCTGTCTTTCGATCGCGCGACGCGCACGCCTACCGTGGCGCGCTTCCTGGCCGAGATGGGCGCCGAGCGCCACGGTGGCATGCCAATGGCCAAGCTGGGCGCCGCGTCCGTGGCCGGCGTGCTGCTGGCCGGCGGGCTGGGTTACTACGTGTGGCGCGCGCGCACCGCGCAGGAGGGCCGGCAGCCTGCCGCGCAATCCTCGGCAAGCGCGGTGGTATCCGCCACGCCCCAAGCCGCAGTGACGCCATCCGCCGCGCCGGGGTCGCCGCCGCTGGCGCAACCGAGGGAGCAAGCCCGGCCCGAGCGCGCGCTCTCCATGCAGGCCGTGGCGCCGGTGCTGGCACGCGCGCCTTGCTCGCTGCTGTCGGCCACCGGGCAGGGCCATGTACTGCAGGTGCGTGGCTACGTGGCGGAGCGCTTTGGCATCAAGCGCCTGAAAGACGAACTGGGCGCAGTGCCCGGCGTGCAGACGCTGAACCTGGACGTGCAGACGCTGGGCGATGACAAGTGCGACGTGGTCAAGCTGATCTCGCCTTACTGGTCGGGGCGCCGCAGCGCAACCGCGCTGACCACGATCCACACCCGAGCGCCCGGCGCGCAACTCACGGAGGGAACGCCACTGATCGTGGATATCACGACGCCGCCTTACGACACTTACGTCTACGTCGACTACTACATGGCCGATGGCAAGGTCGTGCATATGGTGCCAAGCCAGCGTGCCAAGGCCAACCAGGCACCCGCCAGCTACACCGCTGCCGTGGGCAGCCTCGGGGACTGGGTGATCTCGAAGCCGTTCGGCACGGAGTTGATCGTGCTGCTCACCACGCCTGCGCCGCTGTTCGACGCGCTGCGCCCCGAGTCAGAGCCCAGGCAGGACTACCTGCGCGCGCTCGACAGGCAACTGGGTCCGATGGCGGCGAAGCACGGAGAAAGCCACATCGGTGCCGACATGGTGCAGATATCCACCAACCCGCGCTAGCCAGGCAAGGCCCCATTGGCTGTGGCTACTTCAGGTCCCGTACGACGCGAAAGCCGTTTTGCGACTGGCGTACGCTCGCGCTGTACTTGAAGCGGGTGGAGGAGAGCATGTAGCTCGCGCCTTCATGCCATGAGCCGCCGCGGATCACGCGTACGCCGCAGCCGGGCTCGTCCCAGGCGCGTGCGTCGGCAGGTGCGTTCTTGTAAGAGACGTGCCAGCAGTCGGCAACCCATTCCCACACGCTGCCGTTCATGTCGTGGAGGCCATAGCCGTTGGCGGCAAAGGAGCCGACGTTGGCGGGTGCGTCGGCATTCCACGGTTCGCCGCAGTCCTTGCAGTTGGCCGTGCCTTTGCGCATCTGGTCGCCCCACCAGTAGAGCGTGGTGGTGCCGCCCCGGGCGGCGTACTCCCACTCGGCTTCGGTCGGCAGGCGGTAGTGCTTGCCGCTGACCTTGCTCAGCCAGGCGACGTACTGCTGGGCATCGTCCCAGCTCACATCGCGCACTGGGGCGTTCCTGGGTGCATTGGCGACAGTGGCGATGCGCTGGCATGCCCCCGCATCAGCGCAGGCACCCCATTGTTCCACCGTGACTTCGTACTTGCCGATGGCAAAGGGCTGGCCGATGGTGACGTGATGCGGCGGTTTCTCGGTCGGGTCACCGCCGTTGCTGCCCATGGTGAAGCTGCCCGCCGGCAGGCTGTGCAACACGGGACAGGCAGGGCAGTCCTTGATCTCGCCCGGCTTGATCTCGACCGTCACGGCGCCGGCCGCGGCAGCTCGCTGCGTGGCGGGTGAAGGTGCGCTTGCGGCCGGGGCGGGTGGAGTGGATGCGGCAGGTGCGGTTGCTGTGGGCGCGGCAGGCAGCGCCTGCACCTTGCCCGACTGCGCGCGCGCTGGCGGTGGCGTGACGGTGCCTTGCGCGGTGGCTTGCCCGGATGAGGCGCCTGGCGTGCGAGCACGCTCGGCAGGCGCGCCGGCCTGCGGCCCCGCCGCGCGCAGCCGCTCGATCCTGGCACGCGCCAGCGGCGCGAAGCGGCCGTTTGGATAGGCTTTGAGGTAGGCCTCGTAGTCGCTTGCGAAGTTGCTGTTCTTGATGGAGTCCCAGAAGCTGAGCTCGTACTGCTCGTCGCTGTCCTTGGGAAGGATGCCGCGATGCTGCGCAAGGATCAGCGGATCGGCTTGCGTGTGCGCGTGCGTGAAGGCTGCGTCGTCGTGGTCGATGTTGTCGCTTCCGGTGGTGGCTCCGGCGTTTGCCATGAATCGAAGCGGGGCGGATAACGACGATGATATCCACGGTTGCTGCCGCCGCCCGGTTTGCTGGCTCACGATTTCACCAGCCCGGCGCAGGGCCGCCTCGGCATCAAGGCCGGGCATGCGCATCGTGCGCAGCAGGGCGCCGGTGAACGCGCCGTGCCGCGCGCCCTCGGCCGCCACGGCACCTGGGGCCGTGGCATAGGCGATCAGCGTGTTGGCGGGGGCGGCGGGCGGCTTGACGGCACTGCCGCGATAGGGGTTGTCCAGGCAGCTATCGAGGATCACCACGTTAAGCATGTCCGGCCTTGGCGCCGACATGCTGGCCAGTATGGCGTCAAGCGCGGTGCCCGCGGTGAGCAAGCGGCCAGGTGTACGGCTGCCGGCATCGACGGGAATCATCACCGGGCTGTCCGCGACCTCGATGCCGTGCCCCGCGAAATAGAACAACCCCATGCCACCGGTCTGCAGGCGCTGCTGGAATTCGGCAAGCGCGCGCGCCATGCCTTCCCAGTCCAGGTTCTCGCGGAACATGACGTCGAAGCCGAGCGCGGCCAAGGTGCGGCGCATTGCCCTTGCGTCATTGGCGGCGTTGGGCAGCGGCTCGTCCACATAGGCGCCGTTGCCGATGACCAGGGCGAGGCGCTTGCCCGGAGCGCCTGCGGGGGCGGCGGCCGGTTGCCTTGTTGCTTGGGGGGGCAGGGTTGGCGTGTCGATACCGGCTTCGGCGCGCACGGCCGCAGCCAACCCGAGCAGGCACACGACAAGGAATTTTCGCCACATATGCAGGCCTTGTTCGTACGGCGCCGAAGTGCATCGGCGGTCCACGTGCCAACGGCGTGGCGCGGCACGCGAGAGCGATGATGCCCGGCCATCACCTGGCCGGACCGCCTCGTCCTTTGCGCCGACGTGATGCAGCGCTAGCGGCACTGGGCTGGCTCAATCAACCATAGCACAGCGATTGTGAATCCGGAGGTGCTTCGCAACACCGGGTGGCGTAGCAAGCTCACAGCCACGCGGCGCCTACGCGGCGCAGGGTATCGCCAAGTATCTTTTTGCTGTTTTCCGTTCTAAGCTGAATGACGAAATCGGATGGCGAAATGCAGCGCGCCGGCCTGAAGCCAATCAACGAATCAGCCAGAAGCCAAGCACCAATAGCAAGAATTCACCGCGTTTCGAGACAAGCTGTTCGGGAGGGCTAACGTATGCACAGGCGAACCGTGCTCGGCACATTGGCAGCGTCGCTGCTGGCTCCGTTGCCTTCGATCTCGTTGTCCACGACATCCCCGCCCAATGCCGAGGTCTACATCATCTGGCCGCCCGACGGCGCCGTGATCGATGGCGGCAAATTCTGGGTGCGCATGGGCCTGCGTAATATGGGGATCGCCCCCAAGGGCGTCGACATGGCCAACGTCGGCCACCACCACCTGTTGATCGACACCGACCTGCCGCCGATGGACAAGGAGATTCCGAATGACCGGAACCACCTGCACTTCGGCGCCGGCGAGACAGAGGCCCGGATCGAGCTGCCGCCGGGCAAGCACACCTTGCAGTTGCTGCTCGGCGACAAGGATCACAAGCCCCACGACCCGCCGATCTACTCCAAGAAGATCACGATCACCGTTCGATAAGGCCCCGGGCCGCCGGGCCGGCGGCCCGATACGGGAGACAGTCCATGCGTAAGCTCATTCCGGCTGCTGCGCTCGCCGCCAGCCTGTTTCTGATCGTTGGCATGCCGAGCGGTGCAAGCGCGGACGCCACGCCCGCACCCGCCAATGCCTACCTGTACATCGGCTTTCCCAACAACAATCAGGTCCTGCCGGCGGGCAAGCCGATCAAGGTGTGGTTCGGGCTGCGTGGCATGGGCGTGGCGCCGCGCGGCGTGAAGTTTCCAAACAGCGGCCATCATCATCTGCTGATCGACACCGACCTGCCGCCCATGGACAAGGAGATCCCGAACGACCGCAACCATCTGCATTTCGGCGCCGGCGAGACGGAGACCACGATCGAGTTGCCGCCGGGCAAACATACCTTGCAACTGCTGATGGCTGACGACAAGCACATTCCGCACAACCCGCCGATCTACTCCAAGAAGATCACGATCTACGTGAAGTAACGCCGATCGTTCATTCGGGTTCGGGTTTTTTTGCGGCGCCGCATGACGCGTGCCGGGCGTGCTTAGCTGCTGATCTCATTGCGCGCTTGACAGGCCGCGCTCGCTGCACAGTTCCCCTGCAAACGCATCGCTCCGGCCGCGCGCGTCGCGCGGTGCGAGCGTTTGTCGCCAGCGAGCAAACACATGGTGTCTGTTGTGTTTGCCGCCGCCCATCAGATCCAGGCCACCCCGGACCGCTTGCTGGCACGTCTTTTCCGGCTCGATAAATTTTTTCCCCAGGCCCCGCCTGCGTTTGCGGGCGATCTGCGATGGCATGGCCCGCCTTGGCACACTCCATGCGTTTGTACCTCCCGAGCGCAGCACAGATGCTCAACCCAAATGAACCCAAGTCCCAATCGCTCCCAAGGAGAACTGCCATGACTACCATCCTCGCCATCAAGGACCTGTCGGTCACCGAAGAACTCGACACCCGCGCCATGCGCGCCGTGCGCGGCGGCTTCGTGCCCTTCATGCCTGTCTTCAGCTCGGTCAAGCTCGACTCGACCTTCAACGCCTCGCAGCTGATCGGCCAGACCCAGAACGTCGTGAACATGAACGGCAACAACGCCGCCTTCGTGACCGACATCAAGTCCCATGTCGACTCGACGCAAAACGCCACCAACAACATCTACTGAGCCGCGGGCCACGCCCCAAGCCGAATTCGCCATCCACTGAATACCCCGGAGAACTGCCATGACTACCATCCTCGCCATCAAGGACCTGTCGGTCACCGAAGAACTCGATGCCCGCGCCATGCGCGCCGTGCGCGGCGGCTTCGTGCCCTTCATGCCTGCCTTCAGCCTGACCAAGATCGACTCGACCTTCAATGCCCAGCAGCTGATCGGCCAGACGCAAAACGTCGTCAACATGAACGGCAACAACACCGCCTTTGCCGACGACATCAAGTCCCACGTGACGTCTACCCAGAACGCCAGCAACAACATCTATCGTTGAAGCCACCGCTGCCCTCCCGGCGTGCCGGGCAGGGCGGCCCTTTTCTTGCCGCAGGGCCTCTATTTACAGGTTGGATCGCGCCGCTAGCGGATACACAATGCATGCATGGCGTGTTGATGGCGCGGCTCCTTCGCATCCGGGCCGTGACTGACCCGGCGCAACTGGCGCTGGCGATGTGGCTGACGGGGGCCAATGCCCGCCGTGGCCTCTTCATCCCGCCGACGCTCGCAGGAGGCGATCGTGCCAGACCATTCCACCCCGTTCATCATGCATGGTGCGCGCGCCGCGTTGCGGCGATGCCTGATGGCAGGCACCTGCCTGCTAGTGCTGGCCGCTTGCGCCGACTTTCGTCCGCCGGTGTACCAGCGGCCCGAAACGCCGGCCAAGCCGGACTGGGCACGCCAAGGATCGATCACGGTTTCGCCGGCGGAGACGATCGTGCCGAACTGGTGGCAGGCGTTCCGGGATCCATACCTCGACGGATTGGTCGACAAGGCGATTGCGGGGAACTACGACATCAAGGTGCTGGCCGCACGCATCAAGGTGGCGGGCGCGCAGATTGCCGAGGTCAAGGCTGGCGCGCTGCCGGTCTTTGACGTGGGGGCAGGGGCAAGCTTCGAGAAGAGCACAGGCACGTCGCTCGTCAAGACCTATAACCTCGGCACCCAGGTCAACTGGGACATCGATATCTGGGGCAAGGTGGAGAAGGGTGTGCAGGCCCAGACCGCCGAATTCAACGCAACCGAAGCGGATTGGCGTGCCGGCTACCTCACCCTGGTCTCGGATGTGTCCACCACCTACTTCCAGATACTGCAGTTCGACGAACAGATTGATCAGCAGAGCAAGACGCTAGCGAGGAACAAGCAGATCCTCTCCACCTACCAGGCCATGTTCCAGAACGGCCTGATCCCGAAGATCCGCGTGATGCAGCAGCAGGCCGAGATCAACCGGCTCACCAAGAACCTGCTGGAATTGCGCCGCTCGCGCGACATCTCCGAGAACGCGCTGGCCACGCTGGTGGGCGTGCCGGCCGGTGTGTTCAAAGTGCCGGCCGGGCGACTGCAGGAGCGCGTGCAGCTGCCGGCGGTGCCGGCCGGGCTGCCATCGCAATTGCTCTCGCGGCGCCCTGACATCGTGGCGGCGGAGTATCGCGTGCTCGAGTCCGTCAACCTGGTCGGCCAGGCGCGCCTGGCGCAGCTGCCCAGCGTCAGCCTGACGGGCCGCGGCGGCACGGCGAGCTTTGCGCTGAGCGACCTGCTGAAGTCCTTCACCTTCGGCTTCATGCCGAGCATCAATCTGCCCATGCTGGACCCGGGCGTGCGTGCCCGGGTGAAGACCAGCGAGGCGCAGACCAAGGTCGCCGAGAGCGAATACAGCCGCACCGTGATTACGGCATTCGAGGAAGTGGAGAATGCGCTGGTCAATGTCGACGCGCACAAGAAGCAGCGCGTGGAACTGCAGCAGGAGGTTGCGCAATTGCGCGTGGTGTCGGCGCAGATCGAGGCCCAGCTCAAGGAAGGCGTGGTGTCCCAGCTCGATGTATTCGAGACCGAGCGATCGCTACTGAGCGCGCAACAGGAATTGTTGGCCAACCACCAACAGATCCTGGCCGACACTGTCACCCTCTACAAGGCACTTGGGGGCGGGTGGCCAAGCACCGAGGTGAGCAACGCGCCGCAAGAGACGTCGCAGCAGGTCTCGAAGTAGGGGGCTGCAACCCGTTGCGCGCGAGAAGCCGGGCACGCCCGGCAAGGCGCGAAGTACGCCCCCGGCGGACGTTTGACTACGGGCAAGCGTGGCCTACTATGTCCTTAGTCAACACGTTCACGACGCAGCGGGCCGCACCGGCTCGCGCCGTCGCCATGAAACATGGCTTGCCGCCGGCGCACGCGTGGTGGCACGCGCTGTTGGTGGTATCGAAACATGGCTCCAGACGAAGCTCTGATTGTCGAGATGCGGGCGAAGGTGGGGCAGGCGTTCGATATCGTGCTCGAGCCTATCTCCAACCCTGAGCTCGGCGAAATCCGCATCGACGAGAGCCTGTTCGCCGTGGGTCGCGCGGAAGCGCCTTTCGCGGCATACCCGCCCGATGTGGCCGCGGTGCTCTCGCGCCGTCATGCGCGCATCTTCTCCGAGCATGGCGCGGCGTATATCGCTGACCTGGGCAGCAAGAACGGCACCACCGTCAACGGCGCGGCCGTGGCACAGCAGCCGGCCAGGCTGCGCGATGGCGACGAACTGCGCTTCGGTGCTGCGCTGTCCTACCTGGTGCGGCTACGCGCGCGCGCGCCGGTCCAGGCGGCAAGCCCGGCGCCGATGGTGCTGGCGCTCGTGCCCGAGCGCGACGATCTTGGGCTGCAGCCGATCGAGGTGGCTGGCTTTCCCTTCCTGATCAGCAAGGCGGATGAGGCTTTCTCCCGTTACAAGGAGAGTTATCCGCACCAGGTCAACTATGTCTCGCGCCGCCATGCGCACATCTTCCTGAAAGGGAACGATCCATTTGTCGAAGACCTCGGTAGTACCAACGGGACCTTCGTCAACGGCAAGCGGGTCGATGAGCACGCGGTCGCACTGGGCGAGGGAGACCTTCTTGCGTTCGGTGGCAATCATTTTGTCTATCGGGTTGGCATATGCAACGGGGCCGCCGCCGACGCCACCCTCACGCGTGCGATCCTGCCGCCGCCCGCTGTCGCCGAAGCGCCTGCCCAGGACAAGGCGGCTCCTGTCTTGGCCCCGGTGGCACCGGCACCCGCCGCGGCGCCAGCACCCGCCACGCCGGCGCATGATCCCGACAAGACCACGTTTGTCGCCGCGGCGGGTTCCTTCCTGGATATTTTCTGCGTCGACTATGCCGCCCAGCAGGAGGATGAGGTCAACCAGGAGGCATTGCCCCAGCCGGAAGGCGATGGGGGGGCGACGGATACGCCGCGCGCGCAGGGCAAGTTCGCGCTTGTCATGGGCAGGCTAGGCAGCAGCTTTGGCGCTTCGGAGCGCGCTGGCCTGAAGCGCGCGGCGCGCTGGGGCGGTGCCGTCGCCATAGCGGTAGTGGCGTTGCTGCTCTTCCTGTACTTGCGCGGCGCGCCCGAGCGCGAGATGAGGTCCTTGATGGCCGGCGGCGACTATGCCCGCGCCGCTGCCGTGGCCGACGCGTACCTGGAGCGCCACCCGGATAATGCACAGTTCCGCGCGATGGGTACCGAGGCGCTGCTGCGCGACCAGGTGCCGGGATGGATCGGCAAGCTGCAGGCGCGCGACTTCCATGGCGCCGAAACGGCGCTGGCGCGTATGAAGACGCTCGGCGCGCACAATGCCGACGCGCGCGGCGTGCTCGATGAACTCGACTGGATCGGGCGGCTGAACCGCTTCGTGGCCGGCCGGGGCGGCGTGGATGCGCCGATCCGCATCTTCACCGATGAGGCCAGCATGCGTGCGCTGCTCAAGCACTGGAATGACGACACGCCCGCGCACCAGCGCACGCTGGACCGCATTGCCGCCTATGTGCCGCAATTCAGGGAGCCCTATGCCGATGCACTCAGCTATGTGCGCAAGCTGCAGAGCGACGACTCGGTCTATCTGGCCGCCATCGACCGCTTGAATGCTTCGCTTGCCACCGGGTTGGCGAGCGACCACCCTGAGGCGCTGCAGGCCATGCTGGCGGACTACGCGGAGAAGTATCCAAGACTCGCCGGCATGGATCGCATCAAGGAGGACCTGCGGCAGTACATTGCGCTGGACGGCGCGGCGCGCGCCGCCACGCTTGGCCCGCTGATGGCCCAGATGGCCAAGGCCAGCTTTTCCACGCCGCCCTTCCAGGCGCGCTTTCGCGAACTGGCAGCCAGCCGCCTGCCGCCGCCGGATCTGGTGCGGCAGTACGCCGAGGTGGACAAGGCCTGGCGCGCGGGAGACAGCGCCAAGGCGTTCGCCGGGCTGCAAGCGATAAAGACGGGGCCGTGGGCCGAGGCCGCGGCCAGGGACCTCGCGCGCAAGCAGGCCGTCGCCGCGCAGTTTGTCGATCTGCAGAAGGCGCGCGGCAGCAAGGGCTATGAGGACGCCTTGCTGTCGTTCTACGCCATGCTCGATCCCGCCGAGGATGCCTACTTCCTGAAAGCGGTCGAGCCCGATGTGGCGGCGATACACGATGCCGCGATCCGGCGTGCGCAGGAACTGATGAACGCCGCGCTCGCGTCGTGGCGCCAGTATCGCCGCGATGGCGCCATCGGCGGCGAACAGCGGCTGGAGCCGGACATTTCCGCCAAGTTCCGCGCGCAGGCACGCCTGCTGTCCAATGCCAGCGCGCAAGCGCGCCAGGGCATGCGCATCTACGCGCAGTTGAAGGTTGGCGATACGGCGCAATGGAGCCAGGTCCGGGAGGATATCGATTCGGAGACGGAGATGCAGCGGCGTTCCCTGCAGGAACTGCGCATGGTGCTGAGCCCGGCGCTGCTCAAATCCAAGCTGGCATTGATCGGAGGGGAGGGTGATGAAGGACGACAGCCGAGACAATCGCCTTAAGCCGCTGTCCGAGGCGCTTGAGGACCACAGCGCTGAGGGCATTGCCATTCTCAGCGCGGAGCCGTGGAAGCTGATGCAGATCTCCGTGCTGGTCATGGTGTCGCTGGTCGTCTGTGCGCTGGCCTGGTCGTTTGTGGGCCACGCGGATGTGATCGTGTCCGCGGACGGCACTCTCGCCCCGGAGTCCGAAGTGCGGCGATTCTATGCGCCCGTGGACGGGGAACTGGCGGATCTCTATGTGGCCGAGGGCCAGCCGGTGAACAAGGACGACGTGCTGGCGCGGCTCAATGCGCGTGGCGCGATCGAGGCTGCCACCAATGCGCTGGAGGCGCAGCTCAAGCTGCAGGATTCCGAGCGAGAGTGGAAGCAGTTTCCCGACAAGAAGCTGTTGATGGAGCGCAAGGCGGCAGCGTTGAAGCAGCAGATCGATGTGGCGGAGCGCCTGCACGAGAATCGCACGGCAGAGGGCACGACCCGGCTCGCGGAACAACAGCGAGCACAGTTGCAGCAGGCGCGCAGCAACCTGGACAGCGCGCGTCGGACGCGTGAATTCGCGCGCCTGGAGCAGGACCGCTATGCCCGCCTGTTTGCGCTGCCGGGCGGCGGCGGGGTCTCGCAGTCACAGGTGGAGAGTAAGCGGATTGCGGCTGTCGAGGCGGAGAACGCGTTGCAGATTGCCCAGTCGCGCCTGGCCGAGCTGGATTCCAAGCTGAGCCAGGAATTCAACCAGGCCACCGTGCAGCTCGAAGGCAGCAGCCAGGAGCTGACCAACCTGCGCATCCAGTACGACGCCGCGCTGCGCGAGATAGCCAATACGGAAGACAAGCTGCGCCTGCAGGTGCAGACCGCGCGGCTGGTGGCCGAGGCCGCGGCGCGCATCCGTTTCGAGAATATCGACAAGGACAACTTCCTGCTGATCCTGGCGCCCGTGGCGGGCGTGATCACCGATGTCAGCTCCACGCAGCGCGGTGACAAGGTCCTGGCCAATACGCCATTGGGCGGCATCGCGCCCAAGAACGCACGCCCCGTGCTCAAGATCGAGATTGCCGAGCGCGATCGCGCCTTCCTGCGCGAGGGCTTGCCCGTCAAGCTGAAATTCAACGCCTTTCCTTACCAGCGCTATGGCTTGATTGCCGGCACGCTCGAGTACATCTCGCCAGCGACCAAGCTGGCGGGGCCGAACAAGCAGCCGGTGTACGAGGGGCGCGTCCGCCTGGCGCAAGACTACTACACGGTGGCGGACAACAAGTACCCGCTGCGCTACGGCATGACCGCCACGGCGGAAATCGTGGTGCGCGAGCGGCGCCTGATCGACCTGGGGCTGGATCCGTTCCGGCAGGTGGCGGGATGAAGCCAGCGGGTGGCGGCAACGCCCGGAAGGTGGTTGGAGACGCATCGGCGGCCCGCACTCGCGTGCGGGCGGATTCTGGCGAATGGGAAACCATCAAGGAGCTGACGAGATGACAGCGATTGTGCGGGTCGACGATGAAGTCATCGGGGTCGAGGAATTCATCCGGGTCCTGAAGCTCACGGGCCAATTCGAAGGGCTGATCGAGCAGATCGTCAGGGACAAGCTCACGGTGCACGCGGCGAAGAAGCAGGGCATCACCGTGTCTCCGCAGGAGATCCAGGAACGCGCCGATCAGTTCCGGCGCGTGCAGGGCTTGCACCGCGCGACGGAGATGAACCATTACCTCGATGTGCTCGGTGTGAGCCTGGACGAGTTCGAGGCGTTCGTGACCGATAGCCTCTACCAGGAAAAGATGCTTGCCGAGGTGGCCAGCGACAAGGCGGTCGAGGCCTACTTCAAGCTGCACTCGCCGAAGTTCGACAGCATCGAGGTGAGCCATATCGTGGTGGACGCCGAGGGCAAGGCAAAAGAGCTGATCTCCTATCTGCGCGACGATCCCGACAGCTTTGCCGAGATGGCGCGCGAGCACTCCATCGCGGACACGAAGGAGCAGGGCGGCGCGATCGGCAAGGTTCTGCGCGGCTCGCTGAAGACGGATATCGAAGCCAAGGTGTTCAACGCCGCCCCTGGCGACCTGCTCGGTCCGTTTCCGTCACAAGACCGCTCCTTCTTCGAGATCTTCATGGTGAGCGCCAAGCATCCTGCCATGCTCGATGCCGAGGTGGCGGCGGAGGTGCGCCGGCTCCTGCGTGAAGACTGGCTGATGGCCAGGGCGCAGGAACACGTCATCGAAGCGCGTTAGCCGCGAGGGCCCAGACGCATATGGAAGCCAGCCCCGAACTGCATCCGCTCGCCGATTTCCTGGCTGGCGTGGAAATACTCTCGCCGTTCTCGCGCGAGGAAATGGAGCGGCTGGCGGAGCATGCGCAGGTGCTTTCGTACGGCTTTGGCGAGACCATCTGCAATGCGGGCGAGGCGGCAGACGGGCTCTTCATCATCAAGTCGGGGTCCGTGCGCATCTTCAACGAAGACAATGGCAAGGAAGTCAGCCTTGGCGTGCGCAAGGCGCGCGAGGTGTTTGCCGACATTGCCATGCTGCGCGAGTACCGGCATGAATCCTCGGTGCGCTCGTCCGCCAAGACCGAGCTGCTCTTTATTCCGCGCAGCGTGACCGAGCCCATGATTGCGCAAAATCCGGCGGCGATGGCTTTTGTCGCCAGCTATGTGGCGATCAGTTCGGCCGGCGGCTTTGTCGCCCGCTTGTTCGACCTGCGCGGCAAGCTCGACAAGAGTGAGCTGGAGGAGGCCGTGCGCAGCGTGGGGGTGAAGCGCGTGTCCGCCGGCAAGGAAATCCTGAAGCAGGATGCGCGGGAGGATCGCCGCCTGTACGTGGTGCGCCAGGGCGAAGTGCGCATCGTGCGGACCGAGGAGGGTGTCGAGTATCCATTGGCGACCTTGCGCCAGGGCGACATCTTTGGCGAGCGCGCGTGCGTGATGCGCCAGGAGCAGATTGCGTCGGCCATCGCCGGCACGGATGCGCGGCTGCTGGTGATTCCGGAAAAGACCGTGCAGCTGATCCTGGAGCGCAATCCAAAGCTGCGCGAGGTGCTGGAAGAACGCATCCGCTTTATCGACCGGGAGCTGCACCGGCAGAAGAAGATGGCTGAGCGGCGCAAGCATCCGGTGATGCTCGACCTGCGCTCGAAGCCGGAGTTCGGCGAACGCGTTATCCGCCGCTTCGCCCTGGTCGAGCAAGCCGAGGAGATGGATTGCGGCGCTGCCTGCCTGGCGATGATCTGCCGCCATCACGGCATCCCCATGACGCTCGGCAAGCTGCGCGAGCTGGCCAACGTGACCACGCAGGGCGCCACGCTGGACAGCCTGGCCCGCGCAGGCGAGTCGCTCGGCTTTACCACGCGCGGCGTGCAGTGCACACATGATTCCTTGCTGGGTTTCGAGCTGCCGTTCATCGTGCACTGGGAGGGCTACCACTACGTGGTGGTCTACGGCGTATCGAAGCGCTGGGTGTGGGTGGCCGACCCGGCCCTCGGCTTTCGCAAGATGGGCGTGGAGGAATTCGAGCGCGGGTGGAGCGGCACCTGCCTGCTTTTCACCTCCGGCGAAAGCATGGCGCAACTGGCGGTGGCGCGCTCGCCCTGGCTGCGCTTCATCGGCTACCTGGCGCCGTACAAACGGATCCTTGCGCACTTGTTCATGGCGACCTTCGTGATCCAGGTGCTGGGCGTGGTGCCGCCCCTGATCATCCAGAACATCCTTGACGGGGTGGTTGTGCACCAGAACATGGGCCTGCTGAACCTGCTGATACTTGGGTTGATCGTTTCCAGCGTGTTTTCGCAACTGATGAGTTCGGTGCGGGCGTATCTCGCCAATTTCATGGTGCGCAATATGGACTTCGCCATGATGTCGCACTTCTTCAAGCACACCTTGTCGTTGCCATTTTCCTTCTTTGCCAAGCGCAAGACGGGCGACATCTTCGCCCGCTTCCAGGAGAACCAGACCATCCGCGCTTTCCTGACCGAGTCCACGGTCACGACGGCGCTGAACCTGCTGATGGTGTTTATCTACTTCACCATCATGTTTCTCTACAACGTCAAGATGACGCTGGTGCTGATCGCCTTCGTGATCCCGATCGCGATCCTGACGATCGTGGCAACGCCAAAGGTCAAGGCTTTCGCACGCGAGGTGTTCACCACCACGACCGATGCGCGCTCCTACCTGATGGAGGCGCTGGGCGGGGTGGAGACGGTCAAGGGCATGGGAATCGAGCGACCGGTGCGCCTGAAGTGGGAGAAGAAGTACGCCAAGGCGCTGGAGGTCCAGTACAGGGCGCAGGCGTTCCATATCCTCGTTGGGCTGGCCAGCCAGTTGCTCAATGCCGCGACCACCATCGCGGTGCTATGGGTGGGTGCCAACCTGGTGCTGCAGCGCGAGCTGACCGTTGGCCAGCTCATTGCGTTCAACGCCTTCATGGGCAGCGTGCTGGCGCCGTTGATGGGGCTGGTGGCATTGTGGGGCCAGCTCAACGATGCCGGCGTGGCGATGGAGCGCCTGGGCGACGTGCTGGACCTCGATCCGGAGCAAAAGCCGCAGGATCTGGCATCGCGCGTGATGCTGCCGGACCTGCAAGGCGAGATCAACCTGGAAGGCGTCTATTTCCGCTACGGCGGCGCCGAGACGCCCTACGTGCTGGAGAACATCAGCTTCAGCATCAAGCCCGGCGAGTTGCTGGCCATCGTGGGGCGCAGCGGATCGGGCAAGACCACGCTGGCCAAGATGCTGGTGGGGTTCTACGTGCCCACGGAAGGCAAGATCACCGTGGACGGCTACGATCTCGGCGTGATCGACAAAGAGTATTACCGCGCGCAGATCGGCTACGTGATGCAGAGCAACCTGCTGTTCTCGGGCACCATCGCCGAGAACATCGCCTGCGGCGACGACAGCCCTGATCGCCGCCATATCGAGGAAGTCGCCAAGATGGCCGATGCCCACGCGTTCATCAGCAAGCTGCCGCTGGGTTACGAGCAGGTGGTGGGCGAGCGCGGCGTGGGTTTGTCCGGCGGCCAGATCCAGCGCCTGTGCATTGCCCGCGCGCTTTATCACGATCCGCGCTTGCTGGTCTTCGACGAGGCAACCTCTGCGCTGGACACGCAATCGGAGAGCAATATCCTTGGCAACATGCAGGAGATCCTGCAGGGCCGCACGGCCGTGATCATCGCGCACCGCCTGAGCACCATCATGCGCGCGGACAAGATCCTGGTGCTGTACGAAGGGGCCATCGTCGAGCAAGGGCGGCATGAGGAACTGCTGGAGCGCAAGGGCATGTACTACCAGCTGGTGCAGAAGCAACTGAGCTCGGAGTGAGCGCTTTCGCACGGCCCCGGCGCCGCCGGGCAGCAATGGCGCTTCTGGCATCTCTGCCGTATCGCGACGCATGGGGGAGCGCGACATGAAGCTGTTCAACCAGGGTGGCTCCGTCGGGTCGGCCATCTCCTACGCCGGGCTGATCGAGAAGATCGAGATCCTGCGCTCCACGTTGCGCTGGGCCTCCAAGCTGGAGCGCACGGAGATCGAGAAGCTGCTCAAGCAGGCCACCACGCTGCGCGACGAGGTGATGCAGCTATCGCACAAGGAGCGCTTTGTGCAGGCGGCCGTGGCGGAACCTGTGCCGGCCGACCTGGCGCCGCGCGAGCGCCGCCAGGCGTTGCTCGAACGCAGCTTTATCTTTGAGGGCACCTTCGGCGACAACCCCAAGCTGCTGGAGGCGCTGGAGATCGCCGAGAAGGCCGCGCCCACCGATCTGCCGGTGCTGATCGATGGCGAGAGCGGCACGGGCAAGGAGCTGATGGCCAAGGTGATCCATGCCAATGGCTCCAGGACGGACAAGCCCTATATCTCGGTGAACTGCGGGGCCATCCCTGAGAACCTGCTGGAGTCGGAGTTGTTCGGCCACAAGAAGGGCGCCTTCACGGGCGCCGCCAACGATCGCCGCGGCAAGTTCGAGAGCGCGCACACCGGCACCATCTTCCTCGATGAGATTGGCGAATTGCCTCTCACCGGGCAGGTCAAGCTGCTGCGCGTGCTGGAGTCGCACGAGATCCAGCGGGTCGGCTCCGACGAGACGATTTCAGTCGACACGCGCATCGTCGCAGCCACCAACCGGGACTTGCGGCGCCTGAGCGAGGAAGGCAAGTTTCGCGAAGACCTGTTCTACCGCCTCAGTGTGATCCACGTCACCCTGCCGCCGCTGCGCGAGCGGCGCGACGAAATCGCCTTGCTGGTGGCTTATTTCGGCGACGAGGCTGCCGGCGCGCTAAAGCGCCGGCCCATCAAGCTGACCCCGCGCCTGCGCGACTTCCTGATGAATTACGCCTATCCGGGCAACATCCGCGAGTTGCGCAACCTGATGTACCGGACCTCCTGCCTCGCCGGCGACACGGCTGATCTCGAGCATCTTCCGCAGGACCTGCGGCCTAAGTCATCGGCTGCGGCGCCAGTAGCCGGCGGCGCCGTGGCACCGCTGGTGGTGGATGCGTCCACGGCCACTTCGCTCAGCGAAGCCAAGCGCGCCGCCAGCGATGAAGCTGAACGCGCTTTTCTCGAGCGGGGATTGCAGGAGGTCGGCGGCACGGTGGCGGAGCTGGCCAGGCGCTTCGACATGAATCGCTCGCACCTGCAGATGCTGCTGAAGAAACACGGCATCCATTCCAAGGATTTTCGCAACCCGGGCGCGGCGCAGGGCGGCAAGGCGCGGTAGGAGGGGGGCGGTGAGCCGCGCTGCCAGCGCTACAGCGCTGGATTCACCATGGTCTTGTCCGAGGCGTAGAGATCCTCCGCGCGCGCCACCACCGCCGAAATGTTGTCGTGGCCGCCGCGGCCCAGCGCCGCGGTCACCAGCGCCTGCGCCGCCAGTTCGCAATCGCCGCAGGCCAGCACGCTGGCGATCTCCGGGTCCCGCAGTTCATTGCTCAGGCCGTCGCTGCAGAGCAGGAACATATCGGCGTCCGCGACTTCCACCCAGGTCTGGTCCAGTTCCAGTGCCGTATTCGCGCCGACCGCGCGGGTGATGGTGTTGTGCGCAGGGTGATGCACGGCTTCTTCCGCGGTGATCAGGCCGCGCGCCTTGAGTTCTTCCACGCGGCTGTGGTCCCGGGTCAACTGGGTCAGGTGCGCGTCCCGGTACAGGTAGATGCGGCTGTCGCCTGCCCACAGGCAGCCACAGAAGCGTTCGCACGCCATCAGCACCACCACCGTGCTGCCAATGCGCCGGACCTGCCGGCGCGCGGCTTCCTCCAGCAGTTCGCGATTGACTTCCTGCAAGGCGATACGGGCCCCGTCGAGCAAGCTTTCGAGGCTGTGCGGCAGGGCTAGCCGGGACAGCGTCTCCACGACCAGATTGCTGGCATAGTCGCCGACCGCGTGGCCGCCCATGCCATCCGCCACCACCCAGAGCCCTCGCTCCGGCTGGGCGAGGCAGGCATCCTCATTGCGCTCCCGTACCAGGCCGACATCGGTGCGAGCGGCTGAAGTCCAGCGGAATTGCGATGCACAGGTCACGATCATCTCCGGTGTTCGGGCGAGCTAGGACGCCACAATGCCACGCCAGTGCCTGGGTGGCATTGGCGTGGCGGGCGGCGCATGGCCGGACCGTGCGGGCTGTGCGCGAACCGGGCTACATCCGGCCGTCGTTCCTTGCCCCTTGTCCCGCTTGCACATTGATGTTCGCGCCGGGCGCCGTATTGCGAACGTCGATGTTCTGGAACTGGTTAACCATCTGATCAGCATAGAAGCTGTTGTTGATCTCGTAAAAGTTGACGACGGGCCCAACACTTTGCCGGGGCGGGGAATAGGGCTGGATCCAGCCGAATACCCAGGGCGCGCCGCCGCCCCGGATGGCCGCCATGGCCTGGCCGTCCAGCGTGCGGTTGGTGTAGAGGTCTTTGATGGTGAGCGCCGCCATGATGGTCTCCGGTGCGTGGGATGGGTAGGGGCTGTGTTGCGGTCCGTGGCTACTTGCCATGCTTCTATAGAGCAAAGCGCATGCCAGTGATGTGGCTGGCCCGATGCTGCACCATAAGTGCTTGAATTTTCTGTGTTTCCCCTCCTCCTTGGCGACGCCGGGCCAATCTCGGACTTCACGGCGGGGCCGTAAGCGTTGGCGCAACGCCAACATCCTCCACCGGTATGGTGGGGGAAGCCCACCGATTTGACTCGGGCTCGCCGCCCGGCAGCCGTCTTGCGCGAAGTCGCGCGGTTGCTCATTGCGACGGCCGTCGCTTCCGCACCGGCATGGCTTCCACGGTCTCGAGGACCGCTTTGATGGCAGGCCGCCAACACTATTGGCATCAGGCTGTTGGCTGGCCGCAGACGCTTATCTCCTGCCCGGCCGGTTGCAAGCTCCGCAATCCCTTGAACTACTTGGGACTGCGGCGGGTGGCACGGTTGATGCGGATGGTGTGGCAACCATCAGGCAATGCCTGCAGCCAGCAAACAGATCAGAGGCAGCCATGTCCGGTGCCCGTGTCGTCTAGCGCCTGGCGCGTGACGTGGGTCGCTTCAACGAGGCCAGTCAAGGAGACTGATAATGCAAACCGCCAAGATATCCCTGCGTGGGCTGATCGACAAATGGCTTGGCTCCAACTTGGCGGCGCCCGCGCGGATCACTCGCGTGCGCAGTTCGCGGGCTTGCCGTAGCGGCTGTATCCGAGTGGATGTGGCCCGCCCGTCGGGGCAGTTGTCGATGTTCTTCTTCCGCCATGCCGATGGGTGCTGGTGCGTATTCCCGCCAGCGCTCAAGGTGGGCTGAGGTGCTTGACCCGCGCCAAGCCGGATGCGGGCGCAATGCCTTCTCCTGGCCACTCGGCGACGTGTCCATCTATCATGGCTTCATCCCCAGCGACGAGGAGCCGCGCGATGGAACGACGATTCGAGTACGGCGGCTATGCCGTGGTGGTACGCGCGGCAGCGCTGGCTGGTGGCGGCTATACGGCGACGGTTATCATTTCCGACGCCTTTGGCGACGCGCCGCAGCCTTCATTCGAGGAAGAGGCTGGCGTGGCCGGCACGGCGGAAGCCGCGATCGCCCTGGCGGAAGCCTCGGCCATGCGGACCATCGACGCCGGGCAGGTGAACTAGCCAGGCAGGCCCCGGCACTTCAATATCGTGCAGGGCTGTCATTAGCCGGACTTTGCACAGGTGCGCTTGCCGCGACTTAAAATGGCGGCTGCCGGTCAGCCTGACGCCCGTCCGGGCGCGCCGACCCGCCCCTCCGGAACCCCATGTACGCCATCCTGCCAGCCTTCGTATCCGCCATTTTTCTGGGATTCGGCTTGTACGTGCTGGTCACCAAGGGCGTCACGCGCATTTCCACGTCCTTCTTTCTGCTGTGCGTGACCACCTTTGCCTGGCAGGGAACCTGGGCCTTCCTGTTTCAGGCTGAGCAGCCGGATGTGGCGCTGCTGCTCGCCAAGGTGGGCTATCTGTTCATCATCTTTCTGCCAACCTGTTTCTATCACTTCGTGACCGAGGTCACCGAGTGCCGCACCGAGCGGCCGCCGCTGCTGTTTTCCTACGGACTGTCCCTGGTTCTGGCGGTGATGGTGCTGACTGGCGGTGAGGTGGTGTCCGGTGTCTACATCTATTTCTTCGGTGAGTACCCCAAGGCCGGGCGGTTGCATCCGCTGCATGTGGCGCAGACGGTGCTGCTTGCCTGCCGCAGCGGCTGGCTGCTGCTGGCCGCGCGCCGCAACGCCACGGGCGAGAAGCGCAAGCGTCTGGATCTGTGCCTGGTGAGCCTGTGCCTCTACTCGCTGGCAGCAGTCGACTATGCGGCCAACTACGGTTATGCCTTCTATCCGCCAGGGGTAATATTCATCGGCGTCAGCCTGGGCATTCTTGCGGTGACCATCGTGCGCTACGACTTGATGCACCCCTTCTCGCTGGCGGCTACCGTGGCGCACGAGGTGCGCACTCCCTTGACCACGATCCGCCTGCAGGCCGACGAAATCGGCCGAGCCTGGCCCGATCTGCTGGCTGGCTATCAACTGGCGGTGGCGCACGGCTTGTGCAAGGACCGCATGCGGCCCGGGCAACTGGACCGGGCAGCCGGCCTGGTCGCCTCCATTCAGCGGGAGATCGATGGCACCCACACCGTGATCGACATGGCGCTTGCCTCCGTCACGCTGGAACGGCTGGACCGCCATAGCTTCACCGCGCAATCCCTGCAGCACTGCGTGGTGTCCGCTCTCGAACGCTATCCTTTCCTGGCGGGGGAGCGCGAACGTGTGGCGGTAGGGCCGATTGACCCGGCCTGGTGCTTCCGGGGCTCCGATACGCTGCTGGTCTACGTGCTGTTCAACCTGCTCAAGAACGCACTGCAGGCCATGCGCGCGAGCGGCGACGGCCGCATCGAGATCGGCGTGGTGCAAGAGCGCGGCTGCTGGCTGCTTCGCTTCAGCGATACCGGCCCCGGCATCTCGCCAGAAATCCTCCCACGGATCTTCGATCCCTTCTTCTCCACCAAGGCTCACGGCAACGGCGCCGGCATGGGGCTGGCCTTTTGCCGCCGTGTGGTCGAGGCTTTCGATGGCCGCATCCAATGCGAATCCGTGCGTGGTGTCCGCACCACCTTCACGCTGCGCCTGCCCGACGCGCACACGGGCAAAGGCAGTGCCATGCGTGCCCGCCCCGCCAGCCAGGTGCCGGCCAGCGGGGCGGAGCCTGTTTAGCTAGCGAAGGCAGGCAACTTCAATTCATACTCCTTGACGCGCTCCACGATCTCCTTCGGGAAGCGCATGATGCGCTTGTCCCTGCCGGCGAACACGATCTGCTGGTAGCCGAGCGACACCGGGCGCCCCCCGACGCAAAAGCGGAACAGCAGGTAAGCCGAGCACTGCTTCACCTGGAAGGTATTCAGGTAGCAGTCCACCTTCTGGAACGGGAAAGTCTCTTCCACGTACTCCTGATGCGCGCGCTTGGTCACGAACACGCCTCCGGCAGCCAGCAGGTTGTCATGAATGCATTCATGGAACCAGCGTTCCCGGCAGACACCCTGCCACTCGAAATAACGCGCAAAGTAAGTATTCATGAAAGCGTTGGAGTCCTTGAGATAGATATCGATTGCATGATGGAACGTCTTTTGCGGGGGCGTCTCCTGTATGTCTCGCGTGAACATGTCGCTACCGCGGCTAAGCACATGGGGGATTGCGTCTCGCATCAACATTGAAAGCTCCTGGCTAGGAATGGCTGCTGGCGGCAGCCACGCACGCCCCCCCGAACGGGTGGGGCACACCGCATTCTGTCTGCTTTGCCGCGATAGGTGACGTGAACGAGATTTGCTGTTGCGCGGGCGGGCGGGTGGGCGCGCGTTTAGGGAATGCACTGGGATGGGCGTGCAGGGATCGAGGCTGCCGCCGGACGCCCGAAAAACCTAGCTTTGAAGCTGTAAGAGGATGAATTCCCGGTACCTGCTCATCGCCATTGCATGATTGCGTGATTGCGTCTCGTTGGTTCTTTGAAACGGCGCAGTCCCATTCATCGGCGGGCACTTACACGCGCGAATCTCCCGCGTAGGAACTCGTCATCGAGTCCAACCGACACATGGAGGATGCAGTGAGTAGGTCCATCAATGCTTGCTTCTCCGGTCCACTCTGTGTCCTGCCGTTGTGCGCTCAGGGTCCTTGGACCATGCTACGATCCTATTGAACAACTGGAGAAAGCTATGGATCTCCAAGGCTTCACGTACTACAAAGATCACTGGTACGAGGCTTCCGCGGCGTCCCCAACCGGCGGGCCCTGGCATGGCGAGGTGACGATCTGTGCAAAGGCGGCGGACGGCAGCTCGATCAAGATCTTCGAGCACGAACCCGTGCCTGGGCAGTACTTTTCCGAAGGCGAGGCGTGGCAGCATGCGCGCGACTATGCCGAGAAGCTGATAGACGAAGGCCGGGCGAACCCAGGCGCTCACTGATTCGCGCACCGTATCACCATCAGCGTCAACCACATTGCGTGCTACGGTATTCCGACATACAGGGAGGGGGGCACATATGGACTTCAAGTACAGAGGTCGGGATATCTCCATCCAGACGAGAGAGGTCGCCAGCAATCGGTGGGACTGGTCGTATGTCATCCGTGGGCACGGGCACAGGCAAAATACTCGGGAGCCGGCGGTCTCGGAAGAGATCGCGATCGATGATGCATATCGAGTTGCGAAACGCGAGATTGATCTGATCAGCGTTGACTGGGACGACTAGCATCTCGCATTTCGGGCACTTTTCAAGCCAGGAAACGTGAGCAGCAAGAGTGGGAAGTCCTCGCCAAGGCAGTCGAAGTGCCTCCCTGTAGTTCGTCCAGCGTATCGACCTGATCGCCGAATGGCCGCTCATGGCTGCGGATTCAACCGGTCAATTTCCATCCCGCCTGTATGGGGCGCTACCCGGCAGCCTTCGCCCGCGGCGCTGGCTCAGCATCCATCAGTTCGGGTGGGTAGGCCCGCATGAAGCTGCGCGCCCGCTCAGGCTCCCGGCAAGTCAGCCAGTCATTCCATTCTGCTCGCGGCACGATTACGATCATGCGTTTCTCTTTGCCCGGGGCGTGGAAGCGGTTCATAAGGGGGTGCTTGTCGGAGTTGATGGTCAGCATGGTGAAGCTGAACACCTCTGCGCCGGCGTCGCCCGGCCACGCGCGCCACAGACCTGCGATGGCGAACTCTGGCTCCTCCTTCAGCCAGATCCGCCAGCGCACCGACTTTGACCCGCTCTCGTAGTTCGGCTCGTAGAAGCTGGTGGCCGGCACCAGGCAGAACTGGCCCTTCTTCCAGGGGCCAGAGAACGACCGCTTCTCGCCGACCGTCTCCGATCGCGCATTGGTGGTGTCGAACCTGGCCACGCCTGGCGGGATCCGGGCCTTCGGCACCATGCCAAACGTGCCAACCAGCGCCCGGCGCTCGCCGTTGCCAGCGGCCACGACGATCGGTGCGGCATAGTCCGGCCAGGTCTCTGGTGGGTAGTCGGGGGGCGGCGGCTCGACGCCGAAGACATCGCGCAGCAACTGGCGCTGCACCGGGGCGTAGTTTGTGCACATGGGTGACCAACTCTGGGCGTTCGCGAGCCACGATTGTGCCACCGCCGCGAGCGCGATCACGTCGAGCCACTTCCAGCCCACAAAGCGGTCGCCGACATGCCTTAGGTGCGTGTAGCGCTTCAGGCTCTGCGATGTCTTTGCGAGGCATCTCTGATGTGGCGGTCGATCACGGCGCTCAGCCGTGGGGCATCCCGCTGCGCGGGTTCCAGCGCGCCGGGCTGCGCCAGTTCGCGCTCGCGTTCTTCCATCCAGGTCACGGCGGCCTGGCGGCGATCAAACGTCTTGGTTTCGGTAAGCACCACCTTGCCGCCTTGCTTCAGGCGGATCACGGCGGCGTAACCTATACTCTCGTCCTTGCGTTCGCGCTGAAGAATGTTGCCCATGGTTTCCGGTGCAACATGGTTTTCTTCGGTGCTACATTGAAACATCCAAGCTCAAAAATGAGCCTAAAGAGGCAGTAACCGTAGGAAATGGCACACGTTCAGAATCCCCCGCAAACCGAGGCTGGAGGCGGAATCCCCGCAAAAACAACGGGCCGTAGAATATCGGTTGCACCGATGATGGATTGGACTGATCGTCATTGCCGCATGTTTCACCGGCAACTGAGCCGCCATACTTGGCTGTACACGGAGATGGTGACCACCGGCGCGCTGCTTTATGGCGATGTGGCTCGTCATCTCGACTTCGACGCCGCTGAGCAACCGGTGGCCCTGCAACTTGGCGGCAGTGAGCCTGCTGACCTGGCCGCCGCGGCGAAAATGGGCGAGCAATGGGGCTACGTGGAGGTTAATCTGAACTGCGGCTGCCCTTCCGAGCGGGTGCAGCGCGGTGCATTCGGCGCTTGCCTGATGGCGGAGCCGGAACTGGTGGCGGATTGCGTGAAGGCGATGCGCGACGCGGTATCGATTCCCGTGACCGTCAAGCATCGCATTGGCATTGACACGATCGAACATTACGACTTTGTTCGCGACTTCGTCGGCACTGTGGCCGATGCGGGGTGCGAGACCTTTATCGTGCATGCGCGCAATGCGATCCTGAAGGGGTTGAGTCCGAAGGAAAATCGCGAGATCCCGCCGCTGCGTTACGAAGTGGCTTACCAACTCAAGCAGGAATTCCCGCATCTCGAGATCCTGATCAATGGCGGCATCGTCACGCACGACGAGATGGACGAGCACCTGGCGCATGTGGATGGCGTCATGATTGGACGCGAGGCCTATCATCAGCCCTACGTGCTGGCGGAAATGGACAGGCGTTTCTACATTGCGCAGACCCCGGTGCCGTCACGGCTGGACGTTGAACTGGCGATGCAGCGCTATATCGGGGATTTGGTCGAGAAGGGCGGCTATATGGGTGCGGTGACGCGCCATATGCTGGGCCTGCATCGTGGTATCCATGGTGGCCGCGGCTGGCGGCGGGTTTTGTCGGATGCGCGCCGCATGCACGCGGTGCGCACACGCGCAGCCGTCGACGCCATGTTTGAAGAAGCGCGGGCGCATCTGCTGCAGGGTGGTGCGCCATCCCCCGAGGCGGCTTGAGCAAGATCCGCTCGGGCTGGCGGGTGGAGTCCGGATTATCTGGGCGTACTCGCGCGCGGCCAGCAAGCAGTCCTGATTGCGAATAGATCGCGTTTGTGCGCCCCGAGCATAATGGATTTTGAGCGCTCGTTGTCGTGTTGGCTGGAGTATTCCCTCTAACTTCGAATATTCTTTTTATGCTCGGGAGCCGCGGGGGGCTGTGACGCGCACTTGATCGTCGCGGCGGGACGGTTTCCCGCCATGGCAGAGGGATTCCCCTAATTAGTCACGAAGCCGCAAGTTCTTACACTGTGCTTGCCCTCGAATACAGGGCTTTCTTCAACTGATTGTTCAGCCCGCCTAGTGCGGGCTTTTTTTTATCGTGGCGGCTGCGACTGTATGGTCGACTTCGGTTTACCCGGATAGTACGAATGGAAAATGACAGCTAGATTACCAAGGCCTTCAGGGCAATTGAGATCGCAAATTTAAGAACCCGCGCAGCGGGTTCTTTTTTTACCTGTTTCTGCCTGTTATCGCTCGCCATCTAGTGGGCGCCTTGGCAGGTCGCGCGCTACTTTTCGCTGGTGCGTGAGATGCCGACATCAACGGTGCCATATGCGGTGATGCTTGACTCCCGGCCCTCTGCGCTTTGGCTGGCACATCCGACAAGTAGTGCCAGTAGCGCGCCGCCCGCCAACAGTCCCCACAACGTTTGCTTCATGGTTCTTTCCCGGTGTTGCCGAGGAAACGGCATTCCCTATTGGGTATCTGCCACCGGGTTTGGTTCCTGTATGGAGGCAATCCACGCAAACCGGCGGCGGCGAGCTCCCGCGGGCGAATTGGGCGGACAGAAGTCGGGGGCGCTACCTTGCAAGCATTGGATGTCTGGCTTACCCGATGACAAAGCGGTGCAGCAGCAACGTCGCAATGGCGGGGCAGGCGAGGACCAGCCCACCCAGTGCGGGGAATCGCTGCGACCACATACCGATCAGGGCGGGGATCGCAGCAATCGGAGCAAGGATATGCATCAGCAAGGAAAGCAGGGTGTTGGGGTTGCCGGCATTCGCAGCCTGCGACACTTCGCTTCCGCCATGCGGGCCAAAAAGCCCGTACGCACTTCCGAACAGGAGGACGACCAGGCAAAGGGTGGCGGCTAGCTTGAGGGTGAGTTTGGCGCTGAAGGACCGCATCGCTGTGTTTTCCACTTGGATTGTGAGCCCCACGGTGGGCCGGGTAGGGCGCTTGGCGCATGCCAAGAATGTTTGTGAAAATAGCGCAAACTGCACCTAAACCAACTGAGACTTTTCTAAGTCAGAATTAAATCGAGTCGAGGCGGCGGCCAGTGCCCTTGGCGGCGCGTGTCGTTGTTTGCGGTTTTGCGGCGAGGGCGTCATTGCGGAAGACGTCCTGCGTTGGATGCCGCGGCCGGCAGTGGCAAGCCGGCTGTGGCCCTTTGAGGCGGCGGAGCCCGCCAAGACTCCATGCGCTGGCAAGCTACGCCTCGCGGCAGGTGACGGGGGGTGCTTTGTTCTTCCTTCGGCGTGATCTAGCATGGAACCGTCAGATCTTCCTGACACGGGTTTGAGGAGACGGCTGTGGGAAAGTGTGATCTGGATGAGGAGTGTTCCGCAGGGGGTTGTGCCGCCAAGGGCTTAGCCATTGGCGTGCTTGTGCTGGGTGCCTTGCTGGCGTTCGGGTGCCTCTGCTGCGAGCGGCACAAAGCCTGCCGCAATCGCGAATAGACGACTTGAGTGAACTCGTGTGGGCTGCGCGACGGGGGCTGCGTCATCCTGGCTATCTCATTGTTTGTGAGTTGTGAGTCGCAAGTTGCAATCGGAGGTGGACGCCCTGTGGGAGCAGTTGTCCGCTGGTGGGGAGGATGTGCGGTTGGCTCAGGGATAAGGTTGGCGTGTCCTGGTGGATCGATTTGTCGATCCTCTGCCTGCGGCTCCAGGGCAGGGATGCTGGCAAGTCGGCTCGGATCAGGGGGCGATATTCAAGATGCGTAAGCTCGACATTGCTTTGCTAGCGCGGGCATGCGAGCGGAATTGATCTTAAATGTTATCCATGATCAACTTTATTCATCTCGAGGAATTCGCTCAAGAAAACGCTTGCCAAGGCCGAAGGGGTCCCCTATGATTCGCCCCCCTCGCAACACGAAACACCGCTGCAAAGCAGACGGGACAAGGGTTGCGGGGTTGGCAGGGGTGGTTGGCGGCGCGAACGGCGCGGCGAACTGAAGGAAAAAAACCTATTGACGAAACGATGATCACGCTTCATAATCTCGTTTCTCTGCTGCAGCAAACGCAGCGACGCGGTAAGCAAAGCGAACCGCGGTCAGTTCTTTAACAAACAAACAACCGATAAGTGTGGGCGCTTGATAGCGGATGCGGAAGACTTCGGTCTTTTAGCTTACAAGTTATAAAGTGCTCGCACAGTAAAACATGTTGGTTATGTCCGGGGTGCAAATCGCGGATGTAGCCAGTCAGTTTTCTGAGAGTGAGCGACCGCTCGAAAGAGCGAGATCCATAGGGAAACCGAAGGATCACACAGGTATTAAACTGAAGAGTTTGATCCTGGCTCAGATTGAACGCTGGCGGCATGCCTTACACATGCAAGTCGAACGGCAGCACGGGAGCAATCCTGGTGGCGAGTGGCGAACGGGTGAGTAATACATCGGAACGTGCCCTGTCGTGGGGGATAACTAGTCGAAAGATTAGCTAATACCGCATACGACCTGAGGGTGAAAGCGGGGGACCGTAAGGCCTCGCGCGATAGGAGCGGCCGATGTCTGATTAGCTAGTTGGTGGGGTAAAGGCCCACCAAGGCGACGATCAGTAGCTGGTCTGAGAGGACGATCAGCCACACTGGGACTGAGACACGGCCCAGACTCCTACGGGAGGCAGCAGTGGGGAATTTTGGACAATGGGGGCAACCCTGATCCAGCAATGCCGCGTGTGTGAAGAAGGCCTTCGGGTTGTAAAGCACTTTTGTCCGGAAAGAAATCCCTTGCCCTAATACGGCGGGGGGATGACGGTACCGGAAGAATAAGCACCGGCTAACTACGTGCCAGCAGCCGCGGTAATACGTAGGGTGCGAGCGTTAATCGGAATTACTGGGCGTAAAGCGTGCGCAGGCGGTTTTGTAAGACAGGCGTGAAATCCCCGAGCTCAACTTGGGAATGGCGCTTGTGACTGCAAGGCTAGAGTATGTCAGAGGGGGGTAGAATTCCACGTGTAGCAGTGAAATGCGTAGAGATGTGGAGGAATACCGATGGCGAAGGCAGCCCCCTGGGACGTCACTGACGCTCATGCACGAAAGCGTGGGGAGCAAACAGGATTAGATACCCTGGTAGTCCACGCCTAAACGATGTCAACTAGTTGTTGGGGATTCATTTCTTCAGTAACGTAGCTAACGCGTGAAGTTGACCGCCTGGGGAGTACGGTCGCAAGATTAAAACTCAAAGGAATTGACGGGGACCCGCACAAGCGGTGGATGATGTGGATTAATTCGATGCAACGCGAAAAACCTTACCTACCCTTGACATGCCACTAACGAAGCAGAGATGCATCAGGTGCCCGAAAGGGAAAGTGGACACAGGTGCTGCATGGCTGTCGTCAGCTCGTGTCGTGAGATGTTGGGTTAAGTCCCGCAACGAGCGCAACCCTTGTCTTTAGTTGCTACGCAAGAGCACTCTAGAGAGACTGCCGGTGACAAACCGGAGGAAGGTGGGGATGACGTCAAGTCCTCATGGCCCTTATGGGTAGGGCTTCACACGTCATACAATGGTGCGTACAGAGGGTTGCCAACCCGCGAGGGGGAGCTAATCCCAGAAAACGCATCGTAGTCCGGATCGTAGTCTGCAACTCGACTACGTGAAGCTGGAATCGCTAGTAATCGCGGATCAGCATGCCGCGGTGAATACGTTCCCGGGTCTTGTACACACCGCCCGTCACACCATGGGAGTGGGTTTTGCCAGAAGTAGTTAGCCTAACCGCAAGGAGGGCGATTACCACGGCAGGGTTCATGACTGGGGTGAAGTCGTAACAAGGTAGCCGTATCGGAAGGTGCGGCTGGATCACCTCCTTTCAAGAGCGTGCATCTTAAGTCGAGCGTTCACACTTATCGGTTTGTTTGCTGTTACAGCCAAGGGTCTGTAGCTCAGGTGGTTAGAGCACCGTCTTGATAAGGCGGGGGTCGTAGGTTCAAGTCCTACCAGACCCACCAAGTTACGGATGGTGGTTCGAAGCCGAACCTCCGGACAGAAGTAAATTGGGGGATTAGCTCAGCTGGGAGAGCACCTGCTTTGCAAGCAGGGGGTCGTCGGTTCGATCCCGTCATCCTCCACCAATTACCTCGCACTTCGGTGTGCACCTTGGATTGGTCGTCAAAGGCAAGCGCTTAGGATTGAGCGTTTGCCTTTGGCCTTGGCCAAGACGTTGCGAGACGCAGTTTCGCACGGCTGTTCTTTAACAATATGGGATGTAGTAAAGGTGTCGTGAGCGTTGATGAGACGCTGCAGTAAAAACACGATACCGGGTTGTGATTGTATCAACCAAAATGTATTTAAGTGATCGAAAGATGACTTGGAATACGGCACAAATGCGAGAACTCATCCTGTAGCGAGCACGGCTTGAACGCAAGTTTGAGACACACTCGTTATAGGGTCAAGCGAACAAGTGCATGTGGTGGATGCCTTGGCGATCACAGGCGATGAAGGACGCGGTAGCCTGCGAAAAGCTTCGGGGAGCTGGCAAACAAGCTTTGATCCGGAGATGTCCGAATGGGGAAACCCGGCCCGAATGGGTCATCCCTGACTGAATACATAGGTCAGGGAAGCGAACGCGGCGAACTGAAACATCTAAGTAGCTGCAGGAACAGAAATCAACCGAGATTCCCAGAGTAGTGGCGAACGAAATGGGAAGAGCCTTGTACTCTTTAGCAGCATTGTTAGCAGAACGGGATGGAAAGCCCGGCCATAGCAGGTGATAGCCCTGTATGCGAAAACAGCGTTGTGGAACTAGGTGTACGACAAGTAGGGCGGGACACGTGAAATCCTGTCTGAAGATGGGGGGACCATCCTCCAAGGCTAAATACTCGTGATCGACCGATAGTGAACCAGTACCGTGAGGGAAAGGCGAAAAGAACCCCGGGAGGGGAGTGAAATAGATCCTGAAACCGCATGCATACAAACAGTCGGAGCCTGGAAACGGGTGACGGCGTACCTTTTGTATAATGGGTCAGCGACTTACATTCAGTGGCAAGCTTAACCGATTAGGGAAGGCGTAGCGAAAGCGAGTCCGAATAGGGCGTTCAGTCGCTGGGTGTAGACCCGAAACCAGACGATCTATCCATGGCCAGGTTGAAGGTGCGGTAACACGTACTGGAGGACCGAACCCACTAACGTTGAAAAGTTAGGGGATGAGCTGTGGATAGGGGTGAAAGGCTAAACAAGTCTGGAAATAGCTGGTTCTCTCCGAAAACTATTTAGGTAGTGCCTCGTGTCTCACCTTCGGGGGTAGAGCACTGTCATGGTTGGGGGGTCTATTGCTGATTACCCCGCCATAGCAAACTCCGAATACCGAAGAGTGCAATCACGGGAGACAGACATCGGGTGCTAACGTCCGGTGTCAAGAGGAACAACCCAGACCGCCAGCTAAGGTCCCTAAGATTGGCTAAGTGGGAAACGAAGTGGGAAGGCTAAAACAGTCAGGAGGTTGGCTTAGAAGCAGCCATCCTTTAAAGAAAGCGTAATAGCTCACTGATCGAGTCGTCCTGCGCGGAAGATGTAACGGGGCTAAGCCAGTCACCGAAGCTGCGGATGCGTGCATTCCTTTAAGTGCACCTTGCTTGTCGATGCGCAGCATCGACAAAGCGCCCAACAGAGATCGTTGGGAGGCAAGTGAAGTGGATTTAAAGGAGTGCACGCATGGTAGGAGAGCGTTCTGTAAGCCTGTGAAGGTGTCTTGTAAAGGATGCTGGAGGTATCAGAAGTGCGAATGCTGACATGAGTAGCGATAAAGGGGGTGAAAAGCCCCCTCGCCGTAAGCCCAAGGTTTCCTACGCAACGTTCATCGGCGTAGGGTGAGTCGGCCCCTAAGGCGAGGCAGAGATGCGTAGCTGATGGGAAGCAGGTTAATATTCCTGCACCGTCGTATGATGCGATGGGGGGACGGATCGCGGAAGGTTGTCCGGGTGTTGGAAGTCCCGGTCCCTGCATTGGAGAAGGCGCTTAGGCAAATCCGGGCGCGGAATTCAAGGATGTGGGGCGAGCGGCCTAGTGCTGCGAAGCAATTGGAAGTGGTTCCAAGAAAAGCCTCTAAGCTTCAGTCATACGAGACCGTACCGCAAACCGACACAGGTGGGCGAGATGAGTATTCTAAGGCGCTTGAGAGAACTCGGGAGAAGGAACTCGGCAAATTGGTACCGTAACTTCGGGATAAGGTACGCCCTTGTAGCTTGACTGGCCTGCGCCAGGAGGGTGAAGGGTTGCAATAAAATGGTGGCTGCGACTGTTTAATAAAAACACAGCACTCTGCAAACACGAAAGTGGACGTATAGGGTGTGACGCCTGCCCGGTGCCGGAAGATTAAATGATGGGGTGCAAGCTCTTGATTGAAGTCCCGGTAAACGGCGGCCGTAACTATAACGGTCCTAAGGTAGCGAAATTCCTTGTCGGGTAAGTTCCGACCTGCACGAATGGCGTAACGATGGCCACACTGTCTCCTCCCGAGACTCAGCGAAGTTGAAGTGTTTGTGATGATGCAATCTCCCGCGGCTAGACGGAAAGACCCCATGAACCTTTACTGTAGCTTTGCATTGGACTTTGAACCGATCTGTGTAGGATAGGTGGGAGGCTTTGAAGCGTGGACGCTAGTCTGCGTGGAGCCGTCCTTGAAATACCACCCTGGTTTGTTTGAGGTTCTAACCTTGGCCCGTGAATCCGGGTCGGGGACAGTGCATGGTAGGCAGTTTGACTGGGGCGGTCTCCTCCCAAAGTGTAACGGAGGAGTTCGAAGGTACGCTTGGTACGGTCGGACATCGTACCTAAAGTGCAATGGCAAAAGCGTGCTTAACTGCGAGACCGACAAGTCGAGCAGGTGCGAAAGCAGGACATAGTGATCCGGTGGTTCTGAATGGAAGGGCCATCGCTCAACGGATAAAAGGTACTCTGGGGATAACAGGCTGATACCGCCCAAGAGTTCATATCGACGGCGGTGTTTGGCACCTCGATGTCGGCTCATCTCATCCTGGGGCTGTAGCCGGTCCCAAGGGTATGGCTGTTCGCCATTTAAAGAGGTACGTGAGCTGGGTTTAAAACGTCGTGAGACAGTTTGGTCCCTATCTGCCGTGGGCGTTGGAATCTTGACGGGGGCTGCTCCTAGTACGAGAGGACCGGAGTGGACGTACCGCTGGTGTACCTGTTGTCTCGCCAGAGGCATCGCAGGGTAGCTATGTACGGAAGAGATAACCGCTGAAAGCATCTAAGCGGGAAACTCGCCTGAAGATGAGGATTCCCTGGAGCCTTGAGCTCCTTGAAGGGTCGTTCGAGACCAGGACGTTGATAGGCTGGGTGTGGAAGCGCAGTAATGCGTTAAGCTAACCAGTACTAATTGCCCGTAAGGCTTGATCCTATAACCAGTGTGTTTCTACCTGGTGTGAGTGTCGCGTGCCGCTGCCGCAGCAACAAGCAGCTTGGCCGATACGCACAACCCCTACTACATCCCTATTCGCTGCGTTGAGCACACCTCAACGCGGCCACCGTTTATGCCTGGTGACCATAGCGAGTTGGAACCACCCCTTCCCATCCCGAACAGGACCGTGAAACGACTCCACGCCGATGATAGTGCGGATACCCGTGTGAAAGTAGGTAATCGCCAGGCTCTCCCTTGAAACCCCTCAGTACGAAAGTACTGGGGGGTTTTGCTTTTGTGGCTGCGATTTTGTGGCTGTGGATTTGAAAGACAAGCAGGCATCTATTCCGTCGACGGCCGCAGGGCCCGCATTCCAAGTTTTGCAACGGTGACCACCGCCGTGACCAGTGCTCCTGCAACGATGCCCGCCAAAGCATTGATCAATACCGGTCCCAGCATTTCCAATCCACTGCCGACTAACGGTACGCCTGCCAGTATTTCCGTCGTCGGCTCCGCCAGATGATGCGCGGCAGGAATCCCATGCACCAGAATGCCGCCGCCCACCAGGAACATAGCTACGGTTCCCACAACGGAAAGCGCGCGCATCAGCCAAGGCGCCAAGCGCAGGATACTGCGCCCGGCGGCGCGCGCAGTCGCCGAGGTCTTCTGGCTCAAGTACAACCCCGCATCGTCCAGTTTGACGATACCCGCCACTAATCCGTACACCCCGACCGTCATGATCAAGGCGATGGTCGACAGCACCGCAACCTGAGTGCCGAACGTCGCACCGGACACGGTCCCAAGCGAGATCACGATGATCTCTGCCGACAGGATGAAGTCCGTGCGCACCGCTCCACGGATCTTGGCTTTCTCATAGCCAGCCACATCGGTCTCGAGGCTTGCAGCTTCGGGCTTGCCCCCAGCATGGCTTGTGTCTTCCCCTGAAACGCTATGCAGGAAGCTGTGGGCAATCTTCTCGAAGCCTTCATAGCAAAGAAAGGCACCGCCGGCCATTAGCAGCGGCACGATGGCCCAAGGCGCTGTCGCGCTGATCGCCAGCGCAGCCGGCACAAGAATCACCTTGTTGCGCAAGGATCCCATCGCGACCGCCCACACCACAGGTAACTCACGATCGGCTTTCACGCCGCTGACCTGCTGCGCATTCAAGGCGAGGTCGTCGCCCAGTACGCCGGCCGTTTTCTTGGCCGCCAGCTTGCTCATGGTGGCCACGTCGTCGAGGATGGAGGTAATGTCGTCGATCAGCAGAAGCAGGCTGGTACCAGCCATATCCAAAGCTCCTATGAAGGTGAGAACGCGTGCCTCGTCATGTAGACAGGTCACGCCCGATACTGTGCCACAGGCGTCGCAAGCGATGTAGGCCATCGCCAATCTGGCAGTTCAGAATGAAAATTGAGACAACCCCGGCGTCCGGCAAAAAAAAACCAACGGAATGGCAGGACTGCGTACGGGAGTCTCGTCGGGGTCAGTCAACGAGCATTTGCACTACGCCAAACGGCACGGAAGCTTACTATGCGCCGTCGGTAGGATGCATTTCGAATCGCCTGCAGATGGCGTAGCCGACGAGCTGCTCAAGGATGCACGAATTGGCCATGTTAGGATCCCAGCGAGGCACCGGGAGATGGCCATGGTTCAAAAGCTGTTCTACGAATTGCCAGCGGATGAGCGTGAGAGTTTCGAGTCCGCTTGCGCACGGCATGGATTTGTACAGCAGGATTTCGATGTCGCAGCAGAGGAGGGCACGCCGCTAGCCGGCAGGCCGAGTCATACTCCGCGGGAAATCACCGTCGCCCGTGTAATCGGAGGCGAAGTTCGGCGCTATCCAGACAGGGCGGGGTCTTCGTGGATCGCAGCGTTCGAGCAAGATCTGGCGCGGGATGTCTTTGGCTTCCCTCTTGCCGATTAGTTGGTTGTTCACTTCCGCCCATGCGACGTTCATCGTGATGGCGTCCAGTGCAGCGCGATAGCCCGGGAAGGCATCTGATCTCAATGCTTTCATGCCTTTTTGGCGGCGTGCTGCTGCTTGCCGGCACGCGACTTCAGGGGCAGCGTGAGCGGCGACACGCTGCGCATCGCCTTCTACACCAATGCCAATTCGTTGATCGAGGCGGAGTTGCGTGTGGGTGAGCAGACCATCCTCGGCACTTTCATCAACCCCAAGGGCCGCAAGACCTGCCGCCTTGCCTGTCCTGGGCCGGTGGCGATCGGCCTGACGGCAGGCCGATCCTGCAGAACCATGGCACACTGTCTTTCTGGCGGAGGTGGGTGAGCAGATCCGGCTGGCGCTGGCTGAACGCGCATCGCGTAGAGCATGAATCCACGGCCCCACCGTTAGGCGGCCGCGGGGTGGGGATGAGGGTGCCGAGTATTCCCACCGTGGGAATATGGCGGTAATAGAACACCGCTTTGAGACGCACAAACAAAAACAGCGCCTTGGATAAGGCGCTGTTTTGTAAAGCAAATTCTGGGGTGGCTGATGGGACTCGAACCCACGACGACAGGAATCACAATCCTTGTTCAATTTTCATTGAAATCAATGGGTTAGGTTGTTTTATTGGAATTTGACCCACCTCGAAACCCGCGTCGTTTCGTGGTCATTTTCGTCAAGTTCCAACAAATTCAGGCTGTCGGCCGCACCTTTCTGACCCGCCGCCGGTCGTAGATTTTGGCCACCATCTTGCCGTCGGCATGGCCGGTGGCATCCGTAATTCGGTCGTCGCCTTCCTCCATCCGATCGGTCACCGCGCTGGGTCGCATGTCCGCCAGCGTGAAGCTGCTGAACGTGACACCACGCTCTTCCGCGGCCTTTCCACAGTACCCCATCAGGCGTTTCCAGATCGTGTTCCAGCCGCTGCGGCTGTACACCTGGCCGGAGGTGTTGCCGAACACGTAGACGCTCGCCGTGCGCTGGAGCGCCAGGGCTTCGTCGACTGCCTGGCGCAGAGCAGGGGACCAGCGCACGACCTTGGTCCGCTGCATCTGCCCGGCCTTGCGCTTGCCGACGGGCACCAGCAGGCCGTCAGGCGTGATGGCCTGGCGCACAAGGCTACGCATCTCCTCCGGCCGGCTGACCGTCAGGTAGGCCGTCTGCACGCACAGGGCGAGGATCAGGTAACTGCCGCCGCGCACCCGCGCGATCTCGACGGCTAGCGCCACTTCTTCTGGCCTGACGTACTTCTGCCGCGGCTTGGTCGGGTTGTACTTGATGCCGGTGCACGGGTTCCTCTCCAACTCGCCAAGCCGGCGCCCGTACTCGAGCGTGGCCGACAGCAGAGCGACTTCCTTGTTGGCCTTGGCCGGTGCACCCTGTTTCGCCCGCAGGTCCAGATATCGGTAAATGTGATGCGGCTTGATCGCCGCCGGCTTCACCTTGCCGAACACCTTGCAAACGGTCTTGGCTTCCACCCGGTTCTCGGTCAGGGTCACGGCGGCCTTCTTCCGCTCGTCCGCTTCGGGCAGGCCCTCTTGCCAGCTGAAGTAGGCGTCGAAAAGAGCCTGAGTGGTGCCCGCCAAGACCGCATCACCGTTCAGCTCGTCGGCGCGCCGGCGCGCCTCGCGATCGATCTCGGCGACGGCCTCGGCGTTGTTCCTCTGCGCGGACAGGCGGAATGCCCATTTCCCGTCGGGCAGCTTGTAGCCATAGCTGACCTTGAACTTGCCCTCGCGGCGGTAGAGCCGGAAAGGCAGGCCGTCAGGTGTCTTGCGTCTCGAAATCATGCGGCTAGCGCTTCAAAGTTGGGTTCTTGTTCAGGTTCGTCGGTGCCGGTGGCCGACGCAAGGCCGGAGAGGCGCGCCTGGAAATAGGCGCGGCTCACTTGCGGCACGCCGGCGATATTCACCGCGAACGGCCAGCCGTGCTTCTTGAGCCAGCGCTTCATGCAGGTGTGGCTGCGAGGCTGGCAGCCGACCAGTTCGGCTAGTTCATTCACCGTGAGATACGTGCTCACCTCGGTCTCCAATCCGCCAAGCCTGACGGGTCAATTCGATGATTCGTTTTGCTGCGTCGTTCATTTGCCCTCGAATACGGCTCTGAGGCTGGCTGCGAGCGTGCGGTACTCGTCGCGATCCGCCTTCTGGGCTTCGCTGCCTTCCCAGCGCCGGCCTCGCATGAACGTTTCGTCCATGTCGCTGGCCAGTTGGTCCATCAGCTCGGCCGCACGCTTGATTGCCTTCTCTTGTTTTTCCGTCATTCTCGTTTCACCCATCAGATTGGTAAATGTCATTTACGCGTGTGGTTGCTAAGCTGTCGGCCCGGAAGGGCTACGGGGTAAAGGGCCGCGGCCGCACCTTCGCCGCGATATAGAGGGGATGCTTTGGGCTGCCGTCCTGGTTCAGCCCGAGGTGATGCTTTGGGCTGCCGTCCTGGTTCAGCCCGAGGTGATGGAGCAGGGCGCCGCGGCCGCACAACCGGACGATGCGCAGCACCTCTGCTGCGCGCGCTGGCGCCGCCTTGTGCGCGCCCCAGGCGCAGATCACCAGCGAGCAGCGATCGAGCGCGTCCATGATGGCGGCGTCGTTCCGGTCAGCCCGGTCGCCAAGCGGCGCCGGGCGAGTCAGCAGGCCGTCCGGGTCCGTCGAGCGAAGCGGGAACAGGTTCACCACTTCCAGGCGGCCATAGCGCCCGGCGAGCGCGCGCTGCAGGCAACGGGTGATCGTCGGGTCGTTAGCCTGGTGGTCTGCGGTCGACGGGTTGAGCATGATGAAGCCCAGTGCCGGGCGGCCGCGATCCCACTCGCGCCAGAGGCGGTAGCGGTACTGTTCGCAGTCGGAGAGGATGCAGCCTGCTTCGCCGTCGAGGGTCTGGGTGGTCAGGTGCTTCATGCTACGATCCCTCCAGAACTTGGGAGACACGGCTATGCTTCAACATTTCTCGGTACATTCGCCGCGGGACGATCACCCTAACGAGCGGGTAACGTTCCGATACAAGACGAACGATAGGGAGGGCGATGGCTATCTCTCTCGCACAACGTTGGACCAACTCGCCAAGGGCCAGCCCGGTACCCCGCTTGAGATTTTCGACCGGTACCGAGATCAAATTCTCAAGGCTGCATACCTGCACTGGACCGTGAATCCGCTGAACAAGGTCATTGTTCTTGGCGCGCATGATTTTTGATTTCATCGTCCGACCCTCCCAAATTCCACCACCCACACCCAGGGGTTCGCCTCCCACGCGCCAGCACCGTTGATGCTGTCCCACAGAGTGCGATACGAATCGACCGGGTTCACGCACATCTGGCAACTCGGGTTGCTGTAGTCCGTCCAGCCGTCCAGCTCCGGCGCGATGCCCTCGGCCAGCGCATCGGCCACGCTGCAGTCGTTCAGCTGCTCGACACGCACCGCGGTGATCTCCAGCAGGATCCGCGACAGCGCGCGCGGCATGTGAATGCTCGCTTCCAGGTGATCGCTTCGGCCGGCGGCAAGTTCTCGTACTTGCCGAGCACGTTGTCCGGGTAGTCGGCGCGGTAGAACGTTGGGCCCGGATCGAGCGTGGTCGGCTGTGCCCAGGTCTCGCGCACGTAGAGGCGGTCGCCGGGCTTGCCGTATGGACAGAGCGCCAGGTCGCCGCAGTCTTCGATGAAGTGGTAGCGATGGCGCTCGCTCATGACGCGCCGCGTCTGAGTCTTCCGGCCGTCCAAGATGGCCCGCACCATGGCGCCGCTGAAGAGGATGGGGCGTTCTTTCACCATGGCAGCCCCTTCTCCGCGGTGCTGGCCCTGCGTTCCGCGGCCTCAGCCTCAAGGGCTGCGATCAGTTCGGCCGGCTTCCCGTCGAACTGGTTGAGGTGGGTATCGCACAGGCTGCAACGCCAGTCCGTGACGGCGCGCCACCCCCTCGCTACGTGCACGCGCCAAGTGTCGTGCTTCACTCGCTCGCCCGTGTAGGACGGTCTTGGGCAAAGCCGGCAAGCATTGCCGCAGGTGTCCGGCCTGATGCTGCGGAAGCGGGGGTACTGGGCTGCCTCGGCCTCCACTTGCTCATCGGTCAACGCGGCCACTGCGGCGCTGAGCTCGGCCCAAGTGGCGAACTTGCGCTCCGGCAGCGCTTCGTGAAACCACGTCTCAATGAAGCCGCTCCGACCGCTCTCGCGACGCGCCTCCATTTGGATGCCCAGGCCAGCGGTGTCCTCGTAGCCATAAAAGGCCATGCCATTTGCGCCATGGCCGTGCGCGGTCTCGCGCAAAGTGAGTTTGTCGGGGATGTTCATGCCGTGATCTCCGGGAATCCATCGTGCTGCACGCCGTCGAGCAGGCGGCCAGCGGCCTTCTTGCCCACGCGTACAGGCGCGTCGCTGGCATTGAGCTCGATCGGGTCGTGGTCGTGATTGCCGTCTTGTCCCGCGCCTAGCCATTCGCCCCACTGCTTGAACAAGAACGGCACGCCGGCCGCCGCACACTGGTCGCGCAGGCTCCGGGCCCAGTCCGGATGCATCGGCCGCGCGCCTGCGCCGCTTTCGCCGCCGGCGATCACCCAGTTGACGGCGGGATAGCGCTTGTGCCGGCTGCAATGCGGTTGGTGGTGCCATTGCAGCGCGTCGCCGAAGTAGCCCGGGCTGGCGACGTAGCTGACTGCGGTCAGGTCTACCGGCCCGAGTAGCGGCTCAATACTCAGGAAGCGCACGCGCGCCGGCACCGCCAGCAACTTCGGGATGTCGCGGTCCGCTTCCTCCTGGTTGCAGATCGTGGCACCGATCCAGACGTTGGGCAGGTAGTTGTCGCGCCAGCCCTCGCGGCCAACCGTGAGCGCGCGCATGGCCTGCTCCAGCATCTCCGCAGCGTTGCCGATGCGCTTCGTCAGCAGCAGCCAATCCAAGTTGGGGGTCTCGACGATCAGCCGGAGCAGGTCAAAGCGCCATTGCGCGCTGACGGCGTTGTCAAACACGTCGGCCAGGCTGGCACAGAAGACGCGCTGGCGCCGCCGGTGCAGGGCGTAGAACACGCCGGCGTTGCGGTTCCAGGCGAGCGGCTTGCGCCAGTTCGCAGGGCTCGTGCGTCGGCGCGGCGCGCCCGGGCCCCAGTTCACCACCTGCCCGCCGCCGAAGCGCGCGTTGCGCGTTTCTGCATAGCAGTGGTCGCAGCCGGGGCCGACCTTCTGGCAACCCTCCCACGGGTTGAAGGTGTGGTCGGTCCATTCGATCTTGCTGTGCTCGCTCATGCTAGGATTCCCGCATACATTGTTGACGGAGTGCGACGATGAAGTTCGGACGAAAGGCGGTCCTTCTGGGCATCGCTGGCGTGATTGCAGTGGTTCTCGTGTCTGGTCTGGCGACGACGATTGCCCCGGGGGCATTCGGGCAAACCATGGCGGCTTGGCTTCAGGCCATTGGGTCGATCGGAGCAATTCTTGGGGCTGTCTGGATCGCAACAGAGCAACGAAAGCAGGCAGCAGATCGTGACGTGCAAATGGAGTTGGATGATCGAAAGACACTCTTCGATATCACGATATCCTTTGGCCGCGCAGCTACCCGTTCGATCGAGAGACTCGACGCTTACGCAACTATTGAGAAGCTTCCGTTCCACGTTAAGTCGAAAACTGGCGTCGAGTTTCTCAACCTGGAACGTGTCAAGGACCAGCTTGGTCAGCTTCCCATATATCGACTCAAAGACGTTGACGCTATTGATGACGTGATCGAGATTCAACGAATTTTGACGGACATCACTACGCGTGCTCCAGGTGTTGATGGAATCGACTTTAGATATCTTGAACTCTTGAACGAGAAAACTAAGCTTGAGAACCGCGTAGGCAACTTGCGGCTGATACTGCAGCAGGTACAGACTAAGTCCGCCGGGGGGCTGTGAGCGAGCGACCGAACCTCCGCCCTCAGGATTGATCGACGCTTGTTGACCATTTGCGAGGTACTGGCCACTGATCATGCTGCCTCCACAGGCTGCGCCACCGAGAGCGCCACCGCCACCGGTCGAACCCACACGGGCGTGGCCGACAGCATGAACGTCTCGCCAGTCTCGGCAAGTAGCAAAGTGGTGCCCATCACCTCCGCGATTGCGCGCGCCGCATCTGGCGGCACAGCATTGCCGATACGCTCGCGCCAGGCCTGATCGCTCAGGCCGTCCAGCTCTAGGTATTCCTCCGGCTCGATAAGCGACTGCAGCGCGGCCAGTTCTAGCGTGGTGAAAGGGCGGTGCCATGTGCCGTCCAGCGCGCGGATGATCGCGACCAACTTGTCATTCGCCGCGGGCAGGCGCGGATCAGCGACCGACCAGCGGCCGTTGTCGTGGCCAGCAGCTGCCGACACTGCGCCGCTCGGTTGTTCCCATCCCACCACGCCATAGTGGCCACCGGTCAGGTAGTGGTCGCCGCGCTCGCGTCGCATGCCAGGGCGTGGGTCGGCCACGGCCAGCGCGCCGCTGCCGAAGCGCGCGCCGGTGACGGTGCTGGCCGGTTGTTCGAAGCCCGTCACCTTCAGCTTGCTGCCGTGGGCCGTCGCGGGCCAGTCGGTGCGCGGGTCGGCCACAGCATATGCACCCTGGCCGGTGTCGCTGCGCGCGATCACAGTGCCCGCCGGCTCGTCAAAGCCGGTGATGCGGTACTTGCCCGCGCCCTCGAAGCCGGTCGACGCGCGCGGGTCCTGCACGCACTGGCCGGTGCCGTGGGCGCTGGTAACCGCGCCGGCGGCCTGGTTCCACGGCACGATCCGGAACTCGTTGTTGTGCTTGGCCGGCCCCGCGTGGCGTGGGTCGGCGACGGTGTAGTAGCCCTGGCCTGGCATCTGCTGCGCGGCGATGGTGTTCGCATGCTGGTCCCACGGCAGCACGCCGTAGGCATGGCCGTCATTCCATTTCGCGCTCTTGGCGAAACGCGGATCCGCTACGCTGAACGTGCCGTTCGTCGGTCCACTGCGACCGGCGACGGTCCCGCTTGGCTGGTCCCACCGATTCACTCCCATGTAGCCGTCGCGATACTCGGGCACAATCAGGTAATCGCTGAGATGCCCGTTCTCCACCGCCAGCTTGTTCAAGCTGCGCCAGTCGCTGCCGGCCTCGACAAATGCTAGCCGCACCCAGGTCTTCCACTGCAGCGACGGCACGCGGTGCATCGGGCCACCGGTGACGTCGCCCGGCAGCGGCATGCGGCCCAGCACCGTGCCGACGCCTTGCAGGCGGCGCAGCTCGGGCTCGTACAGGAATGCCGGGACCTTCTCCATGTGCCGGGCCACCAGCAGGAAGCGCTTGCGGCTCTGGGCCAGCCCGCCGATCCCGCCGCAGTCGTGCGTCGTCTCGTTCACGGCGTAGCCGTAGAGGCGCAGAATCTGGTTGATCTGGTCCAGCAGATGCCGGCCGCGCGTGGCCAGCCGCGGCACGTTCTCGAAGACGATTAGCTCGACGGGGTCGTCCTTCCAGGCCTCGCACATCAGCCAGACGCAGCGCAGCGTCAGTTCGTTGAGCGCCTGGTATTTCGGCGTGCGGCTCAGGGCCTCGGAAAGCAGTCCGGACGCGCCCTTGCACGGCGACGAGATGAACACGCAGTTCGGGCGCTCGCCGCCGGCGGCGCGTCGGATGTCGGCGGCCGTGGCCTCGCGCCAGCCTACCGGCGGCTCTTTGCCGTGAAAGGCGGTGTACATGGCCCGCGTGAACAGGTCCATGACCGTGCACTTCACGCCCACGAGCTGCTCGAAGTCGCGCGCGGCGGCCGGGTCGACGTCGATACCGCCGATGCACTTCCAGGTGGCGACCATGTTGCCGACCTGGGAAGCGGCCTTCTTGAAGCCCTTGGCGCCGCCGCCCAGGCCACAGCAGAAGCCGAATGTCTTGTATTCGCGGCGGATCATGCGAACACCTCGAATGCTTGAGGTTTGCTAGACTCCTGCCAAAAAGATGGGGCGATAGCGATGGAATTGAGCTTGGTTCGAACAACAGCGCTGATACTCTGCGCAGCTGGGTTGGTGTCATGTGGAGGCCTAACTTTGGCACTGACTTCGGCGCCGCCTGACAAGTTGGCTTGTCTGCTTGCAAATCCGAAATACCCTGCGGCGGCGAGGGAGCAGGGCATCGAGGGGAAAGCCTCTATCAGGGCGACGATGGATGCTACTGGCGAAGTTGTCCGTGCTGATGTATTGCAGTCGTCTGGAAGCCCCGCGCTCGACTCCGCTGCGGTCGAGGCAGTGATGGAGTCTCGTTGCAACCCGTATCGAGATCCGACCACGGGAGAGTTGCGTCCGATGACTGTTGTCCATCCCATCAATTTCGCGTTGAAGTAGCCGTTCGCGACAGCAAACAGTTGGGCTCTTGTCATCTCATTGATCCTGTTGTGGCTTCGACAGCGAAGCGAGGAATGCGGCCTCGGGCCCGAACTTCACCCAGCGCGCCAGCGGCTGCAGCGGGTGGGTCTTCGCGTCGGTGTTGAGCGCGCGCGCAAGGCGCTCGAGCTGCAGCAGGCGCGATGCCTGCACGACGCGCGCGGCCGGCGCAATCTCCGCAGATGATGCGGTGATTGATAGCCTATTCACCGCATCGCGCACGTCCTCGCCGGGCTGCTCTGCGGCCAGGAGGGCGCGGGCCTGGTCCGCGATTTCCTGCATCTCCTTACTTAGGCCGCCAAGTTCCTGCTCACGCTCCGTGATCAGTGCATTGAACTGCCGCAGCACGCGCATTGCATCCGTCAGCGCCTTGGCGCTCGGTTGCGCACCGTGCCCCTTCTGGCAAAGGCCGTCATCGCAAGATGCGCAGTATTCGGCCACCCCGACCTGTTGTGCCTTGGCGCTCGGTTGCGCCCTGGTGTTGGCCGCTCGCGCCTCGATAGTCTTTTGCGCGCACTCGGCTCCCATGTTTTCGTGAGGATGCGAACGTGTGCATCCCTGGGCGATGGCGCTCGATTGCAATGCGGCCTTACCCGCTGCAAAGCCCTCCGCTCTAGCCTCGGCCAAGGCTGCTTCGCGGCTCGCGTCGTTCGTCACGTATTGCCCGGTCCGCTCTAGGAAATCTGCGATGATTTCTTGCGCGGCAGGCGATGCGCTCGGCGCAGGGGTGGCGTAAAGCTTCGTACCGATGGGGAGTGATTGGTGCTCCGAATTCAACGCAACCCGCCTGCCGCTTGGCGTATAGCACGGGACAACTTCCGCCACCGGCTCGCTGCCACCCTCATTGGTGAGGGGAGCGGACTGGGCGCGGCCGGCTTGGAAGCATCCGAAGTTGATGCGGGTCTCTGCATCTTCATACTCGCCTTCGCTGTCTTGCGCAGGCTCCCATTGGTAGCCGGTGCTGTCCATGTGCTGCGCGAATGCCGCGTGCTCATCCGCCCCGCCAACAGGTGCCGGGGGAGCGGCGGCCAGCAGAAAACGCTCCACTTCCTGACCGAGTGGCAAATCGGCGTCGTCGTCTTCCATGCGGGCAACGACTCGGATACCAGAACCTGACTTCGTCGGAGATCGCCATCCAACTGGCACAGGCGCACGGCCTGACGCCCGTCGTGACGGCGACCATGACAAAGGCCGGCAGCCTGTATGCCTATGACCACGTGCGGATGGTCGATCAGCGCAGCGAGTGGGACTTGCTCACATGGCTGGCGTCGGAAGAGGGGTTCATCTGTTACGTGAAGGGGCAGGAACTGCATTTCGAGCCGCGGCAGGAAGACACGCTGCCAGTGGTGCCAGTGGACAAGGCTGCCCTGCAGAAGGAGTTCGACGAGGTGTCGGCAGCGTGGCGGGCCGAGCAGGAGAAGGCGAAGGTCCTCAACAAGGCGGCGCTGGCCGACTCCGATGCGAAGGATGCTGCGGTGGCCGCCGGCGACGACGCCGCGGCTGCAGCCGCGCAGCAGGCGGGGCTCGCCAAGGTGGCAGAGGCGACGGCAACCCTGGATAGGGCGCGCGGGCTGTACAAGAAGCGCTACCACGACCTGAACGAACAGCTCAGCGGCATCTCGTCTGCACCAGTGGGCGGGCCTTCCAACGTTTATGAGCTGCGCTGGGTCGTGGACGACCAGGGGAACCCGTCGGCCAACGTGCGAGATCTGCGTTTGTCCCGCAGTCTGACGGTCGCGAAGGGCGTCACGGTAGTGGTGCGGTCCTGGCACCTGAAACCGAGCAACAGGATCACGGCGTACTACCCCAGCCGGGGGAAGACGATCCAGCCGGGCAAGGCGTCGCCCTTCGGAAACCAGCAAATCTACACGTTCAATCGCGGCGGCATGGATCAGGATCGGGCCAACACGTTCGCGCAGCGGATGCACCGCGAGATCACGCAGCACGAGATGAAGTTGCGCGCGCGGCTGCCGGCCGACAACGTGCTGACGCAGACCACCCTGGTGCGCCTGACTGGCACCGGGACCGCCTTCGATCAGGATTACTACGTGGATGGCATCACGCGCCAGATGAGCCTGGAAGACGGCTACGTGATGGACATCTCGGCCAAGAACCACAACCCGGACTCGGTACCGCCCCTATGATGCAGCGCTTTCGCAACCAGATGGCCCTTGCTGCCGAGCTGGCACAGGCCGGGCGGGCGGAATGCTGCGTTGGCATCGTCACCAGCTACGACCCCGGCACCGCTTCGGCGCGGGTCCGCCTGGAACCCGCCGACCCGGACTTTCCCGACCGGACCCTGACGGGGTGGCTTCCGGTTGCCTCGCCATGGGTCGGCAATACCTGGGGACTGGACGCACCGCCAAGTCCCGGCGATCAGGTCGAGGTGAAGTTCTTTGGGGGCGAAATCGAGACTGGCTACGTGTGCGGGCGACTGTATAGCGATGTGGCGAGGCCACCCGGCGCGCCGTCTGGAGAGTTCTGGATCGTGCACCAGTCCGGGTCGGCGCTGCGATTCAAGAACGACGGCACCGTCGAGGTGGTGGCACAGACCACGGCCAAGTACACCGCACAGCTGCACCACTTTGTCGGGCCCGTGCAGATGGACAACACGCTGCTGGTCGAGCAGACCATCACCGGGCAGGGCGGCATGGCCATTTCCGGTGACAACGGTTCGGGCGCCACCTCGACGGTGACCGGCAACCTGGACACCACCGGCACCATCCACAACAACGGCGTCGACATCGGCAGCACGCACCGCCATAGCAACGGCAACGGCGGCGCCAACACAGGCATACCGGTATGACCCAGCAGCTTCTCAACGACATCGACCACTGGGTCGGGAACGACCTCGGCGTCTCGCCGACCGGCGATCTCGGACAGGCCAGCGGTGATACGCGCACGCAGCAACGCATCGTGCGCCGATTGGTCACCAACCCAGGCGAGTACATCTTCCACCCGGAATACGGTGCGGGCCTGCCGGCCAAGATCGGCCAGAACGCCGATCTGCCTGCGCTGCGCGCGCTCATCCGCAGCCAGGTCCTGATGGAAGACGCAGTTGCCCGGCAGCCCGAGCCCGAGGTGGACCTGCAGCAGATCAATTCCGGCTTCGCCGTGACCGTCCGGTACACCAGCGCGACCACGCGCAAGCCGGTAACCCTCAGCTTTGACGTGAACCGCTGACATGGCCATTTCCACGAAGGACTTCACCACGCTGGTGCGCGAGAGCGTGACGGCCATTCAGGGCTATGCGAGCGTCCTCCTCGATCTCACGATCGGGTCGATCCTGCGTGCGGTTGTCGAGGCGAACGCCGCGGTGACGGTCTGGCTCGAAAGCCTGATCATGCAGGTCCTGGCGATCACGCGGGCGGCCACGTCAAGCGGTGCCGACCTGGACAGCTGGGTAGCCGACTTCGGCGTGAGCCGGCTGCCGGCCACATACGCGACCGGGCAAGTCACGTTTTCTCGCTTCACCGCGACGCAGCAGGCTGTGGTGCCGGTTGGCACCACCGTCCAGACGGGCGACGGCACGCAGCAGTACGCGGTCGTCGCTGACATGACCAATCCGGCCTACAGCGCCGCGCTGGGCGGCTATGTCCTGGCGGCGGGCATGCCCAGCGTGAGTGTGCCCGTCCTAGCGGTAGTGGCCGGCGCGGCCGGCAACGCTGTGATCGGGGCGGTCTCGGTGATCGCCGGGGCGATTTCGGGCGTGGATACCGTCACGAACGGCGCCAGCTTTGCCAATGGCGCTGACGCTGAATCGGACCCAGCCTTGCGCACGCGCTTCATCGCCTACATCCGCAGCCTGTCCAAGGCAACAAAGGACGCGGTGGGCTACGCCATCACGTCCCTCAAGCAGGGCGTCACGTACGCACTGGTCGAGAACCAGACCTATGCCGGCGCGGTGCAGATGGGCTACTTCTATGTGGTGGTAGATGACGGCACCGGTGCGCCCGGCAGCACGTTCCTCGCCACCGTGTCGAACGCGATCGACGCGGTGCGGCCGCTATGCAGCAGCTTCGGCGTGTTCGCGCCGGCACTGTTGAATGCCTCGGTGGCAATGACCTGCACGATCGGCGCGGGCTACGACGGCGCCGCCACGCGGCAGCTCGTTGTGACGGCGTTGACCAACTACATCAACGCGCTGCCGCGCGACCCGGTGACGCAGACCATGACGCTGCCCTATAGCCGCCTGGCACAGGTGGCCTACGATGCGTCGCCAGGGGTCACCAACGTGACGGGCGTAACTCTGAATGGCAGCACGGCTGACCTGGTGGCCACGGCCAAGCAGACCGTCAAGGCCTCTACGATCTCGGTGGCATAAATGGCAGTCGGTGATCAAAACGATGTCTACCGCCGGCTGCGCGGCTACCTGCCGCGCTGGTTCCCCGATGAGAACCAATCCCCGGTCATCACCGGCCTGCTGCAGGGTCTGGCCTACACAGGCGCGTTCATCTACAGCCTGCTCAGCTACGCGCGGCTGCAGACGCGCATCAAGTCCGCCACCGATGGCTGGCTCGACATGATCGCGGCCGATTTCTTCGGCTCGGCGCTGATGCGCGCGGCAAACCAGTCCGACGACTCATTTCGAGCGCGGATCCTGATCAACCTGTTCCGCGAGCGGGCGACGCGCGCGGGGCTGATCCGGGTGCTGCAGGACCTGACGGGTCGCACACCGGTGGTGATTGAGCCGACGCGGCCGGTGGACACCGGGGTGTATGGCGGCCCGCTGATCGGGTACGGCGTGGCAGGGGCCTACGGCTCGATGCTGATGCCATTCCAGGCTTTCGTGACGGCCTACCGACCGGTGGGCACCGGCATTCCCCTCGTGGCGGGCTACGGGATCTCCACTGGCGGGTACGGGCAGCCGTCCCGCGCCTCGTACGCAGCGCTCTCGATGATCCAGGGCGGCGTGACCGACGCGGACATCTACGCCGCGATCGACAGTATTAAGCCGGTGGCCACCATCGTTTGGACGCGTATTGCACAGAACTAGCTCATGCCGCCTCGTGGTCACGCCGCCAACTGCAGTGTCAGGGTGGCGTGCGAGCTGGCCGCCGATGAACTGTTGGCGCTGGGCGGCATCATTGTCACGCCGGCACCGGGGACGCCTTATCGAGTGTGGGCGTGAGTCGGTGAGGTGCCCGCCCCGTAGGTTCTTGCACCAGGAGTTTTTAGTGGAGGACTGCTCTTGATGGCCTCCTCTAGTAGATCCGCGAGCGCTCGGATTCGTCGCTCGGCTAGTTGCTGTGCCGTGAGCTGTATTTGCTGAGTCGCGGTTGAGCAGCTGTTCGCGTGCATCACTGCAAGATCCTTGTGACAGAGAAGTTCGGTGGGAAGGGATAGCAAGTCCCAATCTAACGGGCCGTCGGTATTTTGCGTTGATGTAGCTGCTGGACGATCCCCCAAGACGGGGGAATCTGCAGCGCCAACGATGGCAGGCAGCGCGCCGGACCTAGCCACCTGCTGCTCACCTAAATGAATCAGCCACTCGTCGCCTAATTGGCCAAGGGCGTATCGCCAGGATCCACGCGCAGATTAGCGGGCCTACAGCCGGAATGATTGCGAGGAAGGCAATTGACGTGGGTAGGTGCGTGCGCGCAAAGATTCGGCGAAGAGGGAAAAACCAGAGCAACTGGAAAGCGAAGAGGCAGGCGAGTTGGGTCATATCAGCAACTGAGGCTATCGAGTCCGGAGCCAGATTGGCGGCAGGAATAGTGCGCCGATTGCCCGGAAATCGCTCCCCTACAAAGGGGGATATTTTGAGCGCCCTAGCGTCTCAAGATCACAGACACCAGATCATTCACAGCCCGCGTTGCGCGGGCTTTTTCATTTCCGGAGCCTAAATGGACCGCCAAACCGTCTACCCGGGGCAGATCCCCCTCGAAACGGACCTGCTGAACACCAACAAATTCGCCATGATCGCTCTGGCGAAGCTGGCTGCGGTCATGCTGGGTACCGCCGCCGTGGTGAACGGCCTTGGCTGTGTGCCGACCGGCCCGGCATCGCTACAGGTGATCGTGAACCCTGGCGAGATATACGCCCTGGCGAACATCGACGCCACGGCCTATTCCTCGCTGCCGGCGGACACCTCGCACAGCATCCTGAAGCAGGGCATCTCGCTCGACCCCGTGACGCTGAGCTGCCCGGCGCCGGCCACCGCCGGCCAGAGCGTCAACTACCTGATCCAGGCGGCCTACCTGGATTCCGACACTGGCCTGATCACGCTGCCGTACTACAACGCCAGCAATCCCACGCAGGCCTGGTCCGGCCCGGGCGGAAGCGGCGCCCAGCAGGCGACCGCGCGCAAGGGAATCGTTAGCATTTCGGCAAAGGCTGGCGTGGCGGCCGCCACCGGCACGCAGACGACGCCGGCCCCGGATGCGGGCTATACCGGCCTGTGGGTGGTGACCGTCGCCAACGGCCAGACGACCATCACCTCGGCCAACATCGCCCAGGCTGCGAACGCGCCGATCTTGCCGGCCGACCTGCTGCATGCGATCCAGCAGAACGCGTTGACGACTGCGGTGGATACCGGCGCGGCCAACGCCTACGCCGTCAGCTACAGCCCCGCCATCACTGCGCTGACCGATGGCATGGTGCTGTGGTTCAAGACCAAGACCGCGAACAGCGGCGCCTCGACGCTGAACGTCAACAGCCTGGGCGCACAGCCGCTGGTCGGCGGCGCGCACAGTGCGCTGCAGGGCGGGGAGATTGTCGCTGGCGGTAAGTGCCAGGCGGTCTGGCGCGCGGACATCAGCTCGTGGGTGCTGATTGAGTGCACGGGCGGCGCGCTGCAGGTGGCAGCGCCTGTGCAGAGCAACCATGCGGTGAGCCTTGGGGCAGGTGACGGGAGGTATGCGGCCCTTGCCGGGTTGGCTAGCCAGCTGTTCGCAGTAGCTGGGCCAACTGCGACTCAACATGCGGTCAACCTTGGGCAGTTTGCGGCAACCCTCTCGGCGAACGGCTACGTGAAGATCCCGGTCATTGCAGCGGGCGTTAAGTACAACTTGATTCTGCAGTGGGGGCAGGTGAACGCAGTGACTGCGGCTGGTGGCTCTAATGTTACCTTCCCCATCGCATTCCCAAATGCTTTCCTCTCAGCTGTCGCCTCATTCGTCAACAGTGGTGGTGTTTCGACAGCGTCTGCGGGGGGATGGGGCATTCCGTCAACAACCGGGATGACACTGTTTAACAACGGGAACGGCGCGGCTTCCGCGATTTCCTACTTTGCTATCGGCTGGTAAGGCGCACGACCATGAAAACTTTCTACTCGAAAAGCACTGGCGGCTTCTATCCCGAGGATCTGCAGGATGCCTATGAGGCGGCCGGGACATGGCCGGGCGACCTGGTGGAGGTCGCGCCTGAAGAGTACGCGGCGCTCATGGCCGGGCAATCGGCCGGGAAGGTCATTGATGCTAACGCCTCCGGACACCCAGTGGCCATTGATCGACCCGGGCCGAGTGATGCAGATATAGCTGCCAACGCACGTGCGAGCCGCGACGCCTTGCTGGCGGCCACCGATTGGACGCAGCTTCCGGACGTTCCTGCCGCGACAAAGGCCAAGTTCGCGGCATATCGCCAGGCACTTCGTGACGTGCCAGAGCAGCCTGGATTCCCCCGCGCGATCGCATGGCCGTCGGCACCTTCCTGACCGATGATGCTTTCAATGGCCACCTCCGGGTGGCTTTTTCATGCCCGCCCCGAGTGGGCATTTTCTTTTCCGGGGTCACAAATGTCCGAACCAATCAGCGGCGGTGCCGCAGCCGGCGCGGCGGGCGCTGCTGCCTTCAAAGCCTTCGGCGGCCCGGCGGCGGTTGCCGCCGGCGCATCCGGTCTCGCCGCCCTCGTAGTGATGATGATGATGACTCCACGAAGCCCAAGAGAGTGGGCGGTAGGGCTGATCTCTACCGTCGTTTCCAGCGTGGCCGGCGGCGCGGCCGTCGTGCAGAAGTTCGGGCTGCAGGCCTGGACGCACGACTACATCGGCCTGGTGGCGCTGTTCGGCGTTGTATTCGCCTGCGGCCTGCCGGGCTGGGCTATCGTGCGCTGGCTGTTCAACTTCATCGAGCGCCGGCGCGACAAGGACCTGGCCGAGGTGGCGGGGGAAGTGCGCGATGCGGTGACGAGGGGCAATCATGGCTGATGCACTGGTTACCGCTGCGCAGTTGCGCGCCATCATGCCGCTGGCCGGCGCGCGCGCCGACGCGTTCGCTGCGCCGCTGGCCGCCGCGATGCTGCAGTTCGAGGTCAACACGTCCACGCGCGCGGCTGCGTTCCTCGCCCAGGTTGCGCACGAGTCCGGGCAGTTGCGCCTGCTGCGCGAGATCTGGGGGCCGACGCCTACGCAGCGCCGGTACGAGGGCAGGGCGGATCTGGGCAACGTCGAGCCCGGCGACGGCAAGCGGTTCATGGGGCGCGGCCTGATCCAGGTCACCGGGCGGAAGAACTACCTGCTGTGCGGCTTCGGCCTGCACCTGGACCTGCTGACGCAGCCCGAGCTGCTCGAGCTGCCCGTGCACGCGGCGGCGTCTGCCGGCTGGTACTGGCACACCCACAACCTGAACCGCTTTGCCGATGCGGGCGACTTCGTGGGGCTGACGCGGGCCATCAACGGTGGGATCAATGGCATTGCCGAGCGGCGCGCCTTCTGGGCGAAGGCCAAGGCCGTGCTGGGCGCCTAGTCTCCCCGTCGCAGTTTTTCCCCAGACATCCAGCATTTTTCTCATTCCAGCCGCCTTCGGGCGGTTTTTTGCATTCTGAGGCCCTTATGGCTGTCACCGATACCCACGAAGAGAAAGAGACCCTGGCGGTCGACGTGCTTCTGCCCGGGCACGAGGCGCGCACCACGACGCCCCTGTTCCTGCATTCCAAGAAGGCGTTGATCGAGCGCGAGGGCGGCCGCTGCTTCATCTGCGGCGAGACGGCAGAAGAGAGCGGCCATCCGCTCGAGGCCCACCACCATCCTATCGAGCGCTCGCTGGCGAACATGATCGACTGGGCCAGCGTGGCCACATTCGCGCGCGCCGGCGCGCTGGGGCCGCACGCGGCCGTCTTCGACTGGGACCACTTCGACCCGGCCAACCCGTACAGCTTCGTTGACGACATGACGGTCAACGGCCTGCTGCTCTGCAAGGCCCACCACACCGGCAAGGACGAAGGCATCCACGACATGCCGTTCCCGCTCTGGATCGCCCAGAAGTACGCCAGGGAAGGCTACCAATTCACGCCCATGGAGGTGATTCACCATGCTGATTCTTGAAGCCATTGGGACGGCTACCAAAGCCGTCTTCGCCACGCCCGAACGGATCTTCTTCGCCGCGGTGCTGGTCGTGCTGGCACTGGCCGGCGGCTCGGTCTGGGTCTATCGCGGCGAGCGCGACTCGGCGCGCGCGGAGCTGGTGAAGGCCCGGGCCGACCTGGCCAAGGCCAAGAGCGATAACCAGGCGCTAGCGGCATCCGTTTCGACGCAGAACGCCGCGGTGGCCGGCCTAGAAGCGCAGGCCAAGATCCGCCAGTACCAGGCCGCGAAGGCCGACGCCGAAGCGCAGGCGACCCAGTCCAAGTACACGCTGCTGGCCGGCAAGATCCAGGCGCAGGCGCCCGGCGCCAACCAGTGCGCATCGCTGCACGGGCTGCGCCAGACTTTCGTGAAGGAGCGCCCATGATCCGCGCGCTGATGTTGTGCCTGGTGCTGGCCGGCTGCGCCGCCGCGCCGCAGGTGATCGAGAAGCCGGTGGAGGTGAGGGTGCCGGTGGCCGTGCCGTGCAAGACGGCGAAGATCCCCGAGCCGAACTGGCCGCTGGCGAAGGTGCCGGAGACGGCCAGCGACTTTGAGTTTTTCCGGGCGGTGCTGGTGGAGCTGGCGCTGCGTGCCGGGTATGAGGTCCGGTTGAAGGCAGCCGTGGAGGCATGCCAATAAAAAAACACCGCCCACATGCGGGGCGGTGGCGAGGGTCGCAAAAGGGCCAGGTAGGAGCCTCGCCCTGAGTCGAAATCCTAGCGCCTTGTCTGTAAAAATTTCCTTAAATTTATCCCGCCAGCACGAGAAAGTGCGCGTTGGGTATGAGGTCAGGCTGGATGCGGCTGTGGCGGCTGGCCGTTATGACTCGCAGCTCCGCGTCTCCAATCAACGGGGTGAGAACTTTAAAAATGGAATAGACTCGGTTGGCAACGCAGACTTTGCGATGCGAGTTGCTTGTGATGTTGGATATGTCTTGGTGGGGCCTTCAATTTTTCCAGAGCAACCACAGAGGGAATGGAAATGAAAAGAATAAAAGAATTTCTGTCGTGTATTTTTGCGGTGTTTGCCTTGATCTCTGCCGCGTATGCGCAGGGCGGGGCGGGGCAGTTAAATCCATCTTATCCATATCAAAGAACGTTTGCGGGCGCCAAGGTTATCGGGGTATATAATGGAGTTGTATATGGACTTCAGTTTGGTCAGAGCGGTACGGTGCCGGGGTACGATAATTTTTTGTATAGTAATGACCAGGGAAATACTTGGATTAATACTGGGGTTTCGTCTAGTCAGGCGTTGGGTAACGCTGGGAGCGTTATCCAGATGGTGTTTCAGTGCAATATGCAGTTCATAATAACAAATAATGGGAAGATATATAGAAACCAGCTGAATGCTTGGTCGAATTGGGCTGACGTTTCCGTTCCAAATGTTCCCGCAAATACCACGGGTCGCCCCGATAGTTTGGCTTCAAATGGGCTGTATCTTTATTATGGAAACTACAACGGAGATACAAATAATCCTGGGGTCGGTGCGCATGTCTATTCTTCTCCAAACTGCGGAACCTCATGGTCGGAGGTATTGGCAACGAATGGTCGGCATGTACACGCCATTGGTGCTGATCCCTCAAATATTAGCTCGATTTGGGTAAGCATAGGCGATGGGGGCTATGCAGATGCAGGACTCTGGCATTCTTCTAGTTCGGGAAGCGGGGGGTCGTTTGTACGTGTATCAGGCAATCGATATGGTATTGACCTTGCATTCCCGCCTCAGGTTAATGGCTTGCCAGGATGGGTGCTTCTCGAAGGCGATGGATCGAATCCGAGTGGATTATTTGCGCCGCCCGTTGTAATGGCATTCGATAAGGCCAATCTAAGTGGTTCACCCGGAATACTTAATTCCACTACAGAGGGATTGATTTGGCCGAACTCCAGAAAGACTTCTCCTACCATACCTGGGTGTACCCAGGCTTCTTACTGGGGAGGGAGCGGTGCCGGTATTAGTGTGACATCCGAGGGAAATCTGTTTTGGATAAACAGCAACGAAGGTGATCCTTGCATCAGAACCGGCGTTTGGTTGGCGCAAGGGCCGGATTTTACTTCATGGGCGCTTTTGGAAGAGCTCACTGGGCAGATTACGGGGTGGGAGTATTACAAGACTTTCGAGATTGGGCCGTATCTTTTTAATAATATATACAGAATTAAAAAGCCACGATTCGTAGGGCAGTAAAATTGACCCGGCGGCCGGACTCGCCAACAAGGCGTTGGCCGCGCCGCCGTAGTTTTCACGCAAAGGATTGTCGCTGTATCGTTTGGAGACCTTTTTCGGGCGGCTCAAGGGCACACCACCAATGCCTAAGAGCAGATATGGCACTCGTCGGCACCGTGGAGTATCCGCGGCGTCGACTTCTTAATGATGAACTGAGGAAACGCTCAAGCGGCGCGGCACTTGCCCGCTTGACCTTCACCCAGTCCCGGGACCACGCGCCGGCCTGATAGGCGCCACCGCAGATCCCGGCGCTGCCGGTGGAGATGGTGAAGCGCGAGCCGAACTTGCTCCAGAGGCTGCAGCAGCTCTCGACGCCATCGCCCGAGACGGCGACCGCTGCCGGTGTTAGCGCACCGCCGGCGGCCGCCGGACACACTGCCTACATCGAGCAGTTGGACTGGGCGGTGTGCATGGCACGCTACAACCGCGCGCATACGCTGTTCTACCTGGATCCGCCGTATTAGGAAACTGAGGGCTATGGCGTCGGCTTTCCGCTCGCGCAGTACGAGCGCATGGCCGACATGATGCGCGAGCTCAAGGGCAAGGAGATTGTCAGCCTGAACGACCACCCCGAGATCCGGCGCGTCTTTGCCGATTTCCAGATGGAGTCGCTCGACATTGAGTACCAGGTGGGTGGTGCCGACAAGCCGGCTGTGCGGCGCGAGCTGATCATCTACAGTTGGGATCGCCAGGCTGAGCCGGTTGGACTGTTCTAGCGATCAGCTCGGTTGGAAAGTCGGATCGGGTGAGAATGGCCGGCGGTCGAAGCCCCTCTTGTGCCTTTGTTGGATATGTTGTAGCGACTAGGGGGCTTCGCGGCCAGCTGCGGGCAGATAATGTTGGTTGGTAGCGAGCTATATATCGCTTTGCTATTTCCCTTTGGTGCTCGATAGTATGTCTTTAAAGGCATCAAGAATCTTTTCTGGCGGCAATTTCTCAAGCGCTTTTTCAAGTATCTCGCTGATGGGTGAGGCCGGTTCATTTTTTGATAAAACTCTCACGGGGTTGGCGCCGAAATTCTTGATCGCGTACTCTCGCAGTAGTTGTAGCATTTCTCCGTCGTCGCCCATTTCATTTCTGTAGCCGACGAATGAATGGGCGGCAGCTTCCTTAAATGCGTAGTCTTCAGTCAGTCTTAGAATGTGTCCATATTGCTTCGCCGAAAACCACGTGAGCCAGATGAATGGAGCTAGGAGTAGATATTTCGAAAGACCAACAATTAGCGCTGTCTTTTCTGATGAAAATTCAACTGAATTTGTCTTTGTGTCGTGCCAAATAAATGCGCCAGAGAGGACAAGAAATGTAATGCCGATCAAGAACAGTGCGGCCCACAAAATCTGAGTTCGATCTAGGCTCTCGCGGCGATCCTTGAACGATTTCGCAAGAGCAATTTTGCTTGCTCCTTCTAGTGTGCCCTCAATGTCGGAGCGCTTGTCGTCAAATTGCTTGAATAGCTTCTCTTGGGCGATTGAGGCGGTACTTAGGGAAGCTACATATTGATCGACTTTCAGCTTCTCGGCTTCCGCTGCGGCCGCGCTTGCTAATGCATTTGTTTGTGCGGTTGCTGACGTCCTTTCTGCGCTGCTGATTAACTCAGACCTGTCGAGGATTTCCTTGGTGATTTTCTCGGCATCAGATGCTATTTTTTGAATCTTCTTTTGTTGTCCTAGTATTAATTTGCTGACCTCTTCTATTTCGTGGCGTTTTGCTAGTGTTTCTCCAATGGCTGGTGATGGCGGAAATCCATCCTGCTCTGTAGGTATTAGCCATTGTAGCTGGCTTCGCAGTCCCCATAGGTGACTGACGATGGTGGGTGTGGTTTGAGAAAGCCATGAGATGCCATTGGACTTGGCGGTACTCATATAAGACTCTATTTGCTGCGTCGAGTTTGTAATGGGGGGCCACAGCAGCGACATTAATACCTGGTCTTTTTGGTACTTCTCGACGGAGGCAACCGCCGCGATCAATGTCTCGAACCAGTCCGTAATTTGTTCCGTTGGGACGTTCATATTGCTTCCCCCGAGTGCTGTCGCACCCAGGCCGGGAGCCATTTCATCCCAAACACTTTTCGCAGCCGTCAAGCGACCGGCGAACTCTGTCTCACTCATCTTATCCCCCTGTTTGAATTGCTCGTCATTATGCCTAATGACGGGGTAATGAGTGGGAGAGTGCTGTTGAAGGAGTTGCTTTCTTGTTGTGGCGCCCTTTCTATGGAGCTACTTGCCCACTGGCGTGCGAGGCGCCGGCTCGGCTGTCATCTTCGAGGCAGGGTAGGGCTGCATGAGACTTCGGGCCTGCTCAGGATCTCTGCAGGTCAGCCAATCGTCCCATTCCGCCCGCGGCACGATGACGATCATCCGTTTTTCCTTGCCCGGGGCATGGAAGCGGTTCATCAGCGGATGCTTGTCCGAGTTGATGGTCAGCATGGTGAACGAGATGGCACCATCTGGCCAATCCCGCCACAGGCCGGCGATGGCGAACTCAGGTTCGTCCTTCAGCCAGATCCGCCAGCGCACCGACTTTGCTTGCCCCTCCGCATAGAACGGCTCGTAGAAACTGGTGGCTGGCACCAGGCAGAGCTGACCCTTCTTCCACGGCCCGGAGAACGACCGCTTCTCGCCGACCGTCTCCGATCGCGCGTTGGTGGTGTCAAACTTGGCTACGCCAGGCGGGATGCGCGTCTTGGGCACCATGCCGAACGTCCCCACCAGGGCCTGGCGCGCGCCGTCGGCGCCGGCCACAACTATCGGCGCGGCATAGTCCGGCCAGGTTTCAGGCGGATAGTCGATGGGCGGTGGCTCGACGCCGAAGACGTCGCGCAGCAGCTGGCGCTGCACCGGGGCATAGTTAGTGCACATCCTCATCTCCTGGCAGGGGCGTTAGTGGCAGCACCCGCCGCGCCTTCTCCGAGACGCGCCGGTGCTTGTCCTGCGCATCTTGCCACGTCGCCGAGGTGAAGATCTTGTCGATGCCGCCCCCGGACAGGTGGGTAAGAAAAACTGGCTTGTCGTTCATCTTGTCCGGCCATGGGCAGAAACATGTCCAGACGCGGGCATCCTGCTCGGGAAGGTCAGTGCGCAGCACGAAGCGTTTGAACCAGCCCCTCAGAAATTCATGATGCGCGTTGCCGTCCAGCGTGTGGACTGGCTGGCCGTGAGGGTCCAGGACGTACAGCTGCATGCTGAAGGGGTCGCCATAGGCATCCGGCGTGCCGCCGCGAACGGCGTGGCGTAGCGCGCGTACCCAATTCTCTGGGGTGTTGGGTGGCATGGCGAGGCGGCTGCTGCTAGTCAGCGGCGCGGGAACCGCGCGCGCAGCGGCGTCTTCACCGCCGGCCGGGCCACCTTGATCCGATGGTGCTGGCCGTCCTGCTCGAAGGAGAGGTAATCGGCCGTCCACACCATCTTCTCGATGTGGCGCGTCTCGATGCCGTGCACGGTCACGGCGCTGGCTGACACCGTGACGCCTTCGCAGTCCAGGCGCAGCTCGGCCGTGTCGCCGGGCAGGAACTGGGTTTCCAGGAAGATCGATGCCGCCTGGTAGGTCACTGGGAACATGCCATCTCCTGCCGGGTGGCGTAGTGGCGTTCGCCGCGGGTGCGTAGTCGGATGGTGTTCGGGCCGAGGATGTCAGCGCCATAGGCGAGGCAGAAGCTCAGTCGCGCACCGTCGTGTTCGAACGCCAGGCGGTCGATGGTCCACGGCAGCGCCTGGATGGCCGCTGTATCGACACCCATCAGGTGCAGCGTGGCGCCGGCGGCCTGAGCGGCGGCCTCTACCTCCGGGTTCCAGGTGTCGGCCGTGAGCAGCGGATCGTCGATGGTGAGGCGGGGGCGGCGGATGGCCAAACGCGCAGCCCCGTGGGACTGACTATATAGATAGACGGTATCGGGGGCGCAGGCGAACATGTCTCTCTCACTAGATACTGTATGGATGTCCAGTATAGGAGTCGTCCTAAGCCAAGCGCGGATAGTTGAGTTAACTGTATGGATATACAGTGTTGATGTGCGATGCGTCGAGCCAAAGCAAAAAGCCCACCGAAGGGGTGGGCTTTTCAAGTTCCAAAAATTGGAAGATGTTCTTCCAAAATTCTGGCTAAGTTAGCAACTGCAAACCTCGCTAACCTTATATATTCTGGGGTGGCTGATGGGACTCGAACCCACGACGACAGGAATCACAATCCTGGACTCTACCAACTGAGCTACAGCCACCGTCGATGTCGTTCTGCTTGGTGCCGAACGACGAAGAACAAGATCATACAATGCCAAAAGCCGGATGGCTAGTACTCTGCACAAATTTTTTTCAGTGCCACCTGCTTAACCCGCCAGCTTGGAGGATTCCTCCAGCTCGAGCATTCGGCAGATAGCGGCCATGCTGCCAACCATGGTGCGTCGTTGCGCGCCCTGGTAGATGCGTACGCCTTTGGACTGGCGGAAGGGCACGGGCTTGACGGGGCGGCGGGCGGAAAGGCGGTTGGCTGGCAGCATGGCTACACCTGGTGACTTGCAACAACAGTTAGCGGTACCCGCTATGCGGGTGCGTTGGCACAATCGGGTGTCGGCTTGTACGGGGTTAGCCCGCCTCAGCCGCACTCGTCAGAAGGCGCCGGGGCGGATGAGGCCGACGGCGATGCCCTCCAGTGAGAACTCTTCGCGGCCGGCTTGCACGATGATGCTGGGGAAGTCGGGGTTCTCGGCAATCAGCTCGATGGTGTCGCCGCGGCGGTTGAGGCGTTTGACGGTGACGTCGTCGCCCAGGCGGGCGACAACGATCTTGCCGTTGGCGGCTTCGCTGGCGCGCTTGACGGCGAGCAGGTCGCCATCGAGGATGCCGGCGTCGCGCATGCTGAGGCCACGCACCCGCAGGAGGTAATCGGGTTGCACGTCGAACACCGAGGCGTCGACCTGGTATTGGCGATCGATGTGTTCGGCGGCGAGGATCGGGCTGCCGGCTGCAACGCGCCCGACCAGTGGCAGGGTTAGTTGCATGACGCCGGCCATAGGCAGGGAAAACTGGTCGGGTAGCTCCGAGTCGCTGCGGGAGACCTTGAGGCGGATGCCGCGGGAGGCGCCGGGGGTGAGCTCGATCACGCCTTTGCGGGCCAGGGCACGTAAGTGTTCCTCGGCTGCATTGGGTGAGGAGAAGCCGAACTTGGCGGCGATCTCAGCGCGCGTGGGCGGGAAGCCCGTGTGCTGGAGGCTGCTGCGGATCAAGTCGAAAATCTGCTGCTGTCGCGGTGTCAGGGTCGCCATGGTCGCCGATGTTTGGAAGCACTGTATGTTTAAACAGTATGCTGTGATTTTATACAGTATCGAGTGAAGTGCAAGCGGAATTTTTGGGAGTTTGCGCATTGACAGGTGCGTTCCACGAATCTTGGCGCGTGCCGTGATGTGCGGGCAGAGGGATTACAATCCGCGGCACCTGAAGCGTGTTGCGCTGCTTGCTGTTCAACTTTTCTGGTTCCCGACCACTTTCCCGCCATGTCTCTCCTGCCTCGCGTCGTCGTGCTCGCTACTGGCGGCACCATTGCCGGTTCTTCCTCCAACCCAGCTAGCAGCGCGAAGTACCAGGCGGCGACGGTGCCGGTGACAGCGCTGCTCGACGCGGTGCCGGCGCTGGGCGCGGTAGCTCGGATCGAGGCCGAGCAGGTTGCGCAGGTAGATAGCAAGGACATGTCGTTCGCGCTCTGGTCCACGCTGGTGGAGCGTGTGGCGTACTGGTCCGCGCAGCCCGATGTGTCGGGCATTGTCATTACGCACGGCACCGATACCCTGGAAGAAACGGCCATGCTGCTGCACCTGGCTTGCGTGGGTACGGTGCCAGTCGTGCTGACGGCTGCGATGCGGCCGTCGACCTCGTTGTCGGCGGATGGCCCGTTGAACCTGCTGGATGCGGTGCGCGTAGCAGCGGATGCTGGCGCGACGGCCAAGGGCGTGCTGCTGGTGATGAATCAGGAGATCCACGCAGGGCGCGATGTGATGAAGGCGCACACATCGGCGGTGAATGCGTTTGTGTCGCCGGTATCTGGGCCGATTGGCTTTGTTCAGGACAACCTCGTGCGCTTTGTGCGTATCCCCAGCCGCTTGCCGGTCAAGGCCTGGCCGGTCCCTTGCGCATGGCCGCAGGTCGAGATCGTGGCTAGCTATGCGGAGCCGGGCCGGATCGTGGTGGATGCCTTGGCGCGGGCGGGCGTGGCAGGCCTGGTCGTGGCGGCCGCTGGCAACGGGTCCGTCCACCAGTCGCTGGTGGAGGCGCTAACCGATGCTGCTGGCGCGGGCGTGGCAGTGGTGCGCAGTTCGCGCACAGGAGCGGGGCATGTGGCGATTCCTGCGCCTCCCCGGCCGGCGTCGGGCGTTTTTGTTTCGGCCGGCGACCTCAATCCCTATAAGGCGCGCGTACTGCTGGCGCTGGCGCTGGCTGCGGAGCCTGGATTGGCAAAGGATCCGGCGGCGCTGCAGGCACTATTCACCGAAAACTGAGGCGGCTTGCTCCCGATAGCAAAAGCACGCTATACTTTAAGGCTATTCAACCTTGCTGCACCGGACATGGCGCTCGGGCAGCTTATCCAAAAGGAGCGTCAATGCGTCATTACGAAATCGTATTTATCGTCCATCCGGACCAGAGCGAACAAGTCCCGGCCATGATCGAGCGTTACAAGACGCTGGTCACGTCCCAGGAAGGCCAGATCCACCGCGTGGAAGACTGGGGTCGCCGTCAGATGGCCTACATGATCCAGAAGCTGGCCAAGGCTCACTACGTTTGCCTGAACATCGAATGCGGCAAGGAAACCCTGGCTGAACTCGAACACGCGTTCAAGTTCAACGATGCAGTGCTGCGCCACCTCATCGTTCAGACCAAGAAGGCTGAAACCGCACCGTCCCCGATGATGAAGGAAGTGCAGCGCGAAGAAGCTCGCAAGGCCGCGCAACAGACCAGCGAAGTCCAGGCCGCCTAAGTGCGGACTGTTGTGGTTGCCGCCGGCGTTGATCGCCGCGGCGGCAAGTGCGGGCATCGGTGCGGGAGAGTGCGTTGAACCAGTTAAGGCTCTGCGCAACGCTCGCGGAACGCGATGCCTTGCGTTACACCCCGGCCGGGGTCCCCGTGGTCAACTGCATCTTGCAGTACGCGGGCGAGACGGTCGAGGCGCAAACGCCCAGGCAGGTGGAGTTCTCCATCGCCGCCATGGGAATTGGTCAGATCGGCCAGCGGCTTGAGCGTACCCCGCTCGGCGCGATGCTCGACTGCGAAGGATTCCTGGCCCGCAGGCACCGCAACAGCAAGGCTCTCGTCTTTCACATCACTGGATGTAAAGCATTCGAAAAGGATTGAATCATGGCATTCGTCAAACGTGACAACAAGAACAAGAAGCGCTTCCAACAGCAAAACCCGCTGTTCAAGCGCAAGCGCTTCTGCCGCTTCACCGTGGCTGGCGTGGAACAGATCGACTACAAGGATCTGGACACCCTGAAGGATTTCATCGGCGACAACGGCAAGATCACGCCGGCCCGCCTGACCGGCACCAAGGCGCACTATCAGCGTCAGCTCGACACGGCCATCAAGCGCGCGCGTTTCCTCGCGCTGATGCCCTACACCGACCTGCACAAGAACTGATCGGCCCTAGGTCCGTTAAGGAGAAAACACGATGCAAATTATTCTGCTTGAAAAAGTCATCAACCTGGGCAACCTGGGTGACATCGTTCGCGTGAAGGACGGCTACGCCCGTAACTTCCTGATCCCGAACAAGAAGGCCCGCCGCGCTACCCAGACCGCTATCAGCGAGTTCGAAGTCAAGCGCGCTGAACTGGAAAAGGCAGCCGCTGAAAAGCTGGCAGCTTCGCAAGCTGAAGGCGAAAAGCTGAATGGCCTGACCGTGCAGATCACCCAGAAGTCGGGTGTGGACGGCCGCCTGTTCGGTTCGGTGACCAATGCCGACATCGCTGAAGCCCTGGCTGGCCAAGGCTTCAAGGTCGAGAAGGCGCAAGTGCGCCTGCCGAATGGTCCGCTGAAGGTTGTTGGCGACCACCCGGTCAGCGTCTCGCTGCACACCGACGTGCTGGTCGACGTGACGGTTTCCGTCCTGGGCGAACACGCCTAAGCATCGGCCTTGCTGCCGGCGCCCACTTGTCCTTCGGGCTGGTGGGCGCCGGATGCCAGCGCCGCTTGCTTGACCAAACAAAAAGGCAGGAGCATCGCGCTCCTGCCTTTTTGTTTGGCCGCGCCCCTTGCTTGCCTGATCGCCCGATTGCTACGGGGCGGGGCCGGTTGTCCCGCCGTCACACGGCAGGATGCCCCAACGGCGGGCTGCGAATTCTCCGCCGGCTCGCTGGCGTCGACCGTTATAATCCCCCCTATGAACGCGCCTGTCGCAGACCCCCAACTAGACAATCTCAAGGTACCGCCGCATTCCATCGAGGCCGAGCAATCGGTGCTGGGTGGCCTGCTGCTGGACAATGCCGCCTGGGACCGTATCGCCGACTTCCTGAACGAAGCCGATTTCTATCGCTTCGATCACCGGATGATCTTCCAGAGCATCTCCCGGTTGATCGCTGCTACCAAGCCGGCTGACGTGATCACCGTCTACGAGTCGCTGCAAGGCGCAGGCAAGGCGGAAGAGGTGGGCGGCCTGGCCTATCTGAATTCCCTGGCGCAGAACACGCCCAGCGCGGCCAATATCCGCCGCTATGCGGAGATCGTGCGCGAGCGCTCGGTGCTGCGCAAGCTGGTGACCGTGGCCGACGATATCGCTACCGCGGCTTTCGCCCCGAAAGGGCGCGAGGTGCGGGAACTGCTCGACGAGGCGGAATCCAAGGTATTCGCCATCGCCGAGGAAGGCTCGCGCGGGCAGAAGGGGTTCCAGGAAATCCAGCCATTGCTGACCCAGGTGGTCGAGCGCATCGACGAGCTGTACCACCGTGACTCGAGCACCGACGTCACCGGCGTGCCTACCGGTTTTATTGACCTGGACCGCATGACCAGTGGCATGCAGGCCGGCGACCTGATCATCGTGGCGGGGCGCCCCTCCATGGGTAAGACCGCTTTCTCGCTGAATATCGGCGAGCACGTGGCGGTGGAGCAGGGCCTGCCGGTGGCCGTGTTCTCCATGGAAATGGCGGGCACGCAGCTGGCCATGCGTATGCTGGGCTCGGTCGGCCGGCTTGACCAGCACCGCCTGCGTACGGGCCGCCTGCTTGACGAAGACTGGCCGCGGCTCACGCACGCCATCCAGCGCATGAACGATGCGCAATTGTTCATCGACGAAACGCCGGCACTGAGCTCGATGGAGCTGCGCGCGCGTTCGCGCCGGCTGGCGCGCCAGTGCGGCCAGCTCGGGCTGATCGTCATCGACTACCTGCAGCTGATGTCGGGCTCGGGCGGCGGGGAAAACCGCGCCACCGAAATTTCGGAAATCTCGCGCTCGCTCAAGGGCCTGGCCAAGGAACTCAACTGCCCGGTGATTGCACTGTCCCAGCTGAACCGAAGCCTGGAACAGCGCCCGAACAAGCGCCCGGTGATGTCCGACTTGCGTGAATCCGGCGCTATCGAGCAGGATGCCGACGTGATCCTGTTTATTTACCGCGACGAGGTCTACAACCCCGATTCGCAGGACAAGGGCACGTCCGAGATCATCATCGGCAAGCAGCGTAACGGCCCAATTGGCACCGTGCGGCTGACGTTCCTGGGGCAGTTCACCAAGTTCGACAACTTCAGCGGTGGCCCCGCCTTCTTCGACAACGACAACTGAAGCCAGCCCTGGCGCGGCTTGCCGGGCCTCGTGGCCCGGTGGCCACAGTCGATTGTGCCTGCCGCGTGTCAAAGTCCCCCGGCATCGCCGCACAAACCTGTAAAATATTGCGTTTTGATGACAGCCGCCCTCGGGCGGCTGTCGTTTAATGCGTATCCGCCTGATTCAGTAACTACCCGCGGCGCCCCCGCGCTTCGACAAGGAACATTCCATGTTCGGCCGATTCATGCCCACTGAGGGCAAGTTCTTCGAATACTTCAACCAGCATGCCGATTGCGCGGTGACCGCCGCCCGCGAGCTGGAAGTGCTGGTCAACGACCTGCCCAATGCGGAGGCCCACGCTCGCCGCGTGCAGGCCACGGAAAAGAAAGCCGATCGCATCACGCATGACACGATCGACCTGCTGCACAAGACCTTCATCACGCCGCTGGACCGCGATGAGATCCACAAGCTCATCACCACCATGGACGACATCCTCGACCTGATGGAAGACGTGGCTGAAACCATCTCGCTGTACGACGTGACCAGCCTGACCGATGAGGCGCGCAAGCTGGCCTCCATCTGCGTGCAGTGTTGCGACCAGGTCAAGATCGCGGTCGGCCTGCTAGAGGACATGAGCAATGCCGGCGCCATCCTGAAGACGGCGCAGCAGATCGACCAGCTCGAGTCCGAGGCCGATCGCGTGATGCGCGCCGCCATGTCCAAGCTGTTCCGCGACGAAACGGACGTCAAGCGCCTGATCAAGCTGAAGGCGATCTACGAGCAGCTCGAAACCATTACCGACAAGTGCGAGGACGTCGCCAACATTCTCGAAGGCATCGTCCTGGAAAACGCCTGAGGCACAAATCGGCATGCAAACAATACAAATGAGCCTGTGGGTCATTGGCCTGCTGGTGGCTCTCGCCCTGCTGTTCGATTTCATGAACGGCTTTCACGATGCCGCCAACTCGATTGCCACGGTGGTGTCGACGGGCGTGCTCAAGCCGCACCACGCGGTGGCCATGGCGGCCATGTGCAACGTGGTGGCGATTTTCATCTTCCACCTGAAGGTGGCGGCAACCGTCGGCACTGGCACGATCGACGTCAACATCGTCGATCACTACGTGATCTTCGGTGCCCTGATGGGGGCCATTGCCTGGAACCTGATCACCTGGTACTACGGCATCCCCTCGTCGTCCTCGCACGCGCTGATCGGTGGCTTGGTCGGGGCTGCGGTGGCCAAGAGCGGCACCGGCGCACTGGTCGGCGGCGGTCTTCTCAAGACCGTGGCTTTTATCGTCATTTCGCCGCTGCTGGGCTTCCTGCTCGGCTCGCTGATGATGGTGATCGTGGCCTGGACATTCTTCCGCACGCCGCCGTCGCGGGTCGATCGCTGGTTCCGCAGGCTGCAACTGGTCTCGGCATCGCTGTACAGCCTGGGCCATGGCGGCAATGACGCGCAGAAGACTATCGGCATCATCTGGATGCTGCTGATCGCCAGCGGCCACGTGGCGCAGGGCGGTGCGGAGCCGCCGATCTGGGTCATTGTTTCCTGCTACGTGGCGATTGGCATGGGCACCATGTTTGGCGGCTGGCGCATCGTGCGTACCATGGGCCAGAAGATCACCAAGCTCAAGCCGGTAGGCGGCTTCTGCGCGGAGACAGGCGGCGCCATCACGTTGTTCATTGCCTCGGCGCTGGGCGTGCCGGTGTCGACCACCCATACCATCACCGGCGCCATCGTCGGCGTGGGCTCGGTGCAGAAGATGTCGGCGGTGCGCTGGGGCGTGGCCGGCAACATCGTCTGGGCCTGGGTGCTGACGATTCCCGCATCTGCCTTCATGGCCGCCATCGCATGGTGGATTGGCCGGCATATCCTCTAAGCCATCGGGCCATCGGATTCCCGCTCGACAAGCAAGCAAAAAGCCAGGCGCCATGCCTGGCTTTTTGCTTGTCGGGAAGGCCGGAGCCGATGGCTATCTATCGATTGGCGAAAGCGGCAATCGGATCGTCATCCACGGGGGCCGGGGGTACAACGGAAGGCGGCGGTGCTGCTGGTGCGGCCGGGGGCGCGGCCGATGCCGGCGCCTGGTTGATTCCCGATGCAACCCGTCGCGCGCCGTTGTAGCGGGAGGCCCAGTATGACTTGCTCATGTCTTCGAGCCGAACCGTGCCGCCGGTGGATGGCGCGTGGACAAAGCGGTTCTGCCCGACATAGATGCCGACATGCGAATTGGCCCGGCCGGTGGTATTGAAGAAAACCAGGTCACCCGAGGCCACCTGGCTGCGCTCCAGCGAGACGCCGCGCTCGCCCATGGCTTCGGTGGTGCGTGGCAGGTTGACGTTGGCGGCGCGTAGCACCACATAGCGGACCAGGCCGCTGCAGTCGAAGCCCGAGTCAGGCGTATTGCCGCCGTAGCGATAGGGCGTGCCAACCAGCGACATTGCCTGGATGGAGACTTCTTCCAGCCCGGCGCTGGGATCCACCATGGGGGTGCCTGTCGGGCGCGGCTGGCCGCTATAGCGCCCAGGCGGCGGTGTCGAAGCGCAGGCGGCGAGCAGCAATGCCGCCGAGCAAAGCAGGGGCAGGCGGGCGGTGTGGAAGATGTGGGCCAGGCTGGGCACACGTCTTCCGGCAGGGGCTTTCTGGCGCAGAGGCATCCTTCTTGGTCCGATCCCGGGCCAGGAGCCGTGGCGTGAAGGGTGCCGCCCGGCGAGGGTGCCTCCCCTGGCGCCTTACCAGCGCAATTGCGCGTTGTAGGTGCCCGTACTCACGTTGACCGACTTGGCCTGTCCCTTATAAGTCGCTTCGATATTGTAGCTGCCTTGCGGAGCCTTGATCAGGCACTTGGGCCCGGAAGCGGTAAAGCTGGCCACTTCGTGGCCTTCGCGCGTCATCTTGACGGCCACGTCGGCGAGGAATTCGCCGCGCTCGCCCTGGGTAAACAGCAGGCCCATGTTGAAGTTCTTTTGCTGCGCGGCCAGTTGCCGCTGTTCGTCCGCGGCAATGCCGCCGCAGACGTAGCTGACGGGTCCCATGGTGCGGATTACCATTTCGTCCGCGGCGAGCGCGGGACCCGCAAGCAACGAGGCCGCGGAAATTGCGACGCTGCTGGCCAGCGCGAGCCGCAGCGATGTGTGGTTCAGGTGGTTGTCCATCAATGTCTCCATCGATCCAACAAGCCGGGAGGGGCAAAAAAAGCGCCCGCCAGGCGCCGGCACGCAAGATGCCGAAATGGCGGGCGCTCCGGATGCTTTGATGCTAGGCCACGCCGGCAGGCAAATCTGCCGGTCGCGGTCCTACAAGGCATCCGACGGTGCCAGAGGTTGCGAACGCTTAGTCTTCAGCGATGATGCGCTCCCGCCCCTTAGAGGACATCCGCGGCATGGTCGGCCAGGCGCGAGCGTTCACCGCGCGCCAGCGTCACATGGCCACTGTGGCTCCAGCCCTTGAACCGGTCGACCACGTAGGTAAGGCCGGACGATCCTTCGGTCAGGTAAGGCGTGTCAATCTGCGCGATATTGCCCAGGCAGATGATCTTGGTGCCGGGGCCGGCACGCGTTACCAGCGTCTTCATCTGCTTGGGCGTCAGGTTCTGAGCCTCGTCGATGATGACGAACTTGTTGACGAAGGTGCGTCCGCGCATGAAGTTCATGCTCTTGACCTTGATGCGCGAGCGGATCAGTTCCTGGGTGGCCGCGCGACCCCACTCGCCGGCGCTGTCGTCGCTCTTTTGCAGCACTTCCAGGTTGTCGTCGAAGGCGCCCATCCAGGGCTGCATCTTTTCTTCCTCGGTGCCCGGCAGGAAGCCGATATCCTCGCCGACCGGCACGGTGGCGCGGGTGACGATGATCTCGTTGTAGAGCTTCTGGTCGAGCACCTGCTCCAGGCCCGCGGCAAGCGCCAGCAGTGTCTTGCCGGTACCGGCCTGGCCCAGCAGGGTGACGAAGTCGATCTCCGGATGCATCAGGAGGTTGAGCGCGAAGTTCTGCTCGCGGTTGCGGGCGGTCACGCTCCACACATTGTTCTTGTGGTGCGTGTAGTCCTTGAGCGTCTGCAGCAGCGCGGTCTTGCCGTTGATCTCCTTGACCTGGGCGTACAGCGGCAGGCTACCGTCGCTGGGTTCCAGGAAGACAAACTGGTTGACCAGGAAAGAGGGCACCAGCGGGCCTGTCAGACGATAGAACATCGCGCCGGACTTCGGGTCCTGCCAGCTTTCCACTCCCTTGCCATGCTTGGCCCAGAAGTCGTTGGGCAGCAGCATCACGCCCGAGTACAGCAGGTCCTTGTCCTCGAGGACCTGGTCGTTGAAGTAATCCTCGGCGGGCAGGCCGAGCGCGCGCGCCTTGATGCGCATGTTGATGTCTTTCGACACCAGCACGACCTGGCGCTCCGGGAACTGCTGCTGCAGTGCGCTGACCACGCCCAGGATCTGGTTGTCCGCCTTGCCCTGCGGCAGGCCGTCGGGCAGCTTGATCTCATTGAGCTTGGTCTGCAGGAACAGCTTGCCCTGCGCGTCGCGGTTGCCCAGCTTGGCGAGCGGCAAGCCGTCGTCGAGCACGCCGTCGGTGCCGCCCACCAGCGCATCGAGGGTGCGGCTGACGGTGCGGGCGTTGCGCGCGACTTCGCTCATGCCCTTCTTGTGGTTGTCCAGTTCCTCGAGCGTCATCATCGGCAGATAGACGTCGTGCTCTTCGAAGCGGAACAGAGAGGACGGGTCGTGCATCAACACATTGGTGTCCAACACGAACAGCTTGCTGGGGCCGGTGTGCTTCTGCATACGACGGTTGGTCGTGCCGGGGGCCTTGGCGGGAGCCTTGGGCACGGCGGCCAGCGATGGCACGGACTTCAGCGCGGACGGCGGCGCATCCTTGGTGCGCGCTCGTGTCGAACCGCTGGCACTGGCCACTACGGCCGGTGCATTTTCCGCTTTGCTAGTTCCGGTTTCCAGCAAGGCCACACGCTCTAGCGCCGGCACAGGTTTCTTACCCTGCGACGCTGATTTGGCCTTAGTCAGCTTGGTCACCGGGGCGAATTCGCTCGGGTCAAGCAATTGGGCAGGCTTGGCGGGCATGGTCGGCAGCGGCATGCTAGGCTTTCCTTTCAGGGGGAGAAGACGGCTGGAAAACAGCGCAGGACACTGGCGCGGCCGCATGGCGCCGCGTACTTGGGGATCGTGTCCTGTGCGTACAAAACACACAAACAAAAAAGCCGCCAACCTGGGTAGCAGGTTTGGCGGCTTTTTTTCGGACCGGAGACACGGCAGGTCCGCTACCGGCCTGTGGCAGGGTGCGCCTGGGCCGGGACGATGAAGCAGCGTGGCATCCGGATCTTGAACTCATTAAAGGTCAATGTATCCGAAGGTTTTCTCTTTTGCAATCGCTTGCCGAGAGGACTTTTGAAGGTGTTGCTGCGCCGCATGAAAGCGCCGGGCCGAATCGCCGTGGATCAAGCCCCGGATCAGAGTCCGCGCACGATTTCCAGCACCTCGTCGACGTGGTTGGGCACCTTGATGCCGCGCAGCGCATGGCGCAGGATGCCCTTGCCGTCGATGATGAAGGTGCTGCGCTCAATGCCGCGCACTTCCTTGCCATACATTTTCTTCATCTTGATGACATCGAACAGATGGCACACGGCTTCATCGCCATCGGAGATCAACTCGAAGGGCAGTTCCAGCTTGGCCTTGAAGTTCTCGTGTGACTTCAGGCTGTCGCGCGAGATGCCGAAGACCACCGTGCCCGCCTTGACGAAGTCGTCATGCTGGTCGCGGAAATTCATGGCTTCGGTGGTGCAGCCCGGGGTGTTGTCCTTGGGGTAGAAATACAGGACAACGGTCTTGCCACGCTGGGCGGCGAGGCTGAACGTGCCGCCGGTGGCGGGCGCGCTGAAATCGGGTACGGGCTGGCTGAGACTGGCTGTTGTCATTCTTATGGCTCCTGGGAGGGGCAGGAAGGAGGTGGCTGCGTGAGTGCGGCCACCATGGTGGCGGCAGATGGGGGCGGGGCGGCTAACTTCAAGCGCGGCGTATGCCCAACTTGCGAGAACCGGCCCCCAGGGCCGCCGGGCGGGCTCAGGCAGGCTCCTCCAGCAGCAGGATGGCTGCCACTTTTCGGCCTTCAGCCATCAGGATGTTATAGGTGCGGCAGGCGGCCTGCAGATCCATGGCGTCCACCCCGACATGCAGGCGCGCCAGTGAGGCGGTCAGCCGGGGATGCGGGAAGCGCAGGCGGCTGCCGGTGCCCAGCAGCACCACCTCGGGCGAGTGCGCCAGCAGGCCCTCGAAGTGCGCGGGTTCCAGGTCTTCGAAGCGTTGCACCGGCCAGGGCCGGATCTCGCCTTCGGGCATGACCAGCACGGATTGGGTGTGGCGCACCATATTGATTTCGATATAGCCCGGGCCGTACGACGTTACCGTGTTGAGGGCATTGGGCTGGTCAGCGTGGAGTTTCAAGGGCGAACCTTATCTGGCGCTGCCCTTCGCGGCGCGCGCGGCGACTCGGCCGGGGCAGCGCAGGGCGGGTTGAGAGCATTTTGGGGCAGGCGGGCCGGGCGGCTTTGCCGCGGCCCCGTGGTACCGGCGGCGTACGCTGCAATGCAAGAATCCCTGCCGAAGTCTGTCATAATCCGATAAATTATAGCTTTTGCCTCCCTGCCTGCCACGTTTTGCGTTGCAACGCAGCGCACAGGCTACCCGGGCCGCTCCATTTCCACCCAGATTCCCTAGATAGCCGCCGCTACCCGGCGGCGCTTGCCTCCTGCCAACATCGCCGTGAAACCGATCCAGAAATCCAACAAGCTCAACAATGTTTGCTATGACATCCGCGGCCCGGTGCTGGAGAAGGCCAAGCAGATGGAAGAGGAAGGCCACAAGATCATCAAGCTGAACATCGGCAACCTGGCTGTCTTCGGCTTCGATGCGCCGGAAGAGATCCAGCAGGACATGATGCGCAACCTGCCCAATTCAGCTGGCTACTCGGACTCCAAGGGCATCTTCGCCGCGCGCAAGGCGGTCATGCACTATACGCAGCAGAAGAATATCGAGGGCGTGGGCCTGGACGACATCTACGTCGGCAACGGTGCCTCCGAGCTGATCGTGATGTCCATGAATGCGCTGCTCAACAGCGGCGACGAAGTGCTGGTCCCGGCGCCGGACTATCCGTTGTGGACCGCGGCGGTGAGCCTGTCGGGCGGCACCCCGGTGCACTATGTGTGCGACGAGGCCAACGAGTGGATGCCCGATCTGGACGATATCCGCGCCAAGATCACGCCGAATACCAAGGCGATCGTCGTCATCAACCCGAACAACCCCACCGGCGCGCTGTATTCGGATGAGTTGCTCAAGTCCATCGTGACGATCGCGCGCGAACACGGCCTGATCATCTTTGCCGACGAGATCTACGACAAGGTGCTGTACGACGGCCATAGCCACACGTCCATCGCCGCGTTGTCGACCGATGTGCTGACCGTGACCTTCAACGGCCTGTCCAAGAACTACCGCTCGTGCGGCTACCGCGCCGGCTGGATGGTGGTGTCGGGCGACAAGCGGCCCGCACTGGACTATATCGAGGGGCTGAACATGCTGTCCTCGATGCGCCTGTGCGCCAACGTGCCGGCCCAGTGGGCCATCCAGACCGCGCTGGGCGGCTACCAGAGCATCAACGACCTGGTGGGCGAAGGCGGGCGCCTGCGCCGCCAGCGCGATCTTGCCCATGAGCTGATCACGCAGATCCCGGGTGTCACCTGTGTCAAGCCCAAGGCCGCGCTGTACCTGTTCCCCAAGCTCGACCTGTCCATGTACCCGATCCAGGACGACCAGGAGTTCATTTATGAGCTGCTGCAGGAGTCCAAGGTGCTGCTGGTGCAGGGCACTGGCTTCAACTGGGGCAAGCCCGACCATTTCCGTATCGTGTTCCTGCCCCATGAGGAAGACTTGCGCGAGGCCATCAGCCGCGTCGGGCGCTTCCTCGAGACCTACCGCAAACGCCACGGCCGCGCGGCCTGAACCGGCACGCTTGCGGCGCAATCCATTTTTCAGCAACTCAGAGTCAGATCGTCCATGAATCCCATCAAAGTAGGCCTGCTTGGCATCGGTACCGTCGGTAGCGGCACGTTCAATGTGCTGCAACGTAACCAGGAAGAAATCCGCCGCCGCGCCGGGCGCGGCATCGAGATTGCCATGGTGGCCGACCTCAACACCGAACGCGCCCGCGAGCTGACCGGTGGGCAGGTCGAGGTGGTGGCCGACGCCAACGAGGTCGTCACCCGCCCCGAGATCGACATCGTGATCGAGCTGATCGGCGGCTACGGCATCGCCCGCGAACTGGTGCTCAAGGCCATCGAGAACGGCAAGCACGTGGTCACCGCCAACAAGGCGCTGCTGGCAGTGCATGGCAACGAGATCTTCGAAGCCGCGCGCAAGAAGGGTGTGATCGTGGCCTTCGAAGCCGCGGTGGCTGGTGGCATCCCGATCATCAAGGCGCTGCGCGAAGGCCTGACCGCCAACCGCATCGAGTGGATCGCCGGCATCATCAACGGCACCACCAACTTCATCTTGTCGGAAATGCGCGACAAGGGCCTGGACTTCGACACCGTGCTCAAGCAAGCGCAAGCGCTGGGCTATGCCGAGGCTGATCCCACCTTCGATATCGAAGGCATCGATGCCGCGCACAAGATCACGTTGATGAGCTCGATCGCCTTTGGCATGCCGGTGCAGTTCGACAAGGCCTACGTGGAAGGCATCACCAAGCTGTCGGCCGTGGATATCCGCTACGCGGAAGAGCTGGGCTACCGCATCAAGCTGCTGGGCCTCACGCGCCGCCGCGAAAACGGCATCGAGCTGCGCGTGCACCCGACGCTGGTGCCGGCCAAGCGCCTGATCGCCAACGTGGAAGGCGCCATGAACGCCGTGCTGGTGCAAGGCGACGCCGTGGGCGCCACGCTGTACTACGGCAAGGGCGCCGGCGCCGAGCCAACCGCTTCGGCCGTGATCGCCGACCTGGTCGACGTGACCCGCCTGCACACTGCCGACCCCGAGCACCGCGTGCCGCACCTGGCGTTCCAGCCGGACGAACTGTCCAGCGTGCCGGTCCTGCCGATCGAGGAAGTCACCAGCTCGTACTACCTGCGCATGCGCGTGGCGGACGAGACCGGCGTGCTGGCCGACATCACACGCATCCTGGCCGACGCCGGCATCTCCATCGATGCCATGCTGCAGAAGGAGTCGCGTGAAGGCGAGCCGCAGACCGACATCATCATGCTCTCGCACCTCACGCTCGAGAAGCAGGTCAACGCCGCCATCGCCAAGATCGAGGCGCTGCCGACCGTGCTGTCCGCCGTCACGCGCCTGCGCATGGAAGAACTGAACTGAACGCACCGATGAAATACCTGTCGACGCGCGGCCATGAGATGCCGCAAACCTTCTCCGAGATCCTGCTGGGCGGCCTGGCCCCGGACGGCGGCCTGTACCTGCCCCGGGAGTACCCGCAGGTCACGGCCGACGAGCTGGAAGCCTGGCGCAAGCTGTCGTACGCCGATCTTGCCTTTGAAGTCCTGTCCCGCTTCTGCGACGACATCCCGGCCGAGGACCTGCGCGCCCTGACGCGCAAGACCTACACCGCCGAGGTGTACTGCAACGCCCGCCCCGGCGACAACACCGCCGACATCACCCCGCTGCGCACGCTGGGCGAAGAGGGCGGCACGCAGCTGCAGCTGCTGGGCCTGTCCAACGGCCCCACGCTGGCCTTCAAGGACATGGCCATGCAGCTGCTCGGCAACCTGTTCGAGTACGCGCTCGCGCGTGCCGGACAGGAGCTGAACATCCTGGGCGCTACCTCCGGCGATACCGGCAGCGCGGCGGAATACGCCATGCGCGGCAAGCGTGGCATTCGTGTCTTCATGCTCAGCCCGCACCGCAAGATGAGCGCGTTCCAGACCGCGCAGATGTTCAGCCTGCAGGACCCGAACATCTTCAACCTGGCGGTGGAAGGGGTGTTCGACGACTGCCAGGACATTGTCAAGGCAGTCTCCAACGACCTCGGCTACAAGGCTCGCCAGAAGATCGGCACGGTCAACTCGATCAACTGGGCGCGCGTGGTGGCCCAGGTGGTGTACTACTTCAAGGGTTGGCTGCTCGCTACCGACGGCCCGGGCCAGAAGGTCTCGTTCTGCGTGCCGTCGGGCAACTTCGGCAACGTCTGCGCCGGCCATATCGCCCGCATGATGGGCCTGCCGATCGACAAGCTGGTGGTTGCCACCAACGAGAACGATGTGCTCGACGAGTTCTTCCGCACCGGTACCTACCGCGTGCGCAAGTCGGCCGAGACGTATCACACCTCCAGTCCGAGCATGGACATCTCGAAGGCGTCGAACTTCGAGCGCTTTGTCTTCGACCTGCTGGGCCGCGATGGCGACAAGCTGGCCAAGATGTTCCGCGAGGACGTCGACACCAAGGGCGGCTTTGATCTGTCCGGCACGCCGGAATTCGAGCGCATCCGCGCCTTCGGCTTTGTCTCGGGCCGCAGCACGCACGAAGATCGCCTCGCCACCATCCGCGACCTGTCCGAGCGCTACGGCATCACCATCGACACCCACACCGCCGATGGCATCAAGGTAGCGCGCGAGCATCTCACGCCCGGCGTGCCGATGCTGGTACTGGAGACCGCGCTGCCGGCCAAGTTCGCCGACACCATCCGCGAGGCGCTTGGCCATGAGCCGGAGCGTCCGGCAGCCTTCGAAGGCATCGAAAACCTGCCGCAGCGCTTCGAGGTGATGCCGGCGGATGCCGACCGGATCAAGGCTTACATCGCCGGCCACACCGGCCTGTAAGCCCCGGCCGCTGCCGGCGGTGTTCCTGCCGGCAGCGCGCCAACTCGCTACAATCAGACTTGCCGAGCAGAAATCGCACGGCCCTCGCATTGCTCCGGATGTATCGGGGGCGGTACGCGGGCCGTTTCCCATGGGCGCTGCATGGTCATGGGTTTGCGGCCTGACACTGCTTACGCTGACGCTGACCACGCTGTCTCACTTACCCGTTTTCCTCATGACCCAAGCCGCCGCGCCCGCCCGTCCCCCCATGTTGACCATGGCCCAGGCCCTCGAAGCCTTGCTGGCCGGCGCCCGCCCGCTTGCCGAGGCAGAGCGCATCGCCACGCTCGACGCCAATGGCCGCGTGCTGGCCGCGCCGGTGGCGAGCACGCTGGACGTGCCGCCGGCCGACAACACCTCGATGGACGGCTACGCGGTGCGCAGCGCCGACCTGACGGCGCCCGGCACGCGCCTGCGGGTGGCCCAGCGCATCCCCGCCGGCCATGTCGGCACGGCGCTGGCGGCCGGCACGGCGGCGCGCATCTTTACCGGCGGGCTGATTCCGCCGGGGGCCGACGCGGTGGTCATGCAGGAGCAGTGCGTGGCGCAGGATGAGGATGTGATCGTCAATCACACGCCGCAGCCGGGCGAGTGGATCCGCCGGGCCGGCGAGGACATCCGCGCCGGCAGCGTGATCCTGCCTGCCGGCACGCGCCTGACGCCACAGGCGCTGGGCCTGGCGGCCTCGGTGGGGCAGGCGTCGCTGGACGTGGTGCGGCGCGTCAAGGTGGCTGTGTTCTTTACCGGCGACGAGCTTGCCATGCCGGGCGAGCCGCTCAAGCCGGGCGCCATCTACAACTCCAACCGGTTCACGCTGCGCGGGCTGCTGGAAAACCTCGGCTGCGAGGTCAGCGATTTCGGCATCGTGCCTGACACCCTGGCCGCGACGCGCGACACCCTGCGCCGGGCCGCCGAGGGGCATGACCTGATCATCACCTCGGGCGGCGTCTCGGTGGGCGAGGAAGACCATATCAAGCCGGCAGTCGAGGCCGAAGGCCGGCTCAACCTGTGGCAGATCGCTATCAAGCCGGGCAAGCCGCTGGCGTTCGGCGAGGTGGCGCGCGCTGGGCAGGCGCCGGCTTTTTTCCTGGGGCTGCCGGGCAATCCCGTCTCGAGCTTCGTTACCTTCCTGCTGTTTGTGCGGCCTTTCATCCTGCGGTTGCAAGGCGTGCAGGACGTGATGCCGCGCCGGCTGCCGCTGCGTGCCGATTTCGACCTGCCCAAGGGCGACCGCCGCAACGAGTTCCTGCGCGTGCGCCTCAACCAGGCCGGCGGGCTCGACCTGTTCCCCAACCAGAGCTCGGGTGTGCTCACTTCCACGGTGTGGGGCGAGGGCCTGGTCGACAATCCGCCCAACCAGCCGATCGCGCGGGGCGATACCGTGCAGTTCATCAGCTTCGACGGCCTGCTGGCATAAGGAGCGAGACCGCCATGAACATCGAACTCCGTTTTTTTGCCAGCGTGCGCGAGCAACTGGGCCTGGGTCAGGAGCGCGTCGCGGTGCCGGCCGAGGTGGCCACCGTGGCGGACCTGCGCCATTGGCTCGGAGCCCGCGGCGGCGCCTGGGCCGAGGTGCTGGCCGAGGGCCGTGCCTTGCGCATGGCCGTGGACCACGAGGTGGCCAGTGCGGACAGCGTGTTGGCCGAGGGCTGCGAAGTGGCGTTTTTTCCGCCCGTGACCGGAGGCTGAAATGAGCGTCAGAGTACAGCGCGAGGATTTCGACCTGGGCGCCGAGGTGGCGGCGCTGCGCAGTGACCAGCCAGGCGTGGGCGCGGTGGCCAGCTTTGTCGGCACGGTGCGCGACATGAACGACGGCAGCGCGGTCAGTGCGATGGAGCTGGAGCACTATCCCGGCATGACCGAAAAGGCGCTGGCCCGGATCGAAGCGGTGGCGCGGGAGCGCTGGGCGCTGCTTGGCGTCACCATTGTGCATCGCGTGGGCCCCTTGCTGCCGCTGGACCAGATCGTGCTGGTGGCGGTAGCCTCCGCCCATCGCGGCAATGCCTTTGCCGCCTGCGAATTCATCATGGATTACCTCAAGTCCGAGGCGCCGTTCTGGAAGAAGGAGCAGACGCCGGAGGGTGCGCGCTGGGTCGACGCGCGCGTGACCGATGCGTCCGCGCTGGCGCGCTGGGGCATTCGCTCGCTCAATGCCAGCGGCGAAGGCGAGGCGGAGCCGGTGGAACCCTTGGGTCTCAAGCGCTGATGGGCGCGCTCGGTTTTGTGGCGGTCGGGGTCGGGGCCGCGGTGGGAGCTTGGCTGCGCTGGGCGTTCTCAGTGCTGTGGAATGCCGCCAACCCGGCGTTGCCTTATGGGACACTGACGGCCAACCTGGTCGGCGGCTACCTGATCGGGCTGGCGGTGGGATTCTTCGGCGCGCATGCGGAGTTGTCGCCCGAATGGCGCTTGCTGGCGGTGACCGGCTTCCTGGGCGGCCTGACTACGTTTTCCACGTTCTCCAGCGAGGTCGTGGGCAACCTGATGGCGGGCGATTATGGCTGGGCGGCGGTGCACCTGCTGGCGCACCTTGGCGGCTCGCTGCTGCTGACCGTGCTGGGCCTGTGGACCTACCGGCTGCTGGCCTGAGCGCCCGTAGAAGCCAATGAGCCTGACGACCCCAGTGAATCCAATGAATCCAGTGAGTCCAGTGAGTCCAGCCACCCAAGCATCTGCGCCAGCGCGGCGTTGAAGGCGGCTGGCCGTTCCATGTGCGGGGCATGGCCGGTGCCGTCGATGGTGACAAGCCGGGCAGCCGGCTGCAGTGCCAGCGTGGCCTGTCCCACTGCTGGCGCGTAGAGTCGGCTGCGCTCCCCGACCAGATGGAACAAGGGCAGGCGAGCCTGGCGCAACGCCGGGCGGTAGTCCTGGCGGGCCATGTCTTCCCACAGCGCGGCAAGCGCATCCGGCGCGCACTGGCGCATGATGCCGGCGATCCGGTCCGTCTCGTGCGCATCGGGCTTGCTGCCGGCGGCCCATAAGCCGGCGCGCACCGAATCGATCAGGCGCGGCCAGTCCCGGCGCACGTGCGCGGCCATGTGGGCTGCCTGCGCTGCGTCGTAGTTCGGATGCAGGCCGTGCGGCCAGTCCGCCGCGCTGGCCAGCCGCGGTGTCATGTCAATGGCGCCGATTGCCGCCAGGGGCAGGGCGGGATCCCCGCGCATCAATTCCCAGGCCACCATGGCACCCATCGACCACCCGATCACCACCACGTCCCGCAACCCCAGGTGCCCGATCAACCCGGCAGCATCGGCGGCAAGCTGCGCCAGGCTGGCTTGTCCGGCGTGCGGCAGTGCAGCAGACAAGCCATGCCCGGCATGGTCCGGGGCGATCACGCGATAGCCATGACGCGCCAGCGCGCGCTGGCCGTCGAACGCCTCGCCGGATAGCGACCAGCCGTGCAGCAACAGCAGTGCCCGGCCATCGCCTGCCTCCCGCCAGCCGGGACGCGAACCGGAAGCAGGGTGGCTATCGAAGGCGGGGGCGGGCTCGGCGTTAGTCATCGCGTGCGAAGCATCCAATGGCGAACTTGCAGTCTGGGCATCTGGCCTGGCCACGTGCGTGGCCAAAGCTCCGGGTAAGCCATGTATTGACATACGGATCGCTAACTTTATATCATGAAACATGAATCAGTTATCATGTTTTGAGGGTCGCCGGAGGACGCAGTTTCCGCGGTGCAATGCCGCTGCCTGACTGCTGTTTCCGGCCTGACCAGCCACTGCGGAGCCCCGATGTCCCTTACCGAATCCGGCGTAAGCCAGCCCAAGACCGCGCGCGGCCAGAAGACCCGCGAAGCGCTGCTGCGCGCCGCCGAGAAAGTGTTCGGCGAGAAGGGCTACTACGTGGCTTCGATCTCCGAGATCACGCAGGAGGCAGAGGTGGCCATGGGCACCTTTTATCTCTATTTCAAGGACAAGGAAGACATCTTCCGCGCGCTGGTGCAGCACATGCTGGAACTGGTGCGGGCCCACCTGCGCAAGCACGTGGGGCCGGCGCAGACGCAGATCGAGGCCGAGCGGCTCGGGCTCAAGGCTTTCCTGTCCTTTGTGTCGCGCCACAAGAATCTGTACCGCATCGTGCTCGATTCCTACTCGGTTGACGAGACCATCTACAGCAGTTACTTCCAGGTGTTTGCCGACGTCTACAGCCGGCGCCTGGGCAAGGCCGAAGACCAGGGCGAGATCTCGCCCGGCGACGCCGAAGTGCGGGCGTGGTGCCTGATCGGCATCAGCAATTTCCTAGGCATGCGCTATGCGCTGTGGAAGCGGCCGGCGTCGATGGACAAGGTGGTCGATACGGCCTTCGACATGATCTCGCATGGGCTGGCGGCGCGATGAGCGCGTTGGTGCTGGTCGAACGTGTTGGCAGCACGGCCGTGCTTCGGCTCAATCGCGCGGAGCGGCACAACAGCCTGGTGCCGGAACTGCTCGAAGCGCTGCTGGCCGCGCTGGAGCGCATGGAGGCGGACCCGGATGTGCGCGCCGTGGTGCTGAGCCATGCGGGGCGCTCGTTTTCCACGGGTGGCGATGTCGGTGCTTTTGCCGCCTTCGTGCCGCAAAGCGCGGAACTGGCGCAGTATGCGCAGCGCCTGCTCGGCCTGCTCAACGCAGCCATCCTGCGCCTGGCGGCACTGCGCTGCCCGGTGATCGCGGCGGTAGAAGGCTGGCTGACTGGGGGCTCACTGGGTTTGGTGCTGGCCTGCGACATGATGGTGCTGGGCGAGGGCACGCGCATTGCGCCTTACTACACCGTGGTGGGATTCAGCCCGGACGGTGGCTGGACGGCGATGCTGCCGCAACTGATCGGCGCCGCGCGCGCGCGGGCGATCCAGCTTGAGAACACCACGCTGACGGCCAGCCAGGCCGTGGCACTGGGCCTGGCGACGCATCTCGCGCCGGCCCGCGAGGCCGAGGCGATGGCGCTGTCCCTGGCGGCCGGCCTGAAGGACAAGATACCTGGCAGCGTGGCGCATACGCGCGCGCTGCTGTGCTGGGATGCCGAAGTGCTGGCCGCTGGGTTGGAGCGCGAGCGCGTGGCGTTCGTGGCGCAGGTGACGAGCGCCGAGGCGGCGGCAGGCATGCGTCGCTTCCTTGGCGATGGGGGCACAGGCTAAGGCAGCAAACGGAAAGGCAGGACGGCAGGAAAGAGCATAGAAACGAGCACAAAAACGAGCGCAGGAACGAGCACAGGAAAGCGAAGCAGCAACAAGCAGGCAGGATCTGCACTTGCAACGACAAGCGACACCCTCAGAGGAGACAAGAATGCAATTCAAGCACCAAGCCGTTGGCGCCATCGCACTGGCCAGCCTGCTGGCCGCCGGCGGCGCACTTGCCAAGGACATCCGCATCGCCCACGTCTACGACAAGACCGGGGCGCTCGAGGCCTACGCCAAGCAGACCCAGACCGGGCTGATGATGGGGCTGGATTACGCCACCAACGGCACCATGATGGTCAACGGCAACAAGCTGGTGGTGATCGAGAAGGACACCCAGGGCAAGCCCGACGTGGCCAAGGCCCAGCTTGCCGCGGCGTATAGCGATGATCGCGCGGATATCGCTGTGGGGCCGACGTCCTCCGGCACGGCGCTGGCGATGCTTCCGGTGGCCGAGGAGTACAAGAAGATCCTGCTGGTCGAGCCCGCCGTGGCGGATTCCATCACCGGCGAGAAGTGGAACCGCTACATCTTCCGCACAGGCCGCAATTCGTCGCAGGACGCCATCTCCAACGCCGTGGCGCTGGACAAGCCCGGCGTGCAGATCGCCACCCTGGCGCAGGACTACGCCTTTGGCCGTGACGGCGTGAAGGCCTTCAAGGGCGCGCTCAAGAACGCCAAGATCGTGCACGAGGAATACCTGCCGACCAACACCACGGACTTTACCGCCGGGGCGCAGCGCTTGTTCGATTCGCTCAAGGACAAGCCGGGCCGCAAGATCATCTTCATCATCTGGGCGGGCGCCGGCAACCCGTTCAAGATTGCCGACCTCGATCCCAAGCGCTACGGCATCGAGATCGCCACCGGCGGCAATATCCTGCCCGCCATGAACAACTACAAGAACTTCCCCGGCATGGAAGGCGCGACGTATTACTACTTCGGCATTCCCAAGAACAAGGCCAACGAGTGGCTGGTGTCCAACCACTACACCAAGTTCAAGTCGCCGCCCGATTTCTTCACCGCCGGGGGCATGACGGCTGGCATCGCCCTGGTCGAGGCGCTCAAGAAGACCAATGGCGACACCAACACCGAGAAACTGATCGGCGCGATGGAGGGCATGTCGTTCGAGACGCCCAAGGGCAAGATGACCTTCCGCAAGGAAGACCACCAGGCGCTGCAGTCGATGTACCACTTCAAGATCAAGGTCGATCCCGCATTCGCCTGGGGAGTGCCCGAGCTGGTCCGCGAGATCAAGCCGGAAGAAATGAACGTGCCGATCCGCAACAAGCGGTGATGACCGTGGGCGCCTCTTCCATCGATACAACGGCGGCGCTCTCGCGGGCGGTGGCGGGGCCGCCCGCGCTTGAGACGCGAGACCTCACCATCCGCTTTGGCGGCCACGTGGCGGTCAACGCGGTGTCCTGCGCGTTTCATCCCGGCGAGCTGACCTGCATCGTCGGCCCCAACGGGGCCGGCAAGACCACGTACTTCAACCTGATCTCGGGCCAGTTGCCGCCCAGCGCCGGGCAGATCCTGCTCGACGGCGAGGACGTGACGCGCCTGCCGGTGCCGCACAAGGCGCTGCGCGGCATTGGCCGCGCCTTCCAGCTGACCAGCCTGTTTCCCAATCTGTCGGTGTTCGAGAACGTGCGCCTGGCGGTGCAGTCGCGCCGGCGCATCGGGCTGGATCTGTGGAGCGTGTGGAGCGCAAACCGCGCGGTCCGCGAGCAGGCCGAGGACTGTCTCGAACGGGTGGCCCTGGCCGACAAGCGCCACCTGCCGGTGGCCTCCTTGCCGCACGGCGACCAGCGCAAGCTGGAGGTGGGCATCCTGCTGGCGCTGCAGCCGCGCATCTTCATGTTCGACGAGCCGACCGCCGGCATGAGCGTGGACGAGGTGCCGGTGATCCTTGGCCTGATCCAGGAGATCAAGCGCGACAAGAGCAAGACGGTGCTGCTGGTGGAGCACAAGATGGATGTGGTGCGCTCGCTGGCCGACCGCATCATCGTGCTGCATAACGGCAACCTGACGGCCGATGGCGATCCGGCCGAGGTGATCGCCTCGCCGATCGTGCAGCAGGCGTACCTGGGCATCGCTGCCGGCGACGAGAGCCCGCAGCAGGAGGGCAGTCATGGCTGAAGCACCGGCAGCACCCGCATTGTCTGCGGCATCCGCCGCACCCATCCTGAGCCTGGATGGCGTGCAGACGCATATCGGGCCGTATCACATCCTGCACGGCGTGAGCTTTGCCGTGCCGCGCGGCGGCGTGACCATGCTGCTGGGGCGCAACGGCGCGGGCAAGACCACCACGCTGCGCACCATCATGAACCTGTGGCAGGCGAGCGAAGGGCGGATCGTGTTCGACGGGGCCGACATCACGCGCCGCGGCACGCCCGCCATCGCGCAGGCCGGCATCGCCTATGTGCCGGAGAACATGAGCGTGTTCGCCGAGCTGACGGTGGCCGAGAACATGCGGCTGGCCGCGCGCAGCGGCGCGATCGACGGGCAGCGGCTTGACTGGGTGTTCCGCATGTTCCCCGCGCTGAAGATCTTCTGGCACCAGCGCGCCGGCGTGCTGTCCGGCGGGCAGAAGCAGATGCTGTCGGTGGCGCGCGCCATCATCGAGCCGCGCAAGCTGCTGATCGTGGACGAGCCGACCAAAGGCCTGGCGCCGGCCATCATCCAGAACATGATCACGGTGTTCCGCGAGCTCAAGCAGACGGACGTATCGATCCTGCTGGTGGAGCAGAACTTTCACATGGCCAAGTCGGTGGGGGATACCGTTGCCGTGATGGACGACGGGCGCGTGGTGCATACGGGAACGATGGCAGCGCTGGCGGGGGACGAAAGCCTGCAGCAGCGGCTGCTCGGATTGTCGCTGGCGGCGCACCAGTAACGCGCATCAGCGCACATCAGCGCGCATCGACAGCGGCCAGCAAGACAAGACACACAACAAGACACATAACAAGATATCGTCAGGACCGAGACAATGGCGAGTACAAGCTCCTTACCCACCACCCCGGCGACACCGGCCGATCTGCCCAAGGTCCGGCTCGACTGGACCCCGCTGGCGCTGGCGCCGCTGCTGATGCTGCTGGCCTATCCCTTGATCGGCAGCGGTTCGACCTGGCTGACGCTGACCATCGCCGGCCTTGCCATGGGCATGATCGTGTTCGTGGTGTCGTCGGGCCTGACGCTGGTGTTCGGGCTGATGGACGTGCTCAACTTCGGGCACGGCGCGTTTATCGCGTTGGGAGCCTACGTGGCGGCATCCGTGCTGCTGCCGCTGGGCGCCTGGGTAGAGGCAGACAGTCTGTGGCTCAACCTGGCGGTGTTTGGCCTGGCCATCCTGGCGGCGATGGCGGCGGCGGGCGTCATTGGCTTCCTGTTCGAGCGCATCGTGGTGCGCCCGGTCTACGGCCAGCACCTCAAGCAGATCCTGATCACCATGGGCGGCATGATCGTGGCCGAGCAATTGATCAAGGCGATCTGGGGTGCCGAGACCATCGCGCTGCAGGTGCCCACCACCTTCCGCGGCGCGGTGCTGCTGGGCGACGCGGCCATCGAGAAGTACCGGCTCATCGCCGTGGTGCTCGGGCTGGTGATCTTTATCTCCATGGTGCTGGTGCTCAATCGCACGCGCATCGGCCTGCTGATCCGGGCCGGCGTGGAGAACCGCGAGATGGTGGAGTCGCTCGGCTACCGCATCCGGCTCTTGTTCATCGGCGTGTTCGTGGTGGGGGCGGGGCTGGCCGGCATGGGCGGCGTGTTGTGGGGGCTGTATCAGCAGAACATCACGGCGTCCATTGGTGCCCAGGTCAATGTGCTGATCTTTATCGTGATCATCATCGGCGGTCTCGGCTCCACCACCGGCTGCTTTGTCGGCGCCTTGCTGGTGGGCCTGATGGCCAACTACACCGGCTTCCTGTTTCCCAAGGTGGCGCTGTTCTCGAACATCCTGCTGATGGTGATGATCCTGCTGTGGCGTCCGCAGGGCCTTTACCCAGTAGCCAAGCGCTGAGCGCCCAGGAAAAAACCATGACCCGACTGCTTTCCGGCGACCTGCCACGAAGCCGCGTGCTGACCGTGATCCTGGTGGCCATGCTGCTGGCGCTGGCGTGCGCGCCTTTCCTGTTTCCCGGTGCGCGCGCGCTCAATATGGCGGCCAAGATCTGCATCTTCGTGGTGCTGGTGGCCAGCTACGACCTGTTGCTCGGCTATACCGGCATCGTCTCCTTTGCCCACACCATGTTTTTCGGCATTGGCGGCTATGGCGTGGCGATCGCCATGTCGCGGCTGGAGCCGGGGTGGGGCGCGCTGGCGCTCGGCACGTCGGGCGCGCTGCTGGTGTCGATGCTGCTGGCCTTCCTGATCGGGCTGTTCTCGCTGCGGGTCAGGGCGATCTTCTTTGCCATGATCACGCTGGCGGTGGCCACCGCCTTTGCCACGCTGGTGTCGCAGCTCTCCGAGTGGACCGGCGGCGAGGATGGCATCAGCTTCAAGGTGCCGGAGGTGTTCACGCCGGGCTTTTCGCTGGGCGACGCCGAGTGGCTTGGCGTGCCGCTCAACGGCAAGCTGTTTTCCTATTACTTCGTGTTTGCCAGCGCGCTGGTGTTGTTCCTGTTGCTGCTGCGTGTGGTGAACTCGCCATTCGGCCGGGTGCTGCAGGCGATCCGCGAGAACGATTTCCGGGCCGAGGCCATCGGCTACCGCACCGTGGTGTACCGTACCGTGTCCACCGTGCTGTCGGCCGGGTTTGCCACGCTCGCTGGTGTGCTGATGGCGCTCTGGCTGCGCTACAACGGCCCGGACACCTCGTTGTCCTTCGAGATCATGGTCGACATCCTGCTGATCGTGGTGATCGGTGGCATGGGCACGCTGTATGGCGCGCTGATCGGCACCACGCTGTTCCTGGTGGCGCAGACCTACCTGCAGGACGTGATGAAGCTGGCGAGCGATGCCACCGCGGCGATCCCGCTGCTGTCGGGGCTGCTGCATCCGGACCGCTGGCTGCTGTGGCTCGGCTTGTTGTTTATCCTCAGCGTGTATTACTTCCCGCAAGGCATTGTCGGGCGGCTGCGCGGCGATCGCGCCGAGCACGAGGTGGCGTCGTAGATCTGCATGCAATAAAAGGCTAGCAAGATAACAAGAACATCCACAAGCGGAGATCCCGGACCATGTACGTAGTCGACTGGCTGCACAAGAACGCCCTGCATACGCCGGACAAAGTCGCCCTGGTTGACGTGGAGAGCGGCCGCACGGTGACCTATCGGCAGTTCGACGAGCGCGCCAGCCGCTTCGCCGAATACCTGGGCGAGCGCTTGGGGCTGGCGCCCGGGGCCCGCGTGGCCGTGCTGGCCCACAACAGCTCGGACTATTTCGAGATGCTCTATGGCTGCGCCAAGGCCGGCATGGTGATGGTCTGCCTGAACTGGCGGCTGCCGGCCGCGGAGCTGCTGCCGATCCTGCGCGACTGCTCGCCCGACGTGCTGGTGGCCGGTGATGGCTTTCTTGCCACCGCCGCCGCGCTTGCCGATGCCTTGCCGCTGCGCGCGGTTTTACACCTGGCCGACGACGAGAGCGCGGACGTGCCGGGCGGCTGGACCGAGTACGAAGCGATGCTGGCAGGTAGTTCCGGGCGCGTCATCGAGATGCCGTGCCGCGACGAGCACGAGGTCTGGCACCTGCTTTACACCTCGGGCACCACGGGACGGCCCAAGGGCGTGATCCAGACCTATGGCATGGTGTTCTTCAACGCCGTCAATGCCATGCTGGCCAACAAGATCACGCGTGACGACGTGTTCCTGAACGTGCTGCCGTTCTTCCATACCGGCGGGCTGAACCTGTACGCCAACCCCGTGCTGCATGCCGGCGGCACCGTGCACATCATGCGGCAGTTCGACGCCGAGGTGACGCTGCGCAAGCTCGATGCCAGCGCCGGGGAGGGCATCACCATGTTTTTCGCGGTGCCCGCGGTCTATCTGTTCCTGAGCCAGCATGCCGGCTTCGCGGCGGCAGATTTTTCCTGTGTGCGCAATATGTCCGCGGGCGGCTCCGCGGTGCCGCGGCCGCTGCTGGAGGCCTACCTGGCCAAGGGCGTGACGATCTGCTTCGGCTTTGGCATGACCGAGACCGGGCCAACCGTATTCGTGTGCGACGAAGCCACGGCGCGGCGCAAGATCGGCACCATCGGCAAGCCGGTCGGCTCCATGCTGACGCGGGTGGTGGATCCGCAGGGCCGCGACGTGGCGCCGGGCGAGCGTGGCGAGTTGCTGATCAAGGGGCCGGGTGTCACGCCCGGCTACTGGAACCTGCCGCAGGCCACCGACGCCGCCATCCGTGGCGGCTGGCTGTATTCCGGCGATATCGCCTACATGGACGAGGAGGGCGACTACTACATCGTCGACCGCGCCAAGGACATGTTTATCTCCGGCGGTGAGAACGTCTACCCGGCCGAAGTGGAGAATGTGCTGTTTCAGCTTGCTGCCGTATCCGAGGCCGCCGTCATCGGCGTGCCCGATGCGCGCTGGGGCGAGGTCGGCATGGCGCTGGTGGTGGCAAAGCCCGGCATGGCGCTCGATGCCGAAGGCGTGCTCGCGCATTGCCGCGCCGCGCTGGCAGGCTACAAGGTGCCGCGCCACGTGCGGATGATCGAGGCGCTGCCGCGCACGCCGTCGGGCAAGGTGGAAAAGCACAAGCTGAGGGCGCGCTTCCAGCCGCAGTGATGGCGGCGCGCAGTGTGAAGTCATGCGGTGGCTGTCTCGTGAAAATCTCGTTTCTGTCGTTTCTGTATTGCGTTCCGATCGATCCAGCATGCCGGTCCGGCATGCAATAAGGGGGCACAACATGTTGCGCGGACTTGCAGGGCGTAGCGATTTGACCAGATACGGCGCGCGCCTGGCGCTGGCGGGGGCGGGGGGCTTATTGCTGGCGGCGTGCGGCTCGGGCGATAACAGCACCAGCAGTGGCAATACCAATCCCAATACCAAGCCGGCCAATATCGGCACGGTCACGATCAAGACCTACGACGGCAACACGGACGACCTGCTCACCGCGGGCCTCGGCAAGGACGGCCTGGGCTCGGCCACCGCGCCGTTGCCGCTGAATCCGTCCGCGCCCACCGCGGCCGAGCTGCGCCGCTACGCCATCTACACCAACTACCGCGCGCTGGTGGACACCACGGCGGGCGGTGGCTATGGCTCGCTGTACGGCCCCAACGTGGACGCGCAAGGCAACATCACGACGGGGCAGGGCAAGGTCGCCGGGCGCGAGTACCTGGCTTTCTCCGACGATGGCAGCGGCCAGCAGAACGTAACCATGCTGGTGCAGATTCCCGACAGCTTCAATGTGGCCAAGCCGTGCCTGATCACCGCCACGTCGTCCGGCTCGCGCGGCGTCTATGGCGCGATCTCCACCGGCGAGTGGGCACTCAAGCGCGGCTGCGCCGTCGCCTACACGGACAAAGGCACCGGCGCCGCGCCGCATGACCTGGACACCGACACCGTTGCGCTGATCGACGGCACCCGCGCCAGCCGCGCCGCGGCCGGCGCCAACGCGCAGTTTGCCGCCCCGTTCCCCAACACCAGCCTGGCCGCGTTCAATGCGCTGGCGCCGCACCGGCTGGCGTTCAAGCACGCGCACTCGCAGCGCAACCCCGAGAAGGACTGGGGCACGTTCACGCTGCAGGCCGCCAGTTTCGCCATCTGGGCCATCAACGACCGCTTTGGCAACGTGGCCACGGATGGCACGCGCCAGCGCAGCCTGGGCCCGGACAAGATCGTGGTGATCGCGTCCAGCGTGTCCAACGGTGGCGGCGCGGCGATTGCCGCGGCGGAGCAGGACACCCAGGGCCTGATCGACGGCGTGGCGGTGGGCGAGCCGAACCTCAACCTGCCCAGCAACACAGGCGTCACCGTCACCCGTGGCGGCGTGCCGGTCAGCCTGTCCGGGCGCCCGCTGTATGACTACACCACCACGGCCAACCTGCTGCAGCTCTGCACCTCGCAGGCGACCGCGCTGGTGAATGCGCCGGGTGTGGCGCTGTACGCGCTGCCCACCGTCGGACTGGCGCAGCCGGCGCTCAACCGCTGCCAGTCGCTGGCCAACGCGGGCCTGGTGACCGGGCCGGATGCCGCCAGCCAGGCCGCCAGCGCGCTGCAGGCGCTGCACGCCTTTGGCTGGGAATCCGAGTCCGATGCGCTCCATCCGTCGCTGGCCCTGTTCGAGGTGGCCAATGCGGTCTCGGTGACCTTTGCCAACGCGCTCGCGCGGGCCGGCGTGGCGGATCGCTTGTGCGGCTTCAGCTTTGCCGCGACCGGCACGGCAGTCCAGACGCCGGCGGCGATTGCGCCGGCAACGCTCAATGTGCTGTACGCGACTGGCAATGGCGTGCCGCCGGCGGCCGGCGTGCAGCTGATCAACGACAACAATCCCGGCGGCCCGCTGCGCGACATCTATTCCCAGTCGCCGAGCAACAATGTGGCCGACGCCAACCTCGACGGCGCGCGCTGCCTGCGCGGGCTGCTCACCGGCACCGGCGCGCAGGCCCAGGCGCTGCAAGCGGGCCTGGCCCAGACGCTGCGCTCGGGCAACCTGCACGGCAAGCCGGCCATCATCGTGCATGGCCGCAGCGATGCGCTGCTGCCGGTCAACCATACGTCGCGGCCGTATCTCGGCTACAACCGGCTCCAGGAGGGCAGCGCCAGCAAGCTGTCCTATATGGAAGTCACCAATGGCCAGCATTTCGACAGTTTCATCGGCGCGGTAGCGGGCTACGACAACCGCTTCATCCCGCTCCACGTCTACCTGAACCGGGCGCTCGACGCGGTCTACGACAACCTCGCCAACGGCCGCGCGCTGCCACCCTCGCAGGTGGTGCGCACGGTCGCGCGCGGCGGTACCGCGTCGCCTGCACCCGCCATCTTGCCCACCAATCTGCCGCCGTTTGCCGCAACGCCCGCCAATGCGGACCGGATCACGGTCAACGGCAGCACCGTCGAGGTACCCAACTGATGAAGGCATCCCGCCCACGCGTTCTGACGCAAGAAGATTTCGACCGCTTCGCCTCGCTCTCGCGCGATGACAACCCCATCCACTGCGATCCCGCGTTCGCCCGCACGACGCATTTTGGCGCCACGGTCGCGCATGGCATGTTCCTGTTCTCGCTGCTGTGCGCGCAGATGCAGCGCAGCAACCCCCGGCCGGTGCTGCCCATCGCGCAAACGCTGATGTTCCCGCGTCCCACCTTTGTCGGCGACGGTGTGGCCGCCGTGCTGGTGTTGAACGAAACGCCCGGGCGGGACCGGATCGCGCTGGACACGTCGGTGCGCTGCGTGCAGCGTGGCCGCAACCGCACGCCTGTCACCGACGAGCAGATTACGGCACATGGCGACGCGGTGCTGCTGGTCGACGCCAGCGCGGAATCGCTGGCCGAGGCCCAGCGCCAGGATGCCGACGAAGTTGCGCAGTCCGCCGCGCACCTTGTGGGGCAGCCTGCCGGCGACCGTACGCTCTATCACCTCAGCGTGGGCCAGGAGGCTTCGGCAGTACGCAGCTTCAGCGCGGGCGATATCGATGAATACGTGGCGTTGACCGACGATGGCAATGCCTTCTATACCGACCCGGTGTTCGCCCACAGCCGTGGCTTCGAGGGCACCATCGTGCCGCTGCCGTTGCTGGCCGGCATGTTCTCGGATCTGCTGGGCACCCGCTTGCCCGGCCGCGGCACCGGCTGGATGAAGCAGTCGCTGCGGTTGCGCTCGCCGGCGCGGCTGGGCGAGCTGCTGAGCGCATCGGTGCGCATCGTGCGCCTGCGCGGCGACAAGGACCTGGTCAACCTGGCCACGGTGGTCACCGGCGACGATGGCCGCGTGGTGCTGGCCGGGGAGGCACTGGTGCTGGTGCGCAACCTGGAGGACAAGCGGTCGCTGGCGGCTGCCTGAAGCCGCGCGGCAGGCCAAGGCGCAACGTATTTCCTGCGCCACATCAAGGGCCGTGCAGTCAGGCCTTGAAATGCACGCGCAAAGCCTTATCTTTCGATCAGACACCAGTGTCCGGCCCGCGTGGCGGGATCGGCAGGCCGAGGCGCAAGCGCCCCGCCTTCCGCATCGGGACACTCATCCGAAAAAGAGGGCTCCTATATGCGACTTGACAAACTGACTACCCGATTCCAGGAAGCGCTGGCCGATGCCCAGAGCCTGGCGATCGGCAACGACAACCAATACATCGACCCGCTGCACGTGCTGCGCGCCTTGCTGGCGCAGAACGACGGCGCCGCCCGCGCGCTGCTGGCGCGTGCCGGCGTCAACGTCGGCGGCCTGACCACCGCGCTGGATGCCGCCATCAAGCGCCTGCCGCAGGTGCAGGGCACCAGCGAGGTCCAGGTCGGGCGCGAACTCAGCGCACTATTCAACGCTACCGAGAAAGAGGCCATCAAGCGCGGCGACCAGTTCATCGCCAGCGAGCTGTTCCTGCTCGCGGTGGCCGACGACAAGGGCGAGGCCGGCCGCATCGCGCGTGAAAACGGCCTCTCGCGCAAATCGCTCGAAACCGCCATCGAAGCCGTGCGCGGCGGCGACTCGGTCAACAGCGCCGACGCCGAAACCCAGCGCGAAGCGCTGAAAAAGTACACGGTGGACCTCACTGAGCGCGCCCGCATCGGCAAGCTCGACCCCGTGATCGGACGTGACGACGAAATCCGCCGCACCATCCAGATCCTGCAGCGCCGCACCAAGAACAATCCCGTGCTGATTGGCGAGCCGGGCGTGGGCAAGACCGCCATCGTGGAAGGCCTGGCCCAGCGCATCGTCAACGGCGAAGTGCCGGAAAGCCTCAAGAACAAGCGCGTGCTGGTGCTCGACATGGCAGGGCTGCTGGCCGGCGCCAAGTACCGCGGCGAGTTCGAGGAACGCCTCAAGGCCGTGCTGTCGGACATCGCCAAGGACGAAGGGCAGACCATCGTCTTTATCGATGAGTTGCACACCATGGTCGGTGCCGGCAAGGCCGAGGGCGCGATCGACGCCGGCAACATGCTCAAGCCGGCTCTCGCGCGCGGTGAGCTGCACTGCATCGGCGCCACTACGCTGGACGAATACCGCAAGTACATCGAGAAGGACGCCGCGCTGGAGCGCCGCTTCCAGAAGGTGCTGGTCGACGAACCCAGCGTGGAGGCCACCATCGCCATCCTGCGCGGCTTGCAGGAGAAGTACGAGCTGCACCACGGCGTGGAGATCACCGACCCGGCCATCGTCGCGGCGGCGGAGCTGTCGCATCGCTATATCACCGACCGCTTCCTGCCCGACAAGGCCATCGACCTGATCGACGAAGCCGGCGCGCGCATCAAGATGGAAATCGACTCCAAGCCGGAGGTGATGGACAAGCTCGAGCGCCGCACCATCCAGCTCAAGATCGAGCGTGAGGCCGTCAAGCGGGAAACCGACGAGGCGTCGAAGAAGCGGCTCGAACTGATCGAGCAGGAAATCGGCCGCCTGGAGAAGGAATACGCCGACCTCGAAGAGATCTGGAAGGCCGAGAAGGGGGCCGCCCAGGGCGCCGCCGCGCTCAAGGAAGAGATCGACAAGATCCGCCTGGAGATCACGCGCCTGCAGCGCGAAGGCAAGCTCGACAAGGTGGCGGAGCTGCAGTACGGCAAGCTGCCTGAACTGGAAGGCAAGCTCAAGGCCGCCACGGCCGCCGAAGCCAGCGAGCAGAAGCAGCCCAACAAGCTGCTGCGCACGCAGGTGGGTGCCGAGGAGATCGCCGAAGTGGTAAGCCGTGCGACCGGCATCCCGGTGTCCCGGATGATGCAGGGCGAGCGCGAGAAGCTGATCCAGATGGAGGACTACCTGCACCGCCGCGTGGTGGGCCAGGACGAGGCCGTGCGCCTGGTGTCGGACGCCATCCGCCGCTCGCGTGCCGGCTTGTCGGACGAGAACAAGCCCTACGGCTCGTTCCTGTTCCTCGGCCCTACCGGGGTGGGCAAGACCGAACTGTGCAAGGCGCTGGCCGAGTTCCTGTTCGATTCGCAGGACCACCTGATCCGCATCGACATGAGTGAGTTCATGGAGAAGCACAGCGTGAGCCGGCTGATCGGCGCGCCGCCGGGATACGTGGGCTATGAAGAGGGCGGTTACCTGACCGAGGCCGTGCGCCGCAAGCCGTACAGCGTGATCCTGCTCGACGAAGTCGAGAAGGCCCACCCGGACGTCTTCAACGTGCTGCTGCAAGTGCTGGACGATGGCCGCCTGACCGATGGCCAGGGCCGCACGGTGGACTTCAAGAACACGGTGATCGTGATGACCTCGAACCTGGGATCGCACATCATCCAGGCAATGACCGGCGAGCCGCACGAAGCGGTCAAGGGCGCGGTATGGCAGGAAGTGAAGACGCATTTCCGGCCCGAGTTCCTGAACCGTATTGACGAGGTGGTGGTGTTCCATTCGCTCGACCAGCAGCATATCGAGTCGATCGCCCGCATCCAGCTGGAGCGGCTGACGGCACGGCTGGCGCGCATGGACATGACGCTGGAGGTGAGCGAGGCTGCGTTGGCCAAGATCGCCAGCGCTGGCTACGATCCGGTGTTCGGGGCGCGTCCGCTCAAGCGTGCGATCCAGCAGCAGATCGAGAACCCGGTGGCGCGTCTCATCCTCGAAGGCAAGTTCGCCGCCAAGGATGTGGTGCCGGTGGATTACCAGGACGGTGAGTACACCTTCGGCCCGAAGGGCCACTGAGGCACGGCACTACCACGGCATTGCCACGGCAGTACGCCAGAACGAAAAACCGCCCCTTTGCCGGGGCGGTTTTTCTTTGTAATCAACGTTAATAAAATGCGGTCCGGGCCGTTGCATCCGCGCCACTCCCGGGTCACGTCTGCATCACATGCGTCACATAGGCCGCATGCATCCCGGAGATCCGATCGTTAGCGCCGGTACGGGTAAGCGTGATGGTAGGCATACCAGTCGCGGCGCGCCCACCAGCGGCGTCCATCCCAGTAGCGATCGCCGTGCCACCCGATCACCACCGCCGGGGCCACCACTACCGGCGGCCCATACCCGACATACCCGGGAGGTGGCCCATAGACCGGCGCCGGCGCGGGATAGGCCGCGGGCGGCGGGGGCGCGGGATAGGCGGGCGGCGCCTGATACACGGGCGCGGGGTAGGCCGGTGCCACCACCACCGGCGCAGGCACGCCGATGTTCAGGTCCACATCGACGCGTGCCAGTGCGGGCTGGGCGAGCGCCAGGACAAATGCGCCAAGCCCCAGCGCGTAGAAGTTACCTTGCTGCATGTCGATCCTCATCTTGCAGTCGCAATAAGCTGACTCTAGCTACGCCGTCGCGCTGCCGGGGATTGCAACTGTAACGATATTTCACGGCGCGCCGGGCGCTGTGGGCTATCAGGCCGAGCGCTCGTTGGTAAGGCGATACACGGGCATCAGTTCACGCACGCAAGCGTCCGAGGCCGATTTGCTTTCCACCCTGATTGCACGGGTCACGGCATCCTTGACCCGGCGCAGCCCGCCCTGCTCAAGGAAGGCCTTTAGTGCGGGGTTTTCCATGAAGCGGTTGAATTCGAGCCGGTCGGCACCCGTAATGCCGGCCTCGCCGATCTCCTTGCCCGACAGCGCCGCCTCCCTGGTCTTGCGCCCGACCGGGGAGCCCAGCAAGCGCGCCAGCTGCATCGCCAGCCCTGCATCCTGGATCTCCGGTGCCAGCGCGGGCCGGACCGCTGCTTCGACCACCTCGGGCGAGAGCTTCGCGCGGGCGCATTGCGTGTAGCGCTCTTTGGGGATGGGCCCGATTTTCGCCGGCAGCCTGGCAAAGGCCTGGTCCAGGCCAGCGGCAAGGATGGCGCCGACGTCAAACGCTCGGATCAGCGCCGTGACCGCTTCATCGTAAGTCGGGGGAAACAACTGGGGCGGCACTGTCGGACGCTCTTCGATGCTTAGCGTGGGTTGCTCGGCCTGGGGCGCCGCCCAGCCGTCGTGGCTGTGGCCGAGTGCCAGCGCCAGCGCGGCTGCCAGAAGTATCGCCGGCAAGATCGGCGGCTTCCCGGTCGGCTTCCCGGTTGGTATTGGGGCAGCAACGCCATGGGCGCCATGGGTAACCTTGCCAAGGGGAGCGGCAAGCCCTGGTTGACCGCATCGGGGACAGTCGTTCATGTTTTGCGCCGGCTCGTCTGGGTATCTCCTGCGGATTATGCCGGGATTGGGCGCGCACGGCCCGCCCGTGCCACGCTGCAAAGCGCCAATCGGGCCGCAGCTCCGGGCGCACGTCGTGTGGAAAACGCGCAACGCGCGATTTACGCACCCGCGCCGCCTGTGTAATATCCGGCACCTGCAGCGCTTGTGCTGTTGATCGGTCACCCCTTGTTACTGGAGAGTAAAGTGCCCCGCACGTTCGCCATCACCCTCTGATGCCGACGACACCTGCACACGCAGAGTGCCGATGGCGCGCCCGCGCTCTTCACCTGCTGTGCTTGCCTCAAGCGCTTACGCTGTCCCAGGCCTGAGTCGCCTGCCGGGGCACCGCCAATGCCACCACGCGCCATCCCATCGTCGGCTCCCATCTTTTCTGGAGTTCGAAATGACGATGCAAGAACCCGAAGTGCTTCGGGAAACCAACCCTGCCGACCCGATTGCCGATCGCGTGAAATATCCGCGCACGCCGCATTTGCCGTGGTCGCCAGGACTAAGCGATGATGACCGGAGGATCGAGTCCCTGGATGCCTTCCAGGGCTGCCGCGTGATTGTCACGTCCAAGATGGACGGAGAAAACACCTCGCTCTACCGCACGGGCATGCACGCCAGGAGCCTGGACAGCCGCCATCATCCAAGCCGTGACTGGCTCAAGGGGTTCTGGGGCGCGATGCGCATGGACATCCCGCAGCGCTGGCGAGTGTGCGGCGAGAACCTGTTCGCCACGCATTCGATTCGTTACCGCGACCTGGCTTCATTCTTCCTCGGGTTCTCGATCTGGAACGCGCGCAACGTATGCCTCGGTTGGGATGAAACGCTGGCGTGGTTTGCCCTGCTCGGTATCGAGCCGGTGCCGGTGCTTTACGACGGCGTGTTCGACGCCGCTGCGATCCAGGCCCTCTGGAGCGAACGCGAGCGCGAGCGGATGGAGGGCTATGTGGTCCGGATCGCGGGCGCGTTCCCCTATGCCGGCTTCAGGCGCTGCGTGGCGAAGTTCGTGCGCAGCGGGCATGTGCAGACGGACGCGCACTGGATGCACAACCACGCGTTCGCGCAGAACCACATGCGTGAACACGCAGGAGAGCCGCAATGGGAATGACCGAACTGCTGACCGCGGCGAACCTGCAATCGCTGCACACGGCATCCGAGCTGCGCGCGCCGGCCTACACGAGCCTGATGGCGCTTGTGCCTGCCCCGGGTGTTGACCCGGACTGGCAGGCCTTGATGGCGGCACTCCCATGCCTGGCGCCGTTGCGCCGCACGCCGCAGGACCCGCGTTATCACGCGGAGGGCGACGTCTGGACCCATACAAAGCTGGTGGTCCAGTCCCTGGTCGGGCTGGACGACTATGCGGCGGCCACGCCCGAGCGCCGCTTTGTCCTGTTCCATGCGGCGCTGCTGCACGACATCGCCAAGCCCGCCACCACGCGGGTAGACCCGCAAACCGGGGCGATCGGCCAGCCGGGCCACTCGGCGCGCGGCGCGGTCGATGCCCGCGTGCTGCTGTGGCGCAGCGGTGTGCCTTTCGCCTTGCGCGAAGCGGTTTGCCGGCTGATCCATGTGCATCAGCTGCCGTTCTATGCCATCCGGGGAAGCCGCTCCGGCGAGTCCGCGGAGATGGTGGTGCGGCGTTTGTCGCTGGAACTCGATCTACGCGAGCTGGCGGCGCTGGCCGAGGCCGACATGCGTGGGCGGGTATGCGCAGACAGCGAAGACGTGCTGGTCGACATCGCGCTGTTTCGCGAGCTGGCGCGCGAGGAGGGATGCTATGGCCAGCCGCGCGCCTTCGCGGACCGCTGGACCCGGATGCGCTACCTCCGGGGCGAAGACGTCCATCCGGACTATGCTTACCACCGCGAGGCGGGCTCCACCGTGACGGTCCTGAGCGGCCTGCCGGCCACAGGCAAGAGCACTTGGATCAAGACACGCTGCGCCGGTCTGCCGGTTGTGGGGTTTGACGACGCACGCGAGGCCATCGGGCTGAAGTACGGGAAGAACGAGGGCGCGGCGATGCACTTTGCTGTCGACCAGGCAAAAGCGCTGCTGCGCGAGGGCAGGCCATTCGTCTGGAACGCGACGCACCTGAGCCGGCAGATGCGCGCGAAAACCCTAGACTTGCTGTTCGCCTACGGCGCCGAAGTCAATGTCGTCTATCTGGAGGCCGCGGAGCAGACCATCCTGTCGCGCAACCGCAAGCGCGACACCACGCTGACGAACGCGGCCATCGAGAGAATGCTCCACAGGTGGGAGGTGGTGTCGCCGGTTGAGGCGCATTCGGTCACCTATCACATTGTCAATTGAACCGGATGCCGGACCGTGCTAGGCGTGGCGCGAAAACGAAGACCGTGGCTTGAGGGCTTGTGGGCTTGAGAGCTTGTGGGGGCAATGCCGGCGAGCCGGCCGACCTCTTGCGAGCACATTGCCAATTAACAATCTCGTTTAAAATGTTATCGAGGAGAATTGAGTGTTGCAGTGGAACCTCCGGGTCTTTCCCTCGATTCAGATCTGATTTATACAACAAAGCCACATGAAAATGAAAATATTATTCATCGCTTCGCTGGGAATTTTATCGCTAATTCAAGCATCACAATCCTTCGCGGATAATGCAAATGGGAAAAATCTCTATTTGCAGAGATGTGCCATGTGCCACGGAGTGGATCTCAAGGCAACAGGACCATTGGCGAATAAAAGCAATCCTCCTACGCCTGATCTTACAACATCCGCCTTCAGAAAACGGCTAAATGATTATCCGGGTGTCATTGTTTCATCGGTAATACTTCGTCCGAATGGAGATTTGATTCCAAAAACCTTGCGAGAGAATGGTGTAAAGCTGTCGCCGTACTCGTGGCGTATTAATGATTTTCGCGATTTAAATCAATACATGAGTGGTGTGATTTCAAAAAATCGATGATTTTGAGTTGAGAGGTGGGCGCGGAAATCCAAGAGCCATTTCAGGGTTGGCCTTTGGGGAACCGGTCATACGTTTCCCGCGCCACGCAGGCACGCAACGTGATGCCATCTGGATCGTGGGGCGCGCCGTGCCGGCCAAGGGCGGCTCATTGGCCGGTTCCGCCCTGCGGCTGCCGGGCGTCCGCGGAGTCAGGGCGCGGCAGGCGCCGCCACCTTGCGGCCGGCCATATGATGCAGGTACGCCAGCAAGTCCTTCAGATCCGCGTTGGGCAGCGTTTTCTCGTCGATCGCCGACATGCGCGCGTTAGGCCACCAGCGCAACGACTGCGGGTCGCGGATCAGCGTGGCCAGCTTGTCGTCGCCCAGATAATCGACGGCGCTGTGCGGCACATTCAGGTCGGGGCCAAGGTGCGCGTCGCCGACCCGGTTGAGCGAGTGGCACGAGAAGCAAACGCGCTGGAATGTCGCAAAGCCGCGCATGACCGCGCCGTCCGCCGGCAGGCCGGGGGCGGGGCGGATGGCCGCAAAGCGCTCGGCCGGCGGCGCGGTGATGTCGATGCGCACAATGCTGTACGTCCAGAGGCTCTCGTTAACAAGGGAAGCGGCGCGGCCCGCCGGCACTGTCCAGATCAGGCGGAACGGCCCGATGTCCTGGCCCTTGAGCGTCGGCCACGGCGCGGCAGGATTTTCCACCGCCAGCCAGGCGCGCGGCTCGTCGGCGCTATCGGCCAGCAACAGGCGCGTCGGCAGGTGGGAGACATAGCCATCGCTGGCCGCGGTCGTCGCACTCGCGTCGGCCGTCACCGGCATGCCGTGCAGCAGGGCGGCCAAGGGAATCGCCTGGAAGGTCAGGCGGCGTTTCAGGTTGTCGTCGTCCACCGTCACGTCGGTCAGGCGGCGGTCTTTCAGCAGCGCATCCCGCGTCCAGTTGCGCTGTTGCGCACCGGCGGCAATGGTCAGCGTCGCCGTGTCCGTGGCGCAGGATGGACCCGCCAGGAACGCCATGGCGCAGCCAAGCGCGCCAATGGCCATTGCGATCCAGGCTTTCATGGGTCTTCCTCCAGAGCGAGCGAACAATGTGCGGCGGTGGCTGGCGATCATTCTAGCCGTTGCAGGCGAACGTCGGCCTTTTCGCCGGCTCGGCGCCAGGCACGATCGTTTGCATGATCGTTCGTCATTTCTGCGTATCGGCGCGCCCGGCGCCGAGCGCTTCGAGCAGCGGCTTCAGCGCGTCGAGTTCCGCGCCAAAGCCGCCCCAGTCGCCCGCCTTCAATCGCTCCATGGCGCGGTCATAGTGGGCGAGTGCCTCGCGGGCGCGGCCGTCTGGTGGGCCACCGGGCGCGGCCACCACCGGGGCCGCCTCCTTGAAGAGCGCCGCCAGCGCCGCGCCCAAGGTTTCCTCCATCACCACATGGTCGCCATAGGCGGCGATCACCCGTTTGAGCTCTGGCAACTGACCGGACTCCGCGCGCAAGTACAGCGGCGAGACGTAGAGAATCGAGTTGTCGATGGGCACGACCTGAAGGTGGCCGCGGATGACGCGCGAACCCATCTGGTTCCACAGCGAAATCTGCTGTGAGATCTCGGTGTTTTGCTGGATGCGCGCCTCGATCTGGAATGGCCCATAGACCAGCTTGTCCTTGGGAAAGGCATAGACGACGAGCTTGCCGTAGTCAGGCGGATCGCAACGCGCCGCCAGCCACGCAATCATGTTCTCGCGCTGGCTGGGCACCATCGGCAGCATCAGCACGAATTCGGCGCGCGGCTGCGCGGGCAGCCGCACGATCATGTAGTAGGGCGTCATGGGCGTGCCGGGGCCGGTGCCCGCATCGATGTCGGCCTGCTTGCGCGGGAACTGCCAGAGATCCTCGCGGTTGTAGAAGACTTCCGGCGTTTCCATGTGATAGGCGCGGTAGACCTGCGCCTGGATCAGGAACAGGTCTTCGGGGTAGCGGATATGCTGCTGCAGGTCTTGCGGCATCGCGCCCAGCGGCTTGAACAGCCCCGGGAAAATGCGCTGGTACGTCCGCACCACGGGATCGGCGGGATCGCTGATGTAGAAATCGGCAGTCCCGTTATACGCATCGATCACCACCTTGACGGCGTTGCGGATGTAATTGTCGCCGTCACCGGTGCCCGGCTGGGAGTATGGGAACCAGCGGCTGGTGGTGTAGGCATCCTGGATCCAGAAAAGCCGCCCGCCGGCGACGACGATGTAGGGGTCATGGTCCAGGCTGAGGAACGGGGCGATCGTACGCACCCGGTCCTGGATATTGCGATGGAGCAGGATCCGGCTCGCGGGCGTGATGTCGCTGGTCACCAGGATGTTGGGATCGTCGAATTGCCAGGCGAAGAGGGCCTGCAGCGCCATGCTGCCGATCGCGATGCCGTCACGCCCGTGGTAGGTCGTATAGACGTTCTTATCGCCTTTGGGGTAATCGAATTCGGGCGTGTTGCCGTTGACGATCACATAGCCCTTGCCGCCTTCACCAAAGTACAGGCGCGGTTCACCGATGGGCGGGCCGCCGCTGGAGGCGGGCGGAATATCCTTCAGGTAGAGGGTAGGCAGGCCCTCCGCGGATTTCTCCGTGACCGGCGACATCACCACGCCATTGCCGTGGGTGAACAGGAGATGCAGGTTGACCCAGGTTTGGGCATTGGCCGGAAGCAGCGACGGCTCCAGCTCCCGCGCCGAGAGCATCACCTGCTGGTAACGGGCGTCGAAGCGGTAGCGGTCGATGTCCGTCGCCAGGAATTTGTAATAGGTCCTGATCTCCTGCAACTGCGCGTAGGTATCACGCAGCGGCTGCAGATCCCACAGGCGGATGTTGTCGATGGTCGGGCGATTGGCCTGCAGCGCGGCGAGATCGAGGTTCTGCTCGGCGGGAAACGGCTTTACCGAGATTTGCGCCAGGCCATAGGCGTCGCGTGTCAGCGCAATATTGTGGGCGATATAGGGCGTCTCCAGCAGCAGTTCGTTCGGCTTGACATAGAAACGCTGGAATAGCGCCGGGTAGATCAGCACCAGTACCAAGGCGCTGCCGAACACGGCCAGCGCCGAGGCGGCAGGAATGCGATAGCCCCGCCAGCGCATATTGGCCCATGAAGCGGCTGCGGCCGCGGTGGCCAGGCCGATCAGCGGCCACAGGACTGGCAGCCCCACGTGGATATCCGTATAGCTGGCGCCCACCACCACGCCGTTGTCCCCATAGAGCAGCAGAAAGCGGTCGAGCCAGTAGGACCAGGCCTGCAGCAGGAAGAACAAGCCCAGCAGGGCCGAGCCGTGGGTGGCGGCCGCAGGCGAAAGCCCGCGCGGCGAGCGCATGCAGGCGATGTCGCCGCGCATTCCGCACACCGCGGCGGCGGCCGCCGCGCAGCAGCACAGCAGCAGTAGCAGCCAGTTCCTCAACGCAAGATAGGCGGGCAGCGAGAAGAGATAGAAGCCGATGTCCTTGCCAAAGATCGGATCGGCCTTGCCAAAGGGCACCTGGTTGAGGTAGCGAAGCACGAGGTCCCAGTCCGGGATTTCGCTGGCGGCGAGCAGCAGGCCCAGCAGGACGGCGGCACCGGCGATGGCGGCATGCCACGGCAGGTGCGGCGCGACTTCGCCGACCAGCTCGCTCAGGACCTCCGCCCTCCAGGAGCCGGGCGGGCTCGCATAGTGGTGCGCCAGCGCTCCCGATACCCAGATCGCGCCCGCCGATGCAGCGAAGACCGCAGCGAACAGAAGCAACTTGGTGACAAGGACCGTCCAGAAGACGTTGACATAGCCGATGGAGGAAAACCACAGCCAGTCGACCAGCATGCCGGTGAGGCGGCCGATGACGATCAAGCCGATGATGCCAACCGCAACCCTGGCGGCAATATGCCTCAGGCGCAGGCCGGATATCGCTGCCGAGCGCATCGATCATGCTCCTTTGCCGGACCGTCATCCGTGGCCTGCGGCTGCCCGCAACAAGGCGAAGGTCCAAGCTGGCCCGGCCCGACAATTCATTGTAGGTGGGGATCATCCGGCAGCGGATGGACATTTACGGGCTGTTTATGCCTGGCTGATAGCTTTCTACGCCATTTGCATGGGCGAGTTCTTAACCTGTGGGCTGTCACAATTCGGTGAGCAACATCATGCCGCACAGCCGCAATGCAGCACTCCGCACAGGCCAACCTCATCACGGTGGCGGGTATTACCTGAAACTGACCGGATGCCTGCTGGCCCTCGGTTTGCTGTACGCCCTGTCATCGTGAAACCAGTCTGCGCCGACTGCGCAAGGCGACGCACGCAGGCGTGCCGTCAGCCTGCTGCCTTTTGTTCCAGGTAGTCCACCAGCAGCCTTGCCGCTGGCGAAAGGCTTGCCTCGTCGCGCATGCAGATTGCGAAGCGGCGCTGTGCCCAGCTATCGGCGAGCGGGATCACCCGTACGCCAAAGCTGGCGTAAGTGGGCTCGACCACCTCGCGGGGCATGATGGCAAGACCCAGATTCGCGCGCACGCAGCGCAGGGACGCATCGAACGAGGAAACCACCACGCGGTATGCCATCGGCAAGCCGATGATGGCCGCGGCGCGCGCGAGCATGGTGTGCACTGCCGTCTGCCCGGGCAGCCCGATGTGGTCGAACTCCAGCGTTTGCGCAAACGTGCAATCCGGCTGGCCAGCGAGCGGATGCTCGGGATGCACGATGGCCGCCAGGGCATCGCCGCGATAGGGGCGGGTCTGGAATCCTTCCAGATCCGCGGCATCCCAGCAGATGCCCAACGGCGCGGAGCCCTCACGCAATGCGCGGACGAGGTCGCGGCTGAGGCTTTCCTCGACGGTGACGCGGATGTCCCGGTGCTCGGGCACCTGCAGGAAGCTCGCGATATCGTCGGGCAGCGACTCGGCCATGCACGATACGGTGGCCAGCAAGCGGACTTGCCCCTTGATGCCGGTCCCGTAGTCGGCCATGTCGCGCTCCACGCGATCAGCCGCGGCCAGCATGGCGCGAGCGTGCTCAAGCAGGATCTCACCCGCCGCGGTCGGGATCACGCCGCGCCGGCGCCGCTCGAACAGCGTCACGCCCACCGTGTCTTCCAGCTGCGCCAGCCGCTTGCTGATGGCCGAAGCCACGATGTGTTGCTGTTCGCCGGCGCGCGCCATGTTGCGGGTCTCGCAAACCGCAACAAACAGGCGCAGGGAGGTGAGGTCTAGATCACGCATCGAAAGCCTTCCACGGTGGATTTCCAATCTGGAAATCAAGTGCGGCCATCTTAACGTTTCTTGTCATCACCGGAAATTCCTCGGTCTGGACGCGAGCGGTGGCACGTGGCACCTCGTGTGCGGCAGTCGGCGGACCGCTGGCTTGGGGGACGCATCGGCGTGACTCGTTCAGATGTTCCAATCCGGAATGCCAGCGCTTCTTGATTACCGCTTCTGGCCTGTGCCGGAACAACATAGAGTGCATAGGCCAGACCAAAGCACCAACCTCCGAGGGGACACTGATTCAATGACAAGGCACACTCAATCGGCACCGCGCCAGGCCGTGATCCGCGAGGTCGGGCTGCGTGACGGGCTGCAAAGCATCGCCACCATCCTGCCGACTTGCGCCAAGCGCGAGTGGATCCAGGCGGCCTATGCGGCGGGCCAGCGGGAGATCGAAGTCGGCTCGTTCGTCCCGGCCAAGCGATTGCCGCAACTTGCCGACACGGCGGAACTCGTGGACTTTGCCAGGTCGCTGCCGGGGTTGTTCGTCTCGGTTCTGGTGCCGAACCTGCGGGGCGCGGAGAACGCCATCGCCAGCGGCGCGGACCTGATGCTGGTGCCGCTGTCCGCCAGCCATGCGCATAGCCTGGCCAACCTGCGCAAGACCCCTGACGAAGTCGTGGCCGAGGTCGCCAGGATCCGCGCCGAGCGCGACGCGGCCGGCTCCCGCACGCTGATCGAAGGTGGCGTGGGCACGGCCTTTGGCTGTACGATCCAGGGCCATGTGGATCCGGACGAGGTGCTGCGGCTGATGCAGGCCCTGCTGGACGCGGGCGCCGATCGCGTGAGCCTGGCCGACACGGTGGGCTACGCCGATCCCGGCATGGTCCGCCGCCTGTTCGAACGCGCCACGGCAATGGCCGGCGACCGCCTCTGGTGCGGGCACTTCCACGACACGCGCGGACTCGGGCTGGCCAACGTCTATGCTGCCCTGGAGGCCGGGGTGACCCGCTTCGATGCCTGCCTCGCCGGCATCGGCGGCTGCCCGCACGCGCCCGGCGCCAGCGGCAATGTCGCCACCGAAGACCTGGCCTACCTGCTGGGCAGCATGGGCTTCGATACTGGCATCGATATCCGCCGTCTGCTGGCGCTGCGCGAGCGCGTGGCCGGCTGGCTGAGCACGGAAACCCTGCACGGCACGCTGTGGCGCGCCGGCCTGCCCAAGACATTTCCCGCGTCGGTTGCCGATGCGGCTTTCCGCCTGAGAGAGAACCATGCACGCTGAACATGCCTCCTTGCCGCTCGCCGGCGTCCGCGTGGTTGAGTTCACGCATATGGTGATGGGCCCGACCTGCGGCATGATCCTCGCGGACCTGGGCGCCGAAGTCATCAAGGTCGAGCCGCCCGGTGGCGACAAGACCCGCAACCTGCCCGGCCTTGGCATCGGCTTTTTCCGCTCGTTCAACCGCAACAAGAAGAGCGTGGTCATCGATATCACCACCCCGCAAGGGCAGGCCACGGCAGTGGAGCTGGTTGGCCAGTGCGACGTGTTGCTGGAGAACTTCCGCCCGGGGCTGATGGCGAAATGCGGGCTGGATTACGCCACGCTGTCCGCCAGGTTTCCCAAGCTGATCTACGTCTCGCACAAGGGCTTCCTGCCCGGGCCCTATGAACACCGCCTGGCGCTAGACGAAGTCGTGCAGATGATGGGCGGCCTGTCCTACATGACCGGGCCCAAGGGCCGCCCGCTGCGCGCCGGCACCTCGGTCAACGACATCATGGGCGGCATGTTCGGCGCCATCGGCGTGATGGCGGCACTGCGGGAGCGCGACCGCACCGGCAAGGGGCAGGAAGTGCAGAGCGCGCTGTTCGAGAATTGCGTGTTCCTGTCGTCCCAGCATATGCAGCAGTTCTCGATGACCGCCGAGCCGCCGCCGCCGATGCCGTCGCGCGTGTCCGCCTGGAGCGTCTATGACGTGTTCACGCTGGCCGAAGGCGAACAGCTCTTCATCGGGGCCGTCAGCGACAAGCAGTTCAACACCCTGTGCGACGTGCTGCAACGTCCCGACCTGGCCGCCGATCCGGCACTGGCCACCAACGCCATGCGGGTGGCGGTGCGCCCGGCATTGCTGGAGCGGCTTGGCGAGATTCTCAAGGACCACCGCGTGCAAGCGCTTGCGCCGAAGCTTGAAGCCGCGGGCATTCCCTACGCGCCCATCATGCGTCCGGAGCAACTGCTCGATGACCCGCACCTGAGAGCAAGCGGTGGCCTGGTGCCGATGCAGACCGAGGACGGCGGCACCACGGACGTTGTGCTGTTGCCGCTGTTGATGGGCGGACGCAGGCCCGGCGTGCGCATGCCGCTGCCGGGCATTGGCGAGCACAACGACGAAATCCTGTCCGGCCTGGGCGCGCATAGCCCGGACTGAATCTTTCCGCATTGCCACGTGGCTTCGGACGGCCACGCGGACCAGAACGATAAACATACGGAGACAGACATGGCATTCCCCCTTTGGCGCCGGGCAGCACTCGGCTTGGCCACTTCGGCTATCGCATTGACGCTTGCCTTGCCGGCCGGCACCGTGCTGGCCCAGGGCTCGGGCCGGCCGGTGCGCCTGATCCTGCCGATCAGCGCTGGCTCGGGCGTGGACGCGATCGCACGCGCTGCCGGGCCTGCGCTGGGCAAGAGCCTGGGCCAGCCGGTAGTGATCGAGAATCTTCCCGGCGCCGGCGGCATGACCGGCGCGGCGGCGGTGGCCAAGGCGCCACCCGACGGCACCACGCTGGGCCTGTTCTCCAACAACCACGTGATCAACCCGAGCGTGTACAAGAAGATGCCGTTCGACGCGATCAAGGACTTCACGCCCATCAGCGTGATCGGCTCGACGCCGCTGGTCCTGGTGGTCAACCCCAAGGTCCCCGCCAGGAACGTGCAGGAACTCATCGCCTTGCTCAAGGCCAAGCCCGATTCGCTCAACTATGCGTCGTCGGGCAACGGCACCATTCTCCAGCTCGCCGCCGAGATGTTCCTCGATGAGGCACATGTCAAGGCTCGCCATGTGCCTTACAAAGGCACCGGACCGATGATGACCGACCTGATCGCGGGCCAGGTGGAGATGGGTGTCGTGGCCTTGAATGCCGTGGCGCCGCACCTGAAGAGCGGATCGCTGCGCGCGATCGGCCTGTGCGGCGCGACGCGCTCGCCGGCCGCGCCGGATATCCCCACCATCGCAGAACAAGGCTTGCCCAACTACGCGGTCGAGGGCTGGTTTGCCGTGGTAGGCCCGGCGGGGCTGCCGCCGGTCGAGGTCAAGCGCCTCAACATGTTGTTCGCCAGGGCATTCACCAGCCCGGACGTGCTGGAAGCGATGAAGAAGCAGGGCAATACGATCAGTCCCGGCACGCCGGAGGCAGCCGCCAGGTTCTTCCAGAGCGAAGCGGCGCGCTATGCGGCCCTGGTCAAGAAGGCCAATGTGACCCTGGAGTAAGGGCAGGGGCCGCATAGCGCGTCGCATCGTGTGGTGAGTCGGTGCGATCCGGGCGGCAGACGCCGGCCCACCGCTTCTCCGGTTTCATTGCGTGTTGCCATTGCCCGCGCGGCCCGCTTGGCGTGGGCAGGCGCCGATGTCATGATGGCGAGGTGCGAGCGAGCGGCAGTTCCAGCCAGCGCGCCGGCATTTCACCTACGGTATCAATGAGGAGACACGGATATGCAAGGCAGGCAAACGCAGGGGATGTCGCGCGAGCGGCTTGGGCGGGTCGAACGTTTCATCGACGACGCCTATATCGCGACCGGCAAGTTGCCCGGCACGCTCATCCAGGTGTGGCGGCGCGGCGAGTTGGCGCTGAACTCGGTGTTGGGCCTGGCCGACCGCGAGCGGCAGGTTCCGTTGGCCGAGGATTCGATCTTTCGCATCTATTCGATGAGCAAGCCGGTCACCTCGGTGGCGGTCATGATGCTGGTCGAGGAATGCAAGATCGCCCTGGACGATCCGGTCAGCAAGTACATCCCGGCATGGGAAAACCTGGGCGTCTACGCCGGGGGCTTCATGGAGAGCTTCCAGACGCGCCCGGCTGCGCGCCCGATGCTGGTGGTCGACCTGCTGCGCCATACGTCCGGCCTGACCTATGGTTTCCAGCAGAACACCAACGTCGACGCGGCTTACCGCAAGCAGATGCTGGGCGAACTCGCCACCGGCGGCACGCTGGACGACATGATCGGGAAGCTGGCCAAGCTGCCGCTCGAGTTCTCGCCGGGCGAGGCCTGGAACTACTCGGTCGCCACCGACGTGCTGGGCTACCTTGTCGGCAAGATCAGCGGAATCCCTTTCGAGACCTTCCTGAAGGAACGCATATTCGATCCGCTGGGCATGGTTGACACTGCCTTTCACGTGCCGCAAGACAAGGCCTCGCGCTTTTGCGCCTGCTACGCCGTCGGCTCGCTCGGTTCGAAGGTGGTATCCGCGCGCGCGCCGGTCCTGCAGGACGATCCCCGCACCAGCCCCTACCTGAAGCCGCCCAGCTTCATCTCCGGCGGTGGCGGCCTGGTGTCCACCGCGGCGGACTACATGCGCTTCGCACGCATGCTGTTGCAAGGCGGTGAGCTGGATGGGGCGCGCCTGCTGGGGCCGAAGACCCTGGCGCTGATGACCGCCAACCATTTGCCGGGCGGCGTGGACCTGCCGCGCATGTCGCGCTCCATGTTCAGCGAAGCCACCTATGATGGCGTTGGCTTCGGGCTCGGCTTCGCCACCACGGTGACGCCGGCGACCACGTTGATTCCCGGCAGCGCCGGCGACTTCTTCTGGGGCGGCGCGGCCAGCACCTTCTTCTGGGTCGATCCGCAGGAGGACCTGATCGGACTGTTCCTGACCCAACTGCTGCCGTCGTCCGCCTACCCGGTGCGCCGCCAGCTGCGCACGCTGGTCTACAGCGCCATCACCGAGCCGGGGGCGGCGGCACGCTAAGCGCCTGGCGAGCCGCGACCCGTGGCCTCCCAAACGCTGCCAAGCACGTCCCCCTGCCCAATGTCGCAACCCTCCCATTTGAAGAACTGCAGTTCTTCCGAGCTGGCCAGGCCATTGGCCAGCACCTGCATGCCGAGCGTGTGTGCCAGCGCGATCACGGCACGCGCGATGGCGGCGCGTTTGGCATCGGTTGCCACGTTACGCACGTAGTCCTGGGGAATCTGCAGCCGGTCGGGCAGCAAGCGCTGCAGGTTGGCCAGCGAGATGGGCGTGTTGCCAACGTCGGCCAGCGTGACGGACGCGCCTTGCTCCTGGATGCGGGCGCAGGCCAGGCGGGCGGCTTCGGTGGCGGTGCCCAGCAGGAGGCCCGGCAATTGCAGGTCGAGCACGCTGCCGGCCTGGGCGGTCTCGCGCAGGTATTGGCGGAGCAGCTCCGGCAACGCCAGCAGTTCGGACTCCTCGGCGCCGGCCATGAGCGGCAACAGGATGGGGACGCTGACGCGGGCCGCGCCGGATAGGGCGGATTGCGAATCCGCGTGCCAGGCTAGCGCGAGTTCGCACGCGCGGCGCAGCAGCGCGGCATTGATCGCGCCAATGAGGCCTGGGCTGCGCACGTGGCTGGCGATTTCGGCGTGCGGCATCCAGCCGGTGGGGCTCGGCCACGCCGGCAGCAGCGCGATGGCCGCGACGGCGGCGGAGCCCAGGTCGAACTGGGAAACGGCTTGCAGCCGGTACTGGCCGCTGTGCAGCGCTTGTTCGATGGCGGCTTCGATCCGCGCGCTACCTGCCTCGGCGGCCGTGCGCTCGGGCGCGCGCGGCACGCCTTGCGCGTGCGGGGCCGGCTGAGGCAGGGCATGAGCTTGCTGCAAGGCTTTTACGTACTGGTACGCGCGCAGGCCGCCGATCACGACGGAGGTCAGCTTTTGCGCGGTCATCTCCGTCTTGAGGAAGTAGCCATTGATCTCGTAGCCGGTCACCACCTCGCGCTCCGGCGCCATGCCGGGATGCCCGGTGCGCAGCACGATCTGGAGGTCGGGGTTGCGCAGTTGCTCGCGGATGTAGCGCACCGTGGCCAGGCCGGCATCGTCGGTCTCCATCACGACATCGAGCAGCACGAGTGCGGTATCCGGGTGAGCGGCGAGGTGGGCCCTGCAGGCTTCGCCGGAATACACGCTGTGGAACTGGATCTTGCGCCCGGAGAAGGTCAGGTCGGTCAGCACCAGGCGCGTGATCTCGTGCACGTCGGGGTCGTCGTCGACCAGCAGGACCTGCCACGCGGGCATCGATAAAGAGGAATTCATGGCAGAGTCCTGGCGGATACGATCGGGATGGTGGCCTTCGCCGAGGGCGTGATGCGGGGCATGCGCAGGGTGAAGACGGTACCGCAGCCATCGGTAGTGCCCGCATGGCCCACGGTGATGGTGCCGCCCAGGCGCTGTGTCACCAGGTTGTAGACCAGGTGAAGGCCCAGGCCGCTGCCACCCTTGCCGCGGCGCGAGGTAAAGAAGGGCTCGAAGATCTTCTCATGCAGGGCATCGGAAATGCCGCTGCCGTCGTCGGCGTAGCGGATCACGACTTCGTCACCGGCGGCGAGCCGGGCGGCGATGCGGATGGTGCCGCGCACAGGGCCCGTGTCGCCGCTGCCGAATGCGTGCACCAGCGAGTTCATGACCAGGTTGGTGAGGATCTGCGCGATCGCGCCGGGGTAGCCGTTCATGGCGATGCCGGCCGGGCAGTCGATCAGCAATTGCACGTGCGTGTCGCGCAGGCGCGGGTCGAGGCTGACCACGGTCTCGCGGATATAGTCGCCCAGGTCGAAGCTGCGCCGTTTTTCGCTGGTCTGGTCGACCGCCATCTGCTTGAAGCTCTGCACCAGCTCTGCCGCGCGGTTGGCGTTGGACAGCAGCAAACGGGCGGATTGCGCGGCGTCCGACAGGTAGCGTTGCAGCGCCTCGGGTGCCAGCTCGTTGCTTGCCACCAGCGCCTGCGTGGCGCTGGTGCGGTCCTGCAGGTAGGAGGCGGCGCTGACGGCGATGCCCACCGGCGTGTTGATCTCGTGCGCCACGCCCGCGACCAGTCCGCCGAGAGAGGCCATCTTTTCCGCATCCACCAGGTGCTTGCGCGCGGACTCGAGATGGCGCAGCGACTCCATCAGTTCCGCCTGCGCCAGCTCGCGGCTTTCGTGTGACAGCACGATCCACCACGCGCCGAAAGCCAGCAGCGGCAAGGTGGCCGAGTACACGCGCAGCAGCAGGCCGCCCGTCCCGTCGGCGTGCGAGGCATGCCCTTCGCCGATCAGCCGGTAGGCGAGCAGGAACACGGCGCCCATGGCCGCCGCGGCAATCACGAACAGGCCGAGGAAACGCGCCAGCCGCCGCAGGAAATGCGGCGGCAGTATCCGCAGGAAGCTGCCTTGCCACGGCGCCGCCTGCGTTTGCGCGGCGGCGCCGGGCGCCTTGCAGGCATCGTGGCAATGGTTGTCCAGGCCGCAGCACAGCGAGCAGATCGGCCCCGCATAGAAGGGGCAGTGCGCCATGTCCGGTGCTTCGTAGTCGCGCTCGCAGATGCAGCAGCGGATCGGCTCGTCGGCGTGCTTGTCGAGGGGGTTCGGGTCCTCCCGCGCGATGTAGTACCGGCCGCGGGTCGCATAGGCGATCAGGATGGCGCTGGCGAACGAAGCGCCCAGCGCGATAAAGGCGCAATAGGCTTGCGCCAGCGCGCCAAGCAAGCCGGAGTAAGCGCCGATGCCGGCGAGCGAGGCGATCAGCATGGCGCCGCAGCCCACCGGGTTGAACGCATACAGGTAGGCCCGGCGGAATTCGATGTGCCGCGGGCTGATGCCCAGCGGCTTGAGCACGACAAGGTCGGCCGCCAGGGCGCCGAGCCAGGCGATCACCAGGTTGGAATACACGCTCAGCACGGCCTCCAATGTGCTGAAGATGCCCAGCAGGGTGAGCAACAGCGCGATCAGCACGTTGAACACCAGCCAGACCACGCGGCCCGGATGGTAGTGCGCCAGCCGCACGAACACATTGGACCAGGCCAGTGAGCCCGCGTAGGCATTGGTCACGTTGATCTTGATCTGCGACACGAGCACGAACAGCATCGCCACCGCGAGCACCACCTCGGGCCGATCGAATACCTGCCCGTATGCCCACACGTACATGTGGATCGGCTCCATCGCATGATTGGCGGGCACGCCTGCTTGCAGCGCGAGCACCGCCAGCAGGCTGCCCGCCAGCACCTTGAGGCCGCCGATCACGATCCAGCCCGGGCCCGCCAGCAGCAGCGCGCTCCACCAGCGCCAGCGGTTCTGCGGCGTGCGGTCGGGCAGGAAGCGCAGGTAGTCCACCTGCTCGCCAATCTGGCCCATCAGCGAGAACAGCACGCCGGTGGCGGCGCCAAATGCCAGCACATTGAATGCGGGCGAGGCCGCATCGCGCCCGGTGAATGCCGCCCATTGCGCCAGCACGCCGGGATCGTGGCGCAGGATGTAGGCGAAGGGCAGCACCAGCAGCACCGCCCACAGCGGCTGTGTCCACATCTGCAGCTTGTTGATCAGCGTGACACCGAAGAACACCATTGGCACGATCACCAGCGAGCAGACCAGGTAGCCCACTGTCAGGTTCAGGCCGGTGGCAATGGCGAGCGCCTGGGCCAGGATGGCCGACTCCAGCGCGAAGAAGATAAAGGTGAAGGACGCGTAGATCAGCGAGGTGATGGTGGACCCGGCATAGCCGAAGCCCGCGCCGCGCGTGAGCAGGTCGATGTCCACATTGGCCATGCTGGCGTGGTATGCCACCGGCAGCCCGATCAGGAATATCAGCGCGCAGACCAGCAGAATGGCCGGGAAGGCGTTCTGGAAGCCAAAGCTGAGCGTGACGCTGGCGCCGATGGCTTCCAGTGCCAGGAAGGACACGCCGCCGATGGCCGTGTTGGCCAGCGTGAATGGCGACCAGCGCCGGTAAGAGCGCGCCGCATAGCGCAGCGCGTAATCCTCCAGCGTTTCGTTCGCGACCCAGGATTGGTATTCTCGTTTGATGCGCATGGCGTGGTGGCTTCGGGTGCGATCCGGGTCGGGACGGATGGCTGGCAGCGGGCGCTCCGATTATTGTCTGAATCCGCCCCTCGCGCAATGACATGCGCGCCGCGCGGGAAGGGGTGCGCAACGCGCTGCGGCATGCCGTGCGGATGCTGCGCGGCAGCATGGCGCGGCGCCTTGACATTTAGGGTGTCAGCGCAAACACTGGCCGGCAGTCCTCATATCGAAGAGGCTGGGGGCAGCGTCGCAGCGCGCTCGCCGCTGCCCGGATCCGCTGTGCCCGATGCCATGGAGAATGCGCGGTTGCCCGCCCAGAATGCCGATAGCGCCGATAGCGCCGATCCCCAGGCCGGGGAACTGATCTACCGTATCCACGCCGCGCGCGATGATGATGGCTGGCGCGGCGTGGTTGCGCTGGTGCGCGATCAGTTCGCCGCGGGCGCGGCCGTGCTGGCGCGGCGGCACCTGGCCGGCGGCCAGGGCGCGGTGCTGCACGGCGCCCCGGACGACCCGGCGTTTTTTCGCACCTTTGCGCAGTACTCCGCGCGCAACCCGTGGTTCCTCTCCAGCACGGCCTACCAGCCCCTGCAGGTGATCAGCGGCGAAGACATGCTGGGCAGCGGCGACCTGGTCCGCACGGACTACTACCAGGCGTTGCTGCGGCCTCATCGCTATCTGCATCGCCTGTGCGGGGTGGTGGCGCGCGAGGCGGATGTCGTCTACTACCTTGAGTTGTACCGGCGCGAAGACCAGCGGCGCTTTGCCAGCAAGGAGAAGGCGGAGTTCCGCGGCCTGCTGGCGCATATGGCGCTGTCGCTGGAAAACCGCTGGCACCGCCACAGCGCCGCGGACCTGAGCCAGGCGCTGATGTGCGTCATCGACGGCCATCCTAACGCGACCTTCCTGGTGGAGCAGGATGGGCGCATCGTCTACTGCAACCGCAGCGCGCAAGCACTGTGCGGGCAGGGCAGCGGCCTGTACCGGGATGGCGAGTATCTTGCGGCGGTGATGCCGACCGACCACCGCACCTTGCACGAGATGCTGGCCACGCTGGCCGGGGCTTCCCAAGGACTTCCCTCCAAGGCCGGTGACACGCGCGACCCCCGCCCGGGCCAGGCCACGCTGGTGCCCACGCAGGTGCTGTCGGTTTGCGCGCCCGGCTTTGCCTTGCCCACGACGCTCACGTTGCAGCCCGCCGGTGCATCCATGCGCAACGGGCTGGGCGAGGCGCGCGCGCTGGTGGTGGTCAGCGCGCGCCGGCAGGGTGCGGAGCATGCGCACCACGATTGCCTGTTCGCGCGCCAGTTCAAGCTGAGCGAGGCCCAGGCGCGGGTCAACGCGCTGGTCTTCGCCGGCCACTCCATCGCCAGCCTGGCGCAGCTACTGCACGTGTCCGAGAACACGGTGCGCAGCCACCTCAAGCAGATCTTCCAGAAGACCGGCACCCATGGCCAGATGGAATTGGTGCGCCTGCACGCGCAGCATTGCCCGCCGGCCTGAACGTCCCTCACCTGGCCATCGCGCCGCTGCCTTATCCGTTGCCTCATTCAACTGGGTGAGGCCACCTCACCCAGCCACGTGATGCGCAGAATCCTCGTCGTGAAGGATTCGCATCTTCGCGGGCCTGCTTATAGTTGACCCGTCGCCACGCGGCCGCCGGCGCCAACAGAAAAAGAACAACCAGAACCCGTCACGGAGGAGATACGCCATGCTAGGCCTGACGTTGCTTTACGTAGGTGCCGTGCTGTGCCTGAACGGCTTGTGGCTGCTGGGCAAGATTGGCGACCGCGAGATCTGGGTCGTCAATATCTTTGCCGGCGGGGTGACGATGCTGGTGTCGCTGCGGCTGATCTTCGGCGGCGAGGCGGACAGCGCATCCATCAAGGCCGGTGCGCTGACGCTGCTATTTACCTTCACCTATCTGTGGGTTGCGCTTAACCGCTTCAACGGTGCGGATGGGCGTGGCCTGGGCTGGTTCAGCCTGTTCGTGTCGGTCACGGTGATTCCCGTCGCCATTGATGCGCTGCGCCATGCCAGCTCCGTCTGGGATACCTGGTTCGCCTGGTGCTGGGTCGGCTGGGGCGTGCTGTGGTTCCTGTACTTCCTGTTGCTGGCGATGCAGCGCCCGATCCTGAAGTTCACCGGCGTTGCGACCGTCCTGGCAGGTATCGCCACTGGCTGGCTGCCAGGCTATCTGCTGCTGAGCGAATCATTCAGATAGACCGCAAGGACATACCGCAAAGTCAGACCGCAAAGGTCGACCACAACGCGGCGGCGGGCAGCCGCACGCGACCAACGCTGATCCAGGCATGCAGCCAAGGCGGCTGCATCGTTTCACGGCCGCAATCCGGCGATTGACCGGACACACACCAAGGAGACAGGCACATGGCAGATACCCTGATCAAGGTCGATCTCGCGCAATCGGCGTACGAGAACGAACAGGTCCACAACCGCTGGCACCCGGACATTCCCATGGCTTGCTGGGTCAATCCCGGCGACGAATTCATCCTGGAGACCTATGACTGGACCGGCGGCTTCATCAAGAACAACGAGTCGGCGGATGACGTGCGGGACATCGACCTGTCCATCGTCCACTTTCTCTCCGGGCCAGTGGGCGTGCGCGGTGTCAAGCCGGGCGACCTGCTGGTGGTCGACCTGCTGGACGTAGGTGCCAAGCCCGAAAGCCAGTGGGGCTTCAACGGCTTCTTCTCGAAGAAAAACGGCGGCGGGTTCCTGACGGACCATTTCCCCCTGGCGCAGAAATCCATCTGGGATTTCCACGGTGTCTACACCACGTCGCGCCATGTGCCCGGCGTGGAGTTCGCCGGGCTGATCCATCCCGGGCTGATCGGTTGCCTGCCCGACCCCAAGCTGCTTCATACCTGGAACGAACGCGAGACAGGGCTGATCAAGACCGACCCCGATCGCGTGCCGCCGCTGGCCAACCCGCCCTTTGCCGCGACCGCCCATATGGGCAAGCTCGTTGGCGACGCTGGCAGGCGGGCGGCAGCCGAGGGCGCGCGTACGGTGCCGCCGCGCGAGCACGGCGGCAACTGCGACATCAAGGACCTGTCGCGTGGCTCCAAGGTGTACTTCCCGGTGTATGTGGATGGGGCGGGGCTGTCGGTTGGCGATCTGCACTTCAGCCAGGGCGACGGCGAGATTACCTTCTGCGGCGCCATCGAGATGGCGGGGTGGGTGCACATGCGGGTGAGCGTGATCAAGGACGGCATGGCGAAGTACGGCATCAAGAACCCCATCTTCAAGCCCAGCCCGATCACGCCGACCTACAACGACTACCTGATCTTCGAAGGCATCTCGGTGGATGAACAAGGCAAGCAGCACTACCTGGATGTCAACGTCGCCTACCGGCAGGCCTGCCTGAACGCGATCGAATACCTGACCAAGTTTGGCTACTCGCGCGCGCAGGCCTACGCCATCCTGGGCACGGCGCCGGTGCAGGGGCATATCAGCGGCGTGGTGGACATCCCCAACTCCTGCGCCACGCTCTGGATACCGACGCAGATCTTCGACTTCGATATCCGGCCGCAGGCCAATGGACCCACCGTGCATATCAAGGGCGGTGCCGACGTCCTGCTGTCGCAGGATGTGGCCTGAATGCCGACCTGAGCGCAAGCCAGAGATGTGAAGTCACGGCGGGCGCGGGCTTCCGCCTTCCTCCTCCTTCCCCAAGGGGGCCCGCGCTTGCCACCTTCCACCAAGCGGAGATACCTGTATGCCCATGTACGAATACGCCTGCGAGGCGTGCGGCAGCTTCACCGCGGTGCGCCGCATCGACGAGCGCGACGCGCCGCAGCCATGCCCCGGCTGCGGCCACGCAGCCCGGCGCCAGGTCACCGCGACCATGCTGGCCCTGATGCCATCGGCCCGCCGCATTGCGCATGCGGGCAACGAGCGCAGCGCCCATGCGCCATCGAGTTCCCAGGGGCACCGGCATGGGCCGGGTTGTGGCTGTTCGGGCGGCAGCGCCGGCCTGGCCGGCAAGCCGGGTGCGGCCAAGTCCTTCCCCGGCACGCGGCCCTGGATGATCAGCCACTAGGGGAGACATCCCGATGGGGGCCAGCCCGATCGCCATCCCGGCTATTCGCCAACCACGATCGAGCTACGCACCCGGTCCAGCAGCGGCAGCCATACGCCGCGCGCCGTGTCGCGGCACGAGAGGATGAGCAGCAGCTCCTGGTCCGGCGTATAGATGTCGAAATGCTGCACGTAGATCGTGCCCTGCGCGCCGGTGCGCACGTAGTTGACGGCAATCGCCGGCCAGCCACCGATTGTCTCGAGGCGAGGCTCGTCGATGGAGAGCATCTCCCTGCCCGATGTCTTCAGGGAGTCGCGCATCCTGCGCTCGAAGCTCGCTGCGTATGCCAGAAGCATTGACCTGTCGAAGCGGCGGACCTGCTCGGGCGTGACTGGCGCTTGCGCCAGCGAGTTGACGATCACGGCCGCGTACGGATTCTGCACATTGGATACGGCATGCAGGAGGTTGACCGTCTGGCCCGCCGGCGCCGGGACGATGGAGACGCCCCCCACCGCGTCCGCGATGGTGCCGTTGGCCCGGCCCTGGGCCCCGGACAGGATGGTCCAGTCCTTGGGAACCTGAACGGCAACCTGCCTGGCAAGCCCGATCCGCACGAAAGGCACTGGCGCGCCCGCACCGGCCTGGGCGAAACACGGCGCGCAATTCAGGGCCAGGCCCAGCGCGCAGGCAGTCGCCACCGCCAGTACAAGCCTGCAGCATTGCGCACGCATGCTCCCTCCGTCGTGATCCCGAACAGGAACAATATAGACGCGAAGCGGCTTTCCGGCACGGATCCGGGCGTCGCACGCGCGCCATCATCGTTGTCCGGCCAGGGCAGGCTCAGCCCGCCACCACATTGCGCGGCGAGCCGGCCGCGAACGCCGCGATATTGTCGATCAGCTGGTCCGCCAGCGCCTGGATGGCCTCCCGGCTCGCCCAGACCACGTGCGGCGTGAGCAGGAAGGCGGGATGGTCGCGCAGTGCGTGGAACGGGTGGCCGGGGCCGGGCGGCTCCTGGGTGGCTACATCGAAACCGGCGCCGCAGACCTGTCCTTGCCGCAGGGCGTCGACCAGTGCGGCCTCGTCGACCAGGCCGCCGCGCGCGGTGTTGATCAGCAGCGGGCGGCGCGTCATCTGCGCGAACTCCTCGCGGCCGATCAGCCCCGCGTTGGCGGGGGTCAGCGGGCAGTGCAGCGTGATGATGTCGCTCAGGCGCAGCATGTCCGCGAAGGGCGTGTGTTGCGTGTCGGCGCTTTGCTGGCCCTTGCGGGCGGCGTACAGCACCTTGAGTCCCAGCAGCCGGGCGATCTCGCCCACCGAGCGGCCCAGGGTGCCGCCGCCGACGATGCCGATGGTCGAGCCGGCCAGGTCGTGGATCGGGTAGTCGTGAAAGCAGAACTGCCCCGAGGCCTGCCAGCGGCCCGCGCGCACCGCGTCGCAATAGGCATGCAGGCTGCGGCGCAGCGCGAAGATCAGCGCGAAGGTGTGCTCGGGCACCGTATGCACGGCGTAGTTGCGCACGTTCGACACGCAGATGCCGCGGGCGGCGCAGGCGCGCAGGTCGACGTGGTCGGTGCCGGTGGCCGCGATCGCCACCAGGCGCAGGCTGGCGGCCTCGCGCAGCACCTCGGCCGGCAGCTTGACCTTGTTGGTGATCACGATCTGCGCGTTGGCGATGCGCGCGGCCACTTCATGCGGCGCGGTGGCGTCAAAGACCGTCAGCCGGTGCGCGAACGGCAACGCGCGCAGCACGGTCTCGGGGGCCAGCGTGCCGCGGTCCAGGAAAACGACTTCCGGCGTGGTCTGGGAGGGGTTCATGGTGTTTGTGGTGTTTGTCGTGTCTGCCTGTCGGTAAGCCCGGGTGGCGAGTACGCCATGCCTCTGGCCATCGGCCGGCGCGCGTGGACCGGCCATGGTGGCCCTGGGCGCCCAAATTGACAATGCCGTTCTCGTCCACTAGCCTTTCCCGATTCTCAAACCTCGGGGCATGGCTTGACGGCCCTGGCCATCCGGCCGCCATCGACGCCGCCGCCCACCGGACGCTTTCGCGTGATCAATCCCGCCCATCTCGACCTGCAGTCCCTGCGCCTGTTCCTGGTGGTGGCGCAGAGCGGCAGCTTCACCAAGGCCGCCGAGCGCACCCACATGACGCTGTCGGCGCTCAGCCGCCGCGTTGCCGACCTGGAAAAGACCACCGATTGCGCCTTGTTCGTGAGGCTGCCGCGCGGGCTTGAGCTCACCCCGGCCGGCGTTGGGCTGGTCGGCCATGCGCGGGCCGTGCTGGATAGCGTGAATCGCCTGGCGGGCGACATGAGCGATTTCGCCATCGGCGTGCGGGGGCATGTGCGCGTGTGGGCCAACACCTCGGCCATCATCCAGTTCATGCCGCGGGACCTGGGCGTGTTCCTGCACGCGCAGCCGCTGATCCGCGTCAGCCTGGAGGAGCGCATGAGCGGCGAGGTGATCGCGGCGGTGGCGGGCGGGCAGGCGGATATCGGCGTGTTTGCCGACAACGTTGCGGCCGGCGCGCTGGAAAAGTTCGAGTATCGCCGTGACCGCCTGGTGGTGCTGGTGCCGCCGGATCATCCGCTGGCGGCGCGCGCCGAGGTGGCCTTTGCCGACGCGCTCGCATTCGATTTCGTCGGCCTCAACCAGGGCAGCTCGCTGCTGCAGCGGCTGGCCGACGCCGCGGCCGCGCTGGAGCGCGTGCTCAAGCTGCGGGTGCAGGTCAGCAGTTTCGATGCGATCTGCCGCATGATCGAGGCGGGCCTTGGCATCGGGGTCTTGCCCGAGGGCGCGGTGCGCGCCGAGATCCTTGGCGCCGGGTTGCGTGCCATCCGCCTTGCGGATCCGTGGGCTTCGCGCACGCTGTGGCTTGGCGTGAAATCGGCCGCGACGCTGCAGCCCGAGGCGCGCAAGCTGTTCGATCACCTGCTGGCGCCGCGCTGAGGCGGGCGCTTCAGCTTTGCGTTTTCGGAAAGGGTGCTGGCGCAATCCGACATGTTCATGTGCCTGCGCAACTGCCATGATGGCTTCCGGCCAAACCGCAGAGAGAGCAAGCGCGACATGATTGACCACCTCGACCACCTGGTGCTGACCAGCACGGATGCCGGCGCCACCATCGATTTCTATACGCGCGTGCTCGGCATGCAGCTGGAAACCTTCGGTGAGAACCGCGTGGCGTTCCGCTTCGGCAACCAGAAGATCAACCTGCACGTGCGCGGCGCGGAGTTCGAGCCCAAGGCGCACCTGCCGGTGCCCGGCGCGCTGGACCTGTGCTTCATTGCGTCGATCCCGCTCGACGGCGTGATCGAGCGGCTGCGCGCTGCCGGCTGGCCCATCGTTGCGGGCCCGGTCGCGCGGACCGGCGCCACGCAGAAGATCCGCTCCGTCTACGTGCGCGATCCGGACCTGAACCTGATCGAGATCTCCGAGCTGGACGCGCCGTGACGAGCGCTACGGCGTTGAGTAACGTGCCAGCGCGAGCGCTGCGCGTGCTGCTCGCGCCTGATTCGTTCAAGGGCAGCCTGGAAGCCGCCGCCGCGCGGCGTTCGGCTTAGAAGGACGACCAGTTGGACGCCGACGCCGCACTCGCGGCACTCGCCGCGCTGGCTATGCCCTGGTTTCCCAGCCTGAACACGGCCACTGTGTCGGAGGCGCGCTGGATGTCGCGGATGATCTCGCTCATGGTCGCGACCACGTCGCGGATCACTTCGCTGCCCGTGCGCACGGACAAGACGGCTTGCGCCAGGCCGTCCGGCATCTTCGCGATGCCCGACAGCAGCTGGCCCATTTCATCCCGCGAGCGGATCTCAACGGGGCGGCTCAGGTCGCCCGCGGTGATGTGGCCGAAGTGCGCGAGCGACGCCTCGATGATCTTCTGGTGGTCGGCCGATTTGACGGCGGTTGCGAAGGCATCGAGCGCGACGTACAGCGCCTTGCGCTTGGCAATGCAGCCCAGGGAGGACCGCACTGGAAACCATACGTACCTTCAACTGCGCATCTCGCGCATCTCGCGCACCATCGCGCGAAAGCGCGTCACGGCTGCCGGCAGCGCGCCCTGTCGCATCGCGAGGTGCAGGGGCGCGCTCAGCGGCGGGCTCTCGCCCAGCGGGCGATAGACGATATCTTCGCCACCCAGGCGGTGCATGGACGCGGGCACCACGGACACGCCAAGGCCTGCTGCCACCAGGCTCAGCGTGGCCGGCAGGCGGGGCGCTTCCTGCGCCACCAGCGGGCTGAAGCCCGCGGCGCGGCAAGCGGTCAGGATCGCGTCATATAAACCGGGCCCGGCGGGGCGGCGATAGAGGATGAAAGGCTCGCGCGCCAGCGCCGACAGCGGCAGCGCGCCGGCCTGCGCCGACAGCGGATGCCCGGCCGGCAACGCAGCCAGCATCGGCTCGTCCAGCACGGCATCGAGCACCAGCCCGGCGGTGCTGCCCACCGGCGAGCGGACGAACGCGGCGTCCAGGCGCTCGTGCAGGATCGCGTCCACCAGCTCGCTGGTGCCGGCTTCCTCCAGCGTCACGGCAACGCCCGGCACGCTCTCGCGAAACCGGCGCAGCACGGCGGGCACAAAAGGGTGCAGGGCGGCGGAGCTGGTAAAGCCCACCGCCAGCCGCCCTTGCTCCCCGGCCGCGGCGCGGCGCACCACATCGGCCACGCCCTCGGCCCGGGCCAGCACGGCGCGGGCCTCTTCCAGCAATGCCAGGCCGGCCTCTGTCGGGCGCACGCCGCGCGGCAGGCGGCGCATCAGCAAAACACCCAGCTCCTCCTCCAGTCCGCGCAACAGGCGCGTGAGCGGCGGCTGTTGCATGCCCAGGCGCTCGGCGGCGCGGGTGACGTGGCCTTCCTCGGCCAGCACGACAAAGGCGCGCAGCCGGCGAAGCTCAATCATTGCCATACTCCCAAGGTATTGAAATCGTGCTAAATATGCATTGGAAATCATAGCAGTTCGGCTCTATCCTGACGGCATGCATCGGACATCCACGGAGCACGGCCATGCAAGAACAGGATCTGGGCAAGGACAACGACTACGACAAGGACGCCAATCTTCCTGCGTCGTCGCACCCTGGCAACCTGCTTGCGTTCCTGGCGTGGCTGGACGCCATGCCGCGCACCTTCGCCGACACCATGGAGGCATGGCGCACGTCCTGCCCACGGCTGTCCGCGTGGGAGGATGCGACAACGGCCGGCCTGGTGGACATGGCGTCCCGGCCCGGTGTGCCGCGCGCGCAGGCCATCGTCACGCTGACCGCCAAGGGCAGGGCCGCGTTGCAGCAGGCGAGGCAGCCCGCGATGCCGAAGCATCCGAACAAGCCAGAACTTCCAAAGCACGAGAAGCGAACCCGCAAAGGAGCAGCAATGACTTGGTCAGCCAAGCAATACGTGAAATTCGAGAACGAGCGTACCCGCCCGGTGCGCGACCTGCTGGCCGCGGTGCCGGGGCGCGAGCCGCGTGTCGCGGTAGACATCGGCTGCGGCCCGGGCAATTCGACCGAAGTGCTGGCCGCCTGCTTTCCCGGCGCGAGCGTGACGGGGCTGGACAGCTCGGCCGACATGGTCGAAGCCGCGCGCAAGCGGCTGCCGGCGTTGAAGTTCGAGGTGAGCCGCATCGAAACCTGGTACGACCCGGGCCCTTACGACGTGATCCTCGCCAATGCCGTGCTGCAATGGCTGCCCGACCACGGCCGCCTGCTGCCTGCGCTTGCCGCCAAGCTGGCGCCCGGCGGCAGCCTCGCCATCCAGGTGCCCGACACGCTGGACACGCCCGCACACCGCCTCATGCGCGAAGTCGCCGCCGACGGCCCGTGGGCCGGCAAGCTGGCCGCCGCTTCGCAGGCGCGTACCGGGCTGCAAGGGCCTGGCTGGTACTACGAACTGCTACGCGCGCATTGCGCAGCGGTCGATGTCTGGCACACCACCTACTACCACGCGCTGGCCGGCGGCCCCGCGGCGATTGTCGAGTGGTTCAAGGGCACCGGACTGCGCCCCTTCCTGGACCCGCTGGATGAAGCCGAGCGCGCGGCTTACCTGGAGCGCTACACCGCGCAAGTGGCGCGCGCCTATCCGCCGATGGCGGATGGCACGGTGCTGCTGCCGTTCCCGCGGTTCTTCATCGTGGCCACGCGCTGACCGGCACCGGGGCCGCAACCAACAGCGTGCGGCGTGTCAAGCAGGCTCAGGCCTTGCGCAGGTAGCAGGCCTTGAGCATGAAGCTGCCGGCGTCCATCTTGCAATCGACCTCGTGGTCGCCGCCCACCAGCCGGATGCTCTTGACCTTGGTGCCCATCTTCAGCGTGATGGACGAGCCCTTGACCTTCAGGTCCTTGATCAGCACCACGGCGTCGCCGTCGTTCAACACGGCGCCGTTGGCATCTTTCACCACGGCCTGGACGTTGTCATCGTCCTGCGCGGCGGCCACCATGGCCCATTCGTGGCCGCAGTCGGCGCAGACAAAGTTGTCGCCGTCAGGGTAGGTGTTCTCCAGGGCGCATTGGGGGCAGGCGGGGATAGTGGGCATGACGGCTTCCGGTTACTTGAGGCTTGAGGCTTGAGGCTTTTGGGGGGGCTAGAGTATAGCGGGCGGCGGGCCCGCGTTCGGCCACGGCGTATGGCCCGTTCAGATCATCGTGATTCTCTCGCGCCGGCTTATCCGGCAATCTTCGGCCAGCACCCTATAACAGGCAAGCGCCCCAGCTTGCCGGCCTGGTTTCGGAGACAACGATGATTGGCATGACCGCGATGAAGCACGTAGGCACTGGCTTGAAGTGGATGGTTCTTGGACCGATTGCGGCGGGGCTTGCCTCGGGCGCGATGGCCGTGGAAGCGTTCCCATCCAAGCCGGTCACGCTGGTGGTTCCCTTTTCGGCGGGCGGCCCGACGGATGTCGTGGCGCGGGCACTCGCGCAGGCGATGTCCAGGGATCTCGGGCAAAGCGTGATCGTGGAGAACCGCCTCGGTGCCGGCGGCACGGTCGCGGCGGCCTATGTCGCACGGGCCCGGCCGGACGGCTACACGATCCTGATCCACCACAACGGGATGGCGACGGCGCCCGCGCTGTACAAGAAGCTGTCGTACAGCCCGCTCAAGGACTTCGAGTACATCGGGCAAGTCGCGGATGTCCCGATGACGCTGCTCGGGCGCAAGGACCTGCCCCCGGCCACCACGCAAGACCTGGTGAAGTACGTCGCCCAGAACAAGGACAAGGTCTCCCTGGCCAACGCCGGCCTGGGGGCGGTATCCCAGCTGTGCGGGCTGTTGTTCGAGGAGGCGGTGCATGTGAAGCTGAACGCGATTCCTTACCAGGGCACCGGGCCGGCGCTCACGGCGCTGCTCGGCGGGCAGGTCGACCTGTTGTGCGACCAGACCACCTCGACGCTGCCGCATATCAACGCCAACCGGCTCAGGTTCTACGGCGTGACCACGCCCAAGCGCATCAAGGCGCTGCCCAATGCCCCGACGTTGCAAGAGGGTGGCATGAAGGGCTTCGAGATGAAAGTCTGGCATGGGGTCTACGCGCCCAGGGGCACGCCGCCGGCCGTCACCGCGCGCCTGACCAAGGCACTGCAGAAGGGCTTGCAGGACCCCATGGTAGCGAAGCGCCTCGATGACCTTGGCGCCGAGATCGTGCCCGTCGACAAGCAGACGCCGGAAGGGCTGCATGGCTGGCTCAAGACGGAAAGCGACAAATGGCAACCGCTGCTGAGAACGATGAAGGTGGAAACGGACTAACGTTGAAGACGACAGCGGGCCATGGCCCGCCGCCATGGCAAGCACGCCGCCCTGCAACCGCAGCGCGGCGTTTTTTGCGTTCGGCACCGCCTGGGCGCGCGCGGCAGGCATGTCGTTCGCTGATGGCAGCAGCGTCATTTTCTATTTCACCATTCACTCACCCGCTGGCTACCATCGTCTCCACGGGTTTGGCGATTTTCCCCTGGCCCGCACCATAACAATCTGGAAGAGACATGAAACGCTTGATTGTGCAAGTCGGGGTGGGTGCGTTCGTCTGTGTTGGCGCGCACGCCCAGCCGGCATACCCCGACCATCCCATCCGCATGGTGGTTGGCTTTGCCGCGGGCGGCAGCACGGACATGGTGGCGCGTATTGTCGCCAACAAGGTTGGCATGCTGCTGGGCCAGCCGATCGTGGTCGAGAACCGGGCAGGCGCGGGCGGCAGCATTGCCACCGACGCCGTTGCCAAGAGCAAGGCCGACGGCTACACGCTGCTGTTCGGCACCAGCTCGCACGCCATCAATGCGTCGCTATACAAGACGCTTCCCTATGACAGCGGCGCGGTCGTGCCCGTGTCCATCGTGGCCGCCGTGCCGATGGTGCTCTCGGTGAACCCATCGGTGAAAGCCAGCACGGCAAAGGAGCTGGTCGACGATATCAGGAAGAACCCCGGCAAGTACAGCTACGGCTCCGCCGGCAAGGGCAGCGCGTTGCATATGGCCGTGGAGCTGCTGAAGTACCAGGAGCACCTGGACGTCGTCCACGCGCCTTACCGGGGTGCCAGCCAGGCGATCCAGTCCGTGATGTCCGGCGACCTGCAGTTCATTACCGATGCCGTATCCACCTCCGCGCCCATGATCAAGGCCGGGCGCCTGAAGGCGCTCGCGGTCACCACCGGTACGCGTTCCAGCGTGCTGCCGAATGTTCCGACGATGAAGGAAGCGGGCTTTCCCGGCTACGAGACATCGATCTGGAACATGGTGATGGTGCCGCGGGGCACGCCCGCGCCTGCGATCGAAAAGCTGAGCGTGGCCTTGCAGCAGGCCGTCAAGGACCCGGAAGTGCGGGAGCGGATGGAGAAGATCGGCGTGGAGCCCGTGGTGGATTCCAGCCCGGATAAAGCCGCCAGGTTCGTGCAGGCGGAGACACGCCGCTGGGCGGAGGTGATCAAGGCGGGCAACATCCAGGCGGACTGAATGCGGGCCCGGCAGGCTATGCGCCAATCCAGGTGGCGCCCGGCCAGGCGCCATCCAGCACCAGGCGCTTGATCAGCGTGACCAGTTCCGCCGAGGCGAAGCTGGCGGCAGGCGACATCCGGCGCGTGGCCGGATGCGCCAGCACGATACGCCGGGAAAGGTTGGGCGAGGTGATCGGCGCCGCGGCCAGCGTCCCTTTTTCCAGCTCTTCGGAGACGGCGGAGCTGGGCAGGACCGTATAGCCAAAGCCCTTGGCCACCAGGGATTTCTGCACGCTCAGGGAGTTGGTCTCGACGGCGATCGTGAGCGTCACCCCCGCCACCGCGCACGCATGCTCGACTACCGTGCGCAGCCCGTGCGGCGCATTGGGCAGCACCAGCGGCAGGTCCCGCAGGCTCTCGATGGTATGCGCGGCGCCCGCGGGCACGGTGCCGGGGGCGCCAATCAGGCAGAGCTGCTCGTCGAGCAGCGCCTCGACCTGCAAGCCGGGAGATGCCTTGATGTCGTACAGCAGCGCGATCTCGACGTCGCCCGCCTCCAGCCATTGCAGGAGGTTGCCCGCGTAACCCACGTTGAGCCGCACGACCAGTTGCGGGTGCGTGCCTCTGACGGTTGCGACCAGCTCCGCGGCCAGCAGCTCGCAGGTGCTGGGCAGCAGGCCGACGGCGGCCATGCCAGAGATCGCCCCGGCTACCGGCTGGATCTCCGCCTTGGCCCGGTCGAGCTCGCGCAGCGCGCGGCGCCCGTACTCAACCAGCGTCCGGCCCGCGTCGGTGAGGACCATGCCGTGCCGTTCGCGCTCGAACAGCTCCACGCCGAACTCCTCCTCAAGCAGCCGCACATGCCGGGAAACGGCCGGCTGCACGATGCGAAGCAGCTCGGCGGCCTTGGTGGCGCTGCCGGTCTCGGCGATGGCCAGGAGGGCACGAAGCTGCTTGATGTCCATTGGCGTGTTCCTAAGTGTTCCTAAGTGTTGCTGTGATTCTGGTGGTTGGCCGGCTATCCAAATTACTGATGGTGGAATCAAATTATTCTATTTCATATGAGATTCCATTCAATTTTATGATAACAGCGTTGTTCCCTACCTGGATCACTTCCCATGACAAATCCAAATCCAAATCCTGAGCCTCTTGCCTGGCAAGAGGACATCTTCCAAGCCATCAAGCAAGCCGGAGTCCGGCAAATTGCCTATGTGCCGGATGCAGGGCACTCGCACGTTATCAAGCGGGCCAAGGCCGACCCGGCGATCCGCGACATTGTCCTCACCACCGAGGAGGAGGGCGTCGGCGTTGTCAGCGGCGCGTGGCTGGGCGGTGAGCGCGCGGTCCTGCTCATGCAGAGCAGCGGCGTGGGCAACTGCGTGAACATGTTCTCGCTGCTGGAAAGCTGCCGTTTCCCGTTTTTCACCATCGTGACCATGCGTGGCGAGTACGCCGAGTTCAATCCCTGGCAGGGGCCGATGGGCCTGGCAACCGAGGCGGCGCTCAAGCTGATGGGCATCACGGTGTACCGCGTGGACTCGCCGCAAGACGCAGCCGAACTGGTCGACGCGGGCCTGGCTAGCGCCTTCGACGCCGGGCAACGCGTGGCGATTCTTCTCTCTCAAAGCCTTATCGGCCGCAAAAAATGGGTGCGCTGAACCTATGACTACCTTGACCTCCAAGCCGGCGATCGACCGCCGCGATTTCGTTGCCGCCCTGCTCAAGCAGTTTCCCGATGCGCTGGTCGTGACCGGTCTCGGCTCGCCCTCGTACGACGTCTTTGCCGCCGGCGACCGCCCGGGCAATTTCTACCTGTGGGGCGCCATGGGCGGCTCAACGTCGGTGGCGCTGGGGCTGGCCCTGGCACAACCGCAAAAGCAGGTGATCGCCATCACCGGCGATGGCGAGCAGTTGATGGGCATCGGCAGCCTGGCGACTGCCGCGGCGCAGAACCCGAGCAACCTCGCGGTGGTGATCCTGGACAACGGCCACTTTGGCGAGACCGGCATGCAGCAAAGCCACACCAGCCTGGGCACCAACCTGGCAAAGGTGGCCAAGGCGTGCGGCGTGCCGTCCACGCTGGAGATCTTTGACATGGACGAAGTGCAGGCGCTGGTGCAGGCGATCAGGAACGCCGACGGCATGACCGTGGCGCAGGTGCGCATCGCCGCCGAAGAGCACCAGCGCGCCTTGCCGCCGCGCGATGGCGTGTTCGTCAAGAACCGGTTCCGCCAGCATCTGGGTTTCGCGCCGTTCTAGCCGTCCTGCCGCAGCTTGCCATCCTGTGCCTCGCATCCTGCGAATCCATCCTGCACTTTCAATCTGACCGGACAGCATCGCGCCATGAAGCAATATCAAATGTTCATCGACGGGACCTTCGTGAATGCAAGCGACGGTCGCTGGTTCGAAACCCAGAATCCTTTCACTGGCAAGGCCTGGGCAGAGGTAGCCCGCGGCACGGCGGCCGATGTGGACCGCGCGGCCGGCGCAGCCGATCGTGCGTTCCGCGCGGGCCCCTGGGCGGCGCTGACAGCCACCCAGCGTGGCGCGTTGCTGCGCAAGCTCGGCGACCTGATCGCCAGGGACGCGGAGCGCCTGGCTGAGTTCGAAGTGCAGGACAACGGCAAGCTGCTCGCCGAGATGAGCGGGCAGGTAAGGTACCTGCCGCAGTGGTTCTACTACTTTGGCGGCCTGGCCGACAAGATCGAGGGCACGGTCATCCCGCTCGACAAGAAGGGCTACTTCAACTACACGCGCAGCGAGCCCCTGGGCGTGGTGGCCGCCATCACGCCCTGGAATTCGCCGCTGATGCTGCTGGCGTGGAAGATCGCGCCGGCGCTGGCCTCCGGGTGCACGGTGGTGGTCAAGCCGTCGGAGTTCACCTCGGTTTCCGCGCTGGAACTGGCGCTCCTGTTTCAGGAGGCAGGCTTTCCGCCCGGCGTCTTCAACGTCGTGACGGGTTTCGGCGCGGAGGTCGGGGCGCCGCTCGTCACGCATCCGCTGGTCAGAAAGGTCACGTTCACGGGGTCCGATGCCACCGGCCGCGTCATCAACCAGCAGTGCGCGGCGCAGTTCAAGCATGTCAGCCTGGAGCTTGGCGGCAAGTCGCCCAACATCGTGTTCAACGACGCCAATCTGGACGATGCCGTCAACGGCGCTGTCTCGGGGATCTTCGCGGCCAGCGGACAAACCTGCATTGCCGGTTCTCGCCTGCTGCTGCAGCAAGACATCCACGATGCCTTCGTCGACAAGCTGGTGGCACTCGCCAGGACGGCAAAGCTTGGCAACCCCATGAATGCCTCGACGCAGGTCGGGCCCATCACCACGCCGGCGCAGTACGACAAGGTGCTTTCCTACATCCGGATTGCCAGGGACGAGGGCGCCCGCCTTGTGCTGGGCGGGCAGCCTGCGTCGTGCGGGCAAGGGTGGTTTGTCGAGCCGACCATCTTCTGCGGGGTGACGCCGCAAATGCGCATCGCGCGCGAGGAAGTCTTTGGCCCGGTGCTCTCCATCCTGAAGTTCAAGGATGAAAGCGAGGCGATAGCGATCGCCAACGATAGCTGCTATGGCCTTGGGGCGGGCGTGTGGACCAGCGATATCGGCCGGGCATTCCGCATGGCCGAGAAGATACAGGCCGGCACCGTGTGGGTGAATACCTATCGGGCGGTCAGCGTCATGTCGCCGTTCGGCGGTTACAAGGATTCCGGCCTGGGGCGGGAGAACGGCATCGACGCGATCCGGGCGTATCTCCAGACCAAGAGCGTCTGGATCAATACCGGCGCGGACTCGGGCAATCCGTTTGCCATGCGGTAGCGCGCCTGATTGGTGGGAGCGATCAGTGGGACGTCCAGGTGCTTAGCCGATCAGCTTTGCCGGGCTCCCGCCGGCAGCTTGCGCCACGCTGATCAGCTCATCGATGAGGGCGCGCGCGCAGCCGGGCAGCCCCTGCAGTTCGCGCACGATGACCGCGCGCTCGCGGATCACCCACGGGTCGTCCAGCTCGACGATGGCGAGCTTCATGGTCTGGCGGTGCCGCAGCGCTGCGGACAGCGGCACCACGCCAATGCCCACGCCCGCTTCGATCATGCGGCACATGGCTTCGAAGCTGCGAATCTGGATGCGGATCTGCAGCTTGCGCCGTTGCTCGTGGAGCAGGTCGGTGAGGAAAGCATGCAGGGTGCTGCCCTCATGCAGGCTGACGTGCTCGTACTCGAGGGTGTCGGCGAGCGAGACCTTGCTCTTTTGCGAGAGGGGATGGCCGACGGGCGTGGCGAGCACGAGCTTGTCGGTGCTGAAGTGCACCACTTCAAGCCCTTCCGGGTTAACGGGCCCGGAGATGATGCCGAGGTCGGCGCTGCCGTCGAGCACGCCCCGGATGATGTCCCGCGTCAGGCGCTCCTGCAGGTCGACGGTCACGGCCGGGCGCTCGGCCATGAAGCGCGAAAGTACCTCCGGCATGAATTCCGTGACCGCGGTGGTGTTCGCGAAAATGCGGATGTGACCGACGGAATCCTTCGAGAACTCTTCGAAATCGCTGCGCACGTGTTCGAACTGCCGCTCGATGACCCGCGCATGGCGCAGCAGCCGTTCTCCGGCGGGCGTCAGCGCCAGCCCTCTGCTCTCCCGGTAGAACAGCCGCGTGCCCAACTGCTCCTCCAGGGACTTGAGGCGCGCGCTGGCCGCGGCGGGGGATAGAAATGCCTTTTTCGCACCGCGAGAGAGGTTTTCTTCCTCGGCGATGCGGGCAAAGAGCCTGAGGTCGGCAAAGTCAAAGTGCATGGATACTCCTTCGCCGCCACTGTACCAAGGGGTCGCCGGTGCCGCAATTCGTGCGGCGGGCCCGCTGGCAAAGCGATGCTTTCCGTTGAAGCGAATGGCTGGTTCGAGAAAACGAGATGGTCCGATCCCCTCGACTCTGGGAGACTAGCTTCGGCGCGCATTGCACCAGGCGTGCTGCCCATGCGTGGCGACTTCCGGCCGGGCCGGGGCGCCGTGGACCCACTTCTCCCGTTTGCCGCTGCGCTGCGCAGGGCAGGCGGGCCCAGACTGAACAAGGCTGCTATGCGCCCCCTGGATGGCATCACCGTCGTTTCCCTCGAGCACGCCATTGCCGCGCCGTTCTGTACCCGGCAACTTGCGGACCTCGGCGCCCGGGTCATCAAGGTCGAGCGGCCCAAGGTGGGCGATTTCGCGCGCGGCTACGATGAGCGGGTGGATGGCCTGTCCTCGCATTTCGCCTGGACCAACCGTTCCAAGGAAAGCCTTGCGCTGGACCTCAAGCACAGGGAAGCCCCGGCCATCCTGGGCAAGCTCCTCGGCCAGGCCGATGTGCTGGTGCAGAACCTGGCGCCGGGCGCTGCGGACCGGCTCGGCCTTTCCTATGCGGCGCTGTCGCAGCGCTATCCCGCCATGGTCGTCTGCGATATTTCAGGCTATGGCAGCGATGGCCCCTACCGGGACAAGAAGGCCTATGACCTGCTGATCCAGGCGGAATCCGGCTTTGTCTCGATCACCGGCACCCCCGATAGCCCCGCCAAGGCTGGCTGCTCCATTGCCGATATCGCGGCGGGCATGTATGCCTACTCCAACATCCTGGCGGCGCTGCTGCAGCGCGGCAGGAGCGCAAAGGGCGCGCATATCGACGTGTCGATGCTGGAGAGCATGGTCGAGTGGATGGGCTATCCGCTTTACTACGCGTTCGATGGCGCCACGCCGCCGCCGCGGGCCGGCGCCTCGCACGCCACCATCTTCCCGTATGGCCCGTTTACCGCCGGCGACGGCAAGACCATCATCCTGGGCCTGCAGAACGAGCGCGAGTGGGATGCCTTTTGCCGCGTGGTGCTGGAGCGGCCGGAACTGACGACCGACGAACGCTTTGTCTCCAACTCCCTGCGCACCCAGAGCCGCGCGGCGCTCACCGACATCATCACGGCGGTGTTCTCCGCCCTGAGCATCGAGGCGGTGATCGAGCGGCTTGAGCGCGCCCAGATCGCCAATGCCCGCATGAACGACATGCGCGACGTCTGGAACCATCCGCAGCTCAAGGCGCGCGAACGCTGGACTTCTGTGCCGTCGCCCGTGGGCATCATTCCGGCGCTGCTGCCGCCCGGCACGCCGCAGTCGTTCGCGCCGCGGATGGACGCGATTCCCGCGCTCGGCCAGCATAGCGAGCGCATCCTGCTCGAACTTGGCTACACCGCGGACGACGTGGTTCGGCTCAGTGCCGAAGGCGCGATCTGACCCCATGCTCTCCATCCCGGATAGAGTCCCCATGGCCGCCGCCGCTATCGCCCGTTCCTATCTTTTCGTGCCCGCCAATCGTCCCGAGCGTTTCGCCAAGGCCAACGCATCGGGGGCGGACGCAGTCATTCTCGATCTCGAGGACGCGGTGTCCGACGAGGACAAGTGCCGGGCAAGGGGGATGCTGGAGGCGTACCTGGCCGACGGCGGTCGCGGCATGGTGCGGATCAACGCCACGCAGACCGAATGGTTTGAGGATGACGTGCGCCTTTGCCGCGAGACAGGCGTGACGGGCATCGTGCTGCCCAAGGCGGAAAGCGCGGCGGATGTCGCGCTGGTGGCCAGGCACCTTCGGCCCGGCGTGCAGGTGCTCCCGCTGATCGAGACGGCCAGGGGCATGGCCAACGTCAGCGAGGTGGCCGGTGCGCCGGGCGTCGACCGCCTGATCTTCGGGACCGTGGATTTTCGCACCGAGCTGGGCATCGAGGGCGACGACCAGGAACTGCTGTTTTTCCGCTCCATGCTCGTCCTCGCGTCGCGGGTCGCGGGCATTGCGCCGCCGGTGGACGGGGTGACGGTTGCACTCTCCGATGCCGAGGCGCTGCGCAACGCTGCCGAGCGCGGGCGGCGCCTGGGCTTCGGGGCAAAGCTCTGCATTCACCCCGCTCAGGTGGGCGAAGTCAACGCCGCCTACCGGCCAACCGACGCGCAGCTTGCCTGGGCTGCGCGAGTGGTCGAACAGGCAAGGTCAGGCCCGGGCGCATTCCAGCTCGACGGCGAGATGATCGACGCGCCCGTCATTGCACGCGCCGTGAACCTGCTCGAGCGCGCGGGCCGGGCGCCGGCCTGATCGGCATCAACCACTGACCAGAACCTAACCACAGAGAGATCGATGGACACTGCCAACCTGAAGGCGTGGATCGGTAAGTCAACCGAGTCCCAGGATGACATCACCGCGTTTCCCGTCAAGGCGCTTAGCGCGACCCTGGACCGCGAAGACGCGCCGCCCGTGCACGGCGATGCCTTGCCGCCGCTCTGGCACTGGCTCTACTTCTTGCCGCTGCACCGGCAGTCCGAGCTGGGCATCGACGGCCACGCCAATCGGGGCGGGTTCCTGCCGCCCGTGCCGCTGCCGCGCCGCATGTGGGCCGGCGGGCGCCTGCGGTTTCACCAGCCGCTGCGCCTGGGCGACGCCGTGTCGAAAACGTCCACCATCCTGGACGTGAGCGCCAAGGCGGGCCGCACCGGCTCGCTGGCCTTTGTGACCGTGGAGCATCGGTATTCGGGGCCGCAGGGCCTAGCGGTGACGGAAGAGCACGACATTGTCTACCGTGAGCAAGCCGTCCCGGGCGCGGCCGCGCCCGACCCCATCGCCGCGCGCACGGACGAAGACTGGTCCCATGAAATCCTGCCCGACCCGGTGCTGTTGTTCCGTTTCTCCGCGCTGACCTTCAATGGCCACCGGATCCACTACGACCACGACTACGTGACCACGGTCGAGCACTACCCGGACCTGATCGTCCACGGCCCGCTGCTGGCCGTGCTGCTCCTTGATCTGGTACGCAGGAACCTGCCGGACGCCACCGTTAGCAGTTTTACCTTCAAGGGCGTGCGACCGACCCACGTGCCCCAGCGTTTCGAGGCCTGCGGCAAACTGAGCGAGGACGGCAAGACGGTCGCGCTGTGGATTCGCCAGGCGGGCGGCGCCCTCGCCATGACCGCCACCGCCGAGCTGGGCTAAGCCAGGCGCATCCAGATCCAGCCGAACCAGGCAAAGAAGAACACTCACGGAGACATCTCGTGCTGAACAAAGTCGATGAACACCAGGAAATCCGCGAAGCCATCCGCGACCTGTGCGGGCAGTTCTCGTCGGAGTATTTCCGCAAGATCGACGAGGCCCGGGGCTATCCCGAGGCATTCGTCAATGCGCTGACCGCCGCCGGCTGGCTGGCGGCCTTGATCCCCGAGGAATACGGCGGCTCGGGGCTGAGCCTCACGCAAGCCTCGGTCATCATGGAAGAGATCAACCGTGCCGGCGGCAACTCGGGCGCCTGCCACGGGCAGATGTACAACATGGGCACGCTGCTGCGCCATGGCTCGGCTGCGCAAAAGCGCGAGTACCTGCCAAAGATCGCGAGCGGCGCGCTGCGCCTGCAATCCATGGCGGTCACCGAGCCGAGCACCGGGACGGATACCACCAAGATAAAGACCACTGCCGTGCGCAAGGGCGACAAGTATGTCGTCAACGGCCAGAAGGTCTGGATCTCGCGCGTGCAGCACTCGGATCTCATGATCCTGCTGGCGCGGACCACGCCGCTGGCGGCGTGCAAGAAGAAGTCGGAAGGCATGTCCATCTTCCTCGTCGACCTGCGCGAAGCGATCGGCAAGGGCCTGACGGTGCAGCCGATCCTCAACATGGTCAATCACGAAACCAACGAGCTCTTCTTTGACAACCTGGAGATCCCGGTGGAGAACCTGATCGGCGAGGAGGGCAAGGGCTTCAAGTACATCCTGGATGGCCTGAACGCCGAGCGCACGCTGATTGCCGCGGAGTGCGTCGGCGACGGCTACTGGTTTATCGACAAGGTGACCAAGTACGTCAACGAGCGCGTTGTGTTCGGCCGGCCCATCGGCCAGAACCAGGGCGTGCAGTTCCCCATCGCAAGGGCGTTCGTCAACGTGGAGGCCGCAAGCCTGATGCGCTTCAAGGCTGCCAGGCTGTTCGACGAGCACCAGCCCTGCGGCGCAGAAGCCAACATGGCCAAGCTGCTGGCCGCGGATGCCTCCTGGGAGGCTGCCAACGCCTGCCTGCAGTATCACGGCGGGTTTGGCTTCGCCGCGGAGTACGACGTGGAGCGCAAGTTCCGCGAAACCCGCCTGTACCAGGTCGCGCCGATTTCGACCAACCTGATCCTGTCCTATGTCGGGGAGCACATCCTTGGCATGCCGAGGTCGTTCTGAGGCTTCGTTGGGAGGATTGGATGGCGGCGTAGCGCCGGTGCCTGGCGCTACGCTGGGCGGTGTTCAGCCACTCAGTGATATGCAGAACCGCTGGATCGCCTGGCATGCCTGGCGCAGCGACTCCGTGTCCAGCGCGTAGGCAAGGCGGATGTAGGGCGCAAGGCCGAAGGCGCTGCCGTGCACGACGGCCACGTTGGCCTCGTCCAGCAGCGCAAGCGCAACGTCCTCGTCCGTGCTCAGCAACGTGCCGGCGGGCGTTCGCCGGCCGAGCAGGGCTGCGCAGGAGGCGAATGCATAGAACGCCCCGCCAGGTACCGCGCAGGTTATCCCCGGCGTTTCGTTGAGCAGTTGGACCATCAGGTTGCGCCGCGCCTCGAATACCCGCCGCGTGTCGGCGATGAACGCCTGCGGCCCGGTGAGCGCTGCCAGCGCGGCGTGCTGGGAGATGGCGCTGGCACCGGAGGTCTGCTGGCCCTGGAGCTTCTCCATGGCCTCGAGCAGCCAGCGCGGGCCGGTGCCAAAGCCGATGCGCCAGCCGGTCATGGCGTAGGCCTTGGAAACGCCGTTCATCGTCAGCGTGCGCGCCGCCAGGCGCGGCTCGACCGCGGCGATGGTGTGGAAGCGCTTGCCGTCAAACGTCAGGTGCTCGTAGATGTCATCCGACAGGATCAGCACATGCGGGTGGGCCAGCAGCACCTCGGCAAGCGCTGCCAGCTCGCCGTGCGTGTAGACCGCGCCTGTGGGGTTGGATGGCGAATTCAGGATAAGCCAGCGCGTCGCCGGGCCGATTGCCGCGGCGAGGACGGCCGGCGTCAGCTTGAAGCCGACGTCCGCATCGCACGGCACCACCACGGCATGCGCCCCGCACAGCTGGACCATCTCCGGGTAGCTGACCCAGTAAGGCGCGGGCACAATGACCTCGTCGCCCTCGTTCAAGGTCGCTGCCAGGGCGTTGTAGATCACCTGCTTGCCGCCGCTGCAGACGATGGTGTCCTGCCAGGCAACGTCGAGCCCGTTCTCGCGCCCGAACTTGGCGGCAACGGCTTCGCGCAGGGCGCGCAGGCCCGCGACTTGCGTGTACCGGGTGTGGCCCTGGCGAATCGCGTCGACCGCGGCGTCGCAGACATGCACGGGCGTATCGAAGTCCGGCTCGCCCGCGCTGAGCGAAATCACCTTGGCGCCGGATGCGCGTTTAGCCGCCACGCGGTCCATCATCCGGTAAGTCGCGGACGGCTGGGCACTAGCCAGGTTCTCATTCAAGCGCTGTACATCGGTTGTCATCGGGCCTTCCTCTGCAGCGTGTGGTAGCCCAGTGCCGCGCGGGCTTCCCCGAGGGTTTTCCCGTTGGCAATGTGCTCGCGGATCCGCGCTTCCACGGACTCGATCTGGCGTGCCAGTCCGGCAACCTCGCGCGCCCGGTCGCGCGGGACGACGACCACCCCGTTGGCGTCCGCCACGACGATGTCGCGGGCGCAGACGCGCGCCGTGCCGATGGAGACCGGCGCATTGATCGCTTCGACCTGGACACGGTCCTTGCCGGTGCGCATGAACCGGCCGCGCGTGAACAACGGATAGCCGTCGCCGAGCGCCTTGGCCACATCCCGGCACACCCCGTCGATGACGGTGGCCGCGATGCCGCGCGCGCCGGCGTACTGGGTCATGATGTCGCCCCAGACCGTGCAGTCGGTGCGGCCGTCGTTGTCGATCACCACCACGTCGCCTTCGGCCACGTCATCGATGAAGTCACCGACCGTGCCCGGCGGCGTGCTGGCGCACACGTACCTGACGGTGTAGGCGGGCCCGACCACGACATGGGCGTAGTTGTCCAGCGGCGCAATGCCAAGGCACTGGCCGGGCAAGCCCAGCTTGTCCATGGCGTCGGACACCCCCGGTGTATCCAGGCCCGCGAACAGGTCCGATAGTTCTTTGTCTGCTGCGTTCATTGGGCATCTCCACTGTGGATGGCGTCGAATTCCTTGTCATGCATGACTTCAGCGACCGAGCGTCCGGCGCGCACGGCCTTGACCATCGAGTCCTGGCGGCGTGCAATGCGTTCGCCAAGCGCCACGATGTCTTCGATGCGTGCGGCCGCCACGAACACCGTGCCGCAGCGATCGGCGATCACGTAGTCATCCTGATGAACAAGCACGCCAGCAAAGTCGACAGGCTCGCCGGCGCCAACCTGCACAACCCGGTTGCGCGCGCTGATCATGGTCACGCCGCGTCCGAACACGGGGTAGCCGATCGACTCGCTGCCTTCGATGTCGCGGCTCAGGCCGTCGATCACCGAGCCGCGCACCTGCCTGGCGGTGGCGGCATTGGCCAGGATGTCGCCCCAGCAGGAGACGCCATCGATGCCGCCTGCAATCACAAGCACACGGTCGTCGGTCTGGATTGCGTCGACGACCGGGGTGATCAGGTGCACCGTCGGTTGGGCGTCCGTCTTGCGGCCCAGCTGGATGGTGCTGGCCCGGCCAACGATCTTCGGGCAGTCCCAGAGCGGGCGAATGCCGAAGGTTGCCCCGGGGAGGCTGTAGAAATCGAGGGCATCCGACACCGTGTTGGTATCGAGTGCGGCGAGGCGGTCGAGCAAGGAGCGTGAGGTGGGGGAGGTCATTTCGAGCCTGTAAAGGGGGTTGCCAGGCTTGCACTTTCAACGATGGAGTTCGATCTGTAAATTCCGAATCCGGTAACCTATCCATATGTAAAACCTATCAAGATAGCCATGATCAATTTCCGGCTTGTCCGTCACCTCTGGGTGTTCCTGGCTGTCGCCGAGGAGCAGCATTTCGGGCGTGCCGCCAAGCGGCTTGGCATGTCCCAGCCGCCCGTCACCGAGCAGATCCAGGTACTGGAGCAGGCACTCAAGGTGAAGCTCTTCGAGCGCTCGAGGCGCGGCGCGCAACTCACGCCGGTTGGCGCGGCGCTGCTGCCGGCGGTGCAAAAGCTCGCGGAGCAGCTGGAGCGGCTTGACGTGGCGGTGCGCGAAGCCGTGCATGGGCAGACCGGGCTCCTGACGATCGGCGCGATCTCGTCCGCGATGCTCGATACGTTGCCTGCGCTGATCGACCATCTCAAGGCCGCATACCCGCAGCTGACCATTTCCGTGACGGAGATCGACAGCGCCGACGCCGTGCCAGCGCTGGAGCGCGGTGATGTCGATCTGGCCTTCGCGCGCCTGGAAGGGGAACTGGGCCCGTCGATCCAGTCCATGCCTCTCAAGCAGGACCGGCTGGCGGTCGCGCTGCCGCGGGCGCATGCGCTGGCCGAGGCGCCGCGTATCAGGCTGGCGGCGCTGGCGGATGAAGCGTTCGTGATGTTCGCCCGGCAGGTCAGCCCGGTCTACTACGACAGTCTCATCGCGACCTGCCGCACCGCGGGCTTCTCGCCGCGGGTGCTGCACCAGGTGCGCACGGTGTCTTCGCAGATCGCCTTCGTGGGTTGCGGGCAGGGGATCGCACTCGTTCCCGCATCCTTGAAGAAGGCCGCGCCGGACAATGTCGTGGTCCGGCCGCTGAAGGAATCGGTGAGCGTGGTGACCACCGCCATGGCGTGGTCGACCACGCGGGAGAACCCCATGGTGGCCAACGTCATCGCCGCGCTTTCGGCCGGGAAAGCCACACCGCGATCGCGCACGGCCAGGGCTTGAGCAGGCGCCATGCCCACGCCCCGATCCGCGCCTTGGTGTATCGTTGGAGACTGCGCGAAACGCGGGAATCTTCAACGGGAATACATCGAATGCTGACGATCTGGGGCCGTGCGAATTCGGTCAATGTGCAAAAGGTACTGTGGGGTTGCGAAGAGCTTGGCTTGCCGTTCCGGCGGATCGACGCCGGCATGCAGTTCGGCGGCAACAACGAGCCCGACTATCTCGCCATGAATCCCAACGGGCGTGTCCCGACGATCATCGATGGCGATTTTGTGCTGTGGGAGTCGAATTCCATCCTGCGCTACCTCGCCATGGAATACGGCAAGGCAGGCGCGCTGTACCCGGCCGGGCCCAAGGTGCGCGCCAGCGTGGACCGCTGGCTGGACTGGGCGCTGTCAACCTTGCAGCCGGCGGAACGGCCGGTCTTCTGGGGCTTTGTGCGCACGCCCGCCGCCGAACGCGATGTGGCTCGCCTGACGGCTGAAGTCCGCGTGGTGGCAGGGCTGTGGCGCTTGCTCGACCAGCACCTGGAGGGCCGCGACTATATGGAAGGCGGCGTCTTCACGCTGGCTGACCTGGTGCTGGGCGCCTACGCACGCCGCTGGTTCGGCCTGGACGCCCAGATCGAGCGTCCCGCGCTGCCCAATCTCGAACGCTGGTATGCGCGCGTGGGCGAGCGCGCCGGCTTCCGCCAATACGTTGCGGCGCCCTTGAGCTGAGCCTGGATCCCCTCAACACGAGCCAATCACGAACCGATTTCCATGACTATCATCCTGCACACCTGGAATACGCCGAACGGACGCAAGATCAGCGTCGCGCTCGAGGAAATGGCGCTGCCTTATACCGTCAAGACCGTCAATATCACCAAGGGCGAGCAACACCAGCCGGATTTCCTGCGCATCAGCCCCAACAACCGGATCCCGGCCATCGTCGATGCGGATGGCCCCGATGGACAGCCGATCAGCGTCTTCGAATCCGGCGCGATCCTGCTTTACCTGGCCGAGAAGACCGGCAAGTTCCTGCCTGCGAGCTTGCGTGACCGTGTGCCGGTGCTGGAGTGGCTGATGTGGCAGATGGGTGGCTTCGGGCCAATGCCGGGCCAGGTGCATCACTTCCGCACGGTCGAGGCGGAGGCTGACCGGCACTATGGGCTCAAGCGCTATTCGGAAGAAACGCGGCGCCTTTACGGCGTGCTGGACCGGCGGCTGGCGGAGGTGGAGTACGTGGCCGGCGACCTGTCCGTGGCGGATTTCGCGATCCTGGGCTGGGCCTGGCGCCACGAGCGCCATCAGGTCTCGCTGGAGCAGTTTCCGAATGTCAGGCGCTGGTACGACGCCCTGTTTTCGCGTCCCGGCGTGCAGCGCGGCTTTGCGGTCAAGCTGGATGACCTGGCTTGACGCCGGCAAATCCGTACAAGCGCCATACAAGCGCCATACAGGCGCCGCGCCGCCTTTGCACTACCTTCGCACAAACCGGAGGCCCATTTGACATGGGTCAAGAACCCGAATGGTGCCGCCCGCTAATATGATTTCCGTCATGGAGATGCGGGGGCGCTCTTCATGACTTGTCTACCCGTTTCCAGAATACGGAAACTTGGCCCGCGCCACGCGAGTGGGGCGGGCTTTTTTCTGGGCGCTTGTCCGCCCGGCGCTATCGGTTCCCATCGGCCCGGCGCATCCGGTTGTGCGCAGCGGCCAGCGCGTGGCAACTGCTAACATGCCAGACGGTCCCCGCAGACGGGCCATGGACCCGCAAGTCAATCGGGAGGACTCGCATGCCTCAGACAGAAGCCCCTTCGCCGCACGACGCCGCCGTGCAAGACCGTATGTTCCAGGAAGGCCGCCTCTCGCTTGGCCTGACCTTGCCGATGTTGCAATCCGGCCAGGTCGTCGCGGACTTCCGCGAGCAGGTGGCGCTGGCCAGGCTCGCCGACGCGCTCGGATTCCGCGCGCTGTGGGTGCGCGACGTGCCCCTGAACAGCGCCGACTACCCGGACCCGGTCGGGCATCTCGATCCCTGGGTGTTCCTTGGCGCGCTGGCCAGCCAGACCGAGCGTATCGCCCTGGTGAGCGGCGCCATCGTGCTAACGCTGCGGCATCCGCTGCATATCGCCAAAGGAGCGATTTCAGTGAGTGCGTTGTCCCAAGGCCGCTTCGTGCTCGGCCTGGGCTCCGGCGACCGACCCGCCGAATATGCTGCGTTTGGGCAGGATACGGCCGCACGGCGCGCTTTGTACCTGCGCCACTGGGAAACGGTGGCAGCCGCGGTGACGCTGCCTTCCCGTGTTGTACCGGACCGAAGCCAGGGCGATGCGCCGGGGTTCTTCCTGCTGCCCCGGTTGGCAGCCTCCATTCCCTTGCTGGCCGTGGGCTCGGGTGGGCAGAGCGTCGACTGGATCGCGCGCAACGCTATCGGCTGGATGACGTATCACCGCGAGCCTGCGGTGCAGCGGGAACGCCATCGCATGTGGCAAACGGCCGTGGAGCGCGCCGTGCCCGGCCAGTTCCGCGGCTTCGGCATCGCCATGCAACTGGATCTGAGCGCGGATGCCGATGAACCTCCCGCCGCTATTTCACTGGGTTATCGAACTGGCCGCCGTGGCCTGTCGGCATTGCTCAGGGAGATGCGCGATAACGGGACGCATCATGTTTCGTTCAACTTGACAGCTTCTCAACGGCCGCCGCGCAAGGTGATCGAGGAACTGGCCGCAGAGGTGCTGCCAGCGTTTCACGTGGACTGAGCCGGGGCGGGTCATGCTTCACGGCTCCTTGATATCGGCCGCCTGCGCGACGGTCCGCCATTTGGCGATCTCACTGCCTACGTGCGCGGCGAGCGCCTGCGGCGTTGGATCGGACTCGAGAACCAGGCCCATCTCGAAGGCTCGCTGCTTCAGGCCGGGGTCGGCAAGCGCACGGCGCAACGCACCGTTGAGCGTGGTGATCACCGCCGCCGGCGTTCCCGCGGGGACGAAGGCGCCATTCCACGTATAGGCTTCGTAGCCGGGTACCGCTTCGGCGATGGCCGGCGTGTCCGGTGTCTGTGGGAGGCGCGATTGCATCGACGTGGCAATCAGCCGCACTGTTCCCGCGCGGACCTGCGCGAGGCCCGTCGGCGCGCTGTCGATCATGAAGCCGATCTGCCCGCCGATCAGGTCGGTCATGGCGGGCCCGGTGCCGCGATACGGGATGTGCGTGGTCTTCAGCGCGGCTTTGAGGTTCAGCAGCTCGGTCGCGACATGAGGTGCGCTGCCATTGCCGGCGGAACCATAGTTGACCTGCCCAGGATGCGCTTTGACGTACGCCAGGAATTCGGGGAGATTCCTGGCCGGGAAGTTCTTGTTCACCAGCAGGACCAGGGGCGCCTTGGCTGCCAGCCCGACCGGCGCGAAGTCCTGCGTGGTGCGGTAGGGCAGGCGGGGAACGATACTCTCGTTGACCGCGTGCGCCACCGTCGTCAACAGGACCACATAGCCATCCGGCTTGGCCTTGGCCACATAGTCGGTGCCAACCACCGTGCCGGCGCCCGTGCGGTTTTCCACGATCATCGGCTCGCCCAGCTGCTTGCCCCATTGCTCAGCCAGCACGCGTGCAAAGGCATCGGTCGGTCCGCCGGCTGCATAGGGCACCACGAGCCTCACGGCCTGGGTGGGCCATGCATCCTTCGCGCTGGCGCCACCGGGCTGCACCGCGAGCAGCGCAAGGATTACGGGGGCGCTCCGGTGCAGGGTGTTCAGGAATCGCATGCGTTTGCTCCGCTTTCGTTGAGGGCGATGGTTGAATGCTTGTTGAAGCCGGCACGATCAGGCTTGCCAGGATGGCTTGCGCTTTTCCACGAACGCGGCGATGCCTTCCTTCGCATCGTCTGTCGCCACCACATTGCCGAAGCTCTCCACCGCCGCGGCGACGCCGCGCCGGTAGTCGTTGTCATTGGCGCGCATGAAGGCCTTGCGTCCCATCTTGACGACGACCGGAGATTTCGCGCACAAGGTCTGGGCAAGCGCTCTGGCCTCGCGCATGACGTCCTGCTCGGGCACCACGCGGCTGACCAGTCCGAGGGACATGGCTTCGGCGGCGTCGAACGCGCGCCCGGTGAAAAGCAGGTCGAAGGCCCGGTGACGGCCAATCACACGCGGCAGGTGCGTGTAGTGGATGGCGGGCGTCAGCCCCACGTCGATTTCCGGATAGCCGAAGGTGGCCGTGTCGGCGGCGACGATCATGTCGCAGGAGATCGCGAGCGTCATGCCGCCGCCACGGGCGGTGCCGTTCACGGCGGCAATGGACGGCTTGCCCAGGTTGAATTGCGCGTCGCACAGTGCGTTGTACAGCTTGTCGACCAGGCCGTAGATCCGGGCCTGCGGCGCCCCGTGCAGCGCATCCAGCCGCAGCCCGGCGCAAAAGCGCCGGGGCAGGGCGCTGCCCAGGATGACGGCCCTGACCGAATCGTCCTGTGCCGCGCGCCGCAGCGCCGCCAGCGTTTCGTCGATCATCGTCTCGTTCAGGGCATTGACCGGCGCGCTATCGAGGAGGATTTCCGCGACCCTGTCGCGCACTTCATATCTGACTGAATTGACTGAGGGCATGGTGACTCCTGATCTCATGCGGCCGTGCAAAGGCCGCCGGTTTTGCTGGCATCGGCGCTGGCAATCACGCCACGCGCCTTGAATCGTTCAATGGACTCGGGCGTATAGCCCGACTGCAACAAGATCTCGTCGGTGTGCTGGCCCAGCAAAGGCGGCGCGCGGCGCGCTTGCCGGCTGCCGCCGCGAAAGCGCACGGGCAAGCCCATATTCCTCACCTTGCCCAGCACCGGATGCTCAGATTCGGCGATCAGCGCGCGCTCTGCCACTTGAGGGTGCGCCAGCGCCTGGTCCAGCGTGTGGATCGGGGAACAGGCCACGCCAGCCTTGCGCAATGCGTCGATCCAGTAGGTAACCGGCTGGGTCCGAATACGCGCCTGGACCATCTCGACGGTTTCGGTGAAGTGCGCGACGCGGGCCGCATTGGTGGCGAACCGCGGTGCGTCGGCCACATCCTGCAACCCGGCGACCGGGCAGAAGCGCCGCCACTGCGCGTCGTTGCCGACGCCGATCATCACCGGCCCGTCGGCTGCGTCGAACACCTGGTAGGGCGCCATGGCCGGATGCGCGGTGCCCATGGCCCGCGGTACCTTGCCGCTTAGCCAGTAGTTCTGTGCGAGATAGCCCATGAAGCCCATCGCCGTATCCAGCAGGGACACCTCCAGGTGCATGCCGCGGCCGGTCTTCTGGCGCTCGATCAGCGCGGCCAGGATGCCACTGAATGCATGCATGCCGGTGCCCAGGTCCACCGGCGAAAAGCTGGCGCGCGCATGCTTGCCGCCGGCCTGGCCCATCGTGCTGATCATGCCGCTGAAGGCCTGCAGCATGACGTCGTAGCCGGGCTCCTGGCCCAGGGGGCCCGTGCGTCCGTAGCCGGAGATCTCGCAATAGACCAGGGCCGGGTTCAACGCGGACAGCGTGTCGTAGTCGACACCGAGCCTGGCGGCGGCGCCACTGCCGAAGCCTTGCAGCACGACGTCCGCCTTGGCCGCCAGCGTCTGGACGATCTGCCTGCCCTCGCTGGTCTTGAGGTCAACGGCGAGACTGCGCTTGTTGTGATTGACGGCGAGAAAGGTGGCGGACTGCCCGCGATCCTGCGGCAGCCAGGCGCGCGTATCGTCGCCGCTGCCGACCGGCTCGACCTTGATGACTTCGGCGCCGAGTTCGCCCAGATACTGTCCGCACAAGGGGCCGGCAAGCACCTTGCTCAAGTCGAGGACGCGAATGCCCTGCAATGCAATCATGGATGTGTCTCCAAAACGGATCAACGGCGGACGCCGCCCGGCGTTGCGGGCGCAGGTCTGGCGTCGTGTTGTGGCGATGGGATGCCGGGTGAGTCGGGGCGCTACTCGGGCTTGATATCGATGGAGCGGGCCAGGGCCGTCCACCGGGCGGTATCGCGATTCACATAGGCCTGCACATCGGCGGGCGCCATGTGGAACGGCTCGGCTCCCCGCGCAATCAGCGCACGGCCATAGCCTGGATCGCCCGCGCTTTGTGCCACGGCCTGGCGCAGTGTCTCGACGATGGCGGGCGGCGTCTTCGCCGAGGCTTGCAGCGACAGCCAGAACTTCAAGTCCAGCGCCGGATAGCCGGCTTCTTGCAGTGTCGGCACATCCGGCAGCAGGGGCGAACGCGCAGCGGAAGTGATCGCCAGGGCTTTGAGCTTGCCACCCTGTATCTGGCCGATGGAGGTGGTCATGCTGTCGAAGAGGAAATCCACATTCCCGGCCATGACATCCGTGCTTGCCGGCGCGCTGCCCTTGTAGGGCACGGCCACCGCGGTGAAGCCCGCGGCCTTCTGCAGCAGCGCGCCATAGATATGCGGGGAGCTTCCCGCGCCGAAGGTGGCATAGGTGAGGTTGTCAGGCCGCTGTTTGCCGGCGCGGACCAGTTCCGCCAGCGAGCTGATACCCAGCTTGGTTGGATGCACCACCAGCACGTTCGGCACCGTCGCAACCACGCCGATGGCCACCAGGTCGCGTTGCGGGCGAAAGCGCAAGTCGGGAAACAGCAGCGGGTTGACGGCATGCATGCCGACCGTGTTCAGCAGCAGCGTATAACCGTCGGCATTGGCGTCGAGCACATTCTGCGTGCCGAGATTGCCGCCGGCGCCGGGCTTGTTCTCGATCACCACGGGCTGGCCGAGCCGGTTGCCCAGCGGTATGGCAATCAGGCGCGCCACAAAGTCACCGGGGCCACCCGCGGCGAAAGGGACAACCAGCTTGATTGGCCGCGACGGCCATTGCTCAGCGTGGAGCGGCGGGGCGAGCAAGGATGCGGCTGCGCCCGTCAGGAAAGTACGGCGGCTGAGTCCCATTGAGTCTCCGTGGATTATCTGTGTTGGCATCCGCGTGCGTTGCGCGGAAGCTGGCATCACTATGGGCTTCGGTGCCGCTATATGTCCAAGATAGATTTTTGATATGTAGTATATTTTTATGCTATACCCGGCCGGACCTTGCTGCCATCGTGCCGCCGCCCCGGCAGGCCCTGTGGTGTCACTTGCGCAGACTTGCTTATGTCGATCGATGTACGTGGACTCAGATGCTTTCTGGCGGTAGTGTCGGCGGGATCGATCTCCCGGGCCGCGGAGAACATGCATCTCGCGCAACCGGCGCTGAGTCTCCAGATCAAGCACATCGAGCAGGATCTTGGCGTGGCCCTCTTCATGCGCAGCCACAAGGGCGTCGTCCTGACTGCCGCCGGGCTGAGGTTCGAGAGCCACGCCAGGGATATCCTCAAGCGACTCGACGTCGCCTGCGAGGACGTGCGTGACCTGGTAACCGATCCCGCGGGCAGGGTCGCGATCGGCCTGCCGCAATCCATGGCAAAGATCCTGACCGTGCCGCTGGTGCGTGAAGCCATCCGGCGCTGGCCCAAGGTCCAGTTGCAGGTGGTCGAGCTCAGCACGGGTTACATCCCGGACCATCTGCTGAGCGGGCGCGTCGATATTGGCCTGACCTTCCAGGCGGACGCTGGCTCCGGCCTGCTGTTCGAGCACGTGGTCGATGAGGATCTTGTCTTGCTGGCGCCCCCGGGGCAGTTCGCCGATGCCAGCAAGAGCGGAGCCGATCTGACGAAGACGGTGCGGTTCAAGGACCTGGAGCGCTTCCCCATGATCCTGCCCGCTGGCGAGCATGGCCTGCGCGCGCTGATCGATGGGTATCTGCGCGCTCACCAGGTCGCACTCTGCGTGCTGGCGGAGGTGAATGCCATACCGCAACTCATCAATCTCGCCGCGGCAGGCGTGGGGTGCACGATCCTCTCCTACGCATCGGTTTGCGAGGAGTTGCACAATGGCTTGCTGTCCGCGGCGCGGATCACCCATCCGAGCATGTCGCGCCCGGTCTATCTATGCCGCTCTGCCACCATGCCACTGTCGATCGCGGTCTCTGCGGTGCTGGATCTGCTGATGGAAACGGTTCGCGCGCTGATCGCCGGTGGGCAGTGGCCGGCCCGCGTCAACGGCGCAGGCCGCTGACGGCAAGGGTGGGGCGCGCAAGGTTCTCGGCACAGCGATCCTGTCTCCCACCTGCTGCGGCATGTTCATATTTCCGTCGAATCTTATGCGGAAAACGTGCAAGGATCGGCGAAACCATTCGTTCCTTTCAGATAGGCCCTTCGGTAGTCTTCATCCCTGACGCAAGCCTTCCCACACAAGGAAGGCCATGAAACGCGGCGCGCATGCGCCATTTCACGACGAGAATACGGGAGCAAGACACATGATTCGCAAGCTGGCCATCGGACTCGCGGCACTGGCCGTCATCGGTTCCACCCAGACCGCCTGGGCCAACACCGCCCTCCTGAACGTTTCGTACGATCCCACGCGGGAGCTGTATGTGGACGTGAATGCCGCCTTCGCCAAGGCTTGGAAGGCCAAGGGCGGCGACACGCTGACCATCCGCCAGTCGCATGGCGGCTCCGGCAAGCAGGCGCGTTCGGTGATCGATGGGCTGGATGCGGATGTGGTCACACTGGCGCTGGGCTATGACATCGACGCCATCGCCGAGAAGGGCTTGCTTAAGCCGGACTGGCAAAAGCGCCTGCCGCACAATGCGTCGCCCTATACCTCGACCATCGTGTTCCTGGTGCGCAAGGGCAACCCCAAGGGCATCAAGGACTGGAACGACCTGGTCAAGCCGGGCGTGCAGGTGATCACGCCTAACCCGAAGACCTCGGGCGGCGCGCGCTGGAACTACCTGGCGGCCTGGGGCTACGCACTGCGCCAGCCGGGCGGCAACGAGCAAAAGGCCAAGGAGTTCGTCGGCCAGTTGCTGAAGAACGTGCCGGTGCTGGATTCCGGCGCCCGCGGCGCCACCACCACCTTTGTCGAGCGCGGCCTGGGCGATGTGCTGATTGCCTGGGAAAACGAGGCCATCCTGGCGATCAAGGAACTGGGCCCGGACAAGTTCGACATTGTCGCGCCGTCGATCTCCATCCTGGCCGAGCCGCCGGTGGCAGTGGTGGACAAGGTGGTGGACAAGAAGGGCACGCGCAAGGTGGCCGAGGCCTACCTGCAGTTCCTGTACACCGACGAGGGCCAGGAAATCGCGGCCAAGAATTACTACCGCCCGATCTCGGAGAAGATTGCGGCCAAATATGCGAGCAACTTCCCCAAGGTCAAGCTGTTCACCATCGATGAGGCCTTTGGCGGCTGGCAGAAAGCGCAGAAGGCGCACTTCGCCGACGGTGGCTCGTTCGACCAGGTCTACCAGCCTGGCAAGAAGTAAGACGTAGCCGGCGGCGGGCGGGCGCCCGCCGGCTTGCGTGCCTTGTCCCCGCTTCCTATCCCGATTTCTATCTCTATCCCTATTTCGATGCCGACACCGATCCGGGCCGGCGCCCCGCCGCGCCCTGCCAAGCATGTACTGCTGGTGGCGCTAGTCACCGGCGCATTGGGCGCTGCGTTGCTGGTGATCGGCCTGGATGCGGCAGGCGAGGGCCGGACGGCCACGATCCACAAACAGAGCTGAAGAGGCACGGACATGCAGGTCTTCTGGTTTATCCCCACGCACGGCGATAGCCGCTACCTCGGCACCTCCGAAGGGGCGCGCGAGGTCAATATCGATTACTTGAAGCAGATCGCTACCGCGGCCGATACGCTTGGCTACGAAGGCGTGCTGATTCCCACCGGCCGCTCCTGCGAGGATCCGTGGGTGGTGGCCTCCACGCTGGCCGCGGTCACCTCCCGGCTGCGCTTCCTGGTGGCGGTGCGCCCCGGGCTGATGGCGCCCACGCTGGCCGCGCGCATGGCGGCGACATTCGACCGCCTCTCGGGCGGACGCCTGCTGGTGAACCTGGTGACGGGCGGCGATGTGTCAGAGCTGGAGGGCGATGGCCTGTTCCTGGACCATGCCGAGCGCTACGAAGCCTCGGCCGAGTTCATCCGTATCTGGCGTGAGGTGTTGGCCGCCAGCCATGAAAGCGCCGAACTCGACTATGAAGGCAAGCATCTCAAGGTCAAGGGCGCTAAGGTGTTGTTCCCGCCGCTGCAGCGCCCGCATCCGCCGGTGTACTTTGGTGGCTCCTCGGCCGCCGCGCATGAGCTCGCGGCCGAGCAGGTAGATACCTACCTGACCTGGGGCGAGCCGCCGGCGGAGGTCGCCAGGAAACTCGCCGACGTGCGCCAGCGCGCGGCGCGCCATGGGCGTAGCGTGAAGTTCGGCATCCGCCTGCACGTGATCGTGCGCGAGACCGAGGACGAGGCATGGGCCGCGGCCGACCGGTTGATCAGCAAGCTCGACGATGCGACGGTGGCGCGCGCGCAGGCGGTGATCGGCAAGATGGATTCCGAAGGGCAGCGCCGCATGGCAGCGCTGCATGCCGGCGGCGGCGCACGCAGCCGCGCGGAGCTGGAGATCAGCCCCAACCTGTGGGCCGGCGTGGGCCTGGTGCGCAGCGGCGCGGGCACGGCGCTGGTGGGCGACCCGCACATCGTGGCGGCACGCATCAACGAATACGCGGCGCTGGGCATCGATACCTTCGTGCTGTCCGGCTACCCGCATCTGGAAGAAGCCTATCGCTTCGCCGAACTGGTCTTTCCGCTGCTGCCGCGCTCGGTGCGCGACAAGCTGCAGGGCAAGGCGCTTTCCGGCCCGTTCGGAGAAATCATGGCAACCGGCATCGTGCCGCGCGCGGCGCGCGCTTAGGAGGCAACCATGTCCGCTCCCTTGACCCTGCCCGCGCGCAACCCTGACTGGCTGCGCCATGTCGCTCGCTCGGCCGCACCCTGGATCGTGCCGGTGCTGCTGGTGGCGGCGTGGCAACTGGCCTCGCAGCTGGGCTGGCTGTCCAACCGCATCCTGCCGGCACCGCTCGACGTGGTGAAGGCCGCCTGGGGCCTGTCCGTGACCGGCGAGCTGTGGCGCCACGTGTGGGTCAGTACCTGGCGCGCCGTGCTCGGTTTCACCATCGGCGGCGGCTTCGGGCTGGCGCTGGGCCTGCTGACGGGCACCTTCCGGCCGGCCGCGACCCTGCTTGACAGCACCTTGCAGATGGTGCGCAACATTCCGCCGCTGGCGCTGATCCCGCTGGTGATCCTGTGGTTCGGCATCGACGAGACCGCCAAGCTGTTCCTGGTTTCGCTGGGCGTGTTTTTCCCGATCTACCTGAACACGTACCACGGCATCCGCGCGGTGGACCCCGGGCTGATCGAGATGGCGAAGAGCTACGGCCTGTCGGGCTGGCGCCTCTACCGCGAGGTGATCCTGCCGGGCGCCTTGCCCAACATCCTGGTCGGCGTGCGTTTCTCGCTCGGCCTGATGTGGGTGATCCTGATCGTGGCCGAGACCATCTCGGCGCAGTCGGGCATCGGCTACATGACCATGAATGCGCGCGAGTTCCTGCAGACCGACGTAGTGCTGGTGGGCATCCTGCTCTACGCGCTGCTGGGCAAGCTGGCGGATCTGCTGTCACGCGGGCTGGAGCGCTTCTGGCTGCGCTGGCACCCCGGTTACCAGGCGCACTGAGCGCCCCCGGCCAAGGAGAACCCGATATGCAAAGCAACCCGATCGAGCACGCCGCGCTGGCCGATGTGCCTGCCGGCCAAGATGGCAAAGGCCTCGCGCTGCGCGTGCAGCAGGTGGTCAAGCGCTACGGCGGGCGCGAGGTGCTGCACGGCATCGACCTGCAGGCCGCGCCCGGCGAGTTCCTCGCCATCGTGGGCCGCAGCGGTTGCGGCAAGAGCACCTTGCTGCGGCTGGTGGGCGGCCTGGAAGACAGCGACGGCGGTGGCGTGACGCTGGACGGCGCGCCTGGCAACAAAGAGCGCGAGGCGGTCCGGGTGATGTTCCAGGACGCTCGCCTGCTGCCGTGGAAGACGGTGCTGGACAACGTGGCGCTGGGGCTGCCGCGCGCGCGGCTGGCCGATGCGGCCAGGGTGCTGGGCCAGGTCGGCCTGGCCGAGCGCGCGGGCGAGTGGCCGGCGCGCCTGTCGGGCGGGCAGCGCCAGCGTGTGGCACTGGCACGCGCGCTGGTGCATCACCCGCGCTTGCTGCTGCTGGACGAGCCGCTGGGCGCGCTGGATGCGCTGACCCGCATCGAGATGCAGGGCTTGATCGAAGCCTTGTGGCAGCGCCTGGGCTTCACGGCGCTGCTGGTCACCCACGATGTATCGGAAGCGGTAGCGCTGGCCGACCGCGTGGTGCTGATCGAAGACGGCCGCATCGCGCTGGACCAGAGGGTGGCGCTGCCGCGTCCGCGCCAGCGCGGCTCGGCGGTGTTCGCACAACTGGAGGACGCGGTGCTGCGCCGGGTGATGCGGCGTGAGGGCACGCCGGCTGTCGATGAGGGCCAGCACGGGCAAGCATTGTTGCCCGCAGTGGACTGGTCGGTGGCGCGCACGTTCGATTCAGTGCGCTGGGCAATCTAGGACGCAAGCAACGGCGCAGGCAGGCACGCCAGGGAAGCAGCAGACAAGTATGAAACAAAGGCCGCGCGGCCAGCCTCGAGCGAAGCCGGCGCAACCCGCGCAAGCGGTGGCAGCCATGGGTGAGCGGGCAACGTCACTCACCCGCGCGGGCGCCATCCGCTGAACCAAAGTTTTACGCATTTCTCATTTTCACTCACGCAAAGGAACTTCTATCATGAGCATTCAGGCGATCAACGTACGTAACCAGTTCCGCGGCAAGGTTGCCGCCATCATCGAAGGCCCTGTGGTCTCGGAGGTCGACGTCGAGACGCCGGCCGGCATCGTCACCTCGGTCATCACCACCCGCTCGGTCAAGGATCTCGGCCTTACCATTGGCAGCGAAGTCGTTGCCCTGGTCAAGGCTACCGAGGTATCCCTGGCCAAGCTTTGAAGCCTCGCCCGAGGCGCAAGCGCAACGCAAAGGAAATCGCAATGGCAAGCGCGAACGAAGCAGGCGCGGCACCGACGGCGCTCACTCACTACCTGGAAGGGCTGCCGCGCCGCCCGCAGAACGATCGCCAGCTGTGGCGAGACGAGCGCGGGCAGGTGCAGGGCCAGTTCTATAACTGCTCGCTGACGAGCGCGTTCGAGCCGCTCATCACCCTGTCCAGCCGCGACGTGGTGGCGCACGAAGGCACGCTGCGCACCTACGCCGGCGACGGCGTCGGCCTGACCGCATGGAAGCTGTTCGCGATGGCGGCGGACGATGCCTCGCTGGTCTCGCTTGACCGGCTCTCGCGCCTGGTGCATGCCATCAATTATTTCGCGGCCGATGGCGATCGCAAGCTGGTGCTCAACGTGCACAACCGGTTGCTGGCCGCCGTGGCCGACGATCACGGCGCGGCCTTCCGGCGCGCGCTGCAGTCGCTCGGCCTGCCGCTGGACCGCTTCGTGATCCAGGTGCCGGCCAGCGCCAACGACGATCTGCCGCTGCTGCTGCACGTGGTGGGCAACTACCGCCGCAACGGCTTTGCGGTGAGCCTGCAGGCATCGGACCCGGCGGAAGCCGGCGCGCTGATGGCGCACGCGTTGCCCGACTGGCTCAAGCTGGACATGCGCCGCAATTGGACCGACCGCCAGCTGGCGGGGCTGCAGGCCAGCGCCGACAGCGCCGGCGTGACGCTGATCGGGCGCCGGCTGGAGAACGCCGAGAACGCCGAGCGGCTGCAGGCCGCTGGCATCGTGCTGGGGCAGGGCAGCTTCACCGGCGCGGCGGTGAGCGCGCGCCACCTGCATGCAGTGTCCGGCGAGGCTGGCATTCAGGAGTTCAAGGGCGGGGTGCCCCGGAGCGCATCCGGCGGCGTCCCGATGGCGTTGACCAAGGAGCCGATATGACGCAGACGAAGAGGCCTGCCGCGCGGGAGCAGCGCGGCGGCCAGGCGGGCGCAAGCGCGCGACCCGCCGACGTACGGTTGAAGGTGCCCAAGGGCTTGCAGATCCTGACGGTGCCGGGGTTGCATGGCAGTGGCCCGGGCCACTGGCAAAGCCGTTGGGAGCAGCGCTTCCCGGACTGGCAGCGCGTGGAGCAGCACGACTGGTCGCGCCCGAGCCTGCCGCTGTGGGCCGAGCGCGTGTCGGAGAGCATCATGCGGGCGCAGCGCGTGGCCCCGCGCGGGGCCATCCTGGTGGCGCACAGCTTTGGCTGCCTGGCCACCTTGCGCCAGGCAGCGCTCGACCCCGAGGGCATCGCGGGCGCGGTGCTGGTGGCGCCGGCAGACCCCGACAAGTTTGGCGTGGCCGGGCTGCTGCCCGCGTACCGGCTGCCGTTTCCCACCATCCTGGTGGCCAGCCGCAACGATCCCTGGATGCAGCAGCGCACCGCGTTCAGCTGGGGCACGCTGTGGGGCAGCGAGCTTCACGATGCGGGCATGCTGGGTCACATTAACGCCGATTCCGGGCTTGACCAGTGGCCCGAGGGGCTCGCCTTGCTCGATACCTTGATCCAGCGGATCGAGGCGGACGGCAGCGCCGGCCCGTCCGGCGACCGCACCGGGCCTTGGGAAGGCGGGCTGGAAGTGTCGTCCACGTTCCCTTATATCTAAAACGCCTAAGAACATACGTAAAGATTCGTTCTGTTTATAAGGCGGTATCTGCAGAATTTGTCTCGTAGGCCGGTGTGTTATGCGCCGGCGTCATAAAGAAGCCGCCCCCGCTGCTTCGGTTTCCGGCGAATCCCGCTTGGAATCCATGCTCCGGAGGCGGATACGACACTGACGGCACAGACGAGACAACATGCCACCCTCGATTTCCCTGGCGGACAATCCGCCCCCGGCGAGGCCGGATGCCCCCCAAGCGCGCAACAGCGCGCCGCCCAAGCCAGGCAAGCAGCGCTTTACCGTGCTGCCAGGCTTTGGCCTCTCTCTGGGCTTCACGCTGTTCTACCTGACGCTGATCGTCCTGATCCCGCTGTCGGCCACCTTCCTCAAGACCTTCACCATGACCTGGGAGGCCTTCTGGGCCGCGGTGAGCTCGCCCCGGGTGGTCGCCTCCTTGCAACTGAGCTTCGGCGCCTCGCTGATCGCCGCCATCGTGAACACGGTGTTCGGGCTGATCGTGGCCTGGGTGCTGGTGCGCTACCGCTTTCCCGGCAAGCGCCTGGTCGACGCGCTGGTCGATCTGCCCTTTGCCCTGCCCACCGCGGTGGCCGGCATCGCGCTGACCGCGCTGTTCGCCGGCAACGGCTGGATCGGCCGCTACCTGGAGCCGCTGGGCATCAAGGTGGCCTTCACCCCGCTGGGCGTGGTGGTGGCGCTGACCTTCATCGGGCTGCCGTTCGTGGTGCGCACGGTGCAGCCGGTGCTCGAAGACGCGGAGCAGGAGCTGGAAGAAGCCGCGGCCAGCCTGGGCGCCACGCGCTTGCAGACCTTTGTTCGCGTGATCCTGCCCACCATCCTGCCGGCGCTGCTGACCGGGTTTGCGCTGTCGTTCGCACGAGGCACCGGCGAGTACGGCTCGGTGGTTTTCATTTCCGGCAACATGCCGATGGTCTCCGAGATCGCGCCGCTGATGATCTATTCCAAGCTGGAGCAATACGACTACGCGGGCGCAACCGCGGTGGCGGTGGTGATGCTGGTGATCTCCTTCGCGCTGCTGCTGCTGATCAACCTGCTGCAAGCGTGGACGCGCCGTCACCACCAGGCAGTGCGTGCGTCCGTCTCGCCGGACAAGGAGAGCTGAAATGGCTGGCGTCGTTACCAAGGGCCTGGGCGGCCGTGCTGCCCCCGCCGCCACGCGTTTCCGGGATGCCACGGGTGAAGCGCCGTGGGTGCGCTACACCCTGATCGCGGTCGCGGTGCTGTTCCTCGCGCTGTTCCTGTTCATCCCGCTGGCTTCGGTGTTTTATGAAGCGCTGCGCAAAGGCGTGCAGACTTATTTCGATGCGCTGGTGGAGCCCGATGCCGTGGCCGCGATCGAGCTCACCTTGCTGGTGGCGGCCATCGCGGTGCCGCTCAATGTGGTGTTTGGCGTGGCGGCGTCCTGGGCCATCGCCAAGTTCGATTTCCGCGGCAAGAGCCTGCTGACCACGCTGATCGACCTGCCGTTCTCGGTGTCGCCGGTGATCTCCGGGCTGGTCTACGTGCTGCTGTTCGGCGCGCAGGGCTGGCTGGGGCCGTGGCTGGAGGCGCACGACATCAAGATCATGTTCGCGGTGCCGGGCATCGTGCTGGCCACCATCTTCGTCACCTTTCCCTTCGTGGCGCGCGAGTTGATCCCGCTGATGCAGGCGCAGGGCAGCGAGGAAGAAGAGGCCGCCATCGTGCTGGGCGCCTCGGGCTGGCAGACCTTTCGCCGCATCACGCTGCCCAACATCCGCTGGGGCCTGCTGTACGGCGTGATCCTGTGCAATGCGCGGGCGATGGGCGAGTTCGGCGCGGTCTCGGTGGTGTCGGGCCATATCCGCGGCCTGACCAACACCATGCCGCTGCACGTGGAGATTCTCTACAACGAATACAACTTCGCGGCCGCCTTTGCGGTGGCGTCGCTGCTCACGCTGCTGGCCCTGGTCACGCTCGGCATCAAGACGCTGGTGGAGTACCGCGCCAGCCGCGAGCACAGGGAAGACGAGAACTTTGCGCCGGAGAACCCGAGCGCTGGCAAATTGCAAGGACAGGCATCATGAGCATCCAGGTCAAGAATGTGCAGAAGCGCTTCGGCAATTTCGTTGCGCTCGACGACGTCACCCTCGATTTCGACGAAGGCCAGCTGACGGCGTTGCTGGGGCCCTCGGGCTGCGGCAAGACCACGCTGCTGCGCATCATCGCTGGCCTGGAGCGCGCGGACGCCGGCCAGATCCTGCTGGAGGGGCGCGATGCCTCGCATCAGCATGTGCGCCAGCGCCAGGTCGGCTTTGTGTTTCAGCATTACGCGCTGTTCAAGCACATGACGGTGTTCGAGAACGTGGCCTTCGGCCTGCGCGTCAAACCGCGTGCCGAGCGTCCCAGCGAGGCGCAGATCCGCGACAAGGTGCGCGCGCTGCTGGAACTGGTGCAGCTCGACTGGCTGGCCGAGCGCTATCCGCCGCAGTTGTCCGGCGGGCAGCGCCAGCGTATTGCGCTGGCCCGCGCGCTGGCGGTGGAGCCGCGCGTGCTGCTGCTCGACGAGCCGTTCGGCGCGCTCGACGCCAAGGTGCGCAAGGAACTGCGCCGCTGGCTGCGCCGCCTGCACGACGAGCTCCATGTCACCAGCGTGTTCGTCACCCACGACCAGGAGGAGGCGCTCGAAGTGGCCGACCAGGTGGTGCTGATGAACCGCGGCCACGTGGAGCAGGCGGGCACGCCGGAGGCAGTCTACAACCATCCGGCCACGCCGTTCGTGTTCGGTTTTCTGGGCAACGTCAACCTGTTCCACGGGCGGCTTGAGGTTGGGGAGCGGGGCGGCCTGCTGCATACCGGCGACTCGATCCTGCCGGTGATCGGCAGCGGCCATGAGACCGCCGGTGACGCCGTGGCCTATGTCCGTCCGCACGATCTCGACCTCGAGCGCTATTCGCCTGGTACCGACGGCATTGCCGTGACGCTGCGCCGCGCGCTCACGCTGGGCCCCGTGGCCCAGCTCGAACTGGAACGTGAAGACACCCAGGAAGTCATCGAGGTGGCGCTGCCGCTCGAGCGCTTCCGCCACCAGGGCTTCCGCGAGGGCGAGCTGCTCGCCGTGCGGCCGCGCCGGCTGCGTGTCTTCGTCCAACCCCATTCATCCGCCCCGGCTAGCGCCAGGAGCACGCCGGCAGGAGCCGCACAATGAACTTCCAGCAACTGCGTTCCATCCGCGAGGCGGTGCGCCGCCAATTCAACCTGACCGAGGTGGCCAACGCGCTCTACACCTCGCAGCCCGGCGTCTCGCGCCAGATCCGCGAGCTGGAGGAAGAGCTCGGCGTCGAGATCTTCGAGCGCTACGGCAAGCGCCTGACCGGGCTGACCGAGCCCGGACGCGAAATCGTGCGCATCGTCGAGCGCCTGCTGCTCGAGGCCGAGAACCTGCGCCAGGCGGGCGACGAATTCGCCGGGCGCCATACCGGCCGCCTGACGGTGGCCACCACCCACACCCAGGCGCGCTATGCCTTGCCCAAGGTGGTGCAGAGTTTCCGCCGCGCCTACCCCCATGTGACGCTGGCGCTGCAGGAAGCCTCGCCCGCGCACATCGTGGAACTGGTGCTGAGCGGCCAGGCCGATATCGGCATTGCCACCGAGGCGGTGGCTAGCGAGGCCGGGCTGACCTCGTTCGAGGCCTATACCTGGCGCCACGTGCTGGTGGTTTCGCCGGAGCACCCGCTGACGCAGCTGCCGGAGCCGACGCTGGAAGACATTGCCGGCTTCCCGATCATTACCTACGATGCCGGCTTCACCGGGCGCCGCAAGATCGATGGCGCCTTCGCCGCCGCCGGCCTGCAGCCGGAGATCGTGCTGACCGCGATGGACGCTGACGTCATCAAGACCTATGCGGAGCTGGAGCTGGGCGTGGGCATCATCGCCTCGATGGCCTACGACGAACGCAAGGACGCCGGGCTGGTGCGGATCGCGGCCGACCATCTGTTCGAGCCCAACACCACCAGCGTGGCCGTGCGCCGCGGCGCCTACCTGCGCGGCTACGCGCACGCCTTCATCAACATGTTCGCGCCGCACCTCTCGCGCGACACGGTCAGCAGCGCGCTGTCCGAGCCAGCGGGTGGGCAGGTGGTCGAGGCCTGACGGCCCGGGCTTGCGGGGCCTGAGTGCCCCGGTGCCGATCGCGCCGCATCCTCGCGTTTCGCGCCATCCGTTCTCCATTCGTCGCACGCCACTTTCGTCCCGGCAGGTGTCCGCGTAAAGTCACAACTGTCCGTGGCGGAATACGCTGATACCGTCACATGGCTTGATGCACCGCAATATCGACGGTGCGCGGGTCCGCACGAGAGGAGAGCGAGATGAAACAAGGCCGTGGCGGCAAGGGGCTGATCGCCCCGATCATCCTGATTGCACTGGGCGCGGTGTTCCTCGCGCAAAACGGCGGCCTGCTGCCGGCCTACCTGGTGCGGGATGGCTGGCCCGTGCTGCTGATCGCCCTGGGCGCCATCGTGCTCGTGCGCCGCCTGGCGTGGCGGCGCGTCGACCAGCGCGGCCCGAAGCCATGAGCGCGCGCCCGCAAGGGCTGCTGAGCTGGCAATGGCGCGGCTACGCCCGCAATCACAATCACCCTCGCAGCCTGCTGCTGCACATTATCGCGGTGCCGATGTTCATGGCCGGCAATGTGCTGTTCGTCTATGGCGTGCTGTCGCTATCCGTGCCTGCGGTAGGGCTCGGCGTGCTGTGCATGGCCTTGTCGCTGATGCTGCAAGGGCGGGGGCACCGGCTCGAGGCGGTCAGGCCCGAGCCGTTTGCTGGCCCGCTCGACGTGGCGCAGCGCATCCTGGCCGAGCAATGGATCACGTTTCCGCGCTATGTCCTGTCCGGGCAGTGGTGGGCCGCGTTGCACGGCCACGGCGCCAATCCCGGGATTGATGGCGCCAACGTGTCGCAGCGTACATGCGAGCCGGGCGACAGCTGTCAGCGCCGGTGATCGGCCTTTACAATAACGATCAGTCATCGATCAGTCATCCTCGACCTTTGCCCCTATGAAAGCGCTGGATCGCTGTCCCGCCGCCATTCCCTCGAGGATCTCGATCCTCGCGCGCGACCTGTTGTTCGTGCTGTTCGCGAACACCATCATTGCCGTCAGCCTGAACTACGGTTTTCGCACGGGCGGCTCGCTGTGGCACAACTTCGTCTACAGTCAGCTTATCGGCCTGTCGATCTGGCTGCTGATCGACATCGCCCGCGTCCTGATCTGGTGGAATGATCGTCCCAGGCGCTGGCCCTTCCTGTGCCTGACCGCCGTTGCCGTGCCGCTGGGCGTGATCATGGGCAGCTGGACCACGCGCGTGGTACTGGGCGAGCCGGCGAAGTCCTTCGAGGAAGCTACCGATATGCTGCGCATGTGCCTGGTCGTGGGCATGCTTGCGTCGGCCAGCATGATCTACTTCTACTGGTCTCGCGAGAAGCTCGCCCATCTCGAGCGGCAGGCAGCACTCGACGCGCTGCAGCGCGAAGAGGCCGAGAAGCAACTGGTGCGCGCGCAGCTGATGGCCCTGCAGGCGCAGATCGAGCCGCATTTCCTGTTCAACTCCCTGGCCAACCTGGATTGCCTGATTGCCACCGACCAGCAGGCCGCAAGGCGCCTGCTGCAGCGGCTGATCGGTTTCCTGCGCATGTCGCTGTCCCACACGCGCGCCGAGCAATGCACGCTGCGCCAGGAGTTCGAGTTGCTGCGCAGCTACCTGGACATCCAGGCGCTGCGTTTCGGCACGCGCCTAGCCTATGAGATCGAGCTTCCGCCCGAGCTGGCGGAGGTCGAGATCCCGCCCATGCTGATCCAGCCGCTGGTGGAGAACGCGGTCAGCCACGGCATCGAGCCCTGCATGCATGGCGGCAGGATCGTGCTGTCGGCCCGGGCGCAGGGCGACAACGCCGTGCAGGTTGTCATCACCGATACCGGGGTAGGTTTCGGACATGCCGTGACCAAGGGCTCCGGCCTCGGGCTGACCCATGTACGCGAGCGGCTGGCGCGGATTTTCGGGGCGGCGGCCAGCATGCAGATGGAGGAAAACACGCCACGGGGCGTGATCGTCCGGCTGACGTTGCCCGTTGTGCGCACGGCGGCGCCTGCCGCGGCCCACGCACCCATGCCGGTACCCGCGGGCAAGATCGCCGGTGCGCGCGCAATCCCCCCCGTGAGCGCTGCCGCGCAAGGCATTTCCCAGTCTTGATGCACCTCGCCGCCTAGGCCGCTTCGACCCATCCGCCCCTTACTTCCGTTTCCATGGCCCCGACCCTGTTGATTGCCGACGACGAGCCGCTGCTCGCGCGCGCCTTGCATGCCGAATTGTCCAGCCTCTGGCCCGAGGCGCAGATCGTCAGCGTGGTCCATGACGGCGTGTCCGCACTGGAGGCGGCCCGCCAGCACCAGCCCCAGGTCGCGTTTCTCGATATCCGCATGCCGGGCATGAGCGGCATGGACGTGGCGCGCGAGCTGATGGAGTTCGATCCGCCGCCGCTGGTGGTGTTCGTCACGGCGTACGACCAGTTCGCGCTGGAAGCCTTCGAGCGCGAGGCAGTCGATTACGTGCTCAAGCCCGTGCAGCCCGAGCGGCTGGAGGCCACGGTGCACCGCCTCAAGGCGAGGCTGGCGGCCCAGGCGCAGGCCAGCGAGGAGGGTGGCGCCGCCCTCGATACCGATCGCCTGGCGCAATTGCTGGCGCGCCTGGAGACCATGGAGCCAGGCGGCGGGCCCGGGCAGCATGCGCCGGCGGGCGCGCCGCAACATGGCTACCTGCGCTTTATCAAGGCGCTGGTCGGCCAGGAGATCCGCATCATCCCGGTGGATGAGGTGATCTACCTGGAGGCGACGGACAAGTACGTCAACGTGGTGTCTGCCAGCGGCGAGGCGTTGATCCGCACCAGCCTGCGCGAGCTGTCGCAGCAGCTCGACCCCGAGCGCTTCTGGCAGATCCATCGCGGCACGGTGGTCAATATCGACTGCGTGGCCAGTGCCGTGAACCAGTCGCTGGGGCGGCTCGCGCTCAAGCTGCGCAATCGCTCTGAAACCTTGCCGGTGGCGCGTCAGTACGCCTATCTGTTTAAACAGATGTAACGTGCAGGGCACCCCTGCCATGGGTTGTTTTACTCTATGATGCGGTATTCGCAGCGCGCCTCTTGAGCCTGGCAGCATGGCCAGCGCGCCATGCCAAGCCCAGCCAGATAGCCGCCCGATGACTGCCGCCACCCTCGATCCCGTTCGCAATCCGCTGCGCCACGACGCCCAGGTCATCGGCCTGGTCGGCCTGGCCCACGGTGTTTCCCACTTCTTTCACCTGCTGCTGGCGCCCCTGTTCCCGTGGATCAAGGCCGAGTTCGGCCTGAGCTATGCGGAGCTGGGCTTGCTGATGACGGTGTTCTTTGCCGTGTCGGCCGTGGTGCAGACCGCTTCGGGTTTCGTGGTGGACCGCTTTGGCGCGACACCGGTGCTGTTTGGCGGCCTCGGGCTGCTGGGTGCGGCGGCTTTGCTGCTGTCGATCAGCCCGAGCTACGCGATGCTGCTGCTTGGCGCGGGCGTGGCCGGGATGGGCAACGGCGTGTTCCATCCCGCCGATTTCACCTTGCTCAACAAGCATGTTTCCCAGCCGCGGCTGGGGCATGCGTTCTCGGTGCATGGCATTTCGGGCAACCTAGGCTGGGCCGCGGCGCCGATCTTCCTGGTGACCATTGCCGAGCTCGGCAGCTGGCGCACCGCGCTCGCCAGCGCCTCGGCGGTGGCCTTTGGCGTGCTGGCCGTGCTGCTGGCCTTCCGGCATGTGCTGGATCCCCGCGCTGGCGCCGGCGCGGCGCCCAGGGCGGCGGCCACCGCGGCGGCCAAGGCCGGCGGCAGCATGCTGGCGTTCCTGAAGCTGCCCCAAGTGTGGATCTGCTGGGCCTTCTTCCTCGTCACCACCTTTTCGTTTTCCGGCATCCAGAGCTTCGCGCCGACCGCGCTGACCCAGCTCTACGGCATGCCGCTGACGCTCGCCACGGCGTCGTACACCGTCTATATGTTGTGCAGCGCGGGCGGCATGATCGTGGGCGGCTTTGCCGCGGGACGCACCAGCAACCACGACCGCCTGATCGCAATGAGCTTCACGCTGTCGGGCTTGGTCGCGATCGTGGTGGGGCTGGGCGTGCTGCCGGCCGTGATGGTGCCGGTGCTGATGGGCGTGATCGGCTTTGGCGCGGGCACGGCCGGGCCTTCGCGCGACCTGCTGGTACGTGCGGCAGCGCCTGCCGGCGCTACGGGCCGGGTTTATGGCGTGGTCTACTCTGGCCTGGATATCGGCCTGGCCAGCGGGCCGCTGTTCTTCGGCATGCTGATGGATGCGCACTGGCCGAGCTGGGTGTTCTTCATGATCGGCGCCTTCCAGATGCTGGCGATCTTCACCGCTGTCACGGTTGGCAACGGCAACCGCTCCCGCCGCGAGGTGGCGGGCAAGCGGGCGGCCGCCGGCTGAAACGGACTGACGCACGTAAGCGCACCTCATCCAATTTCCACTTTCCGATTCGGGAGTCCTTCATGAGCTTTGCTACCACTGACCTGTGCGACGCCAATGAGGCGCGCCTGGCCGACGGCTCGCTGCGCGTGCTGTCGCCGGTATTCCAGCATTTTGGCAAGCGCGCCGCGTTCTCTGGTCCGGCGGCCACGCTCAAGGTGTTCGAGGACAATTCGCTGGTGCGCGAGGCGGTTGAATCGCCGGGCAACGGGCGCGTGCTGGTGGTCGATGGCGGCGGCTCGCTGCGCTGCGCGCTGGTGGGCGGCAACCTCGGCGTGCTGGCCGAGAAGAACGGCTGGACCGGCATCCTCGTCAATGGCTGCGTGCGTGACAGCGGGGAGCTTGCGGTGTGCGATATCGGCGTGCGCGCCCTGGCCCTGCATCCGCAAAAGAGCCAGAAGCGCAATGTGGGCGAGCGCGAGGTCACGGTGCAAATGCCCGGCGCCGTGGTACGGCCCGGCAACTGGATCTATGCTGACGCCGATGGCGTGCTGGTGGCGGACACTAGGCTGGAGGGCTGAGCATGCCGGTGGTCTTTGTCTATGGCACGCTGCGCGCGGGCGAAGTCAACGACCTCAACGCGGCCGCGCGCAAGCACGGCATTGCCGCGCCGCGCCTGATCGGCAGCGCGACCGTGGCGGGGCGGCTCTATGACTTCGGCACGTATCCCGGGCTGGTACTGGACGCTGCCGCGCCCGGCGTGGCCGGCGACTTGTACGAGGTCGATGCCGCGCTGGTGCCGGTGCTCGACGAGATCGAGGAGGTCTATCCGGGCCAGGCCTCGTTGTTCGTGCGCGAGGAGCGCGTGGTGGCGGTTGGCGATCAAGCCGTCAGCTGCCTGCTTTACCCGGTGGGCGAGGACGCGGTCGCGGGCCTGCCGCGCATTGCATCCGGAGACTGGGTGGCGTACCGGCGCGCCCGCTAGCCCGTTAGTCCGCTTGCGTTTGAAACGCCATGCCGCGCGCTCGCCGCGCGGCCGGTCTTGGCGTAGCATCGGCAACCATTCCATCGTCCGATGTCATGGTCAAGCATGCACGCTCCCCATTCCCTTCCCAACCAGCGATTCGTCCAGTCCGGCGGCGTGCGGCTTGCCGTCAAGACCTGGGGCGATCCCGCGCACCCGGCCATGGTGCTGGTGCACGGCTATCCGGACAACAGCGCGGTCTGGCATGGCGTGGCGCCCCTGCTGGCCAATGACTATTACGTAGTCGCCTACGATGTGCGCGGCGCCGGTGGCTCTTCGGCGCCCAACGGCGTGGCGGCCTATCGCCTGGAGCGCCTGGCGGAAGACTTCAGCGCGGTCATCGACGCTGTGTCTCCCGATGCGCCCGTTCACCTGGTCGGCCATGACTGGGGCTCGATCCAGTGCTGGGAGTTTGTCACCGAGCCACGCCTGCGCGGCCGCATCGCTTCGTTCACGTCGTGCTCCGGGCCTTGCCTGGACCATGTCGGCCACTGGATGCGGGGAAGCCGGCGCCTGTCGTTCACAGCGCTTTCGCGCTCGCTGCGGCAGATGGCGTCGTCCTGGTACATCTATATCTTCCACCTGCCGTGGCTGCCCGAACTAAGCTGGCGGCTCTGGATGGGCCGCGCCTGGCCGCTTTACCTGAAGCGGACCGAGCGCATCGAGGCCGATCCCAATCCCACCCAGGCGGCCGACGGCCGTCACGGGCTGGCGCTGTACCGCGCCAATATGCTGCCGCGCCTGCTTTCACCGGGCGAGCGCCATGCCCACGCGCCGGTGCAGGTGATCGTGCCGCTGCTGGATCGCTACGTCAGGCCGGCGCTGTCCGAGGATCTGTCGTGCTGGGTCGAGCGCTGGTGGCGCCGGGAGGTCAACGCGCGGCACTGGCTGCCGCTGGCGGACCCCGCCGGCATGGCGGCGATGGTGCGCGACCTGGCCGGGCATATCGACGGTGGCCCGGAGCCGCTGGCATTGCGTCAGGCACGGATGGCGCCAGATCCCGAAATTTCATAATGCGGAAAGTTGTTTTGCGCGGCAAAAAATGGTGATGCGTAGCACAACGGGCACTTCTCATGATGGAGAATTGCTTGCCACATCGCGAAAAATAAATTGTAAGTTATTGATTATAAAGTGGAAAAAAACTAAGCAAGGACTGTATTCCGAGCTGTTGCGACGCGGGGTGTTTCCCTACACTCTTATATAAGACACATGACCTGAACGGCAAAAAACAGGGGTGACGAGGCCCGCAGATCCGCGCCGCCGAAACACCCCCGAAAGTGCCCCGGTCGGCAAGTCGGCACCACGGTCCGCCCAGCCTGTCGCCAGTTTCCAATGCCATCCCCGCTCTAAACTCTAGGAGAGTGAAATGTCCCGCGAAACCGAAGCAAAGAACCTGCAAAAAGAGTGGGATACCAATCCCCGCTGGAAGGGCGTCGCGCGTCATTACACCGCCGACGACGTCGTGCGCCTGCGCGGCTCCGTGCAGATCGAGCACACCTTGGCCCGCCGCGGCGCCGAGAAGCTGTGGCACCTGCTGAACACCGAGCCGTTCGTCAACACGCTGGGCGCGCTGACCGGCAACCAGGCCATGCAACAGGTCAAGGCTGGTCTCAAGGCCATCTACCTGTCGGGCTGGCAAGTCGCAGGCGATGCCAACCTGGCCGGCGAAATGTACCCCGACCAGTCGCTGTACCCGGCCAATTCGGTGCCGCAAGTGGTGCGCCGCATCAACAACACCTTCCAGCGGGCCGACCAGATCCAGTGGAGCGAAGGCAAGGGCGATACCGATTTCTTCGCGCCGATCGTGGCTGATGCCGAAGCCGGTTTCGGCGGCGTGCTCAATGCCTTCGAACTGATGAAGTCGATGATCGACGCAGGCGCTGCCGGCGTTCACTTCGAAGACCAGTTGGCCTCGGTCAAGAAGTGCGGCCACATGGGTGGCAAGGTGCTGGTGCCGACGCGTGAAGCCGTTGCCAAGCTGACCGCCGCGCGCCTGGCCGCCGATGTGTCTGGCGTGCCGACCCTGGTGATCGCCCGTACCGATGCCGAAGCCGCCGACCTGCTGACCTCCGACGTGGACGAGCGCGATCGTCCGTTCTGCACCGGCGAGCGCACGGTGGAAGGCTTCTACCGCGTCAAGCCGGGCATCGAGCAATCGATCTCCCGTGCCCTGGCCTACGCCGAAGTGGCCGACCTGGTGTGGTGCGAAACCGGCAAGCCTGACCTGGAATTCGCCAAGAAGTTTGCCGAAGCGGTTCACGCCAGGTTCCCGGGCAAGCTGCTGGCCTACAACTGCTCGCCGTCGTTCAACTGGAAGAAGAACCTGGACGATGCCACCATCGCCAAGTTCCAGAAGGAACTGGGCGCCATGGGCTACAAGTTCCAGTTCATCACGCTGGCCGGCTTCCACTCGCTGAACTACTCGATGTTCAACCTGGCCTACGGCTATGCCCGCAACCATATGAGCGCATTCGTCGAACTGCAGGAAAACGAGTTCAAGGCCGCCGAGAAGGGCTTCACCGCGGTCAAGCACCAGCGCGAAGTCGGCACCGGTTACTTCGACGCCGTGACCCAGACCATCGAAGGCGGCCTGTCGTCCACGACCGCCCTCAAGGGTTCGACTGAAGACGAACAATTCTTCGACAAAAAAGTAGCCTGAGGCTTCAGATCGCGAGATCGAAAAGCGGAATGGCTGACCGGCCTGATAGCCGGTCATCTTGAAGGGCGTGCGACCATCACGCCCTTCAATTAGGCGCCGCGCCGTCTCCCTCTCAGGGACGGCGCGGTTTTTTGCTTTTTGGGGCCGGTCTGCGGGGGAATGTAAAAAATTGTGTCTGTAGCAAATATGTCATTTACTGGTCGATTTGTACGTTTTTGGCGATATGATGCTGCCCGTGTGTAAGCAGAGCCACACCGCAGGTCGCCGGCCAGCCGCCGGCACATCTCCATTGAAGTCACTGGCGAGCAACCCGGCCGGTGCCGATCCCAAGAAGGCAACAAACATGAAGCACAAACTTTCCCTGGCCGCTATCGTCGCGCTCTGCGCTGCCTTGGCCGGCTGCGCTGGCACCAATGTCGACGGCATGATGGGCGCCGGGACCTCGCTGTTCAAGGCGGCCTCGCTGAGCGATGGCGACGTCAAGGCCATGTCCGACCAGTCTTGCGCCGAGCTCGACAAGGCCAACAAGATCGCAGCCCCTGGCAGCACCTACAACAAGCGCCTGACCAAGATCATGGCGGGCCTGCAGTCGAGCGGCCTGCCCAGCGTCAACGCCAAGGTCTACCTGACCAAGGACGTCAACGCCTGGGCCATGGCCAACGGCTGCGTGCGCGTGTACAGCGGCCTGATGGACATGATGACCGACGACGAAGTGCGCGGCGTGGTGGGGCATGAGCTGGGCCACGTGGCGCTGGGCCACACCAAGAACAAGATGCAGGTGGCATACACCGCCATGGCGGCGCGCGGCGCGCTGGCCGCCGCCGGTGGCACCGTGGCCGCGCTGTCGGCCTCGCAGCTGGGCGAAATGGGCGAGCAGCTGATCAACGCGCAATTCTCGCAAACGCAGGAAAGCGCCGCCGACGACTACTCGTTCGACGTGCTGACCAAGAACAAGGCCAATACCCGCGGCCTGGTCACGGCGTTCCAGAAGCTGGCCAAGCTCGATGGCGGCAAGTCCAGCATGTTCTCGTCGCATCCTGGCTCGGACGACCGCGCCAAGCACATCGAAGACCGTATCAATAAGGGCAGCTGATCCGGGCCGGCCTTGCCGCATAGGCGGGCCGGGCAGGCAAAAAGGCTGGCTGCCCAGTTCGGGGCGGCCAGCCTTTTTGTTGTTTACCGTTCGTCGTTTGTCGCCAGTTTGTCGCCAGGGCGCGCTCAGCGATACACGATCACAGGGATGTCGGTGTGCGTCAGCACCTTCTGGGTTTCGCTGCCCAGCAGCAAGCCCGACAAGCCGCGCCTGCCGTGCGAGGCCATGAAGATCACGTCGCAGCCATGGCGCTCGGCCGCGTCGATGATGCCCAGGTAGGGCACCGCAAAGGTGGACATGTCGGCGTCAAAGCTGATGCCGTCGGCCCGGGCGGCGGTTTCCACTTCCTTCAGGTATAGCTTGGCCTGGCTTTCGATGCGGTCCCTGAAGGCCTGTGGCGCCTCCACCACGATCTCGCTGAACGGCGTGTAGGGATACTCCTCCAGGCAGACATAGGCGGTGACCCGCGCGTTAATTGTCTTGGCCAGCTCCAGCGCGCCGTCGATGGCCTTCTTGGACAGTTCCGAACCGTCGGTGGGTAGCAGGATGTGCTTGAACATGCTGGACTCCTTTGGGGCGAATGGACCGGATTTACCTATGGACGGAAGCAGGCCGCACGGCACCTGTCAGCTTTCATTGTAGGCAGGGGTGGCGCATGCGGCATTGCCCTAAATCAAATCGAACTAGGAATTGACCGCCAGTTGCGGCTTGCCGGCGGCGGATGCCTGTTCCGCGCGGCGCCAGTAGGCCGGGTTCCCATAGGTGTTCTTCAGGTGGTCGATGAACAGCCGTACCCGCAGCGGCAGGTGTTTGCGCTGCGGAAAGACAGCGTGGATGCCGATGGGTGGCGCCTGGAACTCGTCGAGCACCGTGACCAGCCGGCCGCTAGCGATTTCCTGCCCGACTTCCCACCAGGAGCGCCATGCCAGCCCGTGGCCATGCAGGCACCACGCGTGCAGCACCGCGCCATCGGTGCATTCCATGGTGCCGCCCACCTTGACCGTGACCGCGCGGCCTTCCTGCTGGAAGGCCCAGCCGCGCTGCACGTTGGCGCTGGCGCCGAAGGCCAGGCAGTTGTGACGGGTGAGATCCTCGGGCAGGGCGGGCACGCCATGGCGCGCCAGATAGTCGGGGGACGCCACCACCACGCGCCGGTTCTCCGCCAGGCGGATCGACACCAGGCTGGAGTCGGGCAGGTCGCCCAGGCGGATGGCGCAGTCGAAGCCCTCGTTGACGAGATCCACCACGCGGTCCGACAGGTCCAGCGTGATGGTCACATCCGGGTGCGATTCGATGAACAACGGCACCAGCGGCGCCACGTGCTTGCGCCCGTAGCCCGCCGGCGCGGTCACGCGCAGATGGCCGCTGGCCTTGACGCCGCCTGCCGAGACGCTGGCCTCGGCGTTGTGCAGGTCGTTGAGGATGCGCTGGCAGTCTTCCAGGAAGGCCGAGCCTTCGAAGGTCAGGCTGATCTTGCGCGTGGTGCGCAGCAGCAGCTTGACGCCCAGCCGTTCCTCCAGCGCATCGATGCGCCGGCCGATGATGGCCGGCGCCACGCCTTCAGCCGCCGCGGCCGCCGAAAGGCTGCCCCGCGCGGCTACCGAGACGAACGTCTCCAATTGTTTGAAATGATCCACGAAGCTCGCCAGTTTTGTGCCTCATGCCGCCCAAAGCAAGGGGCGGGTGAGGCAATGGGGTGGATTTGGTGCCTTATCTTTACACCGTTAGCGAAGATTAGTGGTGTAAAAGTAAAAGATCAAGTGACCCCGACCGACTTTGCCGCACTGCAACGTCTCCCTACAATGCTATGCATTCATTGGTGTACAGGCCCACGCAGTGGCGCCGGCCTGCCGGGTATGCCGGGATTGTCGGGTTTGTCCAAAGGAACCGCTCCAGCTCATGCAAAAGATCCGCGCCGTCGTCTTCGATGCCTATGGCACGCTGTTCGACGTGTATTCCGTCACCGCGCGCGCGGAGCAATTGTTTCCGGGCAAGGGCGAGGCGCTGGCGCTGCTGTGGCGCGAGCGTCAGATCGACTACACCCGCATCCGCTCGATGGCCGCGCCCGACGGCGCCTACTACAAGCCGTTCTGGGCGCTGACGGTGGATGCGCTGCGCTATGCGGCCGAGCGCCTGCAACTGGTGCTGGACCCGGCCCTGGAGGCGCAACTGCTCAAGGAGTACGCGTGCTTGTCGGCCTTCCCGGAAAACCTCGGCGCGCTCAAGCGCCTGCGCTCAGCCGGGCTGCCGCTGGGCATTCTTTCCAACGGCAATCCGCAGATGCTGGATATCTCGGTCAAGAGTGCTGGCATGCACGGGCTGTTCGACCACGTGCTGTCGGTCGACGCGGTGCGCATGTACAAGACCGCGCCCGAGGCCTACGCGCTGGGCCCCAAGGCGTTTGGCGTGCCGGCAGGGGAGATCCTCTTCGTCTCGTCCAATGGCTGGGACGCTTGCGGCGCCACCTGGTACGGCTACACCACGTTCTGGATCAATCGTGCCGGTCATCCGGCGGAGCGGCTCGATGTGAGCCCTTCCGGCACCGGGCACGACATGAATGACCTGCTCGAATTCGTCCGCACCCAAGGTGCGGCGGTTTGACGGCGGGCACTTTTAATCAACCATCGATCACAGGAGAACACTGATGGCCATCACGCTGCCTGCGGGCATGAAGATTACCGGCGAAATCCTGCCGGCCTACGAAGACATCCTCACGCCGGCGGCCCTGGCCCTGGTGGACAAACTGCACCGCGCCTTCGAGCCGCGCCGCCAGGAACTGCTGGCAGCCCGCGTCGAGCGCACCAAGCGCCTGGACGCCGGCGAACTGCCCGACTTCCTTGCGCAGACCAAGAGCGTGCGCGAAGGCGACTGGAAGGTCGCGCCGGTGCCGCCGGCACTGCATTGCCGCCGCGTGGAAATCACCGGCCCGGTCGAAGCCAAGATGGTCATCAACGCGTTCAACTCCGGCGCGGACAGCTACATGACCGACTTCGAGGACTCCAACACCCCCAACTGGCACAACCAGTTGCAGGGCCAGGTCAACCTCAAGGCCGCCGTGCGCCGCACCCTCACGCTGGATTCCAACGGCAAGCACTACAAGCTGAACGACAAGATCGCCACGCTGCAAGTGCGCCCGCGCGGCTGGCACCTGGACGAGAAGCACGTCACCATCGACGGCCAGCGCGTCTCCGGCGGCATCTTCGACTTCGCGCTGTTCCTGTTCCATAACGCCAAGGAACAGATCGCACGCGGCGCCGGCCCCTTCTTCTACCTGCCGAAGATGGAAAGCCACCTCGAAGCGCGCCTGTGGAACGACGTCTTCGTCATGGCCCAGAACGAAATCGGCCTGCCGCAAGGCACCGTCAAGGCAACCGTGCTGATCGAAACGATCCTGGCCGCCTTCGAGATGGACGAAATCCTGTATGAGCTGCGCGAGCACAGCGCCGGCCTGAACGCTGGCCGCTGGGACTACATTTTCTCGTGCATCAAGAAGTTCAAGGTCGACAAGAACTTCTGCCTGGCCGACCGCGCCAAGGTCACCATGACCGCGCCGTTCATGCGCTCGTACGCGCTGCTGCTGCTCAAGACCTGCCACAAGCGCGGCGCGCCCGCCATTGGCGGCATGAGCGCACTGATCCCGATCAAGAACGATCCGGAGAAGAACGCCATCGCCATGCAAGGCATCATCAATGACAAGAAGCGCGACGCCACCGACGGCTACGACGGCGGCTGGGTGGCGCACCCGGGCCTGGTCGAGCCGGCCATGAAGGAATTCGTGGCAGTGCTGGGCGACAAGCCCAACCAGTTCGACAAGCAGCGCGACGACGTCAACGTGGTGGCCAAGGACCTGCTGGACTTCCAGCCGGAAACCCCGATCACCGAAGCCGGCCTGCGCATGAACATCAACGTCGGCATCCACTACCTCGGCTCCTGGCTGGCCGGCAACGGCTGCGTGCCCATCCACAACCTGATGGAAGACGCCGCCACCGCCGAAATCTCGCGCTCGCAAGTGTGGCAGTGGATCCGCTCGCCCAAGGGCAAGCTGGAAGACGGCCGCAAGGTAACCGCCGAGATGGTGCGCGCGCTGATCCCGGAAGAGCTGGCCAAGGTCAAGGCTTTCGTCGGTGGCGACACCACGACGTATGACCGCGCCGGCGAGATCTTCGAGCAGATGTCCACGTCGGAGGACTTTGCCGAGTTCCTGACGTTGCCGCTGTACGAAGAGATCTGATCGGGCGGTAGCACTTGCCTGGCCGGAGCTTTTGCCCCGGTGCAAAAAAAGAAACCGCAGCCTGGTGCTGCGGTTTTTTTTATGGTGCGCCCGGCAGGGCGCACTCACTCGATCTCCTCGTCGGCGGGAAATCGATAGGTAGTGATGGGTGGTCTCCACGCATCCATCACACGCGCCCCGAATGCTTGCCGTCGGCCTGGCCGCAAGCCGTTTGCGCAGCGCCTTTGCACGTCGATCCCGCCTTGGATCGCTGAGATCCAGCCCCTCGGATTCTTCGTCCACCCGCGCGCCCTGGCTCGCTGTCCATTCGCACCAAAAATACGAGCGTGAAGGCGAGTCCGCGCATGCTCACAGCCCACTGCGCCCAGATTCCATTAGTGACCGGCCGCATGCTGTCGAGGCGGGGCTTCGACTTTCCTACGACGATAGGGCCTGAAGTGTCCAGGTATTGATTTAATTGTTTTTCATAAAAACAAGAATTTTCTTGGGTTTATTTTATTTCACGAGATCTATGATTTGGTCACCGTCGAGTGGCCTCAGTGCCATTGCGTATCTTTCCGTGACTGCCTCTGGCGTGGAATGCGTCAGGCAGGGTGCGGTTTGATTCGGAAGCCGGTGCATCGGTCCCATGTGGACCTGCATTTAATCCGGGGTGCATCAAATAGTTTGATTTATTGCCCCAATTACCAACGGAAGAAGGAAATCACATGAAGCGTACTATTCTCGGGAAACGTACCATTCTCGGTTCTCTCGCAGCCGGCTGTGTGGTCATGGCCGCCATGGCTCCCTCGTTGTCGCATGCGTTCGACGGCCATCTGGACTTCACCGGCTCCATCACGGACGTCACCTGCACCATCAACGGCAAGCCGGCCGGGCCCAACAACCGCACCACCGTGGATCTGGGTCGCGTGGATCCCATCATCTTCACGGGCGTTGGCGTTAAATCTCCCGCTGTACCGTTCAGCCTGGTACTGGGCGGCGGCACGGCCTGCAAGGATAAAACGAAGGCCTCTATCTCGTTTGATACGGGCTCCGCCAACATCGATCCTGCCACCGGCAACCTGATCCTGCAGGGCACCGCTGCGGCGAAGGGCGTGCAGATCGAGATCAGCGACAACGGCAACAAGGCCACCGGCAAGATCCCGCTGCACCTGGCTCAGACGAACCCGCAGGTGGCCACGATCACGGACAACACCGCAACGCTGACCTATAGCGCGGCCTATGTCCAGACCGCTGCCGCCGTCACGGCGGGTGCGGGTAACTCGTTCATCCGCTACACGATGGCCTACTACTAAATCGAGCCAGGTTTCATAGCCAGGAATGCCATGACGTCGGTCGCTCGCATCTCTTCACTTCTTGCCGCCGGTGTCGTGGCGCTCGCCGCCTGCGCCAACGTGGCGCAGGCTTCCATTGTCATACAGGGTACGCGGCTGGTGTTCCCGTCCGATGCACGGGAAGTTACCGTAAGGCTGAACAACATCGGCAGCGAGCCCGTTCTCGTGCAGAACTGGCTGGACGATGGCCAGGCGGACATGCCGCCCGAGAAAGTCCGCGTTCCCTTCATGCTCGCGCCGGCGGTCGGCCGGGTAGAGCCGAGCAAGGGCGCGGTGCTGCGCATCGTCTATACGCAGGAACCACTGCCGGCCGACCGCGAGACGGTGTTCTGGCTCAATGTGCTGGAGGTGCCCTCGAAGAAGGAGGACGCCGAGAATGCGCTCCTGTTCGCCTTCCGCAGCCGCATCAAGGTCTTCTTCCGGCCCGTGCAACTGACGGACGTCGATGCCGCTCCCGGCAAGCTTGCCTGGAAGCTGGTCACCGTGGATCGCCAGGTGCCGGGTGGAAAGACGGCGAAGCAGCTTGCCGTTGAGGTCAGCAACCCTACGCCCTACCACGTTTCCTTCGGCCGGGTCGACGCCAGGCTGGAGGGCAGGTTTGTCTCCGCGGGTGGTGGCATGGTGGCCCCGCTCAGCAAGGAGACCTTTGTGCTGCCCGAAGCAAAGCCCGGAAATCACCCCGGTGCCCTGGTCCGATACGAAGTCATCAATGACTACGGTGGCCGGTACACGGAAGAGAAGGCATTGGCAAATTAGCCGCTAAGCACGCCTGTCCCGATTCCTTTCACTGTGTCCGTTGTACAGCGGCCTCCAGCTTCCGCAGATAGGACAAATTCGTCGGTCTATGCAATCCTCAGTTCGCCTTGTTCAACCCGCTGGCCCGGCTCGCGCCGGCAGCGTGGCTGCGCTGCCGACCTCCAGGCCGGGGCGCCTTGCGCCTCGCCTGATCGGCGCCGTGGCGGCGATCGCGATGTCGCCTACCGCCTGGGCGGCGGCGACCGTTGTGGGTGGGCAGGGCGCGGGGACGCGTCAGCCCATGGATCTCGGGGCGCAGATTGGCGAAACGCTGGCGCAGAAAAGCAATGAGGCGCAGGACGGCGACACGGAGCGCACGCGAAGTGCCGGCAGCGATGAAAACGGGCCCGCGCCCGAGCCGCGGCTGTTGTCCGCCCTGGACGAAAAACGGGTGATATTCGACTCCTACATGCTGGCACAGGGCGCCGAGGGCATCACGATCGATACCAGCCGTTTCGAGCGGCTGGATATCGTCGCACCGGGCAAGTACCGCGTCGAACTGCATGTCAATGGCCAATGGCGCGGCACCGAGGATATCGAGTTCCGGCAGGTTGCGGGCCGGGAAAGCGCGCAGGCATGCTACGACCGCGATCTGCTCACCCGTGCAGGTGTCGATCTGAACAAGAGCGCGCGCGGCCAGGATCCCGTGCGGCCGCCCAACCCGATGCCGGAAGGCCCGGTCTGTGCCGACATCGGCAACTATGTTCCCGGCGCCGAACTCAAGTTCGACCAGGCGGAGCAGGCGATCTATCTTTCCGTGCCGCAATACTATCTGCGGCTGACCACATCGAAGAACTATGTCGATCCGCAGCGTTGGGACAGTGGCGTTCCGGCGCTGCTGCTCAACTACAACACCAATGTCTTCACCACGCAGAGCCAGGGACGCAACACCACCCAGGCCTACGCGGGGCTGAACCTGGGGGCAAACCTCGGGCCGCTGCGATTGCGCCACAACGGCTCGGTTACCTGGTCGGCGCCGACTGGCACGCGCTATCAGCGTGGCTATATCTATGGCCAGACCGATCTGCCCGAGCTGCGCTCGCAATTGCTGGTCGGCGAGAGCTCGACCAGCGGCGAGCTGTTCGATTCGGTGTCTTTCCGCGGCGCGCAGATCTTCAGCGACGACCGCATGCTGCCCGAGACGCAGCGCTACTACGCACCTGTGGTGCGCGGTACCGCCGGCTCGAACGCCCGGGTCTCGGTCCACCAGCGCGGTTTCCTGGTCTACGAGACCACCGTGGCGCCGGGGCCGTTCGAGATCAATGACCTGCAGGTTGCCAGCTACGGCGGCGACCTGCAGGTGACCGTGACAGAGGCCAACGGGCAGGCGCGTACCTTCCTGGTGCCCTTTGCCACCACCGTGCAGCTGTTGCGGCCCGGCGTCACGCGCTACAGCGTGACCGCGGGCAGGGCTAGCGATCCCGCTTTGCAAGGCAGCGGACAGTACGTCATGCAGGGCACACTGCAACACGGCTTCAACAATATGGTCACCGGCTACGGCGGCGTGGCCTTCGCCAGCAACTATGTGTCCGGGCTGCTGGGCGGGGCGCTCAACACGCGCGTCGGTGGCTTTGGCGCCGACGTCACGTGGGCCAGGGCCACCGTGCCAAACGGCGATAGCCTGCGTGGCTCCAGCTTCCGTGTTTCGTACAGCAAGAATTTGCCGAACAGCGGTACCAGTTTCTCGCTGCTGGCGTACCGCTATTCCACGCGTGGCTATCTTGGCCTGCGCGATGCGCTGATGCTGCACGATGCCGTCGAGCGCGGCGCGGCGGCCGATTCGTTCGCGCGCACGCGCAGCAGAGTGGATGCCAACATTAGCCAGACGCTCGGCGCGAGCGGCGGCAATGTCTACCTCAACGGCTCTTCGCTCCAGTACTGGAACCAGCGTGGCCAGGCGCTCAGTTTCACGCTGGGCTATAGCAACCAGTGGCGCGGCAACACCTATTCCGTGTCCGTGCAGCGCGTGCAGAACGCGGGGGGCGGTGGGGCCTTGTATGGGGGAGCGAGCAGCGGCAGCAGCACGCTGGTCAGCCTCAACCTGTCGATTCCACTGGGAAAGTCCGCCCGCGGCGCTCCCGTCCTGAACGCCTTCGTCACGCACGACGACAGTGCCGGCACGCAGGTGTCTTCCGGCGTTTCGGGGATCATCGACCAGCAGGGCAAGGGCTCGTACTCGCTCTCCGGCACCTATGACGACCGGCGCAATGCCGCCTCGGGCAACGCCAGCATCAACTGGCGCCTGTCCGACGTCACGCTGGGCGCCAGCATTGGCCAGGGTCAAGGCTATCGGCAGGCATCGGCCAGCGCGCAGGGCGGCCTGGTCGTTCATCCGGGCGGCATATCCATGGCACAGACCCTTGGCGAGACCATCGGCGTGGTCCATGCGGCGGATGCGCAGGGCGCCCGGGTCGGCTACGGCGGCGCCAGCGTGGACCGGCGCGGCTACGCGGTCGTACCCAGCCTGATCCCTTATCAGTTGAACAGCATCGATGTCGATCCCAAGGGCATCCCCGACGACGTCGAATTGAAGGTGACCTCGCGCAGTGTCGCGCCGCGCGCTGGCTCGGTGGTGATGCTCACCTACGAAACCCGCAGGGCGCGCGCCGTGCTCATCAACAGCCGCATGCCCAATGGCGAACTGCTGCCCTTCGCCGCCACCGCCATCGATGCCGAAGGCGGCATGGCGATCGGCGCCGTGGGCCAGGGCAGCCGGCTGGTGGTGCGCACCGAGAAGGACCGCGGCTCGATCCGCGTCGAATGGGGCAAGAAGCCCGAAGAGCGCTGCGTGATCGACTACACGCTGCCCGCACGCGTAGAGGGCAAACGCAGCGGCTACGAGATGCTGGACCTGCCATGCCTTCCATTGCCGGCCGGTGGCGTAGGCAGCAAAGAGCTGGCGGCGCGTCCGTGAGGCCGAATCAACCCGGAGCCGGGCAACCGTTGAGCACCAGGACGGCAGCGCCAGGCAATCCGGCCGGCATGCTGAACCAGGGAAGGCCGAGCAGCATGACCCATCCGATCATTGCGGGCAGCAGCGATCGCAGGCCGCGCTGCGAGCGGCGGTGGCGCGGCGCTGGGGCCATGCTGGCCTTGCTGCTTTGCCTGGCGCCGGCCGGGGCGCTGGCGGCGTTGTCGATCATCGGCACCCGCTTTGTCTACCCCGCCGAGCTGTCGGAGTTGAGCGTGAGGCTGCGCAATGCGGGCGACAGCCCGATCCTGGTCCAGGCCTGGCTGGACCAGGGTGAGGTCAATGCCGATCCGGCCAGGCTGAGCGTGCCCTTCATCTTGTCGCCGCCGTTGCTCAGGCTGGACCCGGAGCGCAAGACGGTGCTCCGCCTGCGCTACACCGGTGAGCCGCTGCCGGAGGATCGCGAGTCGGTGTTCTGGATCAACTTTCTGGAGGTGCCGCCGCTGGCCGGGGACACCGCCAGTCTGCTGCGCCTGTCTTACCGCACCCGCATGAAGCTGCTGTTCCGGCCGGCGGGATTGCCCGGCACCCCGGACGAGGCCATCGGGCAGGTGACATGGGCGTTCGGCAGCGCAGGCAAGGCGGGCGGCGCCGTCCTGGAAGCAAGCAACCCTACGCCTTACCACGTGTCGCTGGCGCGGATGGCGGTCGGGCGCGCGGGCGCAGCGGTGGAACTGGACGGCCAGACCATCGCGCCGCTTGGCGTCACGCGGTTCACGCTGCCTGGCTTGAAGGGCGCCGCCTCGGACGAGACCGTGGTGCATTACGAAGCCGTCAGGGACAGCGGCGAACTGATCGTCGGCAATGCAAACGTCAAACGGTAGTTTCGACGCGGGTCGATGGGTGGCTCGATGAGGAAGTCCAACGCCATCGGGCTGAGAGCGGCGCATGCACATCGATTGGGCCGCTCGTGAAATGAATGGATTGCCATGGGAAGAAATCAAGTGACTGCTGGCCGTGAAACTTTTGTCGATGTCGATGTCGATGTCGATGTCGATGCACAAGCCCGCCGGGCGGTCGGTGACCGGGCCGCGCGCCGCGCCTTCGGGCTGCGTGCCTGCGGTGTCGGCCTGATGTTGCTGCTGGCGGTCGCGGGGCATGCGCAGGTGCCCGGTGCGCCCCATGCGCCCAATGCGGCGAATGTACCCAGCATACCCAGGGCCGGGCAGACCATGCGCGATCTCGAGACCGTGCGTCCGGAACTCCCTGCGCCGTCCAGTCTGGAGCTGGACCTGCCCAAGGCGGACGATCGCAGCGTGCCCGCCGCGTCCGCCGACCCGGGGATACGCCTGAAGGTGCAGGGCTTTCGCATCGACGGGAACAAGGTATTCGACTCGGCGCAACTGCTGCCCTTGCTGAGCGACCTGAACGGCAGCGAGCAGGACCTCGCAGGCTTGCACGCGGCGGCGGACCGCATCACCGCGTATTACCACGCGCACGGCTACCTGCTGGCGCGCGCCTTCCTGCCGCCGCAGGATATCGAAGATGGCTTGATCCGGCTCGAAGTGATGGAGGGCAGGTACGGGCAGGTCGTGCTGCAGAATAAATCGCGCGCGTTCGACGGCGTGCTGCGCCAGCCGCTGTCGAGGCTCAGGCGCGGCGAGGCGGTGCATAGCGCGGAACTGGAAAGCAGCCTGCTGCTGCTCAACGATATCCCCGGCGCCGAGGCCAAGGGTACCTTGCAGTCCGGCACCGAGCCCGGTACCACCGACCTGCTGGTCGAGGCGGAGCCCGGGCCGCTGGCCGGGGGCAGTCTGGAGGCGGACAACTACGGCGGCTACTACACCGGCGAATACCGCCTGGGCGGCAGCTTCTACCTGAACAACCCGTTGCGGCTGGGGGACCAGTTGAGCCTGCGCGTGCTTGGCAGCGACAAGCGGCAGCGCTACTACCGCGCCGGCTACCAGTTGCCGGTCGGTCCCTGGTCCACACGCGTGGGCGTGTCGTACTCGGATATGGGCTATCACCTCGGCAAGGATTTCGCGGTGCTGGAAGCGCACGGCCGCGCCAGCATCCGCAGCGTCTTCGTCTCGCAGCCGCTGCTGCGCGGCCGCGCCTTCAACCTGAGCGCCCAGCTGCAGTACGACGACAAGCGGCTGCGCGACGAGATGGATCTCTTCGAGCGCAACGTCGGCAAGCGCGTGGGGCTGTGGACCGCTGGCGTGAACGGCAACGGCCAGGACAACGTATTCGGCGGCGGGCAGACCATGTTCTCGGCGAGCTACAGCACGGGACGGCTTCGCATCGACGATCCGTACACCGAGTTCATCGACCAGGTCAGCGCGAGAACCGGCGGCAGCTTCAGCAAGATGAACCTGAGCGCGGCGCGCCTGCAGCGGCTGAGCAATCGCTTCCAGCTCTATGCCCAGGCCAATGCGCAATGGGCGTCCGGCAACCTGGACGGCTCGGAGAAGTTCGGCATGGGCGGGCCCTATGGCGTGCGCGCCTACGCGCTCGGCGCCGGCAGCGGCGACCAGGGCTGGCAGGCCAGCCTGGAGTTGCGCTACGCGGTGGCCCCTGGCTGGCAGCTGAGCGCCTTCGTGGACAAGAGCGTGGTGGACGTCAACAAGCAGCCTTGGACCAGGGAGCGCAATACGCGACGGTTGACGGGGGCGGGCATCGGTGGCGCCTGGGCCGGGCAGGGACATCAGATCAGCCTGGCGCTGGCCTGGCCGCTGGGCCAGCGCGACGCAAGCGGGGGGCCGGTGCGCAGCCCCAGGTTTTGGGTTCAGGGCGCGCAGTACTTCTGAGCGCGCCGTGGACCGTGTCGGTGCAGTACCCGTGCTGCCGGGATGGTTGCAGCATTCTCAATAACAAGGAAAGAGGTCAATATGAACAAAAGCTATGCACTGGTCTGGAATCAGGCCCAGGGATGCTGGAACGTCGCCAGCGAAGGGGCTCGCCGCCGCGGCAAGTCTGGCGGTGCCAGGCGCGTGATTGCCGCCGCTGTTGCGCTGTTGGGGCTGGGGGCGCTTGCGCCGGCGCATGCCTTGCCGACCGGCAATGTGATCGTATCGGGCACCGGCAATGTCGCGACCTACAACAATGGCCAGGCCATGTCGATCAACCAGTCGAGCGACAAGCTGATCATCAACTGGAACGGGTTCAGCGTTGGCGCGAAGGAGAGAGTCACCTTCAACCAGCCCGACAGCAACTCGATCGCGCTCAACCGCGTGATCAGTGCGAATGCCAGCAATATCCAGGGCCAGATCGATGCCAATGGCCGCGTTTTCCTGGTCAACCCCAACGGGATGGTGTTCGGGCAGACCGCCCAGGTCAACGTGGGCGGCCTGGTGGCCTCGACGCAGGACATCACCAACGCGGATTTCAACAGCGGGACCTACCGCTTTGCCGGCGGCGCGGGTGCGTCGATCATCAATGCCGGCCGGATTACCGCCGCGCCGGGTGGCAGCGTGGCGCTGCTGGGCACGACGGTGAACAACACTGGCTTTATCCAGGCGCAGATGGGCCGGGTGGCGCTAGGCGCCGGCAATGACTTCACCGTGAGCTTCGACGCCAGCAACCTGCTCAACCTGAAGGTGAACGACGGCCTGGTGGGCTCGCTGGTGCAAAACGGCGGCCTGCTCAAGGCCGACGGCGGCCAGGTGCTGATGACGGCGCGTGCCGCGGGCAGCTTGCAGCAGGCGGTGGTGAACAATACGGGCATGATCGAGGCCAAGACCTTGCGCGGCAATGCCGGCAAGATCACGCTGGACGGCGGCAGCGCCGGCGTCGTGCGTGTGGCCGGCAACCTGAACGCCAGCGCGATGGCCGGCCCGGGCAATGGCGGCACCATCGAGACCCGCGGCGCCGATGTGCAGGTGCAGTTGGGCACCCAGGTCAACACCCAGGCCAATAACGGGCAGACAGGCACCTGGAAGCTCAGCGGGATGGATGTCAACGTCGGCCAGAGCGCCGGCAGTGGCGAAATTACCGCATATAGTGACACGCTCTCGCGCAACCTCGGCACCACCAATATCGAGCTGGCCAGCACCGTTGGCAATCTTTTGGTCAACGCGCCGATCGAGTGGAGCAGCGGCAACAAGCTGACGCTGACCTCGGCTGGCGATGTCAATGTGAACGGAGCGCTGAGCGCCACCGGCGTCAATGCCAGCCTGGCCATGACCGCCGGCGACGCCAAGGATATCAACCTGAACAACAAGGTCACGCTCAGCGGAGCCGGCAACGGCCTGGCGTTGAACTATGGCCGTTCGCTGAACCTGAACAACGGCGCGGTGGTCACCTTGTCCGGGACGGGGGCGTCGTTCAGGTCGAACGGCTTTTCCTATAACGTGATCCAGAATCTCGCGCAGCTGCAGGGCATCAACGACAATCTGGGCGGCTACTACGTGCTGGGCAACAAGATCAGCGGCGGCAGCATGAAGTCGATCGGCGGCGACTACGGCACGTTCTACGGCACCTTCGACGGCCTGGGCAATACCTTGAGCAATCTCAAGGTGACCAGCACCGGGCCTTTGTCCGGCCTGTTCTCGGCATCGTCCGGCAGCATCAGCAACCTCGGCCTGGCGACGTTGACGGTCAACGCGACGTCTGGCAATGCCGGCGCCGCTGCGCTGGGCGGGCTGGTGGGGCAGAATTCCGGCACCATCTCCAACGTCAACGCCACTGGCGTATGCCTGTCTAGCAACAGCGGGCGGGCCCATTCAATGGGTGGCCTGGTGGGGAAAAACCTCATCGACGGCTCCATCGACCGCGCTTCGGTGAGCGCCTCCAATCTGTCCGGCAGCAACCTGACCCAATCGATCGGTGGCCTGGTCGGCGAAAACGCGGGCAGCGTGACACGCAGCAGGTCGGATGCCAAGATCGGCGGATACATGCAGCGCACGGCCATGGGCGGCGTGGGCGGCCTGGTCGGGCTGAACGCCGGGCCTAACGCCTATATCGCCGATTCGTCCAGCCGGGGCACCGTCGGCACATCCAACGGCGGCCTGAACGTGGGCGGCCTGGTGGGCTACAACAACGGTGGCGTCATCGAGCGCGTCTTCTCCGCCGGCGACACAGGCTCTTCCAGCAACGCCGTGATCGGTGGCCTGGTTGGCCTCAACGACAGCGGCGGCCGGATTGCCGATGCCAGCACCAGTGGCCGCGTAGACGGCAGCGGTGCCGCGGCCATCGGCGGCCTGGTGGGGCAGAACCGGAACGGTAGCCTGATCAATGTCAAGACCAGCGGCCTGGTCAGGGATACTTCGGGCATCGATGTGGGCGGCCTGGCCGGCAGCAACGAGGGCGGCACCATCTTCGGCGCGGAAGCCACCGGCGCCGTGATCGGCGGCGCCAACAACCGCGTGGGCGGCCTGGTCGGCAGCAACTACAGCGGCACCATCCAGAGTTCGGTGGCGCGAGGCAAGACCTCGGGCGGCAGCAACAGCCACACCGGCGGCCTGGTCGGCTACAACGGCGGCAACCTGCTGGCGGTGGAAGCGAGCGGCGAAGTCTATGCCAATACCAACAGCTTTGTCGGCGGCCTGGTCGGCACCAACGTCGCCAGCAATGGCGCCGCGATCGTGTCGGGCGTAGCCAGCGGCAACGTCAAGGGTGAAAGCCGCAGCGTGGTGGGTGGCCTGGTTGGCCAGAACCACGGCGCGGTCAGTGCTTCGTCGGCTTCCGGCACGGTCAGCGGTGGCAACTACGTGACGATGGGCGGCCTGATTGGCCTGAATCAGGGCGAAGTCAATTACTCGACGGCCAGCGGCAAGGTCGACTTCGTGTCGAGCTACGGCCAGAGCTATGGTGGCCTGGTCGGTGTGAACTTCGGTCTCATGCAAGGCAACCGGGTTTCCGGCAATGCTGCCCTGTTGCCGCAGGCCGGCATCAACTACGGCACCATCATTCAGTAAGTTGCTGAAGCAGTCCACTGATCTGCCTGCCTAGCAGGCCCCTTGCGTGTCGTGTTTCGGCATGGCATGCAAGGGCATTTCAGTACCGCGCCAGGGAACACAAGGACGGATATGCGTTGCTGGTGGCGCAGGCGGCGGGTCCTGTCGGCCGCGCGCACCATGGATTTTGACGCCACCTCGAAAGGCTGGCGAGACAGGGGGGAGATGGAGAGCTGCATGAATACGAATCTACTGCCTATCACCGGGCTGCCGGGGATTGCACGGGCTGCGCGCCAACCGGTACGCCTGTTCATTGCCGCGCTAACGCTGATGCTGGGGTTGGTGAGCGGCAGCGCCCAGGCACAATTTGAAAACCGCATGGCCATCAACTGCACGAACCCCAATCCGCAGGAGATCCAGCCGTGGACGGTCACCAATCCCCTGACCAGCAGTACGGCCATCGGCACGATCCTGATGGAGCGGCGGTTCGCGTTGTCGACGTCCTTCACCTTTGGTGCGACGTCGGCAGTGGTCGCTCACGATCTGGTCACGGGCGCCCACTGGGCAATGGGGTTCGGGCCGCCCGTCGGTGCGGATGGCATTGTGCCAACGAATATTGACGGCATCGGCTTCAAGTGGGAAGCACTATCGTCGGACGGTGTCGCCAGAACCCTGCGCAAGGAGGCCGACCCGCTTGCCGTCGAGAAGATCAACGTCTTGTTTCAGCCCAATCTGGGGATAAAGACCGGGTCCACCATCGCCAGCTACAAACAGTACCTGGTGCTGACCAAGGATCCGAATGCGCTCCCCCCGGGCGAGATCAAGGTGACCCATGTTGCGGGTGGTCTCCAGGTGAAGATCTATGCGGCGGATTTTCTGAAGTCGGTGGGAGTGAGCCTGGGCAGCACGTTCAAGGTGCCCACCTTGGGCCCGGGATGCCATCAGTCCATTACCTACGACAGCACGGGCATGGTCGGCATTGGCGGCGGCCCGCCGCCCCCGATTCCGAACAAATGCGATGTGGTGGCCAATCAGATCATTCCGGTCGATCTGGGGAGTATCCCCATCGATCGGTTCAAGAAGCTCAACGACACATCACCGCCGAAGCACTTCGAGATCGCCCTGAGCAATTGCGCGGCCAACGCCAAGCCCACGATCAGCTTCAGGGACAAGGCCACGCCGCCCAATGCAGACAAGACGGTATTGCGGCTCAGCGCGCCGGGCGGGCAAAGCCTGGCCCAGGGGTTCGGCATCATCATGACGCGCGAGGATGGCAGCCGGGAGCGTATCACCTATGGCGATCCGGGCGCGGCCAAGAAGTACGAGATGACGCTCGACAAACCGGGCAGGACAGCAAAGATCCCGCTGTCGGCACAGTACATCCGCACCGGTGGCGACGCCGAGATCAAGGCCGGTTACGCGGGAGGCTCTGCCGAATTCACCTTCACCTTCCCCTGAGGGGGGTGTCTAAGACCAGCTTAGAGGCCGTTTCAAAATGAAGCGAAGCGGTTCTGGCTAGGCGCGCGGCCGCAGACAGTACAACTGGATCGGCCAAGGCCGCGCAACGACGCCAGAATCTTTTTGAAACGGTCTCTTGGCAACGCTGCGCTGACCACACGCGTGCCATCAAATGTGGCTTGGGCATCGGCGGGGTGGAAGTACTCGCGTCAGCCAACTGCTGGTAGGTTCGCTTGGACAATGCTCTCGCTGTTGGCAGGCACTGCCCTGTTCTATCTGGGGTACTACGCCTTGATTTGGTGACGTGGATAATGCATGGCCACCAACCATCGGCGGCATCTGGCAGGCCATGACAGTTTAGCGTGCAGTATTTTCCGTTTTCTGAAGCGCCCCCGATGAGCATGATGCCGATCTCGTCGAACAGCTTTCGCGTCAGTTCATGCTCGACAAGCAGGCGGCGGAACTTCAGCAGTGTGGTCGCGTCTGGCACCGCTTCGACTGCGAGGTCGATCCCGGCGATCGCCCGCATCCCCATGCTGTTGTACAGCGCCTCGTCCGACAGCCCGTACCACTGCTGAACGAAGTAAATTCGCAGCATTCGCTCCAGTCCGATCGGCGGCCGTCCACGTTTGCCCTTGGGGTAGTACGAGTACGACTCGACAGCCGCAATCTGGCGCGACCACGGCACCACGCTTTCCATCTCCGTCAGGAAGCGCTGGCGTCGCGTCCCCCGTTTCTTGCCGTGGCTTTTCGCTTCCGTAAAACTGATCTGTCGCTTGGAAAGCGTTGATTCGGTGTTTTCTTCCCACCGATGGCGTAGCACTGTGACTTTTTGTAGCGGATGGTTTGGAGCGTACTTTGTGCCTCTATACTGCGCAGGTCGTTGCAAACACGGCGACCGGGTTTGACAGCCTGCTAAGAACGCGGACATGTGCCTCTATATGGCTTTTGTTCGTCTTGCCTTCGCGCGCCCCTTCGGGCAAGCCTGGGCGGGGGAGCTTTCGAGCTCACCGGTTCCTTCTTTCCAGCTGTCAACCCCATTTGACAGCGGGGAGCGGGTTGAAGAATCGCTTAAGTAGGAGGCACACCCATGCCCCAGTCTTCGCTCGCCCATCCCGGGCAAATCGTATCTTCCAAGCTTGCCATCCTCTGCCAGGGCCTGCGCGCCTGCCAACGGAGGGCGCCCGATGCATAGGTATCCGCACTACAACATCACCGCCCAGCGCGCCGGGCGCGACACCTTCCTCACGGCCCACGCGCCTTCCGAAAGCCCGCTAAGCCTCGCCGCGGAAAAAACCGCGCAACTCAACGCGCTGCTTTCGGTGGCGGTCGAGAATGCCGCCGGCGGCTCCTTGTGCAACATCACCGAGGAAACGCAAAGCCATCTGCTTTCACTGGCGGCCGTGCTCGCGCATGAAACGCTGGTGTTGAGCGAGTTGGCCGCGCAGGACGATGCAGGCTAACGCGAGCCATGGGTGCCTGGGCGTGATCAGCGGCTTTCGCCCACATCGTTCTGCGCAAACTGGACTGCAAGGCCGATCGCTCGTACTTTATAACCGTTCACTCGCCAGCCGCCCGCGGTCTTCTGCGGCTGGTCGGGTCCAAACGGTATCGCCAGAACCCTGAGCCCCGCCCAGGGGATCTCACTGCGCGCCGATGGCCGTACGTCGATCAATATGTCGTCCCGATGCAAGCCACCCTGCGTTTCGGAATAAGGCTGTGCCATGGCACCCCAACGGCGTAGCCAGGCACACAGGTGCGTGGCGACCTCCCTCACGTCCGCGCGCACGTACACCACGCCGGGCCGTAGTTGGGGCGTCACGATATCCGGTGCATCGGCGGACAACGAGAAGGGCAGCGTAGCCGAGAAGAGGCTTCCCAGCCCAGGCTCGCTCACCACCTGGATAGCGCCGCCCATCAACTGGGCAAGCCGATGGCAGATCGAAAGTCCGAGTCCCGAACTGGCTGTCGCCTGCCGGCTACCGCTTGCCTGATAATACGACTCGAAGATGTGCTCCTGGCTTTGCGCGGTGATACCGATGCCGGTGTCCGCCACCTGCCACATCAGCTCGATGCCTTCCGGCCGGGTTGCCACCATCCGCGCGCGCAGCACCACCCGGCCCATCTGCGTGAACTTGATGGCGTTGCTCAAAAGGTTGTTCAGGATCTGGCGCACGCGAGCTGCATCGCCTAGTACGCTCCCGGGAATGTCCGCATCGATACAGGCGTAGATGAGCAAGCCCTTGCGCTGCGCGCGTGCAGCGTACGAGCCAAGCACGTCTTCCGTCAGGTCGAGCGGCGAGAAGGGCGCCGGTTCGAGCATCAGGCTCCCGGCTTCGATCCTCGAGATGTCCAGCGTGTTATCCACAACCTGCAATAGTGAAGCCGAGGCCCCTTCGAGGGCCTTGATGTACTCCCGCTGCTGCCCTGACGTGCCGCTCAAGGCCAGGAGCTCAAGTGTTCCCAGGATGCCAAAAAGCGGCGTACGAATCTCATGACTCATGGTGGTCAGGAACACGGTCTTGGCCTCATTGGCGGCTTCCGCCCGTTGAATGGCCAACTGCGTGGCTGCTTCCATTTCCTTGCGGGCCGTGATGTCGCTGAATGCGCAGATCACCACGTCTTCGCCCTGGTAGCGCGCTGATGCGAAAGACACATAGACGCTGCGGCCGTCATGCAGCACCAGTTCGCGGCCGGTGCCCGGATGGCGGTCCTTGGAAAGCGCGGCTTCGCGCCACGAGGCATCGGGATCAAACCAGCTTCGCGCCAAGCCGTTGGCAAGCGGCACGCTGCCATCGCGGCGGCGAAGCACGCACAATGCCACCGGTGCCGCCTCGATAATGGATCGGCTAAACGCTTCGCTTTCAATCAGGCTGTCAAATTGCTGCCGCGCCGGCAGCATCTGGTGCCGATGGATATACACGATGCCGATGCCCATGCCGATGATCAGCAAAAGGAAGCCCCCCAACGCCAGCCGGATAGCCGGCATGCACACCTTCAGCAGCGCGCTTGCACGAATGAAGTAAACAACACGCCAGCCGTCGTCGCCCACCGCCTTGCTGAGCGTGAGGTACTTGGGTATTGGGCCTATTCCGTATCGAATAAACGCATCCTCGCGCGTCATTCTTGCCAGATCGCGTCTTAATTCGACATCTCCCGTGCTTTCGAGAACAACGTTATCGTGACGGTCCAGCAGCATATAGCTCAGGCCTGGCTTGGACAGCATGAGACCCGGCTCGACATTGTCCAACGCCAGTCCAAGCCAGCCGGCTGTCTTGTTGCCAGGATCGACCCGGCCAAACATATAAAGACGGTGATGGATACGATCGCTGGCCCAGATAATCGACCCGGTGTCGTCCGATTGCGCGTGCCGCGCAACCAGCATGTTCGTCACCTCGGGCGAGAGAGCCTCCCGGATTCCACGGCGGGCGCTCTCCAGCCCTACCTGAGTGGACTTGGCAGCGGTCCAGTAGACCAGATGGGCGCCGGAGCGCGCGATGGCATCCCTGTCCCGTTCAGTCAAATACAAGGTCCAGCTCTTCCCAAGCTGTCGATCGATGGCGAGCGAAATCCCTTCGATGCGATGGGCCTCGCTTGTCGGCAACTGGACGGGCTCGCTGCTGCCTTCGGATATGGAGTCGATCAGGGATCTCAGCAGCGAGCTACGTCGCCCCAGGAAAATCTGTGCGTTATACGCCGCAGCATTCATCTGGCGCCGATAGGCGGAGATACTCCTCTCGAACTGAGACTCCAGGTACAAGAACGCGGCCATGCCTGCGCACAGCAGCAACGTCGCGGCCAGAAGATATAGCATCACAACGGCTACGCGCGGCGGGGATATCTTGACGCTATGGCGCCCAGCACGAAGTCGATGGGAATGCATTATCGAATAATGCCGTCGATCGGAATGCTTTCCTATCGGACAATTCTCAATCTTTGACTTCAGCTGCGATTTTCCATAGCGCCCCAATCCATTCCGGTGGCAAGCCCCCGGAGTGTCGCTATCCGCGCAGGGATTTGATCGGCTCGATTGCCGCGGTATCCTCGTTGGCCGAGGCAAAGCGAAATGCGAATGCGTACTCATACAACTCGCGGTCGTTTGCAAGCCCCAGCTTTTTCATGCCCGTGATGCGCTGCGTGCTCACGGTCTTGACGCTGCGGCCCAGCGCCGTGGCGATCTCACCGACGGTCATGCCTCGCGTATAGCGGCGCAGCACTTCGGTCTCCCGTGCCGAAATGCAGTCGTTGGCAAAGACGTCGATCGGCTCCTCCGTCATTCGCGAATGCGCTATCAGCCTGCGCACCGATGGCGCGATGTACATGCGCCCTCGCGCGACGGCCCGGATGGCACCCGCGATCTCCCTGGGCGGGTCGCTCCTCAGCAGCAGACCATGGGCACCCGAGACGATCATGGCGCGCAGGACCAAGGGGCTGGATACCTTCGTGATGATCACGACCTTCAAGCCAGGACAGGTGCCATGCAGAAGATCCAGCAATGCGATATTGTCGTCATGTCGCCGGCCCGGACGATGAAGGGCGCAGAGCAGGACATCGGCCCTGGCGCTGCCCAGCCACTGCATCAGTTCGGCGGAATCCGCGGGTTCTCCAACGATCTCGACTTCATCCATCAGCGCTAACACCTGGCGCATCTCTTTCTGCGATGTGGAATGGTCATCCGCAAGAAGCACTCTGATTGGCACAACTAAGCCCTCCGATCAACGAATCTGTGTAAAACCGATCCGGCGCCCGGCGGACCGTGCCCGGATGAACGGCTCCCGGATATTCGGTTTCGGAAATCTCCGGCCTGGCGGGCCGCTTCGATTGTTTCGGACGCTCGGTATGGCAAGGGTTTGTCAATCTCCAGCCGCGTAACAGCGGCACGGCAAATAGCGATGGCCGGAATGGCGTAGCCATATCTCGCCCCTGCTTCAAGGCGACTGGGCCTGAGAGCAAGCCAATCCTCCTGCGGGTGGCGGCAAGGCGTGACCCGGATCCATCGGGGGCGGGCAAGACCTTCCGATGGCTTGGTCACATGAACGTGCATATTGGCCGCCAAAGCCCTGGTATGGATCGCATGTGTCAGCAGATATTCGCCAGAATTCCCCGGTAGCGACACAGGACAGTTCTTGTTTTCATTAAAAATAAATGAAATGAGATTATCGCCATGCTTAAAAACGCGCGCGGGCTCGGGTGCCTCGCGGTGCAAGTCGGCCTCTCATCAAGGTTCTGTCAGTCGTAGAATTACAATTATTTTTCGACAAAAAAATTGTAATAAAGTATACAAAATACTGAAAATTATAATTAATTTTTTGTATTTTTGGCTTGGAAATTAAAGGAAATAGGCTTCTACGGTGCGGATGGAGCCAGGGCGGTTATCCGGCGCGCGCCTGCCGAGTGGTGGGGATTCTTGCGTCGTTCCAGTCGATGATGATCAACCATCCCCGCTAGCCAGCCGCCCAGCGGCTGTCAATGTTGAGCTGGCTGTGCGCCGGTACGTTGCTGCAGAACCAGATTAGTCTGGTAGAAGAGGCGTGATGACTTCAGTATTCTTGAGGTCGTCGGCATCAACATTCCCTGGTGATGCCGACTCCCGATTCCGGCGAGGATTCCCTCCCTCTGCCCGGACTTCTACCCACCCAAGCGACCCTCGCGGGCTGCTTGGGTTTTTTTTGCGCCCGACAGGGCGCGTCCTTGGCGCCCCGCTACTGAAAGAGCTCGGTAGTAATGCAGAAGGTGATGAGCTGCTGGTCGGTTGTTATACCGAGCTTCTGCATTGCTGCCACCTTGTGGCCACTGACGGTCTTGATGCTGCGGTTGAAGTGCCTGGCGATATCCTGAACCGACTCCCCGCCAACGAAATGGCGAAGCACTTCATATTCCCGCGGCGACAGCGTCTTGATCCGCTCGCCAACGGACTCCGCCCCCGAGCTCGCGCGTAGAGACGCCTGGAGGGAGGCTGGAATGTACCTGCGATTACTCCGGATCGCGAACAAGGCGGCGAGGATGTCGTTGAGGGAGTCGCCCTTGAATACCACCCCGTGCACGCCGGCATCGTACAGGGCCGATACGATGATCGGGTTGGTGAGCATTGTCAGCACCAGCAGCTTGACGTCGGGAAACGTCCTGGTCAGGTATGCGATGAGCTTCAGGCCATCCCCGAAGACCGAATCTCCGGGCATGGCAAAGTCCGTGACAATAATATCCGGACGGGCAACGGGAATCTTGGCAATCAGGTCCGAGGGGCCCGAGGCGGAATCCACCACCACGAAACGCAGGTCCTGTTCGATGACTTCGCGTACTCCGATGAGTACCAGGGGATGATCGTCCGCTAAGATGATTTTGGTCTTTTTCATGGAGTTCAAAAATCGGATAAAGGGAAGCCGTCGCCAGGTTGGTTGTCAAAACTCAGCAAGAATGGCCTCGATCTGCGAGGCAACCAGCGCTATGCCTGCCTTCTGCTTTTGCTGAAGGCCTTCGCTGCGAATCTCTTCCTCCAGGGCTTCACAGTATTCCACGAGTCTGAACAATTTTACGGTAGCCAGCGCTCCGCGGATACGATGCAACGTATCCAGGGCGCTGTCGGCGGACGAATTCGCCATGGCTAGATTGAGCACCGCGATATCGCTTCGCATGGTCTCGGAGAATATGTTGCGGAACCTGGGCGGCACGAACCCGGCTTCATCATGGCTGGCCGGGGACGCCGGGGGGGCTTTCGCCACGTGCCGTATGACAGCAGGCGAGCGAATGGACTGGAGATGAGTCCGTAGCGCCCCCAGGTCAAATGGCTTGACCAGCCAGGATGTCATGCCCGCATCCATGCAGCGCTGCTCCTCTTCGCGCATCGCGTTGGCGGTGATCCCGATAATCGGGCCCTCGTAGCCTTGTTGCCTTAACGCTTCGGCCAACTCGTAGCCATTTGCCCTCGGCATGTTGATGTCCGTGATCACGACATCGAACAGATCGCGGTGCCATCGGGCCAGCGCATCCACCCCATCGCAGACCAGGGCAACCAGGCAGCCGATCTGTTCGAGTTGCTCCTTCAGGATCATGCCATTGATCGCGTTATCTTCGGCCACGAGGACCCGAAGCTGTGCGACGGCAGCGAGCGGTTCCGCCTGCCTGTCAACTGACTCGGATATACCCGGCCCCGCCAGGGCGATGGCGTTGCCGAGCGCCTGCATGCTGTGCGCACTCAGGTAGCCACGCTCCACTGATAAAGCTGCGTCCGCCGCATCCGGCTGGCTGCCGGCAAACAGATAGTTCCCGGTCCAGCCCGCGGGAACAGGGTAGGAGACGAGAAGGTCCAGCAGGCTTGCGCGCGGCGCGGCATAGACAGGCAGATCGTCCGCCGTGTGGGTGGTGGCCCCCCAGCGCTTGAGCCATGCGCACACATTGTCGGTCAACTCCTTGCTCGGGGATCGCACGTAGACGGATTCCCCTGTCAGCACCGGCGCTTGCGACGGTACCTGCACCGCAGCATGCGACACGGGGAGCATCAGCGAAAAGCTGCTTCCCAGGCCCGGATCGCTGACCACCCGGATGTCCCCATGCATCAGCCTTGCCAGGCGCATGCAGATGGACAAGCCCAATCCGGCGCCGCTTACCGTATGCATATTGCTGTCGATCCGGTAGAACGGGGTGAAGAGTTCTGCTTGACGTTCCCGCGGTATCCCGACCCCTGTGTCCACCACCTGGAACTGCAGCATCACGCCGACGCGATCTGTCGAAACTTGCCGGACGCGGAGAATCACGTGACCGGATTCGGTAAATTTAATGGCGTTGCTCAGGAGGTGGTTCAGTATTTGCTGAATCCGCATGGTGTCGCCACGCAGGCGCTCAGGCAGATCGGGCGCAATGCAGGCGTAAAGGAGCAGGCCCTTTTGCCCGGCGCCGGCGGCAAAGCGGCTGACGGTAGCCGCCACCAGCGATAGCAGGCAGAAGTCGTCCGCCTCGACTGACAACTGCCGCGCTTCGATCTTGGCGATATCCAGGACGTCGCTGATGATCTGCATCAGTATTTCGGACGAGTTACGGATCGTCTGGATATATTGCCGCTGCGCGTTGCCGAGGCCGGTGAGATCCAGGAGTTCCAACGCGCCCATGACGCCATACAGCGGCGTTCGGATTTCGTGGCTCATCGAGGCCAGGAAGGTGGTCTTGGCCTCGCTCGCGTTGTCAGCGTCCTGCTTTCCCTTGGCCAGGGCGCGCTCGATTTCCTTGCGTGCACTGATATCGGCGAACGCGCACAGCAGCACGGCTTGACCACGGTAGTGGGTCGGCGCGAAAGCCAGGGAGAGCGGCCTGCTGCCGTCGCCCCGTATTTCCTCGATCGCGCCGGGCAGGGTAGCGGCAAGCACTTGCGTGGCCTGAGAGGCATTGTCGAGAGCGAACTGCAGGTCCTGGTGCGCATCCAGGCCCGGGGCCAGGCCCGGGTCCAGGTTGAGCCATTGCTTTGCCAGATGATTGCCGAACAGCGCCGTTCCGTCCGCCCGGTTGTAAATGCACAGCGCCACAGGCGCGGTCTCGATGAGTGCGTGGATGAATGACTCGGTTTCCGCCAGCCGCTCATGTACCCGGCGTGCCGGCACCATCACGCGCCGGTTGTGCCAGCGCACGAAGGACAAACCGCCGCCCAGCCCGAATAGCACCAGCATTGCGAGGATGGCTGGCAGGCCCTTGTGATGGCGGAAGAGGGTCGGATAGCTGATGCGGTATAGCGCGTGCCACGACCCGCTCGGGTCCGTTAGCCGAAAGTACAGTCCGTCGGCGGCAAAGGTAACGCCATCCGCCTTCGATGCGGGCATCGGCGTCTTGCCCGCAAAGGTGGTGCGGGCCTTGTCTTCCAGCCAGAAATCGTCGTAGCCGGGTGGTTTCAGGGAACCCCGAACACTGCCAATGCTATCCAGGCTTAGCAGCGCGGCAGCGTAGAGCGTATCGTTCCCGGATTGCGTCTCTCGCGGTATGGCCACTGCGGCATCGAGAGGCAGGACCGCGAGCATCTTGCCTGCTCCCCCGGCCGCCGGCTCTGCGCGGAGCCAGCTGACAGCCTCGGATGCAACGTCGCGCCCGCCTACGTGCGTGCCGGCATGCTGCGAGCCCATCGAGAACACCATGCCGTACTCCTCGGACCTGTTGTCCGAATTGGCGCGGAACGCCTGCATGCCGACACTGGTATCGGCGTGCGCCGCGACCAGGAAGACATCTGCCGGCGGATGTTGGGATGCTGCCCAGTACGTGCTGTAGTAATTGAAAAAAAATGTGCCGAACCGGAGCACGGATCTGTCTTGTGGAGGACAGTCCGCCGTGCCCCTGCAGGCAATGCTGAACATGACCGACGTGCGCGGAACCCGCGCCTCGAACAGCATCACGCCGCCATGGACGCTCGAATCGATGCGCCTCAGCTCGAGATCGCCAGCGTAATCATCGGGATGCAGGCTCTGGACTCGCGTGCGCAGGCGTATCAGGAAGGCCTCCTGCTCCCGGATATAACCAGTGAGTCTGGAAAAATGGATGGCGATCCGTTCTTCCTGATCCTCCACAACGTGGAACATGCCCCAGCCAAGCGTGCCGGCCAGCATCAGCGCCAACGGAATGACGACGAACAGGACGAGACTCAGTTGCCTCTGCATGCGGGCAAGGTGGCGGATCGGACTGCTTTCCATTAGCGCGGCAGGTGGTGAAAGGCATCGTGTCTGCGATGGATACCCGGGGGAAATTGGAAACCTCTCCGGCAGCACCACGCTGCAGCCCGGTGTGGCCGGCATCGCGCACACGCCAAAGGACGGAGAATGGCCTGCTCTGCCCCGAGCAATACATAAGTGTCACTGGACGTGTCACTGAAAGTGGGGCAACTCGATGTGTACACCAGATCCGACGATTGCTCAATAGCCCCGGATCACATCCCGGCATGCAGGAAGGGCCCGGACGATGCCGGTTGACGGCAGATCGTGATGGCGGCAGGGGGGCTCCGGCTGAGTCGCGTGGCGGATCGGCAAGGTCACTGTGGTGACTGCTGCGCTTGGCGAGGACCTATCCGGCGCTTGCAGTCTTCTTTCTCTGCTTATCTTGGAGCCTATCCACGGGACTCCCTGCAGAATTTACGCTAAGTTCTTGTCGTGCCAGATTGGCGCCTCGATGTCTTGCCATCACGGAGCCGACCCATGCGAACGCCAACAAGGCAGCAAACCTATGACGAGGCGAGGCGATTTATCGAGGCCATTGGCCTGCGGGATGCACAGGTGCTACAGCACAAGTTCGGTATTTCCAGCGCAGTGGCCGAAGAGATATTCGGTTGCATTGATGAATACTTCGATGAGGGGGCAATCCCGTCCATTGCGCCACTGGAGGCGGCCTTTGATTTGCGTACGCAGAAAAGGCCATGCATTGATGTCTATGAAACCAACGGAAAGGCACTAGGAATGGCGTGTGTGCTCTTTGACAATGGCAGGCCCGGCGAGGCCATTCTGCATATTGAAGTTTCGGAAAACAACGAAAAACTGGATCTGCACTACAAGTACATTGGATCTTGAAGAGATTTCTGGCTTGATCTCTTCAAGTTAAAAGGCCTTGTCGCAGGCGGCGGTACGCGGATCTGTTCCCGGCGGGTCGAGGATCCGGCCGCCTCAAGCTGCCTCAAGCTTCCTCAAGCCACCTCAAGCCGCCGCGAGCGCGGCGCCCGTGGGCTTCCAGACGGCGCCAGCATAGAACTGCGCCCCAAAATCCGCCGGCACGTCTGCACGAATCCGCTGCTCATGCAGCGCCAGGTCGGCCAGCAGCAGATCCCGGCTGATGCGGGCGACCGAGCCCGGAATATCGCGCCGCATGCTGGGCACATCGCCCAGCGGCACGCCGACGCTGGCAAAGCCTGCCGGGTTATGCACGTGGAGATCGCGCAGCCACGGCGCGGCACCCGGTGTTTTCTCAAGGTACTCAAGGCCGCTGCCCAGGTAGGGCGACGCGGCGAGCTCGTCGTCGCGCGCATCGGCCGGGGGCTGGTAGCGGTCGCGCCAGCGCAGGATATGTGGCGCAATGTCGGCCAGTTCTGCTCGCGCCGACGGATCCACCAGGTAGCCCGTGCCGGCAATCGCGAAGTCGAAACGCAGGGTCTGTCCTTGCACTTCTGTGACAATGCGGCCGGACTCCACCTCGGCGGCGGACAGCGAGGTGCTCAGGTGCAGATGGAACTGTGGGAATTTGAGCACCCGCTCCACCGAGTCGGCCGGTGGCGTGGATCCGGCGCGCCGATAGCGGATGGCTTGCTCCCAGCGCGTGGCATCGGGCAGGGCGTGGTAATTGTCGTAGAGGCCGGGGTAGGCGCGCACGCGCGATACCGGCGTGGCGGCGATATGGTCGCGGCGCGCGAACAGGTGCACGGCGGCCGCGCCGGATTCCAGCGCCACGGCGGCGGCGTCGAAGGCGGAGGCCGCCGCGCCCAGCACGGCTACCGTCTTGCCGCGCAGCGCGCCGAAGTCGATGGCGTCGGCCGTATGCGCGGCCAGCCCGGCGGCCACGGCCTGCGACAACACAGCGGGCACGAACGGCGCGCCATTGCCGGCCACGCCATTGGCCAGGACGACCTTGCGCGCGGTCTCGATGCGCGGCTGCCCATTCACGTCAAGATGCAGCCGGAAGTGCTGCAGCGCGCCGCCGGTTACTGGCTCGATGCGCACCACGCGCGTGGCGTAGCGCACCGGCACGCCGAGGAAGTTGCGGTACCAGTCCAGGTAATCAGCCCAGTCCAGGCGCGCAATGCGGTCGATCGCGGCATAAGCCTCGGCGCCGTGCCGTGCTTCATACCAGGCCTGGAAGCCCAGCGTCGGCAGGCCGAGCTCGGGCCCGACCAGGTTCTTGGGCGTGCGCAGCTTCTGCATGCGGGCGCGCGTGCGCCAGACGCCGGCCAGCGCACCATCTGGCGCGGCGTCGAGCACCGTCACGCGGCCGATGCCCGCGCGGCGCAGCGCGAAGGCATAGGCGCTGCCGCTCTGGCCGCCACCAACGATGGCCACGTTGTGGTCGATGCCGGCGTGGTCCGGCACCCAGTTGTCTGGCGCGGGGCCGAGCAGGCGCAGCGTTTCGCGTGCGAGGAAATCGGGGTCGGAGCCGGGGAAGGAAGAGGTTGTCGTCATGCTGCTGCGGCAAGGGTTGAGGCGGCGGGCCTGGAGGAAGCGGCCGGATGCGCGGGGCGCTTGAGCCCAAGGTGCTCGCGCAGCGTGCTGCCTTCGTACTCCGTGCGGAACAGGCCGCGGCGGCGCAGCTCAGGCAGCACCAGCGCGATGAAATCGGTGAGTCCGCCCGGCAGCACCGGCGACATGAGGTTGTAGCCGTCGGCGCCGTATTTGCGGAAGCGCTCTTCAAGCTGGTCGACAATCTGCCCGGGCGTGCCGATCACCTGCCAGTGGCCGCGCGCACCCGCAACGCGCTGGTAAAGCTGGCGGATGGTCAGGTTCTCGCGCCGCGCAAGGTCGATCACCAGGCGCTGGCGGCTCTTGCTGGCATTGGTCTCGGGCAACTCGGGAATCGGGCCGTCGAGCGGATAGCCTGACAGGTCGAAGCCGCCCGTCAGGCCAGACACCAGCGCCAGGCCGACCACCGGGTCGATCAGCGCTTGCAGTTGCTCGAATTTCTCTTTGGCTTCGCTTTCACTCTGGCCCACCACCGGGAATACGCCGGGCAGGATCTTCAGGTCATCCGGCTCGCGCCCGTAGCGGGCTAGCCGGCCTTTGACGTCGGCGTAGAACGCCACGGCATCCTCCACGGTCTGCTGCGCCGTGAACACGGCTTCGCCCGTGCGCGCGGCCAGTTCCTTGCCGGCTTCGGAGGAGCCGGCCTGCACCACGACCGGATGGCCCTGCGGCGTGCGCGATACGTTGAGCGGCCCCTGCACCGAGAAATGCTTCCCCTTATGGCCCAGTACATGGCGCCTGGCGGGCTCGTAGTAGCGGCCGCTGGCCTTGTCGCGCAGGAAAGCATCGTCCTCCCAGCTGTTCCACAGCCCGGTGACCACATCGGCGAACTCCGCCGCGCGCTCGTAGCGCTCGGCGTGGGCGAAATGGTGGTCGCGGTTGAAGTTGCGCGCTTCGTGCTCGTTGGATGAGGTGACCAGGTTCCAGCCGGCGCGCCCGCCCGAGATATGGTCCAGCGAGGCGAACTTGCGCGCCACGTGATACGGCTCGTTGAAGCTCGTCGAGGCGGTGCCGACCAGGCCGATGCGCTGCGTCACCGCGGCCAGCGCGGACAGCAGCGTGATGGGCTCGAACTGCGCCTGGTAGCTGTGCGCGGTACGGCTGAGAAACTCGACATCGTCGCCGCGCGTGCCTACGCCGTCGGCCAGGAAGACCAGGTCGAACTTCGCCGCCTCGGCGGCCTGGGCGAGCGCGACGTAGTGCTTGAAGTCGATGCCCGCGTCGGCCTTGGCATCGGGATGGCGCCAGGCCGCGATATGGTGGCCGCTGGGGTAAAGGAAGGCGCCCAGGCTGAGGAAACCGCTACGTTGAGCCATGATTGCTTATCGGTTGCTTATCGGTTGCTTATCGGTTGCTTATCGGTTGCTTATCGGTCGTTGAGGGATATCAGGCGGCGATGCGTGTGCTTTGCCGGCCTTGCGGCCGTGCCAGCCCCAGGTGCTCGCGCAGCGTGCTGCCTTCGTACTGCGTGCGGAACATGCCGCGCCGCTGCAGGATCGGCACCACGCCGTCGACAAAGTCCTGCAGCCCGTCGGGCAGCGCATCGGGCATCAGGTTGAAGCCATCGGCCGCGCCGTGGCGGAACCAGCGCTCGATGTCGTCGGCAATCTGCTCGGGTGTACCCACGATCACGCGGTGGCCGCCGCCGCCCGCCAGCTCGCGGATCAGTTCGCGCACGGTGTAGCCATGGCGCCGCGCCAGCGCCAGCGTGGCGTTGAAGAAGGTGTGGTTGCCATTGCCGTTGGCGGGCAGGGCGAGATTGTCCGGCAGCCGCTCGTCCAGCTTCAGGCGGTCCGGCGTGATGCCGAGCGTGCCGGCCAGCCGCGCCAGGCTGTAGTCCCAGGGGATCAGGTCGATCAGCTCGTCGCGCCGCCGGCGGGCCTGGGCTTCGGTGGCGCCGATGATGGTGGTCAGGCCGGCGAGCACCTGCACGGCATCGGGCCCGCGCCCCAGCGCCTGTGCGCGCGCCTTGAGCTCGCGCCCGTAGGCCAGCGATTCCTCGAACGATTGCGATGCCGAGAACACGGCCTCGGCATGGCGTGCGGCCAGCTCGCGCCCGTCGGCGGAGCCGCCGGCCTGCACGACCACCGGATGGCCTTGCGGCGAGCGCGGCAGGTTAAGTGGTCCCTGCACGCTGAAATGCTCGCCATGGTGCGCGATCGGCTGCACCTTGGTGGTGTCGACGAAGCGGCCCGATGCCTTGTCGCCGATAAAGGCGTCGTCCTCCCAGCTGTCCCACAGGGCCTTGACCACGGACGTGAATTCTGCCGCCCGCGCATAGCGCTGCGCATGGTCCGGCGCCGCATTGCGCCCGAAATTGCGCGCCGACGGCACATCGGCCGTGGTGACCACGTTCCAGCCGGCGCGCCCCGCGCTCACATGGTCTAGCGTGGCGAAGCGCCGCGCGATGTTGTAGGGCTCGTTGTAGCTGGTGGACGCCGTGCCGATGAGGCCGATATGCGTTGTCGCCGCGGCGATGCTGGCCAGCAGCACCGTAGGTTCCAGCGCCGGGATCGGGCGGAAATGAATCTGGTCGACGATAGCCGCGTTATCCGCCAGGAACACCGCGTCGAGCTTGCCGGCTTCGGCGATCTGCGCCACGCGGATGTAGTGCCGCACGTCGGTAAAGGCGGCAGGATCACTGTCGGGCAGCCGCCACGCGGAGGGCACGAAGCCCGAGTGCAGGATATTGATGTTGAGGTGGAGCTGGCGCTGGCGCGCCCCGTTCGATGCACTCATTGGTAGGTCCCCGGTTCAGGATGGCCTTCGCCCAGCACCCAGCGGCCGACATTGCGGGTCTTGTACTCGGACGGGTTGTGCAGGGTATGGATGCGCACATTGCGCCAGAAGCGGTCCAGGCCGGTCTTGCGTACTGCCGAGCGCGCGCCCGTGACCTCGAAGATCTCGCTGGAGACCTGCAGCGCGACCTCGCCGGCCAGCACGTTGGCCGCCGCAATGGCCACGGCTGCTTCACCGCGCTCCTCGGCGCTGAGCGCTTCGCCGCGTGCGATCACGCTGTCAAGCGCAAGCAGCGCGCGGTCGGCCAGCGCGGTGGCGGCCTGGGTCTTGACCCAGAGCTCGCCGTATTGCCGGCGCACCCACGGGTCGTCCACATGGCGCTCCACGCCTGAGTGAATCCACGGGCGTGACTGATGCACCGTATACTCACGCCCGGCGCGCAGCGCGCCTTGCGCCGTGCCGATGAACACATTGAGCAGCACGCTTTGCTGCTGCAGCGGCGTGACCGTGCGGTAGGGCTCGGCCGGCGCGCCGGTGGGATTCAAGGGCACCGGCTGCCCGAGCACTTCGCTCTCGTGCACGCGCACGCCCTGGTAGGTGACGCGGCCGCTGCCGGTCTGGCGCTGGCCGATGCCGTCCCAGTCGTCCTCGATCACGATGCCTGCGCGGTCCGCGGGAATCGCGGCAAAGCGGCGTTCGCCGCTGTCGGCGTCTTCCCAGGCAATCGCCAGGAAGTCGGCCACGTGCGAGCCGGAGGTGAAGGGGCGGTAGCCGTCCAGCACGAACCACTCGCCATCGCGTCGTCCAAACAGGCTCCTGGAAAAGCTGCTCGCCGTGTTGCCCCAGAACCAGTTGCCCTCGGCCGAGCGGCGCCACAGGCTGGCGGCCTTCTCCGGTGCGTTGCGCAAGCGCGGGCTCAGCAGGCTGCTGTAGTGATAGCCGAACAGATGGCCGAGCGAGCCGTCCACCTGCGCGAACAGGCGCGTGATGCGCAGCATGGTCGACCAGGTTTCGCCCTGGCCGCCGACTTCGCGCGGCAGCAGCAGCGTAAGCAGGCCGTGTTCCTTGAGCAAGCGGATCTGCTCCGCGGGTTTCCCGCCGGCCTGGTCGCGGGCGATGGCGTCTTCGGCAAAGCGCTCGCGCAGCAAGATGGCGCGGGCGATGAATGGGTTGCTGGTGTCCGGCTCGAACAGCGCAGGTGCCGGTTCGGCCTGCGCATGAAGATAGGCGACGTTGGCGGTCATGATGTTCAACGGGTTTAGCGGGTTTAGCGGGTTTAGCGGGTTTGGCGGGTTTAGCGGATTCAGCGATAGATGGCAGGCGAGGGGAACTCGCCCGTGAGCAACCACGTGCCCACCGTGCGCTTCTTGTACTCGGCCGGGTTGTGCAGCGTGTGGGTGCGCACGTTGCGCCAGAAACGGTCGAAGCCATTGGCGTTGGTGGCCGAACGCGCACCCATCACCTCGAAGATCTCGTTCGACACGGCCAGGCCGGTTTCCCCGGCGTACAGGTTGGCGGTAGCCAGCGCGATGGCTACCGGCCCGCGCTGCTCCAGCGTCAGCGCCTGTCCGTAGCCATAAATGGCATCCAGGCTGCGCGCCGCCTGGTCGGCCAGCTCGGTTGCCGCCAAGGTGCGGATGGCAAGCTCGCCGTATTTGCGCTGGACCCACGGATCATCGACATGGCGCGCCACGCCCGAATGGATCCATGGGCGCGATTGCGTGGCGGTATAGGCGCGGCCTTCGTCGAGCGCGCCCTGTGCCGTGCCCACAAACACGTTGAGCAGCACGCTTTGCTGCAGCAGCGTGGTCAGCGATGCGAAAGGGGTGAGCGGATCGTCGGGCTTGCCGAGCAGTTCATCGTCGCGCACCAGCACGCCGTTGAACGTCACGGTGCCGCTGCCGGTCTGGCGCTGGCCGATGCCATCCCAGTCATCCTCGATCACGATGCCCGCGCGATCGGCGGGCACCACGCCCATCAGGCGCTGGCCCAGCGCGTTCTCCCATGCCAGCTGGATCACGTCCGCCACATGGCTGCCGCTGGAGAAGGGCCGGAATCCGGTGACGATCCAGCCATCGTTGCCGGGGGCGCGCTGCGCACTGGACGTCTTCGACAGCGCATTGCCCGAGTTGCTCCACAGCCATTGCGCCTTGGCGGCGGCGCGCAGCCAGCGCTCTTGCTGAGCCGGCGTGCCGCGCGCCTGCACGGCGTGCACGGGCAGATGGTGGTAGCCGAAGAGGTGGGCCAGCGAGCCATCGGTCCGTGCGAATTCCCGCACCACGCGCAGCAGTGAAAGCCACGAAGCACCGCCCCCGCCGTAGGCCGTGGGAATGCCCGCCGAAAGCAGGCCGCTTTCCTTGAGCAAGCGGATTTGTTCGCCAGGCCGGCCGCCAGCCTTGTCGCGGGCGACGGCATCGGTATGGAAGGTCTCGCGCAGCACCACCGCGCGGGCGACGAAGGGGTCGTTCAGATCCGGGTCGAAGTTGGACATGCCGCGTTGTCTTCTCGAAGTTGCACCCGAGAGACGATAGAGCAAGGTTTGCGCGCCACCAACGAAGCAAACCGCGCTTGCATATCCACTTTTGTGGATGCTATGGCGCTATAAATCCTGCAACGCAGGCTCCCTGGTTTCCTTTCCCCTTTCGGTGGCGCTGTAAGCCCCACCCTTCCACTCGATAAAGCAGAGCCTATGGCCAAAAGGGTCGGACAGCATCGCCTGCCGCCCCCAGGCGAAATCCTGCGGCCAGTCCTCCAGCTCGGCGCCGGCTTCCAGCGCACGCTCCACGGCGCTTTCCAGGTCCGCCACCACGAAATCGAGATGCGCCGGTGTCCAGTGCCGGCGATCGTCATGCCGGCCGTCGGCGCGCGTGCTGGGCCTGGTGCCCGGCGCCTTGGCCAGCAGGTAGATCGGCGCGCCGCCGCCCAGCATTTCCGCCACGGCGCCGTTGAACAGCTTGCGCGCCAGGCGCAGGCCAAGGCCCTGCTGGTAGAAGCCGATGCCGTGCGCGAGGTCGTCGACGTCGATATTGATCAGCAATTGCATCGCGGTCTCCTGCTTGGAATTGGGGGCGCGGCCTGCATGGAAGCACGTCGCCCGAAGACCAGGATTGTGCGCCGGCACTCCTGACACGTACTGTCAGGAGTGTTCTACTCGGCGCCTGTGACGCGCAAGGCTGAGAGCGGCCCCGGGAGGGCGGAGGACTTCAGGCGCGCATCGGCGCCAGCAGGGCATCGACCACGGGTGCCAGCGCATCGCCCAGCGCGATGTGGTCGGCGGCGTCCAGGTGCACGCCGTCGACTTCGCTGCTATGGATGACCGTGCCGGTGTCGAAACAATCGCAGCCGCGCGCGCGGCAGACTTCCTGGAAGGCTTGCGCCAGCCCCACGCATTTGTGCTCGCCGCCGGCAAACTTCGGCGCCAGCGGCCCGCGCGGCGTGGTGATGGGTGGGGGCACCAGCACCAGCACCGGCGGCACGGGCATGCCGGGCTCGATGGGTGCGCCGCGGATGGTGTCGAGCAGGGCGCCGATGCCTTGCGCGGCGTGCCAGGCGTGATGCGGGTGCATGGACTGGAAATCGTTGCTGCCGAGCATCAGGATCACCAGCGCCAGTGGCGCGTGCATCTCCATGCGCTGCGCCAGGCCCTGGATGCCGTTGCGGCCCGGCTTGAAGGGATCGTCCCAGACCGTGCGGCGGCCGTTGAGGCAGTCTTCCAGTATCCGCACGGGGCGCTGGCCGCCGGCCTTGGCACCGTTCAGGGCAAGCTCCAGCCGGCCGGGCCAGCGCACCGGCCAGGGCAGGCGCTGCCGCGTGCCTGGCACGATGCCCCACGAGAGCGAGTCGGCGTAGACCAGTACCTGCAGCGGATCGATGGCGCCAAGGACATCGGTTCGTGTGTCGGGAGACGGCAGGGCGCTCATGGGTGGGCTCCGGGAAGTTTTGCTGCGGACCTTGGCACAGACCTTCATAATATCGGCTAACTATAGATCGGGAGAGTTAAGTTGCGTTTCGAGCACCTGGTGGAGATCAACGATCCACAAAATATCCAGTTGGACACGCTCACGCCGGAGCAGCTCTGGCAAGGGCTGGTGCTGCGCAGTGCCGAGCCCGAGCTGTTTGTCATGGGGCTGGACCGCGCGGAGATCGTGGAGCGCGGCGACAACTGGGTCGAGCGCAAGCTGCATTTCGGCAAGGCCACGATTCGCGACCGCGTCGTCTTCGAGCCGCGCCGCGTCGTGCGCTATGAAACCGCCCCCACCGACGAGCACGCTGGCGGCACCCTGACCATGGCGATCGAGACGCCGGGCCCGGGCGCCTTGCTGCTGCGCTTTGTCTACGAAACCACCATGCCCGCGGTGGACGACAGCGGCGACGATCGTTTCGCCGAAATCGTCAAGTCGGCCTATCACGAGGCCGACCTCGACACCGTGCGCAAGATCCGCGAACTGGCCGCCCTCGGACGGCTGGGGTGAGCGAGCAGCCCTCGTCGCCTGCCGCCGGCAGGCAGCCGGGCGGTCCGACCCGGGAATCGCTGCGGGCACGCTATGGCAGCCAGCTGCGCTGGCTGGTGCTGCTGACGCTGATGCTGGGCACGGTCTCGTCGATCGTGTCGTCAACCATCGTCAACGTAGCCATTCCCGACCTGAGCCGGCATTTCGTGCTGGGGCAGGACAGCGCGCAATGGGTGGCGGCCAGCTTCATGATTGCCATGACGCTGTCGATGCTGCTCACGCCGTGGCTGCTTAACCGCTACGGCTTGCGCCGCACGTTCATTGGCAGCTTGCTGCTGCTGGGCATGGGCGGGCTGGTCGGCGGATTCTCGCCCACCTATGGCGTGATGATCGCCATGCGGGTGGCCGAGGGCATTGCGGCGGGGATCCTGCAGCCGCTGCCCAACATCCTGATCCTGCGGGTGTTCGAGGAGCGCGAGCAGGGCAAGGCGATCAGCATGTTCGGCTTTGGCGTGGTGCTGGCGCCGGCGCTCGGCCCCAGCGTGGGCGGCTTCCTGGTGGAGGCCTTCGGCTGGCGCTCGATCTTCTTCGTGGTGGTGCCGCTGACGCTGATCGGGCTGTGGATGGCGCGCCGTTTCATGGCGGTGGACTCGGCCATGATGGGCGAGCGCAAGCCGCTCGACTGGCAGGGCCTGGGCCTGGCCGGCATTGCCACCGTGAGCCTGCTCAACGGGCTGGTGCAGATGCGCGAGAGCGTGCCCGCCGGTATGGCGCTGGCGGGCTTTGGCGTGCTGATGCTGGTGGTGTTTGTGCTGTGGCAGTTGCGCGCGGAGAACCCGCTGATGAACATGCGCCTGTACAGCTACCGGCAGTTTTCGGCCGGGGCGGTGGTGGCCTTCATCTACGGCGCGGGGCTGTTCGGATCGACCTACCTGCTGCCCGTCTACATGCAGATGGCGCTGGCCTATACGCCGTCGCGCGCCGGGCTGGTGCTGCTGCCGGCCGGCATCGCGCTGGCCCTGACCATTGCCGCGGCGGGGCGGCTGACCCATCGCGTCCCGCCACATCTGCAGGTGTCGTTCGGTCTTGCGCTGCTGTCGGCTTCGTTCCTGCTGATGGCGATGGGGTCCCAGGCCACGCCTTACTTGCTGCTGGTGGGGTTTGCGGTGCTGGGGCGGATCGGGCTGGGCTGCATCCTGCCGTCGCTGACGCTGGGCTCGATGCGGGGCGTGGATTATTCGCTGATTGCGCAGGGTTCCAGTTGCATCAACTTCATCCGGCAGCTGGGTGGTGCGATCGGGGTAAGCCTGGCCGGCGTCGGCCTGCAATGGCGGCTGGCGGCCCAAGGTGCGGTGCTCGGTACCGACGGCGACCCGGCCGCGCGCATTCGCGCCTTCGACGAGACCTTCCTGGCGGTTGGCCTCGTCATCGCCACCGCCATCCTGGCAGCCTGGCGGATACGGCCAAGGCCGCTGGCCGAGGCCGAAGCCTGAAAGGGTTAGCCGGCTGATAGCCGGCTAACCTCTATGGCTTCAGGCGGTGGCGCCGCTGCGCAGTTCTTCCACCAGCGCGATGTACTTTTCCTGCGCGTCTTCCTGGGCGGTGCCCTTGAGCGTTTCCCAGGCTTCAAACTTGTAGCGGCCGACGAAATCGGTCATGCCCGGCTTGTCGCCATGGGCGTCGCCCTCGCTGCCTTGCTTGAACAGCGCGTAGAGGCGCAGCAGGGTCATGTTGCTGGGGCGCTCGGTCAGTTGCTTGACGTCGATCTGGGCTTGGGCAAAGCGTGCCTGCAGGTCGCTCATGGGGTTCTCCTGGCTGGATGGGGGGATGCGTTCTGGGTTCGGTGTTCGGGAAAAACCCGGTAGCCGCGATGATAGCGCCCGCCACCGCGCGTTTGAGCCGAAAGAAACCGAAGAACGCTTCAGTTCGGCTCGCCCCGGGCGCGGCGTGCGCACCGCACGCTAGTTCAGCTTTCGAGGCTGCTGCGGATACAATCTCGCCATGTCCTGGATTCTTGCAGTTGAAACCTCCACCGAGTGGTGTTCGGTCGCGCTCGGGCGCATTGCCGATGGCGGCGCCCTGGAGTGCCTGGTTCGTCATGAACACACCGGCCCGCGCTCGTCTTCGCGCGTGCTGCCGGCCGCCGGCGAGTTGCTGGCCGAAGCCGGCATTGCCCTGTCGGACTGTGCCGCCATCGCCTTTGGCGCCGGGCCGGGTTCCTTCACGGGGCTGCGCACCGCCTGCGGCGTGGCGCAGGGCCTGGCCTTTGGCGCCGATCTGCCTGTGATTCCCGTCAATTCGCTGATGGCCTGCGCCGAACGCGTGCGCCTGGGCGGGGAAGGGATGCCCGCGCTGCCGCCGGACGTGTCCGTGCTGGTGGCGCTGGATGCCCGCATGGACGAAGCCTACGCAGGCGCGTTCCGCTGGGATGGCGCCGCGCAGGCGTGGCAGGCGGCGACCGACATGCAGGTGTGCCCGCCGGAGGCCGTCAGCCTGCCCACGGGGCCGTTCTGGCTGGCGGGGAGTGCCGCTGCCGTGTTTGGCGAGCGCCTCAAGGCCACGGCGCTGGCGCTGCACAGCGTGCCCGAGGCCTTGCCCGCCGCGCCGGCCCTGGTGTCGATTGCCTTGCGCGCGCTGGCCCGTAATGAGACCGTTGCGCCGTCCGATGCCATGCCAATCTATCTGCGCGACAAGGTGGCCCAGACCATCGCCGAGCGCCAGGCCGTGGCGGCGCAGCGCGCGGCGCTGGCGGCGGGAGACCAGCCGTGAGCGTGGAGCGCAACCCGCCACCGGACGCCGGGTCGGCCAATCCCGGCCAGGGCGCGCATGCAGCGTGCGGCACTGGCGATGCATGGCCCGAGGTGCCGGTGATGCCAAGCGCGCCGGCGGGCTGGAGCATTGGCCGCATGACGGCGCTGGATGTGGAAGCCGTGGCGCAGATCGAAGCCCGGGCCTACACGCACCCATGGACCCGTGCCAATTTCGAGAATTCCGTCAAGGCCGGGCACATCGGCCTGACCTTGCGGGATAACGGGGGCGTGCTGGTCGCCTATACGGTGCTGATGCCGGTTGTCGACGAGATGCACCTGCTCAATATCACCGTGGACCCGGCGCGCCAGCGCGGCGGCCTTGGCCGGCTGCTGCTGGCCGCTGCCATGGCTACCTCGCACACGCATCATCTGCACACCATGCTGCTCGAAGTGCGTCCCTCCAATGTGGGCGCCATCGAGTTGTACCGTCAGGCGGGCTTTGCCGAGATCGGCCGGCGCAAGGGCTATTACCCCGCAGCCGGCCAGACGCGCGAGGATGCGCTAGTGCTGCGCCGCGCATGGGCACCCACGGAGGCCATGCCATGAGCCGCCGCGCCAGGTTCCTTGAAGTGCTCGGCATTGCCGATGAATGGGTGCTGCGCCGCGCGCCAGCCCTGCCGGAGGCGGTCGAGCCATCCGCCATGGCGGGACTCGCCGACCTGAGCGCCGAAGACCCCGTCGTCAACGACGGCGAGGCCTTGCGCGAAGCGGCCCAGGCCGCCGTGACGCTCGCCGCTGTTGCCGACGCTGGCGTGAACGCAGCGCAGGCCGAAGCCCGGGCCGAAGCGGCGCCTTCCGCATGGTCGGCACAAGCCGAGATGGAAGCGGGGGTATCGGCCACGGCCGAAGCCGCCGTCGCGCGCATACCGCCAGAGCCTGCGCTGGCGCTGGCAGATACCAGCACGCGCGAAGCCGTGATTGCGCGCCTGGACTGGGCCGCGCTTGCGCAGCGGGTCTCTGGCTGCACCGATTGCCAGCTGTGCAATGGCCGCACCCAGACCGTGTTCGGCGTGGGCGACCGTCAGGCCGAATGGATGCTGGTCGGCGAAGCCCCCGGCGAAAACGAGGACCTGCAAGGCGAGCCCTTCGTGGGCCAGGCGGGCAAGCTGCTGGACAATATGCTGGCGGCAGTCGGCCTGGCGCGCGGGCGCAACGTGTTTATCGCCAACGTGCTGAAGTGCCGCCCGCCCGGCAACCGCAATCCCGAGCCGGAGGAGGTCGCCCAGTGCGAGCCTTACCTGCGCCGGCAGATCGCGCTGATCCAGCCCAAGCTGATCGTGGTGCTGGGGCGCTTTGCCGCCCAGTCCCTGCTGCGCACCACCACGCCGATCGGTAAGCTGCGTGGCGCCGTCCATAGCTACGAAGGCATTCCGGTGGTGGTGACCTACCACCCGGCCTACCTGTTGCGCACCTTGTCCGACAAGGCGCGTGCCTGGGAAGACCTGTGCCTGGCCCGCGAGGTACATGCCCGTGCGGGAGCCAAGGCCTGAGTTCGCGCTGAGCCCCGGCGGCGCCATCGAGATGGCGCCGCTCTGGCGCCATGCCGTCTCGCAGCGCCTGCGCGAGCTCGCCTGGTGCTCGCTGTCGCCTCCGCTGCTGGCATTCCTGCCGACGGACGACGCAGGCAACGCCATCATCAATGGCAACGCCCCCGGGCATTCGCCAGCGGCGCTCGCGCGCTGGCCAGAAGGGGCGCTGGCCGCCTGGCAGCGTTGGCTGCCTGCTGCCGACCCCGCCGCGCTGCCCCCCACCATTGCCGAACTTGCCGCGGGCCTGGAGCAGCAACGCGTGCGCGGCCCGTCGCCCGCGCCCAGCCTGCGGCTGGGCCGACATGCCGAGCGCCTGCTGCAATTCACGCTGGAACACGCCGAGGGGCTGGAGCTGCTGGCGGCGAACCTGCCGGTGCGCCGTGCCGGCGCACATGGCGTGCAAACGCTGGGCGAGCTCGATTTTGTCTGGCGCGACGTGGCCAGCGGTGCCATCGTGCACTGGGAGATGGCGGCCAAGTTCTACCTGCTGGTCGAGCCTGCGACGCACGGCGCGCCGCGCGGCGGCGGGCCCGGCGCTGCCATGCTGGACCGCCATTGCTTCGTCGGCCCCAACCTGGTGGACCGCCTGGGCGACAAGCTGGATCATATTGTGCGCAGGCAACTGCCGCTGTCACGTACCCCCGAGGCCCTGGCGCTGCTAGGCCGCCCTGTCGACCGCAGCGAGGTCTACCTGCTCGGCTGGCTGTTCTACCGGGATGGCGTGGTGCCGCAGTCCATCGGCAGCCTGGGCATCGCGCCGGATCACCTGCATGGATGGTGGTCCACCTTGCCGGACTGGCTGGCCTGGGCCGTCAAGCGCGAAGGCTCGCGCTGGTACCGGCTGCCGCGCTCGGCTTGGATGGCGCCGGCCAGGGTGCCGCAAGCGCACACGGAAACCGCCGAGGCGATTCATGAGGCCCTGGCGCTGCGTTTTGCGGAGACGCATCACGAGAAGAACTGGCGCCGGGAAGCGCCGGTGATGCTGTGCGAGGTAGAGCCGGCGGGGCAGCCCGGCGTGTGGCGCGAGCGTACCCGCGGCTTTGTGGTGCCGCCGGGATGGGAGGAGCGGGCGCGTGAGCGCATCGCCAGGCCGGTGGGCTGAACCGGCCCGCGGCGCAAGCGGTGTTTAGTGGTGCTTGTCCTCGCCGATCATGGCGAGCGAATTGAAGTTGCGCACGTTGTAGCGGTGCTGGCGCATCACCAGCAGCATGGTGGCGCACACGAAGATGCCGAAGGCCACGATGACAATGCCGATCGGCACATTGAGCTTGATCAGCAGCGCGTACAGGCACAGCATCAGCAGCACCGAGACGTTCTCGTTGAAGTTCTGCACGGCGATCGAATGGCCGGCCGACAGCAGGACGTGCCCGCGGTGTTGCAGCAGCGCGTTCATCGGCACCACGAAGTACCCGGACATGCCACCCACCAGCATCAGGAAGACGTAGGCGATTGCCATGTACAGCGGCATGTGCATGCCGAGCACGTCCAGCGAAATCTCCGGCAGGCTGTTCTTGGTGTAGAAGGCCATCAGCATCACCACCACGCCCATCGCCACGCCAAACGGCAGCACCGACAGCGACTTGCGCAAGGGGATGCGCATGGCCGCCATGATCGCGCCTACCGCCACGCCCACCGCCACCACCGCTTGCAGCAGGGCGCCTTGCGACAGGTTCAGGCCGAGCGATTTTTCCGCCCATTTCAGCACGATGAACTGCAGGGTGGCGCCGGCACCCCAGAACAGCGTGGTCACGGCCAGCGAGATCTGGCCGAGCTTGTCGCGCCACAGGGCGGTAAAGCAATCAGCGAACTCGGCGATCAGCTTGATCGGGTTCTTTTCCTGCTGCGGGTAGCGGGCGCCCGTCTCGGGGATGAACAGGTTGAATACGGCTGCGATCACATAGAACAGCATGATCACCACCATGGCCGCCTCGGCCGGGGTGTTGATGCCGGTGTTGACGTAGGGAACGTCGATGCCGAGCAGAAGTTGCGAGATGTGCACCGAGATCAGTGCCCCGCCGACCACGGTGCCCAGGATGATCGAGCACACCGTCAGGCCTTCGATCCAGCCATTGGCGGCGACCAGTTTCTCGGGCGGCAGCAGCTCGGTGAGGATGCCGTACTTGGCGGGCGAGTACGCCGCTGCGCCGAACCCGACGATGCCGTAGGCCAGCAGCGGGTGCAACCCGAACATCATGATGGCGCACCCGGCAATCTTGATGGTGTTGGTGATGAACATCACCTTGCCCTTGGGCATCGAGTCGGCGAAGGCGCCCACGAAGGCAGCCAGCACGACGTAGGACAGCACGAAGAACAACTTGAGCAGCGGAGTCATCCACTGTGGGGAGTGCAGCTCGGTCAGAAGGGCGATAGCGGCGATGAGGAGCGCATTGTCGGCCAGCGATGAGAAGAACTGCGCGGCCATGATGGTATAAAAACCCTTCTTCATACTTTGGACTCTATCTCCATCGCTATCACCGTACATGTCAGGCATCAGCGCGCCGCTGGGTGCTGTTGTTGCCTGTAGGGAACCTGGGCCCGCGTCGTTGTCAAAGTGATGCCCGGGCCAGCCTTGGGATCGTTGCGCAGCTTGCCTGACCGTGTTCGACATATTGCATCACTTTTAAAACATGGCCGGAACGTCCGGCTTTATAACACGAAAATAAGGCGATTCCGAGCTTCCACGGGCCGCCGGTTGGACAGCGCAAGCGCGCAGCGATTCCCTAAATGTTTGCCCTAATGTGTTCAAATAACGCCTGTGCGACGCGCTGCGCGTACCGGGTCTTCCCTGATATGGTGCATCCACGTGGCAGAAGTGATCTGGCAGACAGCCAGGATCCCCGCCAATCCGCCGCGTCGCAAGTCACTGGAAGGCAGTAAAAAGCACTAGAAGCGATCTCATGCCAAGACCCATTCACGCCGTCATTCATCAACCGGCCCTGGCCAACAACCTGGACGTAGTGCGCCGTTGCGCACCCCAGTCGCGCGTCTGGGCCGTGATCAAGGCCAACGCTTATGGCCACGGCATCCGCCGGGCATTCGCCGGCTTGCGCGCCGCCGACGGCTTCGGCCTGCTCGACCTGAACGAAGCCGTGCTGCTGCGCGAGCTGGGCTGGCAAGGCCCGATCCTGCTGCTGGAGGGTTTCTTCCAGCCGCAGGACGTGCCCTTGCTGGAGCAGTACCGTCTCACCACTGCGGTGCATTGCGAGGAGCAACTGCGCATGCTGGAAGTCGCGCGTCCCAAGGGACCGCTTGGCATCCAGCTCAAGCTCAACACCGGCATGAACCGGCTGGGCTTCCGCCCGGATCAGTACCGCACAGCCTGGGAGCGTGCACGGACCCTGCCATGCGTAGGCAGCATCGTGCACATGACCCATTTCTCGGACGCCGACAGCGCGCGCGGCATCGCGCACCAGCTGGAAGTCTTCGACGCCACTACAGCCAACCTGCCGGGTGAGGCCAGCTTGTCCAACTCGGCCGCCACGCTGTGGCATCCCCAGGCCCATCGCGCATGGGTCCGTCCCGGGGTGGTGCTGTACGGTGCCTCGCCCACGGGCGTCGCGGCCGATGTGGCCAGCTTTGGGCTGCAGCCGGCCATGTCGCTGCACAGCGAGCTGATTTCGGTGCAGGACCTGCAGCCGGGCGATACCGTCGGCTATGGCTCGCTGTTCACGGCAGAGCGGCCGATGCGCATTGGCGTGGTGGCCTGCGGCTATGCCGACGGCTATCCGCGCCACGCGGCGGGCTGGGGCGATAAGCCGGCGCCGGTGCTGGTCGACGGTGTGCGCACCCATCTGGTGGGCCGGGTCTCCATGGACATGATCTGCGTCGACCTGACGCCTTGCCCGAGGGCCAAGGTGGGCAGCGCCGTGACCCTGTGGGGCCAGGGCTTGCCGATCGACGACGTCGCCGTGGCCAGCGGCACCGTGGGCTACGAGCTGATGTGCGCACTGGCGCCCCGGGTGCCCGTCACTGTGGCGACCCTGACCGCGCCGCAGCAGCCTGCGTCGGCCTGAGCGGCCATGCAGGGCACGGGCCGGGGCATGCATCCCGGCCCAGGCGACCGATCCCGAGCCCCGCCATTCCCTTGCTCATCCCCTTCAGCATCCCTTAGGACCTCAGTTGGCCAAGCCCAAGAACGTCTATACCTGCACAGAGTGCGGCGGCACCTCGCCGCGCTGGCAAGGCCAGTGCCCGCAGTGCCAGCAATGGAACACGCTGGTGGAGAGCGTGGCGGAAACCCCTTCGACCAAGCGCTTCCAGCCGCTGGCGGCCTCGGCCGTGGTGCAGCGCCTGTCCGAGATCGACGCCGCCGACGTGCCGCGCTTTTCCAGCGGCATCGAGGAGTTCGACCGCGTGCTCGGCGGTGGCCTGGTGTCGGGTGGGGTGGTGCTGATCGGCGGCGATCCCGGCATCGGCAAGTCCACCTTGCTGCTGCAAGCCCTGGCCAACCTGTCCGCGCAGCGCCGCGTGCTGTACGTCAGCGGCGAGGAGTCCGGCGCGCAGATCGCACTGCGCGCGCAGCGCCTGGGCGTGGACAGCCCGCACCTGGCGCTGCTGGCCGAGATCCAGCTCGAGAAGATCCAGGCCACGCTGGAGGTGGAAAAGCCCGAGGTCGCGGTGATCGATTCGATCCAGACCTTGTTCTCGGATGCGCTGACCTCGGCCCCAGGCTCGGTCGCCCAGGTGCGCGAGTGCGCGGCCCAGCTGACCCGGATTGCCAAGAGCACCGGCACCACCATCATCCTGGTCGGCCACGTGACCAAGGACGGCAGCCTGGCCGGCCCGCGCGTGCTGGAGCACATCGTCGATACCGTGCTGTATTTCGAGGGCGACACGCATTCCTCGCACCGCCTGATCCGTGCTTTCAAGAACCGTTTTGGCGCGGTCAACGAGCTGGGCGTATTCGCCATGACCGAGCGCGGCCTGCGCGGGGTCAGCAACCCGTCAGCACTGTTCCTGTCGCAGCATGAGCAAGTGGTGCCCGGCTCCTGCGTGCTGGTGACGCAGGAGGGTACGCGGCCGCTGCTGGTGGAGGTGCAGGCGCTGGTCGACACGGCTAACGTGCCGAACCCGCGGCGCCTGGCGGTGGGTCTGGAGCAGAACCGGCTGGCCATGCTGCTGGCGGTGCTGCACCGCCATGCCGGCATTGCCTGCTTTGACCAGGATGTCTTCCTCAACGCCGTGGGCGGGGTCAAGATCACCGAGCCGGCGGCCGACCTGGCGGTGCTGCTGGCCATTCACTCCTCCATGCGCAACAAGCCGCTGCCGCGCGGCCTGGTGGTGTTTGGTGAAATCGGACTGGCCGGTGAGATCCGGCCCAGCCCGCGCGGGCAGGACCGCTTGCGCGAGGCGGCCAAGCTGGGCTTCTCGATCGCGGTGATCCCCAAGGCCAATGCGCCCAAGCAGAAGATCGAGGGCCTGGAAGTGATCGCGGTTGAGCGGCTGGAGCAGGCGATCGACCGGGTTCGGCATATGGAGTGAGGTTTTCGGCCCATTCCTGCCCATTCCTGCCCCTTTTTTCTGCAACCTTGGGTATATTCCGGAGCACTTTTTGATCGGAGTCCATCCATGCGCACTTTCAACGTCCGCCGCCACGCCGGCCTGCTAGCCGCGATCGGCTGCGGCGCCACGCTGCTCTCGGTGCCCGGCGCCGCCGCCGCGGCCGATGCCGGCAAGGCGTTCTTTGACGCAGCGCTGTGCAAGCCGCCCTACACCACGAAATCCGCCACCGCGCTTTACGAGGCTGCCGAGAAGCTCGCCAAGCCGGATCTGTCCAGGCTGGGCGCGGCCATCTACAAGCTGCCGCAGCCCATCGGGCAGGACGGTTTCCAAAGTGATGAAGTGGTATTCGCCGGTACGTCGGCGGGTGTGCTGGTGCAAGGCCTGCAGGCCGAAGCGCTGGCCGCGCGCTACCAGCTCAAGCAGGAGCCTTCGACGTTGCTCGGCACCGCCACCAAGGGGTTTGCCCGCGCTCTGCCGGCCGCTCAGCAGCCCCTGCCCGATCTCGGCACCGTTTCCGTCGTGGCGCGCGAAAGCGCCGCACTGCCTGGCAAGACGCTGCTGATCTGCGAGCTTGTCAGCCACGCGGATGCACGGGCGCTCAAAGCCTATGAGCGCAGCCGGGCGGAGCAGGGCGCCGCTGCGCGCTGACACTGGCCCGGGAGACGCTGCCACCATGCCCGATCAACGCCCTTCGCCGCCAGGCGCGGCTGGCCATGAGCCGGTCGTGCTGGAAACCGCGCGGCTGCGCCTGCGCCAGTGGCGTGAGGCGGATTTCGCACCCTTTGCCGCGCTCAATGCCGATCCTGTGGTGATGGCGTGTTTCCCCGCGCCGCTGGAGCGCGCGGCCAGCGACGCGATGGCGTTGCGCTGCCAGGCGCTGATCGCGCAGCGGGGCTGGGGCTTTTGGGCGGTCGAGCGCAAGGCCGATGGCGCGTTCATCGGCTTTGTCGGCCTGCACGAGCCTGCCGCTGCGTTGCCGTTTTCGCCCTGTGTGGAAATCGGCTGGCGCCTGGCGCAGGCGTACTGGGGGCAGGGCTATGCCTCGGAGGCGGCGCAGGCCGCGCTGCGCTTTGGCTTCGAGCAGTTGGCGCTGGCGGAAATCGTCTCATTCACCGCGCTGCCCAACGCCCGTTCGCGGGCCGTGATGGAGCGGCTGGGCATGGTAGCGGACGGCACCTTCGAGCACCCGGCGGTCGCGCCGGACAGCCCGTTGCGCAAGCATTGGCTCTACCGCTTGCCGTTGGCGCGCTGGCGTGCGTCAATCCGCCGCAAGCAGCGCCTTGCCCATCGCAACGGATTGGGCGGGCACGGTCCGCAAAATCGGTAATAATGTGCCTCGTATTGCGCGCCGGCGCATGTCGCCCGGCCCTTTTCTGCTAGTGAGCCATGCAAGCCAATTCCCGTAGTTTCTTTTTGCTGATCGCCGCGATTTCGTTCGGCCTGGTCGGCTATGCCCTCTACCTGCAGCATGTGGAGGGCTACCAGCCTTGCCCGCTTTGCGTGATGCAGCGCTTTGCCTTCGTCGGCATCGGCCTGTTCTCGCTGCTGGCCGCCATTGCGCAGAACACGCGCAGCCTGTGGCAGGGCCTGGGCATGTTGTCCGGCGTGGCCGGCATCGCGGTGGCGGGCTATCACGTGTCGCTGCTGCTCAACCCCAAGGCCAGCTGCGGCATCGACCCGCTGGAGAACTGGGTCAACCAGCTGCCCACGGCCAAGATCTTGCCGCAGGTGTTCTACTCGGATGGCATGTGCACCACGCCGCTGCCCCCGATCTTCGGCCTGTCGATCCCGGTGTGGTCGCTGATCTGGCTGTTCATCCTGTCCGCCACGCTGGCGGTCGGCATGATCCGGCGCGAGAAGAACTACCGCTGATCTGCCTGGCGCGCAGCGGCGGCTGCCGGCGCGCGCATCCCGGGGGCTGGTGCCCCCGGCACCCCTCGCAGGATCAAACGATCAGCTCGATCTGCTCCTGCAGCTCCAGCCAGCGTTCTTCCAGCGTGTCCAGCTCGCCGCCGACCTCGCCCTGGCGCTTGAGCATCTCCAGCAGCTTTGCCTTGTTGGCCTCCGCATAGCTGGCTTCGTCGGCCATGAACGCGTCGATCTCGCTCTTGGCCTGCTGCAGCACGGCCATGCGCTTTTCCACCTTTTCCAGCTCCTTGGCCAGCGGCTTGCGCAATTGCGTCAGGCGCTGGCGCTCGTCGGCCTCGGCGCGGCGCTGGTCGCGGCGGTTGGCGGTGGAGGCGGCTGGCGCTTCGCCGTCTTCCTGTGCGTGCGCTGCGGTGGCCGCGTTGCGCTTGGCCGCGGCTTGCTTGAGCAGCCAGTCGCGGTAGTCGTCCAGGTCGCCGTCGAAGGGCTGGATGGTGCCGTCGGCCACCAGCAGGAACTGATCGGTGGTGGCGCGCAGCAGGTGCCGGTCGTGGGAGACCACGATCAGCGTGCCTTCGAACTGCGCCAGCGCCATGGTGAGGGCCTCGCGGGTGTCGAGGTCCAGGTGGTTGGTCGGCTCATCCAGCAGCAACAGGTTGGGCTTTTGCCAGACGATCAGCGCCAGCGCCAGGCGCGCCTTCTCGCCGCCGGAAAACGGCTCGATCGACGCCGTGGCCATTTCGCCGCGGAAGTTGAAGCTGCCGAGGAAGTCGCGCAGTTCCTGCTCGCGGGTGTCCGGCGCGAGCCGGGCCAAGTGCTGCAGCGGCGACTCGTGATCGCGCAGCGTTTCCAGCTGGTGCTGGGCAAAGTAGCCAATCTGCAGGCCCTTGCCCTGGCGCAGCGTGCCGGCCAGCGCTTGCTGCGAGGCGGCCAGCGTCTTGACCAGCGTTGACTTGCCCTGGCCGTTGGCGCCCAGCAAGCCGATGCGCTGGCCGGTCTGGATCGACAGCGTGAGGTTGTGCAGGATGGTCACGGGCGGCGCGTCCGGCGTGGGAGCGGGATAGCCGCAGTCCACGCCTTCGAGCACCATCATCGGGTTAGGCGCCGAATCCGGCTCGCGGAACTCAAACGCAAATCCCGCGGCGATATGCACCGGCGCCAGCCGTTCCATCTTCTCCAGTGCCTTGACCCGGCTCTGTGCCTGGCGTGCCTTGCTGGCCTTGGCCTTGAAGCGGGTGATGAAGGATTCGAGGTGAGCGATTTCCTTTTGCTGGCGCGAGTAGGCGGACTGCTGCAAGGCCATCTGCTGCAGGCGCAGCGTCTCGAACTGGCTGTAGTTGCCGCCGTAGCGGCGCAACTGCTGGTTCTCGATGTGCACGGTGACATTGCAGATCGCATCGAGGAATTCGCGATCGTGGGAAATCATCACCAGGGTGCCCGGATAGCGCGCCAGCCAGTCTTCCAGCCAGACGATGGCGTCCAGGTCCAGGTGGTTGGTGGGTTCATCGAGCAGCAGCAGGTCGGACGGGCACATCAGTGCCTGCGCCAGGTTCAGCCGCATGCGCCAGCCGCCGGAGAACGAGGCCACCGGCTGCGACACCTGCGCCAGCGTAAAGCCCAGCCCCAGCAACAGGGCCTCCGCGCGTGCCGGCGCGGTGTAGCCGTCGGCATCGGCAAAGGCGGCGTGGGCTTCGCCCTCGGCGCTGCCATCGCCGCTGGCCTGGGCCGCGGCGATGCGCGCTTCGATGTCGCGCAGCCGTGTATCGCCGTCGATCGTGTATTCCACCGCACTGCGCATGACCGCGGGGGTTTCCTGCGCCACGTGGGCCGTACGCCACTGCGGCGGGATCGCCACGTCGCCGCCGTCCGCCTGCAATTCGCCGCGCAGCATGGCGAACAGGGTCGACTTGCCGCTGCCATTCGCACCGACAAGGCCGACGCGCTCGCCGGGGTTCAGCGTCACGCTGGTGTGGTCGAACAGCACCTTGGTGCCGCGCTGGAGGACTAGCTGGTCGATTCGGATCACGGGAGGGGAAAGGCTGAAGAAGGCTGCGGGTCTGGGGCGGTTGCCCTTGTAGCTCGAAATCTAACCTGCCCCGGCATGGCACGGGGCAACCCGCCATTGTAGCCGCTTCGTATGGCGGCGCCCCCGGAACGCGCGGCGCATGGCGTGTGGCCGTCTTCGTTTTCGATATGCCTAGGTGAAAACCCTTGGGCTGGTAAAACTCTATTTTCATGGCATGGGGTTTGCGTGTAAATTTATTTACATAGATCCGCGCCGGACGAAAACGCTGTTTCCCGCCGCGCGCATCTCCGACCAACCCAATGCACGCGCCATGACCAACGGTAACGGTAGCCACGGCTCTGCCGGAAAAAACGGCAGTAACGGCAGCGCTTCGATCGCGGAGCGCATCGCCCGCGCCTTGCCCACGCTCACGCCAGCGCACCAGCGCATGGCGGAGTACGTGCTGGGCAACCCGTTCCGCGCCGCCACCATGCGCATCGACGAATTTGCCGATGCCGTGGCGGTGTCGGTGGCCACCGCGAACCGCTTCGCGCATGCGCTGGGCTTCGAAGGCTTCCCGCAGTTCCGCGCCGAACTGGTGCGCGGTTTCGAGGCAACGCTTGCACCAGTTGAGAAATTGCGCACCGAACTGGCGCGTCCCGCCACGGTGGCCGAAGTGTTTGCTGCGTCGCTGGAGGAGGATGTGCGCAACCTCGAAGCCTCGCGGCGCGCGCTCGATGCCGAGACCTGCGAGCGCGCGGTGGAGGCCATCCTGGCGGCGGAGCGCATCTTCGTGGTGGGCTTCGGCGCCAGCGGTTTCCTCGCAGGGCTGCTGCAGCATGGGCTGGATATGTCCTGCCGCACCGTGATCTCGGTCTCGGGCGCGGGCGGTGCGTCCACCGCGGCGCGCCAGTTGTTCAAGCTGCAGCCGCGCGACCTGCTGATCGTGATCGGCTTCCCGCGCTATGTGTATGACACCGTGGCCATCGCCAAGCGTGCACGCTCGCATGGCGCGCACATCCTGGCGCTGACCGACGGGCCCACTTCGCCGCTGGCGCCGCTGGCCGATATCGCGCTGTACGCACAGACCGGGCGCCAGCTTTCCGCCAATTCGGATGCGGCCGTGCTGGCCTTTATCGAGGCGCTGTGCGGCGCGGTGGCGTATCGCGCCGCGCATGCGCTCAAGGCCGCCGCCGAGATGACCGACTTCCTGCTGCCGTGGCTGCATGGCGCGCCCCCCGGGCAAGGGCGGGATGGGCGCGAGCCGCGCGACCAACGTGACCAACGCGAACAGCGCCACGAACAACGCCACGACGAAGCGGCCGAAGGCCGCGCCAAGGCGGCCACGGCACGCCGCAAAAAAACTTCCCCGAACGCATCGTGAACCTCATGAACACCCCAGTCATTGCTATCCACGGCGGCGCCGGCACCATCACCCGTGCCGCCATGAGCCCCGCCAAGGAAGCCGAATACACCGCCGCGCTGAGCGCCGTGCTGGAAGCCGGCCAGCGCGTGCTGGCCGATGGCGGCAGCGCGCTCGACGCTGTCACCGAGGCCGTGCGCTTGCTGGAGGATTGCCCGTTGTTCAATGCCGGGCGCGGCTCGGTGCTGACCCACGCCGGCACCTATGAGCTGGACGCCGCGATCATGGACGGCGCCACGCTGGGCGCCGGCGCGGTGGCCTGCGTCAAGCACCTGCGCAACCCGGTGCTGGCCGCGCGCGCGGTGATGGAGAAGAGCCAGCACGTGCTGTTCGCCGGCGAGGGCGCCGAGGCCTTCGCGCAAGCGCAGGGCCTGGAACTGGTGACACCGGACTATTACTTCACGCAAGCGCGCACCGATCAGTGGGCGCGCGCCCGCGCCGACAGCGGCACGACCCTGCTGGACCACGACGCCGCCACGCTGGCCGCGGAACCCATAGACCCGGACACCAAGTTCGGCACGGTTGGCGCGGTGGCGTTCGATGCGAAGGGGCGCCTGGCCGCCGCGACTTCGACCGGCGGCGTGACCAACAAGCAGGTAGGCCGGGTGGGCGATACGCCCATCGTCGGCGCCGGCTGCTTTGCCGACGATGTGGCGGCGGTGTCCGCCACCGGCACCGGCGAGATGTTCATCCGCACCGTGGCCGCGTACGACGTGGCGGCGCAGATGCGCTACGCAGGCGTGCCGCTGCAAGAAGCCGCAGGCCGCGTGGTGATGGAAAAGCTGCCTGCCATCGAAGGGCGCGGCGGCCTCATCGCCGTGGACCGCGAAGGCAACGTCACGCTGCCGTTCAATACCGAAGGCATGTACCGCGGCTTCGCCCGGGTGGGCGAGCCGGTCAATGTGTGGATCTACGGCTGAGCGTGCGCGAGTACGGCAGCGGCATCCGCGCGGCAAGCAAAGCACCAACAAAGCATCAACCTAGGCACTAAAGGGGGCCCAGTGGCTGCATCCTCTTCCCAGTCGACCATCGTCCTGCCAGCGCAACGCGTGGTAGCCGTCAACGATCTCACCGTGCGTTTCTCCACCTCGGAGCGCACGGTGCAAGCCGTGCGCAACCTGTCTTTCCACGTCGATCGTGGCGAGACGCTGGCCGTGGTGGGCGAATCAGGCTCGGGCAAGTCGGTGACCTCGCTCGCGCTGATGCGCCTGGTGGAACACGGCGGCGGCAAGATCGCCACCGGCAGCATGGCGCTGCGCCGGCGCAATGGCCAGGTGCTCGATCTCGCCACCGCTGATGGCGCCGCCATGCGCCGCGTGCGCGGCAGCGACGTGGCGATGATTTTCCAGGAGCCGATGACCTCGCTCAACCCGGTATTTCCGGTGGGCGAGCAGATTGCCGAATCGATCCGCCTGCACCAGGGCAAGAGCCGCGCCGAGGCGCGCGCCGAAGCCCTGCGCATGCTGGAGATCGTGCGCATTCCCGAGGCGCGCCGCGTGCTGGACCGCTTCCCGCACCAGCTTTCCGGCGGCATGCGCCAGCGCGTGATGATCGCCATGGCGCTGTCGTGCAAGCCGGCGCTGCTGATCGCCGACGAGCCCACCACGGCGCTCGACGTCACCATCCAGGCCGAGATCCTGCAACTGATCCGCAACCTGCAGTCCGAGATGGACATGGCCGTGGTCTTCATCACCCACGACATGGGCGTGGTGGCCGAGGTGGCCGACCGCGTGCTGGTGATGTACCGCGGCGAGAAGGTGGAGGAGGGCACCTCCGAGCAAGTCTTCGGCAAGCCCGCGCATCCCTACACCCGTGCGCTGCTGTCCGCGGTGCCCAAGCTGGGCGCCATGCGCGGCACCGACTGGCCGGCCAAGTTCCCGCTGGTGCAGCTGGACCAGGGCGAGCCGGTGGCGCCGGTGCCGCAGGATACGGTGGCGGCGGACGCCTCGCCGATCCTGCGCGTGCGCGACCTGGTGACCCGATTCGACGTGCCGGGCGGCCTGCTGGGCCGCGTGGCGCGCCGCGTGCACGCGGTGGAGCGCGTGAGCTTTGACCTCTACCCGGGCGAGACCCTGGCGCTGGTGGGCGAGTCCGGCTGCGGCAAGTCCACCACCGGCCGCTCGCTGCTGCGCCTGGTCGACAGCCAGAGCGGCACCATCGAGTTCAACGGGCAGGACATCAGCCAGATGCGTGGCGGCGCCTTGCAGACCCTGCGCCGCAATATCCAGTTCATCTTCCAGGACCCGTTCGCCTCGCTCGACCCGCGCGTGCCGGTGGGCTACTCCATCATGGAGCCGCTGCTGGTGCACAAGGTGGCCAGCGGCAAGGAGGCCGAGCAGCGCGTGGCCTGGCTGCTGGAAAAGGTGGGCCTGTCGGCCGCGCACGCCTCGCGCTACCCGCACGAGTTCTCGGGCGGCCAGCGCCAGCGCATCTGCATTGCGCGTGCGCTCGCCTTGAACCCGAAGGTGGTGGTCGCCGATGAATCGGTCTCCGCGCTCGACGTTTCCATCCAGGCGCAGATCGTCAACCTGATGCTGGACCTGCAGCGCGAGATGGGCATTGCGTTCCTCTTCATTTCGCACGACATGGCCGTGGTGGAGCGCGTGAGCCACCGCGTGGCGGTGATGTACCTGGGCCAGATCGTCGAGATCGGCCCGCGCCGCGCCATCTTTGAAAACCCGCAGCACCCGTACACCAGGAAGCTGATGTCGGCGGTGCCGATCGCCGATCCGGCACGCCGCCACCTCAAGCGCGAGCCGCTCTCGGACGAAATGCCCAGCCCGATCCGTGCGCTCGGCGACGAGCCGGTGGTGCAGCCGCTCGTAGCAGTCGGCGGCAACGCCGCATCCCATCATTTTGTAGCCCGGCACGCCATCGGCGGCGCCTACTGAACTGACGAAACCAAGGAGAATCGAAGATGACCCGTTTGGCCCCTTCCAAGTTGATCGCCGGTGGCCTGGCCCTGGCCGCGTTCGGCGCAGGTCCCGCCTTTGCCGCCAAGGATGCCGTGATGGCGGTGTACTCCACCTTCACCACGCTTGACCCGTACGACGCCAACGACACGCTGTCGCAAGCCGCCGCCAAGTCCTTCTACCAGGGCCTGTTCGGCTTTGACAAGGACATGAAGCTGATCAACGTGCTGGCCGAGAGCTATGAAGCCAGCAAGGATGGCCTGACGTACACCATCAAGCTGAAGAAGAACGTGAAGTTCCACGACGGCACCGCCTTCGATGCCGCCGCCGTCAAGGCCAACTTCGACCGCGTCACCAATCCGGCCAACAAGCTCAAGCGCTACACGCTGTTCAACCGCGTGGCCAAGACCGAAGTGGTTGACGCCAGCACCGTCAAGGTCACGCTCAAGGAGCCGTTCTCGCCGTTCATCAACGTGCTGGCCCACCCGTCCGCCGTGATGATCTCGCCCGCCGCGCTGCAGAAGTACGGCAAGGACATTGCGTTCCATCCGGTCGGCACCGGCCCGTTCGAGTTCGTCGAGTGGAAGCAGCCCGATCACCTGAAGGGCAAGAAATTCGCCGGCTTCTGGAAGACCGGCTATCCCAAGATCGACACCATCACCTGGAAGCCGGTGGTGGACAACAACACGCGTGCTGCCATCATGCAGACCGGCGAAGCGGACTTTGCCTTCAGCATTCCGTTCGAACAGGCAGCGGTGCTCAAGGGCAGTGCCAAGGTGGACCTGATCGCCTCGCCCTCGATCATCCAGCGCTACCTGAGCATGAACACCATGGTCAAGCCGTTCAATGACCCCAAGGTGCGCCAGGCCATCAACTACGCCATCAACAAGGACGCGCTGGCCAAGGTAGCCTTCGCCGGTTACGCCACGCCGATGGACGGCGTGGTGCCCGCGGGCGTGGACTACGCCGAGAAGCTGGGCCCGTGGCCGTATGACCCGGCCAAGGCACGTGCGCTGCTCAAGGAAGCCGGTTACCCGAACGGCTTCGAGACCACGCTGTGGTCCGCGTACAACCACACCACCGCGCAGAAGGTGATCCAGTTCGTGCAGCAGCAGCTGCAGCAAGTCGGCATCAAGGCGACCGTGCAGGCGCTCGAAGCCGGCCAGCGCGTCGAGAAGGTGGAGAGCGTGCAGAAGCCGGAAGACGCCGGCGTGCGCATGTACTACGTGGGCTGGTCGTCGTCGACCGGCGAGTCCGACTGGGCGCTGCGTCCGCTGCTGGCCTCCGAATCGATGCCGCCCAAGCTGCTGAACACCGCGTACTACAAGAACGACCAGGTCGACGCCGACATCGCCGGCGCCCTGCGTACCACCGACCGTGGTGAGAAGGCCCGTCTGTACAAGGATGCGCAGGAACACATCTGGAAGGATGCGCCCTGGGCGTTCCTGGTGACTGAAAAGGTGCTGTATGCGCGCAGCAAGCGCCTGACGGGCGCCTACGTGACGCCGGACGGCTCGTTCAGCTTCGACGAGATCGACATCAAGCAGTAAGCGCATTGGCTTAACGCGTGGCGCATCCCATCAGCGCAATGCCACGCGCTCAGTCATCGCTTAGCGGTACAGCGCAGTAAGCCGTGCACGGCCGCCTGCCCACAGTCGCGGGGGCAGGGCGGGCGGCCCGCGGTCTTTAATCATCCGGTGCATCATGCTGAATTACTTTCTCAAACGATTCCTGGGCGTGATCCCCACATTGCTGATCGTGGCAGTGCTGGTGTTCCTGTTCGTCCACCTGTTGCCCGGCGATCCCGCCCGGCTCGCGGCCGGCCCCGAGGCCGACCAGGCCACGGTGGAACTGGTGCGCCGCGATCTCGGCCTGGACAAGCCGCTGCCCGAGCAGTTCGTGCAATTCTTCTCGAACGCCGTGCGCTGGGAGTTTGGCAATTCGCTGCGCACCAAGCGTCCGGTCAGCGAGGAAATCGGCGACCGCTTCATGCCGACCCTGTACCTGACGCTGGCCTCGATGGTGTGGGCGGTGATCTTCGGCATGGTGATCGGGATCAGCTCGGCCGTCTGGCGCAACCGCTGGCCCGACCGCTTAGGCATGACGCTCGCCGTGTCCGGCATTTCGTTTCCCGCCTTCGCGCTGGGCATGCTGCTGATGGAGGTGTTCTCGGTGCAGCTGGGTTGGCTGCCGTCGATCGGCGCCGATACCTGGAAGCACTACATCCTGCCGTCGATCACGCTGGGCGCCGCGGTGGCCGCCGTGATGGCGCGTTTTACCCGTGCCTCCTTTGTCGAGGTGCTGAATGAAGATTTCGTGCGGACAGCGCGCGCCAAGGGCGTGGGCGAGTTCCTGGTGGTGGCCAAGCACTGCCTGCGCAACGCCATGATTCCCGTGGTGACCATGATGGGCCTGCAGTTCGGCTTCCTGCTGGGGGGCTCGATCGTGGTGGAAAAGGTGTTCAACTGGCCTGGCCTCGGACGCCTGCTGGTGGACGCGGTCGAGATGCGCGACTACCCGGTCATCCAGGCCGAGGTGCTGCTGTTCTCGCTCGAGTTCATCCTGATCAACCTGGTGGTCGACGTGCTGTACACCGTCATCAACCCCGCCATTCGTTACAAGTAAGTGAGGCCGGCATGACCCAGCTATCCACGCCCGCCAACGGCGAGCCCGCCGTCCCGGCCGCAGCCGCCACGCAAGAAGCCGTGCGCACGCCCTGGACCGAGTTCTGGCGCAAATTCCGCAAGCAGCACCTGGCGCTCGGCGCCGGCGTGTTCGTGCTGCTGCTGGTGGCGGTGGCGGTCTTCGCCCCGCACCTGGTGCCTTACGACCCGGAGAATTACTTCGACTACGACGCGCTCAATGCCGGCCCCTCCGCCGCGCACTGGTTCGGCGTCGATTCGCTCGGGCGCGACATCTTCAGCCGCATCCTGGCCGGTGCTCGCATCTCGCTGGCGGCGGGCTTTTTCTCGGTGATCATCGGCGCCATCGTGGGCACCGTGCTCGGCCTGCTGGCCGGCTATTACGAAGGCTGGTGGGACCGCATCGTGATGCGCATCTCCGATGTGCTGTTCGCCTTCCCCGGCATCCTGCTGGCGATCGGCATCGTGGCCATCCTTGGCAACGGCATGACCAACGTGATCTTCGCGGTGGCGGTGTTCAGCATCCCGGCGTTCGCCCGCCTGGTGCGCGGCAATACGCTGATGCTCAAGCGCCTGACGTATGTGGAAGCCGCGCGCAGCATTGGCGCGTCCGACTTCACCATCCTGATGCGCCACATCCTGCCGGGCACCATCTCGTCCATCGTGGTGTATTTCTCGATGCGCATCGGCACCTCGATCATCACGGCCGCCAGCCTGTCCTTCCTGGGCCTGGGCGCGCAGCCGCCCACGCCGGAGTGGGGCGCGATGCTCAACGAAGCCCGCGCCGACATGGTGACCGCGCCGCATGTGGCGATTTTCCCCAGCCTGGCCATCTTCCTGACCGTGCTGGCATTCAACCTGCTGGGCGACGGCCTGCGCGACGCGCTGGATCCGAAGATCGACCGGCGCTAAGGAGCGCACGCGGATGTCCGGATCCATGCCGCATATCGGCGCGTTGCCAGCCGGCACGCGCAACAGCATCACCGACGTGCCGGGCGTGGCGGTTGGCCAGTGCACGCTGGCCGACGGCGCTTGCCAGACCGGCGTGACGGTGGTGCTGCCGCACGGCGGCAACCTGTTCACCGACAAGGTGCCGGCCGCCGCGACCGTGCTCAACGGCTTTGGCAAGAGCGTGGGCCTGGTGCAGGTGGAAGAGCTGGGCGTGCTGGAGACGCCCATCGCGCTGAGCAACACCTTTGCCGTGGGCGCGCTGTCGCAGGCGCAGATCCGGCAGGCCATCGCGGCCAACCCGGAAATTGGCCGCGCCTTGCCAACGGTCAACCCGCTGGTGTTCGAGTGCAACGATGGCTACCTGAACGACATACAGGCGATGGCCGTGCAGGAGACGCACTATGCGCAAGCCTGCGCTGCGGCCAGCGGGGATTTCGCGCAGGGCGCCGTCGGCGCAGGGCGCGGCATGTCGTCGTTCGGGCTGAAAGGCGGCATCGGCTCCGCCTCCCGCCAGGTGGGCGAATACCATGTGGGCGTGCTGGTGCAGGCGAACTTCGGCACCTTGCCCCACTTTACCGTGGCCGGCGCGCGCCTTGGCGGCTTGCTGGCCGAACGGCTCCAGGCGTATACGCAAGCGCCGGCGGAGTCAGGGCCGGAGAAAGGCTCGATCATCATGATCCTGGCCACCGACGCGCCGCTCGACGCCCGCCAGCTGCGCCGCCTGTCGCTACGCGCGGGGGCGGGCCTGGCGCGTGCCGGCTCGGTATTCGGCCACGGCTCGGGCGACATCGCGCTCGCTTTTTCCACCGCCTATACCGTGCCGCAGCAAGCCGGCGCGCCCATGCCGGCGCTGGCCATGCTGCACGAAACCCGGCTCGATGCGCTGTTCCATGCCGCCGCCGATAGCGTTGAGCAGGCCATCCTGCATGCGCTGTGGCAGGCCGAAACCGTGCGTGGCCGTGATGGGCACCAGCGTGTCGCGCTGCGCGAACTGATGCCCGAGCTGCCGCAATGGCTGCTGCGCGCGGCACCGACGAACTGAATTTCCACAAGCCATGAAGATCCTGATTTCCACCGACATCGAAGGCGTAGCCGGGGTTTTCCATCCCGAGCAGACCCGCGCCGGCAACGGCGAGTACGAACGCGCCCGCGCCTGGATGACGGCCGAAGCCAATGCCGCCGTGCAGGGCGCCTTCGCGGGCGGCGCGGCCGAAGTGCTGGTCAACGACTCCCACGGCGGCTTTCGCAACCTGCTGCCGGATCAGCTCGACCCGCGCGCGCGCCTGGTGCTGGGCAAGCCGCGCTACCTTGGCATGATGGCCGGGGTGCACGGCTGCGACGGCGTCTTCATGATCGGCTACCACGGCCGCGCGCAAAGCCGCGGGATCCTCGCCCACACCATCAACAGCAGCGCGTTCGCCCGCATCTGGCTCAACGGCCAGGAACTGGGCGAGGCCGGGATCTACGGCGCCCTGGCGGGCGAATTCGGCGTGCCGGTGCTGATGGCCAGCGGCGACGATGTCTTCGTGGACGAGACCCGGCCGCTGATGCCCTGGGTGCGCTATGTGCAGACCAAGCAAGCCGGCGGGCAAGGCAGCGGCACCACGCTGTCGCTTGCCGCATCGCGCGACGCCATTGCGGCGCAAGCCGAGCAAGCCGTACGCGAGCAGGCCGGCCAGCCCCTGAAGATCAGCGGCCCGATCCGCTGCCGCTTGCAAACCCAGGGCCCGGCCTTTGCCGATCTGTTCTGCCAGTGGCCCGCGCTGGAGCGCGTGGACGGCGTGACGCTGGTATTCGATGCCGCTTCGGTGCAGGCGGCCGTGCGCATGCTGAACTGCCTGTCGGCGATGTCGTTCATGCTGAAGTAGGGCGCGGCGTGGCCTGTTGAGGCGGTTGAGGCGGTTGAGGCGATTGAGGCGGTTTTGCCAGCTAGTCCTGCTAGTGCCAGCTAGTGCCGCTGCTGGCCGCATGGTGGACAATAGCGGGTGGCGGGCGCCGTGGCGCCCCGCAGGCAACAGGCCACGTCGCAGCACTCATCACGGCAGGTACAAGCAGATTCATGATCGCAGTCAACGACGGGAGCTGGACTCCCGTACGCAAGGATTTTGTCGAGCCCGGCACGCGCTGCCGGCAGCAGGTCGGCCGTGGGCGGCACCACGGCTTCGGTAACGGCCAGGCCTTTATCCTGCGCGACGGGCAAGGCCACGAGTACCCCTTTGGCGAGGCCTGCGCGCGGGCCGTGCTCGCTGAGCCGGACCTGTTGTACCTGGTGCCAGACTACACCGAGCGGGACGCCGGCCAGCCCGTGCCCGAAGCGACCGCGCCGGACAACGAGGAGTTCGAGGCCGCCGGCCCGGCCGCCCCGCGTGCCCGCGGCGCGGCGCGCGGCGGCCGTCAAGGCAAGGCTAGCGACGCCGCGCTGCGGCGTACGGCCGCCATTCGTTACCTCGTGCTGCGCATGGAAAAGGTGGCCAGCGTGCCGCGCGTGCAACCCACCGTGCGTTTTCCTGCGCTCGAAGCGGTGTATCAGTCCTACCTTGAAACCGGCGAACTGCCGGATGCCCAGGTCAAGCGCATTCTCGCCATCGAGCGCAGCGCAACCACGCCGCCCAAGCTCAAGACCATCAACCTGCTCGATGTCTACACCGCGCACGTCAAGCTGGAGCGCGTGATCCAGGAATCCAACCGCGTCGAGCAGCGCCGTTTCCTGCGCAGCATCCATGACTGGCTGGCGCGCCACCTGGTGCTGTCCGCCGCCCAGATCGCCGCGGCAGGCATCCAGATGCATCCGCATGCGTTCCGCTCCCTGTTGCTGCGTGAGGCGGTGCCGGCGGCGGATGCCGCCAAGGGCGAGAAGGGCGGCAAGGGCGATATGGAAGCCAAAGGCGAGAAGGGCGCCAAGGGCGGCAAAGGCTAGCTGCCCGGCTTCGGGCGGCTTCGGATGGCAATGCCGGCCAAGTTGGCGTTTAATAGCGGCACCCCCACTCCTCGCCAAGCGCGAAATCTGCTGTCATGTCCTTGCACACCAGCTTTTCCCGCAGTTATGCCGAAGCCCGGCAGAAATTCCGTGACGCGGCCCAGGCTGCTGGCGGCACCCTGACCGCTTTTCCCCATCCCACCAAGCGCGGCTGCGCCGACGAGGAACTCGCCATGGATGTCGCCTGGGTGGGCGACGCCGAGGCCAGGCGCGTGCTTATGGTGACTTCAGGCATGCACGGGGTGGAAGGCTTCTGCGGCTCCGGGGCGCAGGTCGCCATGCTGGGCGACGCGGATCTGCTGCAGGCATGCGCCGGCGCGGGCGCGGCGCTGCTGCTGGTGCACGCGGTCAATCCCTACGGCTTCTCGCATATGCGCCGGGTCAACGAAGACAACGTGGATCTCAACCGCAATTTCATGGATTTCACCCAGCCGCTGCCCGACAACGCGCCGTACGCCGAGGTGGCGCCCATGCTGCTGCCCGAGCACTGGCCGCCCTCCGAGGCCGACCAAGCTGCGCTGATGAAGGCGGTGGCCGAGAAAGGCCTGCCCTGGTACCAGGCGGCGGTGAGCGCCGGTCAGTATCAGGCGCCCGAAGGGCTGTTCTTCGGCGGCAACAAGGCGACGTGGAGCAATTACACGCTGCGCCGCATCCTGGCGCGCTTTGGCGCCGGGCGCGAGGCCCTGCGCTGGATCGACGTGCACACCGGCCTGGGCCCGTGGGGCTATGGCGAGCCGATTTACATGGGGCCGGACAACGCGGAACAGATCGGCAAGGTGCGTGCCATCTGGGGCAGCCATGTCACCTCGATCTACGACGGCTCGTCGGCATCGGCCAATCTCAACGGCATGGCCTGGGTCGCCGCGCCGCAGACCTTGCCGACGCTGGCGTATAGCGGCATCGCGCTGGAGTTCGGCACCTTGCCTGTCACTGAGGTGCTGGAGGCATTACGTGGCGATCATTGGCTGCACCTGCACCCGGAGGCGGATGAAGGCCAGCGGAATCTGATTCGGCAGGCGATGTGGCATGCCTTTTATGGGGATGCGGACGACTGGCGGGCGAGCGTGGTGGAGCAGGCCAGGGAGGCGGTGGTGAAGGGGTTGGCGGGATGGTGAGGGACTGAGCGAACTATCCGGGCGTCGCGGCTGGTATCCATTGCGAATCCATTGCGAAGAAAGACGGCCGCAGAAATCTGCGGCCGTGTCCTGTGCAGGCCTTCAACCGGGCAGCGCTTCGTAAGTCAGCAGGAACACCTGTTCCTCGCCGGCGCTGACCGGCAGCCAGACGATTTCCAGTCCGGGGAACGCGGCCTCCACATTGGCGTGCTCGTTGCCAATCTCCACCACCAGCGCGCCGCCCGGGTTCAGGTGCGCTTTGGCGCCGGCGATGATGCGCCGTACCACGTCCATGCCGTCGTCGCCGCCAGCCAGTGCGATGCGCGGCTCGGCCTGGTATTCGGCCGGCAGCGCTTGCATGGAGGTTTCGTTGACGTAGGGCGGGTTGGTGAGGATCACATCGTATTTGGCGCCCGCGCGCAGCGGTGCGTACAGGTCGCCCTCGTACAGGCTGATGCGGTCTTCCATCTTGTAGTCGGCCACATTGCGGCGAGCCACGGCCAGCGCATCCGGCGAGATGTCGACCGCATCGATGCGGGCCTTCGGCCAGACATGCGCGGCGATGATGGGCAGGCAGCCGGAGCCGGTGCACAGCTCCAGCACCGGGCCGATTTCGGCGCTGTCGCCTACCCACGGTTCCAGCCCTTCATGCAGCAGTTCGCCAACGAAGCTGCGCGGCACGATCACGCGCGAGTCCACGTAGAAGCGCAGGCCGTGCATGAAGGCCTCGTTGGTGATATAGGCCGCGGGCACGCGCTCGGTCACGCGGCGCTCGATGACCTGCAGCACGGCGTCGACTTCTTCGGGCAGCAGGCGCGCGTCGAGGAACGGGTCGAGCGTGTCCAGCGGCAGGTGCAGCGTATGCAGCGTCAGGTACGCGGCCTCGTCATAGGCATTGGCGCTGCCGTGGCCAAAGGACAGCTTGGCCTGGGTAAAGCGCGATACCGCGAAGCGCAGCAGGTCGCGCACGGTGAGCAGGGGGGAGGAGGTTGCCATAAGGTCTTTTTCTGGTCCGCGGCGATCAGGCGATCAGGCGTTCCAGCACGCCACGGTAAATGTTCTTGAGGGGTTCGATAAATCGCACTTCCACGTGCTCGTCGATCTTGTGGATGCTTGCATTGGGCGGCCCGAATTCGATCACCTGCGGGCAGATCTTGGCGATAAAGCGGCCATCCGAGGTGCCGCCGGTGGTGGACAGCTCGGTCTTGATGCCCGTTTCCGCCGCGATGGCGCCAGCCAGCGCGTCGGAAAGATCGCCGCGCGCGGTCAGGAAGGGCTCGCCGCCCAGGGTCCAGTCCAGGTCGTAGTCTAGCTGGTGGCGGTCCAGGATGGCATGCACGCGCGCCTTCAGGCCGTCGGGCGTGCTGGCGGTGGAGAAGCGGAAATTGAAATCGACAGTGACATGGCCGGGGATCACGTTGGTGGCGCCGGTGCCGCCGTGGATATTCGACATCTGCCAGCTGGTGGCGGGGAAGTACTCGTTGCCTTCGTCCCAGCGCTCGTTCACCAGATCGGTCAATGCGGGCGCGGCCAGGTGGATGGGGTTCCTGGCCAGATGCGGGTAGGCGATATGGCCTTGCACACCCTTGACGGTGAGCTTGCCCGAGAGCGAGCCGCGCCGGCCGTTCTTGACCATGTCGCCGAGCGTGTCGACGGAGGTAGGCTCGCCGATCACGCAGTAATCGAGCCGCTCGCCGCGCGCCTTCAGCGCTTCGACCACCTTGACGGTGCCGTCGTGCGCGGGGCCTTCCTCATCGCTGGTGATCAGGAAGGCGATCGAGCCGGTGTGGTCCGGGTGGGCCTGCACGAATTCTTCGACCGCTACCACGAAGCCAGCGATGGAGGTCTTCATGTCGGCGGCGCCGCGGCCGTACAGCTTGCCGTCGCGGTGGCTGGGCAGGAAGGGGTCGGAGCCCCATTGCTCCAGCGGGCCCGTGGGCACCACGTCGGTGTGGCCGGCAAAGGCCAGCAGCTTGCCGTCCTGGCCGCGCGTGCCGCGCTTGACGGCCCACAGATTGGTCACGCGGAAGTCGTCCGGGCCGCTGACGATGGCTTCGCAGGCGAAGCCCAGCGCTTTCAGGCGGGTTTCCAGCACGGCCTGGCAGCCTTCATCGGCGGGCGTGACGGAGCGGCGGCGGATCAGGTCTTCGGTGAGGGCGAGGGTGGGGTTCATGGTGGCAGCGAGGAGGCACGTGGCGCCGGCGTCCGGCGGGGGGGCATGGTTCGAGTCTTGCGTCCTGGCAGCGCGCATGTCCTGGCGCTGCCATCGGGCTTAAAAAAGGCTGGCGTAATTATCCGGCGAAAACCCTACGCTGACGCTGCCCTTGTGGGCCAGCACCGGCCGCTTGATCAGCGACGGGCTTTGCTGCATCAGCGCAATCGCGCCGGCTTCCTGTTCCGCAAGCGCCTTGTCCGCGTCGGACAGCGCGCGCCAGGTTGTGCCTTTGCGGTTGAGCAGGGTGGCGAGCGGCACATGCGCGAGCCAGCCGCGCAGCATGGCTTCGTCCACGCCTTGCTTCTTGAAGTCGTGGAAGGTGTAATCCACACCATTGGATTCCAGCCAGGTGCGGGCTTTCTTGACGGTATCGCAGTTGGGAATGCCGTAGAGCAGGACAGTCATGGCGATGAGCGGAGAAACGCGGGGCCGGCCGGTCTGGCTAGCGCAGCAAAAGGTTGAGGGCGACCACCAGGCCGGCAAGCCCGAGCGCAAAGCCGGCCATGGCCACGCCGGTCATCAGGCGCAGGCGGCGATCCAGCCGTGCGGCTTCGCGGCGCAGGGCTTCGATGGTGATGGCGTGTTGTTCGGCCAGCAGCTTGACGGCCTCGGCCTGCTGCATGGCGGCGTTTTCCAGGTCCGCAATGCGCGCGGCAGGGTCGCGCGTGTCCGGGCCAGGCACGTCGGCGCTGCCATCGCGGCGCTTGCCCTTCTTGATCTTCTCGATGGTCTTGTTGGCCTGTTCGAGGATCGTGGGCAGCAGCGAGAGAACGGTGGTGACAGTGGTCGGGTCCAGGGCCATGAGTCGCTTGCGAAGGGCGGGCCAGCGGCGGCCGGCGGCGGTATCCATTGAGCGGGAACCGTTGGAGAGCGGGCAAAGGGGTGAGGGGAGCGTTAGCGTTCCGATCCGGCATTCCGGTTCAGACCGGCCGTGCACGCGCACGCTTGCGGGCCAGGGGCGCTCCCCTCGATGCGGCGGGCGAGATCAGTCGCCGCGCAGCAGGTCGTTCAGGCTGGTCTTGGCGCGGGTCTGCGCGTCCACCTTCTTGACGATCACGGCGCAGTACAGGCTGTACTTGCCGTCCTTGGAGGGCAGGTTGCCCGCCACCACCACCGAGCCAGCCGGCACGCGGCCGTAGTGGATCTCGCCGGTTTCGCGATCATAGATCTTGGTCGACTGGCCGAGGTACACGCCCATCGAGATCACCGAGTTTTCTTCCACGATCACGCCTTCGACCACTTCCGAGCGCGCGCCGATGAAGCAGTTGTCTTCGATGATGACCGGGTTGGCCTGCAGCGGCTCGAGCACGCCGCCGATGCCGACGCCGCCGGACAGGTGGACGTTCTTGCCGATCTGGGCGCACGAGCCGACGGTGGCCCAGGTGTCGACCATGGTGCCTTCATCGACATAGGCGCCGATGTTGACGTACGAAGGCATCAGCACGGCGTTCTTGGCGATGAACGAGCCACGGCGGGCGACCGCCGGGGGCACCACGCGGAAGCCGCCCTTGGCGAAGTCGTCAGCGGTCCAGTTGGCGAACTTGGTCGGCACCTTGTCGTAGAACTGGGCGAAGCCGCCTGCGGACATCGGCGCGTTGTCTTCCAGGCGGAACGACAGCAGCACGGCCTTCTTGATCCACTGGTTGACAACCCATTCCTTGCCTTGCTTCTCGGCCACGCGCAGGGCGCCGGTGTCGAGCTGGCCGATCACATTGGCCACGGCTTCGCGGATGTCGTTGGGGGCGGACTTGGGCGAGAGGCTTGCGCGGTCTTCCCATGCCTGGTCGATCAGGGCTTGCAGTGCTTGCGTCATATGCGTGTTTTCAGTGGTTGATCGTTGTCTACAACAAAATACGGTGTGTGCGCTTCGGCGCACTTTGTCCGCGTCCGCGGGTTTCAGCCCAGCGACTTGCAGAAGGCGACGATGCGGCGCGCGCCTTCCAGGCATTCCTCGGGCGTGGCCACCAGCGCCATGCGCACGCGGTTGGCGCCCGGGTTGATGCCATCGGCCTCGCGTGCCAGGTAGCTGCCCGGCAGCACGGTGACGTTCTGCTCGGCCAGCAGCCGCGCGGCGAACTCGGTGTCGGACAGGCCGGTGCGCGAGACATCCGCCCACAGGTAGAAGCCGGCATCGGGCAAGGCCACGTCCAGCACCTCGGCCAGCATCGGCGTGACCTCGGCAAACTTGCGCACGTAGGCGGCGCGATTGTCGCGCACATGGGCCTCGTCGTTCCAGGCCGCCACGCTGGCGGTCTGCACCGCCGGGTTCATGGCGCCGCCGTGATAGGTACGGTATAGCAGGAATTTCTTCAGCAGGGCGGCATCGCCGGCCACGAAGCCCGAGCGCAGTCCCGGCACGTTGGAGCGCTTGGACAGGCTGGAGAACATCATCAGGCGCTCGAAGGGATGTGCGCCTTCGGCGCGGCCCAGCTTGTGCGCGGCTTCCAGCGCGCCCAGCGGCGGCTCGCCTTCCTTGAAGTAGATCTCGGAGTAGCACTCGTCCGAGGCGATCACGAAGCCATGGCGGTCGGACAGCGCGAACAGCTCGCGCCAGTCTTCCAGCGACAGCACGGCGCCGGTCGGGTTGCCCGGGGAGCACACAAAGACCAGTTGCACCTTGGCCCAGGTCTCGGCGCTGATGCGGTCGAAAGCGGGCGCGAAGTTGCGCGCCGGATCGCTGTTGGCGAACACCGGCGTGGCGCCGGCCAGCAGCGCCGCGCCTTCATAGATCTGATAGAACGGGTTGGGGCACAGCACCAGCGCGCCGGGCTGGCTGGCGTCGACCACGGTCTGGGCGAAGGCGAACAAGGCCTCGCGCGAGCCGGTGACCGGCAGCACCTGGGTGGCTGCATTGACCGCCGGCAGGTTGTAGCGGCGCTGGATCCATGCGGCCATGCACTGTCGTAGTGCATCCGATCCGGCCGTTGTGGGATAATTCGCCAGCCCTTGCAGCGCGTTCGACAGCGCTGTCTTGATGAATTCGGGCGTGGGGTGCTTGGGTTCGCCGATGCCGAAGCTGATCGCGGGCAGCGCGCCGTTTGGTTTGACGTCAGCCAGCAGCGCGCGCAGTTTCTCGAACGGATAGGGCTGGAGCAGGTCGAGGCGGGGATTCACGATCAGGTTCAGGCCGGTGGGGCCAAGCTCAAAGCCGGTCATTATAAAGGATTGCCGGGCATTCCCGCGTGCCGGCCGGGCTCTGGCGGCGCGGCGCGCCGGCTTGTCCCTGGCTATTCCCGGCTGTCCCGAGCGGCCCCGGTCGCCCCGTGGTGATTTCCGATACCGAATGCTGACTGGCTGCCCAAGTGGCAGCCTTAACCGTTTTCCCATGAGCAATCTGCCCGCAACTTCCACCGCTTCGGCCCCGGCCGACCCGCATGCCTTCAAATCCACCTTGTCCATCCTGCTGGGCGCCTCGGTCTGGGGCATCGCCTGGTTCCCCTATCGGGTGCTCGCCGGCTGGGGGCTGGGCGGCATGACGGCAGCCGCGCTGGTGAGTGCCATGGCCGCGCTGATCGCTCTGGTGGCCTTCGCCCGCCACCTGGGCGGCCTGCGCTGGTCTTGGCTGTTCGTGGCGATCGGGCTGGCGGCGGGCGTGACCAACGCCGGCTTTGTATGGGGCAGCGTCAACGGCCATGTGATGCGGGTGTTGCTGCTGTTCTACCTGACGCCGGTATGGACTGCCTTGTTTGCCCGCGTCTTCCTGGGCGAGAAACTGTCCGCATCCGGCTTGCTGCTGGTGGTGCTGGCGCTGTTTGGCGCGGGGCTGATGTTGTGGACGCCGGAAGTGGGCCTGCCGCTGCCCACGCACGCGGCGGAATGGTCCGGCCTGATCGGCGGCATGGGGTTTGCCGTCAACAATGTGCTGTCGCGCCGGGCCGGCCAGCTTTACCCGGAGATGGATGCGCGCCTGCGCACCGTGATGGTCTACGTGGGCTGCACCGCGGTCGGCCTGCCGTGCGCGCTGTTGCTGGAGCCGGGCGGCGTGGCGCTGGCGCCGGTGATTGGCTGGGGCGGCGTGGCGCTGATGCTGGGTCTTGCCGCCACGCTGGTGCTGAGCAATTCGGTGGTCCAGTACGGGCTGCAGCGCCTGCCGGCCAACCGGGTATCGCTGCTGATGCTGTTCGAGATCGTGATCGCGGCAGTGTCGTCGTGGTGGCTGGCGACCGAGACGCTGAGCTGGAAGGAGGCCGCCGGCGGCCTGTGCATCGTTGCGGCTGGCGCCTTGTCGGGGCTGGTGCACCGCACCAAGGCGCGCCGCGCCGGCACTGCCGCCGGTGCGGCGGACCAGGCACTGCAGCCGCAATAGCTGGCGCCGCGCCTCAATAGAGCATCGCCCGCGACACCACCGCTACCAGCGGCTTGCGGATGGCGCGCTCCACGCCGGCATGCAGGTGCAGCGGGCGCAGCAGCATCTTGACCGTCATCTCGATCGGCAGGTTGCGCCGGATCACGGCGCTTACCCGGGAGTTGAGCTTGCGCACGTCCCGTTGCGGGATATCCTCGGTGCCGCGCTCGATGCGCAGCACGTTGCGCAGCGCGATCTCCGCGTCTTCGTTCTTGATTTCCAGCAAGCGGCGCACCAAGGCACCCAGTACACGCAGGCGGCCGAGCCGTTCCACGCCGTTGAAGGTGTTGAAGTAGCGGTAGAAGTGCTTGTAGTGGCGTACCTCGTCATCGGCGATGCGCCGCGTCAGGTTGCGCAGCACCGGCTCGTCGCTGGCTTGCTCCAGGGAGCGGTAGAGGGCCGCGGTGCCAGTCTCGACCACGCAGCGCGCGGCCATCTCGAGGGCTTTCGTGGGCTCGAATTTGTCGATCGAGCAGGTATGGCGGTACTCCTCGAAGAACCGCGCATAGCCGCGCTGCCAGTCGAACTCGGGCCAGACATGTTCCACGTAGCGCCGCAGGGCCAGGCCGTGCTGCAGCTCCTCCGCCTCCCAGTGGTCGGACAGCCAGCCGGAAGCCTCGGGATTGGCGGCGTAGTAGCTGGCCAGGTTGCCGGCGTACGTGTCCGAGCCGCTTTCGACAAAGGAGGCCGACACCAGCAGGTAGAACAACTCCCGATCGGCCCGGACAAGGGCGGTGTCGATAGCCTGGAAATCGATGTCGCCCAAGGACCATGGCGGCGTTTTGACCACATTCCCGGCATTGTGGCCGGGCAAGCTGCTGTCTGATATCGCCGGTGAGAAGGCGGTCATGCTGGACACTCCCAGAAGGGTCGCGAAGCCGGGCTCCGCGTTGGCCGGTGGCAGCCATTGCGCCGGTGACGGGGCGGCGGGTGCAATGGGCCTCAAGGATCACGCTGACAATAAGAGACTAGCACTAACCCTTGGAAGTTTCCCGCCGGCGCCAAGAAGGGCGACGACGTCAAGCGCAGGGTGGTGGTCTTTCGCCGCATGGCAGCATCGCCGCAAGTGTGGGGCGTGAACCGCACGGGGTGTATCGGAAACGGCTCAAACCCCCTGTGGAAATGGCTCGCGCTTAGCCCGGAAAGCGCCCGGACGCCGAAGGCGCGATGGTATGATTAGCGCCATCTATCGGGCACAAGAGAGAAGGCATGGGGCGCAAGCGGCACGCGTCGGCCCCGCTTCTCGTTGGGGCCCGGCTCTCCTGAACGCTGCATTACGCTAGATACCCCACGACCAACCGTGCGACTGTCCTCGATCAAGCTGGCGGGCTTCAAGTCCTTCGTCGATCCCACCAATTTTCAAGTGCCCGGCCAACTGGTCGGCATCGTCGGTCCCAACGGCTGCGGCAAATCGAACATCATCGATGCGGTGCGCTGGGTGCTGGGCGAGTCGCGCGCCTCCGAACTGCGCGGCGAGTCCATGCAGGATGTGATCTTCAATGGCTCCACCGCGCGCAAACAAGCTGGCCGCGCCAGCGTCGAACTGGTGTTCGACAACCCTGAGGGGCGCGCCGGCGGGCAATGGAGCCAATACGCCGAGATCGCCGTCAAGCGGGTGCTGACCCGCGACGGCACGTCCTCCTACTACATCAACAACCAGGCCGTGCGCCGCCGCGATATCCAGGACATCTTCCTGGGCACCGGCCTGGGGCCGCGCGCCTACGCCATCATCGGGCAGGGCATGATCTCGCGCATCATCGAGGCCAAGCCCGATGACATGCGGATTTTCCTGGAAGAAGCCGCGGGGGTGTCCAAGTACAAGGAACGCCGCCGCGAAACCGAAAACCGCCTGTCCGACACGCGCGAGAACCTGACCCGCGTGGAAGACATCCTGCGCGAGCTCGGCACCAACCTGGACAAGCTCGAGGGGCAGGCCGAAGTGGCCCAGCGCTTCAAGACCTTGCAGGCCGATGGCGAGGAAAAGCAGCACCTGCTGTGGCTGCTGCGCAAGCGCGAGGCCCAGGCCGAGCAGGAGCGGCACACGCGGGCCATCGAGCAGGCACAGATCGACCTGGAAGCGCAAACCGCGCAACTGCGCCACGTCGAGGCCGAGCTCGAGACCATGCGCGCCGCGCATTACGCGGCGTCGGACAATATGCACACCGCGCAGGGCGGCTTGTACGAGGCCAATGCCGAAGTCAGCAAGCTCGAGGCCGAGATCCGCTATGTGGTGGAGTCGCGCAACCGGGTGCAGGCACAGATCGCCGCACTGACGGCGCAGCGCGAGCAGTGGCAGGGCAAGGCCGAGCAGGCTACCGATGCCCTGGCGCAGGCCGAGGAAGAGCTGGCGGTGGCCGAAGGCCGCACCATCGAAGCCCAGGAGGCCGTCGCGCACAAGACCGATGAGCTGCCCACGCTGGAAGCCCAGTGGCGCGATGCCCAGGTGCTGTCCAACGAGCAGCGCGCCAGCATCATGCAGGCTGAGCAGGCGCTCAAGCTGGAGGCCGCGCAGCAGCGCAGCGCCGACCAGATGCTGCAGCAGCTGGAGCAACGCCGCGAGCGCTTGTCCGGGGAAGAAAAGGGGCTGGACCGCCCCGATGAAACCCGCCTGGAAGAGCAACGCGCCGAGCTGGCCGAGCAGGAAGCCGTGCTGGAAGAGGCGCAGGCCATCCTGGCTGACTCCGCCGAGCGCGTGCCGCGCCTGGACGGCGAGCGCCGCAGCGCGCAGGAACGCGTGCAGCGCGAGGCTGCGGCGATCGGGGCGCTGGAAGCGCGCCTGGCCGCGCTAAAGCAGTTGCAGGAAAACGTGCAGACCGAAGGCAAGGTGCAGCCCTGGCTGGCCAAGCACGGCCTGGCCGAGTTGCCGCGCCTGTGGAAAAAGCTCCATATCGAGCCGGGCTGGGAAAGCGCGCTGGAATCCGTGCTGCGCGAAAAGCTCGGTGCGCTCGAAGTCTCCAACCTGGACTGGATCAAGTCCTTCCTGTCCGACGCGCCGCCCGCCAAGCTGGCTTTCTACTCGCCGCCGCCGGCCGCGCGCCCGCAGGAAACCCCCGCCGGCATGCGTCCGCTGATGGCGCTGGTGCAGATCACCGAGCCCGGCATCCGGGCCGTGATGCAGGACTGGCTGGCCGATATCTACACCGCGACCGACATGGCGTCGGCGCTGGCCCAGCGCGCCACGCTGCCGGAAGGCGCGTCGTTCGTCGTGGCCGAGGGCCACCTGGTGGGCCGTAGCTCGGTCCACCTCTATGCAGCCGATTCCGAACAGGCCGGCATGCTGGCCCGCGAGCAGGAAATCGAAAACCTGCAGAAGCAGGCGCGCGCCCAGTTGCTGCTGTCCGACGAAGCCAAGAGCCAGGCGGTCCGCGCCGAAGCAGCCTACACCCAGGCCAGCGCCGCGCTCACCGAGGCCCGCGGACGCAGCGAGCAGGCCACGCGGCGCGTGCACGCGCTGCAGATGGATGTGCTCAAGCTGTCGCAGGCCATGGAGCGCTACGCCGCGCGCAGTGGCCAGATCCGTGAGGAACTGGCCGAAATCGCCGCGCAGATCGAAGAGCAGCGCGCCATCCGCGCAGAGTCCGAAGCCAGCTTCGAGCAGCACGACGCCGCGCTGGCCGAGATGCAGTCCACGCACGAAGACCACCAGATGGCCTTCGAGGCGCTGGATAGCAAGCTGTCATCGGCGCGGCACCAGCTGCGCGACTTCGAGCGCGCGGCGCAGGAAGCGCTGTTCGCCGAGCGCAACCTGGCTAACCGCATCGACGAGCTGCGCCGCAATATCCAGACCGCGGGCGACCAGTCAGAGCGTCTTGCCCAGTCGCTGGAAGATGCCCGTGTCGAGCTGGAAACCATCAATGAGCAGACCGCCCACACCGGCCTGCAGGAAGCGCTGGAGCGCCGTGCCGAGAAGGAAGAAAAACTCCAGCTCGCCCGCACCGAGCTGGACGCGCTGTCGGCGCAGTTGCGCCAGTACGACGACCAGCGCCTGGCCGCCGAGCGCAGCCTGCAGCCGCTGCGCGACCGCATCACCGAGTACCAGCTGAAGGAACAGGCCGCGCGCCTGAACCAGGAGCAGTTCAGCGAGCAACTGACGACCGCCGAGGTGGACGAGGCCGCGCTGGCCGAGAAGCTCACGCCCGATCTCAAGCCCTCCTACCTGCAGGGTGAGGTCACCCGCCTGAACAACGCCATCAACGCGCTCGGGCCGGTGAACATGGCCGCGCTGGACGAACTGGCGGCGGCGCGCGAGCGCAAGACCTTCCTCGATGCGCAGTCGGCCGACCTGATCGACGCCATCACCACGCTGGAAGACGCGATCCACAAGATCGACCAGGAAACCCGCGCGATGCTGCAAGGGACCTTCGACCAGGTCAACCATCACTTCGGCGAGCTGTTCCCGTCGCTGTTCGGTGGCGGGCAAGCCAAGCTGATCATGACCGGCGACGAAATCCTCGACGCCGGCGTGCAGGTGATGGCGCAGCCGCCGGGCAAGAAGAACTCCACCATCCACCTGCTGTCGGGCGGTGAGAAGGCCCTGACGGCCATCGCGCTGGTGTTCGCCATGTTCCAGCTCAACCCGGCGCCGTTCTGCTTGCTCGACGAGGTGGACGCGCCGCTGGACGATGCCAATACGGAGCGCTACGCCAATATGGTGGCGCGCATGTCGGACAAGACCCAGTTCGTCTTCATTTCCCACAATAAAATCGCAATGGAAATGGCACACCAGTTGATTGGCGTGACGATGCAAGAGCAAGGTGTATCGCGTATCGTCGCCGTGGATATGGACGCAGCGCTCTCGATGGCGGAGGCAGCATGACGCTCCAGACCGCCCTGATCGTTGCAGGCATTGTCCTGCTGCTGCTGGTAGTCGCCTACAACCAGTGGCAGATCCGCAAGGCGCGCCGCCCGCGCGCGCTGCAGCCCGAAGATGACCTGCCGCCGATGCGCGAGCCGGTGGTAAGCCCGGTGGTCAAGCCGGAAGTCAGCGCCAGGCTGCACGAGCCATTGCCCGAGCATCACGTCGAGCGGCGCGAGCCCACGTTGTCGGCTTCGCCGCTGGATGCCGCCGCCGTGGCGGCAGGCATGGCCGCGAGCTCGGCCGATGCCGACGAAGCCCTGGCGGATGAAGTTGCCATCGCCGCAGCGCCGTCCTCGGCCCATGCGGCTGCCGGCAAGCCCGTGCATGGCGAGCAGGCAGGGTCTGCCGGGCTCGCCGAATCGTATGACGCCGCGGACCATGAAGAAGATGCGGAACATGCAGAACACGCAGAACGCACCGAACCGATAAAGCCCAGGCAAGAGGCCGCGCCTGCCCAGGCAGCGCAGCCAGAGCCCGTCGCGCTCGACGGCCAGCCAACGCCGGCCGTCATCGATCCGCTGATCGACTGCATCGTGCCGCTGCACCTGGAGCGCAAAAGCTCGGGCGATCGCATCCTGCCGCTCACTGGCCGCCTGCGCCGTGCGGGAACCAAGCAGGTGCATATCGAAGGCCTGCGCAGCGAAGCCAATGCCTGGGAGCCGGTCACCGCCGGCCATCAGTACGAAGACCTGCAGGTAGCGGTGCAGCTTGCCAACCGCGGCGGCGCGCTCAATGCGCTGGAGTTTTCGGAGTTCGTCAATGCGGTGGAAGCGCTGGCCGAAGCGCTCGACGCCTCGGCCGAACTGCCCGACATGACCGAGACGGTCGCAAACGGCCGCGAGCTGGATGCGTTTGCCGCCAGTTGCGATGTGCAGCTTGGCGTCAACGTGATTTCCGACGGTGCGCCGTGGTCGGCCGCCTATGTGCAGACGGTGGCGACGCAGGACGGGCTGGTCCTGTCGCGCGACGGCACTCGCTTCACGCGCTATCAGGCCAATGCCGAGGGCGTGCAGCGGGCGCTGTTTACGCTGCAGTTCGGCGATACCAACTTCCTGCGCGATGACCTCACGGCCAAGGCCGGCCGCCAGATCACGCTGCTGCTCGATGTGCCGTCCGCGGCGCAGGCGACCAAGCCGTTCAAGACCGTCTGCGAGTACGGCTACAGCCTGGCGCAGCGCATGGGCGCGCAACTGGTCGACGACAACATGCGGCCGTTGAGCGAATCGTCCTTCGTCGCCATCTTCGGCCAGTTGCAAACACTCTACGACAAGCTGGAAGCCCGCGGCATGCCCGCGGGCTCGCCGGTGGCGCTACGTTTGTTCAGTCTCTGATACGCCAGTTCGGCATCGACGATAACGACGACAACGGATTCAGTCTTTCAGCATGAGCACCAAACCAGAAGGTGCGGCGGCGCAAGCCCCCGCGCCTGTCAGCGATTCTCCCGCCGCGCGCGCCGACTGGCTGCGCGCCGAGCTGGAGCGCCACAATTACCAGTACTACGTCCTCGATGCGCCGTCGGTGCCCGATGCCGAGTACGACGCGCTGTTCCGCGAATTGCAGGACATCGAGGCCAGGCATCCCGAATTGCTGACCCCTGAGTCGCCCACGCAGCGCGTGGGCGGCCAGCCGCTATCGGCCTTCGATACGGTACGCCACGCCATCCCGATGCTGTCGCTCAACAACGGCTTCGAGGACGAGGATGTGCTGGCCTTCGACCGTCGTTGCGCGCAGGGGCTGGGGCGTGCCGCCCCCGCCGAGGGCACGGCCGACCTGTTTGCCGCCGCCGAGGCGGTGGAGTATGCCTGCGAGCTGAAGTTCGATGGCCTGGCCATGTCCTTGCGCTATGAGGCTGGCCGGCTGGTGCAGGCCGCCACCCGCGGCGACGGCGAGACCGGCGAGGACGTGACCGTCAACGTGCGCACCATCAAGGCGATTCCGCTGCGCTTGCGCGGTGAGGCTGAGGCCTTGCCGGCGGTGCTGGAAGTGCGCGGGGAAGTCTTCATGTATCGCCGCGAATTCGACAAGCTCAATGCGCGGCAGGCCGAGGCCGGGGAAAAGACCTTCGTCAATCCGCGCAATGCCGCCGCCGGCAGCCTGCGCCAGCTGGATCCGCGCATCACCGCCAAGCGTCCGTTGTCGTTCTTCGCCTACGGGCTGGGTGAGCTGCAAGGCGCGCCGCGTCCCGAGACGCACAGCGCCATGCTCGACTGGTTCGCCGGGCTTGGCATGCCGGTCTGCGCGGAGCGCGAAGTCGTGCGGGGTGCGGACGGCTTGCTGAGCTTCTATCGCTCAGTGGGCGAGCGGCGTGCGGCGTTGCCCTATGACATCGACGGCGTGGTGTACAAGGTCAACGCGCTGGCCGAGCAGGAGCGCCTTGGCTTCGTGTCGCGCGCGCCGCGCTTCGCGCTGGCACACAAGTTCCCGGCCCAGGAAATGACCACGGTGGTCGAGGACATCGAAGTGCAGGTCGGCCGCACCGGCGCCATCACGCCGGTAGCGCGGCTGGCACCGGTGTTCGTGGGCGGCGTGACGGTGACCAATGCCACGCTGCACAACGAGGACGAAATCCGCCGCAAGGACGTGCATATCGGCGATACCGTGATCGTGCGGCGCGCCGGCGACGTGATTCCCGAAGTGGTAGCGGTGGTGCCGGAGCGCCGGCCAGCCGACGCACGCGCCTTCGTCATGCCCACCGCATGCCCGGTGTGCGGATCGCACATCGAGAAGCTGGAAGGCGAGGTGATCGCGCGCTGCACTGGCGGGCTGATCTGCGCGGCACAGCGCAAGCAGGCGCTGCTGCATTTCGCGCAGCGCCGCGCCATGGATATCGAAGGCCTGGGCGACAAGGTGGTCGAGCAACTGGTCGACATGGCGATCGTGCACACGCCGGCCGATCTCTACAAGCTCGGCGTCGCCAAGCTGGCCGCGCTGGACCGGATGGCCGACAAGTCGGCCACCAACCTGGTGGCAGCCATCGAGGCGTCGCGCGAGACCACGCTCAACCGCTTTATCTTCTCGCTAGGCATCCGCCATGTGGGAGAAGCGACGGCCAAGGACCTGGCCAGGCATTTCGGCAAGCTCGATGGGCTGCTGGCCGCCGACGAGGCTGCCCTGCTCGAGGTCAACGACGTGGGGCCGGTGGTGGCGCAATCCATCGCCAACTTCCTGGCCGAGCCGCACAATGTGGAAGTCATCGAGCAACTGCGTGCCGCCGGCGTGCACTGGCCGGAAAGCGAGCCGGCGGAGCGCGCCGCGCCCGCGCCGCTGGCCGGCAAGACGTTCGTGCTGACTGGCACGCTGCCCACGCTGTCGCGCGAAGATGCCAAGGAAAAGCTGGAAGCGGCCGGCGCCAAGGTGGCCGGCTCGGTGTCGAAGAAGACCGACTATGTGGTGGCTGGCGCGGAAGCCGGCAGCAAACTGGAAAAGGCCGAGGCGCTCGGCGTGCCCGTGCTGGACGAGGCCGCCTTGCTGGCCTTGCTGGCCGAGCTCAATACCGGAGATCAAGCATGATCCGTGACATTCTCAAGATGGGCGACCCGCGCCTGCTGCAGGTAGCGCGCCCTGTCACGCGCTTCAACACGCCCGAATTGCGCATCCTGATCGACGATATGTTCGACACCATGGATCACGCCAACGGTGCTGGCCTGGCCGCGCCGCAGATCGGCGTGGACCTGCAGGTGGTGATCTTCGGCTTCGACCGCAATCCGCGCTATCCCGACGCCCCCACCGTGCCCAAGACGGTACTGATCAATCCCGAGCTGACGCCGCTTGGCGAGGAGCAGGATGAAGCCTGGGAGGGCTGCCTGTCGGTGCCGGGGCTGCGCGGGGTGGTGCCGCGTTTCACGCGCCTGAAGTACACCGGCTTTGACGTGATGGGCGGGCGCATCGAGCGCGTTGCCGAGGATTTCCACGCACGCGTGGTGCAGCATGAATGCGACCACCTGCAGGGCATCCTCTATCCCATGCGGGTGAAGGACTTCACGCGCTTCGGCTTTACCGATGTGCTGTTCCCCGAGCTGCCTCCCAATAGCGACGACTGACCCGCGACGACTGACCCGCGACGACCGACCGGCGACGGCTGATCAGCGATCGCCCTGGCGGCGATGGCGTGCCGCGATGCGGTGGGTCAGGGCGACCAGCGCCGCGCAGGCAGGATTGTCGTCTCGCTCCCGGTAAGCCAGCGTCAGCGGCGCGCGCAGCTGGTCGGCTTCTTCCATGCGGCGGTAAGCCACGCCGTGCGGGTTGAGCCCGGCCATCGAGGCCGGTACCACGGTCACGCCGGCGCCGGCGGCCACCAGGTTCAGGTTGCTCAGCATGCGCTCGACTTCCGCGCCCACGCGCGGCGTGAAGCCCAGCCGCTCGCACACCTTTAGCAGATCGCCATACATGCCCGGCGCGCCCGGGCGCCGCACCAGGATGAACGCATCGCCTGCCAGCGCGCGCAGCGAGATGGTTTCCTGGGCTGCTGCGTGGGCTGGCGCGCCGCGCTTGCGCAGCAGCGGATGGTCCAGCGGCAGCGCAATCACCATTTCCTCTTCCAGCAGCAACTCGAAGCGCAGGCCTTCGGGGCGTCCCACCGGCGCGCGCAGCAGTGCGACATCGAGCGTGCCCGCGGTGAGTTGCTCGATGACCTCGGCGGCGTTGTTCTCGCTGAGCTTGAGCGCGATGCCGGGAAAGCGGCGGCGGCAGGCGCGCAGGACCTCGGGCGTCAGCTTATGCGCGGCTGCCGAGCTGGTGAATCCGACCGATAGCATGCCTTCCTCGCCGCGCGCCATGCGCTGCATGCGCTGGCGCGTCTGGTCCAGGCGCGCGAAGATGTCTAGCGCGTCGGTACGCAGCGCGCGCCCTGCGGCGGTCAGCGCCACACCGCGCGGCTGGCGCTCGAACAGGATCACGCCCAGCTCCGTCTCTAGCGCCTTCAACTGTTGCGACAGCGGAGGTTGCTGGATGCCGAGCTGCTCGGCGGCGCGCGTGATGTGGCCGGTTTCGGCTACCGCGAGAAAGTAGCGAAGGTGTCTCAGTTCCATGGTGTCCTTGCGGGCCGGAAGCTGCAGAAAGCATATGTTTTCGATATGCATTTCCTATGTGGCATATATTTTACATCCGGGTCGCGGCAGCCTAGGATGATACGGCTTTACGAACGAAAACACGGGCGCGCGCCCCAGGCGGCGGCGCATCGAGCACCGGGAGACAGGATATGAAGACACTTCGCCTTGCGCGTTGCGCATCGATCGCACTGATTGCGCTAGCCGCGGCGGCCCAGTTTGGCTGCGCCGCCCCAGGCGCGGACAGTGCCGCGAGCGCGAAGCAGGCCGCACCGGCACCCGGTACGGTGCCGCAAGCTGCCGCGCTCCAATGGCAGCGGGTCAGGCTCGGCACCGGCGCTGGCGCCTATGATTTTCCGGTCTACGCCAACCATCCGCTGGACGCGGACCTGCGCGGCATTCGCGAGGTGATCTTCGTCCAGCACGGGCTGCAGCGTAACGGCGACGACTACTTCGCGGCCGGCGCGGCGTTGCTCAAGCAAACCGGGCGCAATCCCGACGAGGTGCTGCTCATCGCGCCGAACTTTCCCGGCACGCCGGATGCGGCCAAGGGCAAGCATTTCGACGGCATGCCGATATGGAGCGTGCAGGGCTGGATGAGCGGGGAGGATGCGGTCAACCCGCCGTTCTCGGTCAGCTCGCTGCAGGTGCTGGACGATCTCGTCGGCATGGTGACCAACAAGGCCCGTTTTCCCGCGGTGACCCGCGTGACGGTGGCCGGCCACTCGGGTGGCGCGCAGCTGGTGCATCGCTATGCGGTGCTGAACAATGTCGATGAGCGTATCCGCGCGGGCGGCATCGATCTGCGCTACGTCGTGGCGAATCCTTCGTCATATCTGTATTTCACGCCGGAGCGCCCACGCGGCAAGGGCTTTGCGCCCTATGACACGGCTATTTGCGCGGACTATGACAAATACCGCTACGGCATGCGCGACATGGTGCCCTATGCGCGCGGCGCGACCGGCGATGCGCTGTTCCGCCGCTATCTCCAGCGCCAGGTGACCTACCTTGTGGGCTCAGAAGATAACGACCCCAACCACCGCGTGCTCGACAAGGCCTGCGGTGCCGAGGCCGAAGGGCCGACCCGGCTGGAGCGCGCACGCGGCTACCTGCGCTATGCGCAGTACCTTGCCGCGCCGATGGGCAGCCAGCGTCCACCGGTGCGTCACCAGGCGTTCGAGGTGGTTGGCGTCGGGCACAACCAGCACCAGATGTTTGGCTCGCAATGCGGCGCCAAGGCAGTGTTCGGGCTGGCGGAGACGGCCAATGCGGACGGCGCGGCTTGCCGTGCGCCGCAGCTGTGAAGCGATTGGCGCAGGGCAGGGCGCCCGCTTGCGGCATGGCTTGAGGCATTGGCTATGCGAGGCCGCTGGGTTTGTCCCGGCGGCCATACCGGGCAGGTGGTGCCAGGGTGTCGAGTGCTATGCGCCTGGCAATGGCGCGGCGCGTGGCATCACGCGATTGAGCCGGTGGGTATGCGGCTCGGCAGGTGCGCGCTGGTGGCCATGGCGGCCACCAGCTTGCTTCTTGGCCCGGCGCTCAGAACTTCTCGAAGGCGCCGAGGAAGCGCCACTGGCCCACCGGCAGGTCGCCCAGCACGATGCGGCCCATGCGCACGCGCTTCAGGCCCACGACCCGCAGGCCAACCTGTTCGCACATGCGGCGGATCTGGCGCTTCTTGCCTTCGCGCAGGACGAAGCGCAATTGCTCCTCGTTCTGCCAGCTCACCTTGGCCGGCTTGAGCGCCTCGCCATCCAGCGACAGGCCGTGGCGCAGCTTCTCGATCAGTTCCACCGGGAACACGTGCGAGATGTCGCGCTCGACCAGGCCTTCCGGCGAATCCCAGCTCACCCGCACCAGGTATTCCTTCTCGACGGTCGAATCCTCACCGATCAGGTGGCGCGCAACGCGGCCGTCCTGGGTCAGCACCAGCAGGCCGGTGGAGTCGATGTCGAGCCGGCCGGCAGGTGCCAGGCTCTTGCGCTGCCACGGGGCAAAGCGCTTGCGGGTGGGGTCCAGCTCCCACTGGTTTTCCGGCGCGAACAGCACGGCGGCGGGCTCGTAGCCATCTTCGGCCTGGCCCGACACGTAACCGACCGGCTTGTGCAGCAGCACGGTCACGCGTTCGCCTTGCTCGGAGCGTGCAGCCTGGTGGATCTCGATATTGGCGTCCGGGCTGATGCGCGAGCCCAGTTCGGTGACGGGCTGGCCGTCGACCAGCACCCAGCCGCGCGGAATCCATTCATCGGCTTCGCGGCGCGAGCACAGGCCGAGTTCCGACATCCGCTTGGACAGGCGCACCAGGCCATCGGAACTGGGCTGGGGCGCGTTCTGTACGGGTGCGGCACGTTCCGTACGCTCCGCACGGGCGCCGCCCTGGTAGTCGCGCTGGCTGGCATCGCCGGCGCGGCGCGGACGGTCATTGTCACCACCGTGAGCGGGGCGGCGAGGGCGGTCGTCGCCCTGGCCGGCAAAGCGGTGCGGCCGGTCCTGGCCTTCGCCGGGGCTGAAGCGGCGCGGACGATCGTTGCCTTCGCCCGGGCCGAAATTGCGTGGACGATCATTGCCTTCACCGGCAAAGCGGCGGGGACGGTCCTGGCCCTCGCCTGGGGCAAAACGCCGCGGACGGTCATTGCCTTCGCCAGCAAAGCGGCGGAGTCGATCCTGGCCTTCGCCCGGGGTGAAACGGCGCGGCCGGTCCTGGCCCTCGCCGGAGCCGAAATTGCGCGGGCGGTCGTTGCCTTCGCTGCCAAAGCGGCGGGGTCGATCCTGGCTTTCGCCCGGGGTGAAACGGCGCGGACGGTCCTGGCCCTCGCCGGAGCCGAAATTGCGCGGACGGTCGTTGCCTTCGCCGCCAAAGCGGCGGGGCCGATCCTGGCCTTCGCCCGGGGTGAAACGGCGCGGGCGGTCCTGGCCTTCGCCGGAGCCGAAATTGCGCGGGCGGTCGTTGTTGTCGCCGCCAAAGCGGCGGGGCCGATCCTGGCCTTCGCCGGGGCTGAAGCGGCGCGGACGATCGTTGCCCTCGCCTGGGGCGAAACGACGCGGACGGTCATTGCCTTCGCCAGCAAAGCGGCGGGGCCGGTCCTGGCCCTCACCCGGGGTGAAACGGCGCGGACGGTCCTGGCCTTCGCCGGGACCGAAATTGCGCGGGCGGTCGTTGCCTTCGCCGCCGAAGCGGCGGGGTCGATCCTGGCCTTCGCCCGTGCGCGGGCCGCGCGGCGGGCGCTGGCCAGCGTCTTGCTCTTTTTTGCGGCCGCCGGCGCGTTCCTGTGCCTGCTTGATGCCGTCGACCACGGCGCGCACGCGTCCGCGGTTCAGGTCGGACACCCGCACCGGCCGGGTGGCGGCGGGTTTGCGGGCATTGCCCTCGGGCGCGGCGGTCTTGATGCCCAGCGTCTTGCGCTTGGGCGAATTGCTATCGGTCATATCTTCTATGTGGGGCGTCCGGCCTAGATGGCCAGCGCCGCCAGCAGGTCCTGTTCAAGCTGTAACTGCAGTTTGTTATCCGAGGCGAGGCGGCTGCCATCGACCAGGAAAACGTCTTCCACCCGCTCGCCGAGCGTATTGATGCGGGCGGTATGCACCGAGGTGCGATGTTTGGCCAGTACGCGGGAGATCGCGTACAGCAGGCCGGTGCGGTCGTTGGCCGACAAGGAAAGCAGGTAGTACTGGCCGCGTTCGTCGGGGCGCAGGTCCACGCGCGGCTTGATCGGGAAGCTGCGCGACTGGCGCGACAACCGCCCCTGGGCGGGTTCCGGCAGCGCGCCTTGCTGCTGCAGGCGCTCGGCCAGTTCATGCTCCACCAGCGCGATGATGTCGCGGTAATTGCCGCTGGCGTCGCTGCTGATGCCCGGGTCGGTCACCTGGAAGGTATCCAGCGCGTAGCCGTGGCGCGTGGTGTGGATCTTGGCTTCCTGGATGGAGAAGCTCTTGCGCTCGAAATAGCCGCAGATGCGCGCGAACACGTCGGGCTGGTCCTTGACGTAGACCGCCACCTGCAGGCCTTCGCCCGCGGGCGACAAGCGCGCCTTGACCACCGGCACCGGGCTGTCCACCTTGTTGTACAGGTGCCGCGTGAGCCAGGCGATGTCGCGCGCGTCGTGGCGCAGGAAGAAGGCCACGTCGAGCTGGGCCCACAATGGCTTGCCCAGTTCCGGGTCGAAGGCCTTGAGGCGCAGCTGCGCGATGGTGTCGTCCTTGCGCTGCGCCCACAGCGAGTGCGGGTCCACGCGCGCGCCGCCCAGCACGCGCAGCGTGATGCGGTAGAGGTCTTCCAGCAGCTTGCCCTTCCACGCGTTCCACACCTTGGGGCTGGTGCCGCGGATATCGGCCACCGTCAGCAGGTAGAGCGCGGTCAGGTAGCGCTCGGTGCCGACCACGCGAGCAAAGGCATGGATCACGTCCGCATCGGTGAGGTCTTGCTTTTGCGCGACATGGCTCATGGTCAGGTGATGCTCGACCAGCCAGGCGATCAGGTCGGCATCTTCGCGCTCGATGCCGTGCTGCTTGCAAAAGCGCCGCGCATCCGCCGTGCCAAGCTTGGAGTGATCGCCGCCGCGGCCCTTGGCGATGTCGTGGAACAGCGCCGCCACCCACAGCACCCAGGGGCGGTCGAAGGTGGCCATCAGCTGGCTGCAGAAGGGGAACTCGTGCGTGTGCTCGACGATGGCGAAGCGGCGCATGTTGCGCACCACCATCAGGATGTGCTGGTCCACCGTGTAGACGTGGAACAGGTCGTGCTGCATCTGCCCGACGATACGGCGGAAGTTGATCAGGTAGCGCCCCAGCACGCTGGTCTGGTTCATCAGGCGCAGCGCGTGGGTGATGCCCTGCGGCTCCTGCACGATGGCGAGGAACAGGCGGCGGTTCACCGGATCGTTGCGCCAGCTCGCGTCCATCACCGTGCGGGCGTTGTAGAGGCCGCGCAGCGTGCGTGGCGACAAGCCCTTGACGCCCGGCGTGCGCTCGTACACCAGGAAGGTTTCCAGGATGGCGTGGGGCTCGCGCTCGTAGAGATCGTCGCTGGTGATCTCGAGCATGCCCTGGCGTTCCACGAAGCGCTCGTTGATGACGCGCGTCACCTTGGATTCGCTCGGGAACAACATGGCCTCGATATTGAGCAGCAGCACGATATTGAGCTGTGTGACCGCCTTGGCTGCCCAGTAGTAACGGCGCATCAGCTGTTCGCTGGCGCGCTTGTTATTGTTCTGGCGGTAGCCGAAGGCCTCGGCCAGCGCGGTCTGCAGGTCGAACACCAGCACGTCCTGACGGCGCCCGGCCACCAGGTGCAGGCGCGCGCGGATGGTCTTGAGCAGACGCTCGTTGCGGGCGAGTTCCTGCGCTTCGCGCTCGCTCAGCAGCCCGCGCTCGAACAGTTCCTTCCAGCTGTCGCCCAGCCCGGCGGCCTTGGTCATCCACAGGATCACCTGCAGGTCACGCAGGCCGCCGGGGCTTTCCTTGCTGTTGGGCTCGAGCGAGTAGGGCGTGTCCTGGTACTTGGCGTGGCGCTGGCGCATTTCCAGCAGCTTGGCCTGGAAGAAGGCGCGCGGGTCCAGGTCGGCCTGGTAGCGCGTCTGCAGCTCGGCAAACAGCTTGCGGTTGCCCGTCAGCAGGCGCGCTTCCAGCAAGGAGGTCTGGATCGTCACGTCCTGGCGCGATTCGCGGATGCAGTCGTCCACGGTGCGCACCGATGAGCCGATTTCAAGGCCCAGGTCCCAGCACAGGCCAATGAATTTCTCCAGCCTGGAGGTGGTGTCCTCGTCGGGTTCCGAGGGCAGCAACAGCAGCACATCCACATCGGAAAACGGGAACAGCTCGCCGCGCCCGTAGCCGCCCACCGCCACCAGCGCGCTGTCGTCCGGCAGGCCCAGGCCGCGCCAGGCTTCGACCAGCGCGGCATCGACCGCGCGCCGCAGGCGCGTCAGCAGGTGGCCGACATGGCCGTGCGCGTTGAAGTCCGCGAACACGGCTTGCTTGTCGGCTTTCAACTGATCGCGAACACGGGTGGCGAGGATGATTTCCGGGGTGGCGTCCATGGCTAGGGCTGGGGGCATCGAAGGGACGGCTGAAACAAGAAGGGCGCCAACTTTGGCGCCCGTAGCGTCAGGCTGCAACAGAATCAGTGACGAACGACGGCGGCGCCTGCGTGCCCGCGGAGACGGTGAGGACGTCGTAGCCGGTCTCGGTCACCAGGATGGTGTGCTCCCACTGCGCGGACAGGCTGCGGTCACGCGTCTTGACGGTCCAGTGGTCGGGCATGGTGCGGATATCGCGCTTGCCGGCGTTGACCATCGGCTCGATCGTGAAGATCATGCCGGCCTGGATTTCCATGCCGGTGCCGGGGCGGCCGTAGTGCAGGATCTGCGGGTCCTCGTGGAAGTTCTTGCCGATGCCATGGCCGCAGTACTCGCGCACCACGGTATAGCCGGCCGCTTCCGCATGGACCTGGATCACATGGCCGATATCGCCGAGGCGAGCGCCGGGGCGCACCTGGGCGATGCCCTTCCACATGCATTCGAAGGTGATCTGCGCCAGGCGCTTGGCCAGGATCGAGCCCTCACCGACAATGAACATGCGGCTGGTGTCGCCGTAGTAGCCTTCCTTGGTGATCACGGTGATGTCGAGGTTCACCGCGTCGCCGGACTTCAGCACGCGCTCGCCCGGGATGCCATGGCAAATCACGTCGTTGACCGACGTGCAGATGGCGCCGGGGAAGGGGGGGTAGCCGGGCGGCGCATAGTTCAGCGGCGCGGGTACCGTGCCCTGCACATCGCGCATATACGCGTGGCACAGCCGGTCGAGTTCGCCGGTGGTGACCCCCGGCTTGACGAAGGGCGTGATGTAGTCGAGGACCTCGGAGGCCAGCCGGCAGGCTACCCGCATTTGGGCGATATCGTCGGCGTTCTTGATATGGATGCTCATGCTGCTCGCAAAGTGGCGGCGAAGCCACGGGCTGCGCCTCAAATTGAATCTGAAAGTGGGATTATCGCACCATCGGGCACCAACCGCAGCCGAAAACGGCCTGCGCCGGCTACAGGTGCCTGCTTTTCATGGCAAGTGGCCTCTTGAGCGAAGTCCTATTTTGTTGCTACAATCGCTGGCTAGCCTTATTGCGGCTGCCTGGCAGGTCGATGTGACTTGCGGGTAGCAACTGGCGGGCTGGGCAGCCACTTCTGTGCTGCGGTAGTGCTACGGTATTTGGCAGGCGCCTTGCGCTTATTAAATACAAAGTTATTGAAATTGCGAGTCCGTCCATCCGGGGTGTTCCTTTTCAGGAATGTCGGGGCGGACTTCAGACCTAACCCTTTTGGAGATTTTCATGTCCGTTACCATGCGCGAAATGCTGGAAGCCGGTTGCCACTTCGGCCACCAAACCCGCTTCTGGAACCCCAAGATGGCTCCGTACATCTTCGGCCATCGCAACAAGATCCATATTATCAACCTCGAAAAGACGTTGCCGATGTTCCAGGACGCGCTGAAGTACGTGCGTCAACTGGCAGCAAACCGCGGCACCGTGCTGTTCGTGGGCACCAAGCGTCAATCGCGCGAAATCCTGGCTGAAGAAGCAGGCCGCGCCGGCATGCCTTACGTCGATGCCCGCTGGCTCGGCGGCATGATGACCAACTTCAAGACCGTCAAGATCTCGATCAAGCGCCTGAAGGACATGGAAGCCGCCAAGGAAGCTGGCGCGCTGGAAACCATGAGCAAGAAGGAAGCGCTGATGTTCGAGCGCGAAATGGACAAGCTGCAAAAGTCCATCGGCGGCATCAAGGACATGGGCGGCGTGCCTGACGCCATCTTCGTGGTCGACGTCGGCTACCACAAGATTGCCGTGACCGAAGCCAAGAAGCTGGGCGTTCCCGTCATCGGCGTGGTCGATACCAACCACTCGCCGGAAGGCATCGACTACGTGATCCCGGGCAACGACGACTCGAGCAAGGCAGTTGCCCTGTACGTGCGCGGCGTGGCAGACGCGATCCTGGAAGGCCGTGCAAACGCCGTGCAGGACGTGGTTGAAGCTGCTCGCGGCGGCGACGATTTCGTCGAAGTCGAAGAAGCCTAAAGGCTTGCTGCCGAGAGGACCCCGTACCGCGCGCATCGCAAGCTGACACATCATCGCTAGCCAACCGGCCCCTGGGCCGGGGCGCTGCGCGCAGCCGGGGGCTTTCCGGCAACCGAGGGGGCGAATCTTACGCCCCCTTTTTTCGAATTGTTGTCATCCGCCCCTGGCATGATCTGGCGCGGGTGAAGTTGAACTTACCTCCGGTCCCGGATCGCGCCATATCGATGGCGGGGTAGGGCGGGGCGAACCATTCAAGGAGTGACAAATGGCGGCAATTACCGCAAGCATGGTGGCAGAACTGCGCGCGAAGACCGACGCGCCGATGATGGAATGCAAGAAGGCCCTGACCGAGGCCGAAGGCAACCTGGAAAAGGCTGAAGAGCTGCTGCGCGTCAAGCTGGGCAACAAGGCCAGCAAGGCCGCTTCGCGCGTGACCGCCGAAGGCGTGGTCGTGTCCTTCATCGAAGGTACCACCGGCGCGCTGGTGGAACTGAACTGCGAAACCGACTTCGTGTCGAAGAACGACGACTTCATGGCGTTCGCGAACAAGGTCGCCGAACTGGTCGCCAAGCAGAACCCGGCCGACGTGGCTGCGCTGTCGGCGCTGGAAATCGACGGCGTGACCGTGGAAGCCACCCGTACCGCCCTGATCGGCAAGATCGGCGAAAACCTGGCGATCCGCCGCTTTGCCCGCTACGCCAATGGCGGCAAGCTGGCTGCTTACCTGCACGGCACCCGCATCGGCGTGATGGTCGAGTTCGACGGCGATGAAACCGCCGCCAAGGACGTGGCCATGCACGTTGCCGCGATGAAGCCGGTGTCGCTGTCGTCCGCCGACGTGCCCGCCGACCTGATCGCCAAGGAGCGCAGCATCGCCGAGCAAAAGGCTGCCGAATCGGGCAAGCCGGCCGAAATCGTCGCCAAGATGGTCGACGGCTCGGTGCAGAAGTACCTGAAGGAAGTGTCGCTGTTCAACCAGACCTTCGTGAAGAACGACAAGCAGACCGTTGAGCAGATGCTCAAGGCTGCCAACACCACGGTCAAGGGTTTCACCCTGTACGTGGTTGGTGAAGGCATCGAGAAGAAGCAGGACGACTTCGCCGCTGAAGTGGCCGCCCAAGTGGCAGCTGCCCAAAAGGCCTGAAGTCCTGGCGGCCAGGGTGCCCGGTAGGGTGCCTCACCGGTCGCCGTATAATGCCGAGGGGCACCGCAAGGTGCCCCTCGGCACAAATGACCGCGCCGCGCTTACCCGTGCGGCGCGGGCTTGGTAGCCCGTTTCCGCAGTCGTCTGACCTGCCGTGCCCCAGGGGCGCTTTGAACGCGAGTTTTTCGCGTGTTATCGCGCTGTTGCCGTGCCGGAGCCAGGCCACCCCGAAAACCGGCTTTTATAGCGGTGGCACGCCGATCCGTGCCGCCTGCCTTCAAATATCCGGCTCAACAGAACGAGCCGAACCAGCTCCGGGGATCAATATGCCAGCCTATAAGCGCGTCCTACTGAAATTGTCCGGCGAGGCCCTGATGGGCGATGATGCCTTCGGCATCAACCGCTCCACCATCGAAAGCATGGTCAATGACATCGCCGAGATCGTGAGGCTGGGCGTCCAGGTCGCGGTGGTGATCGGCGGCGGCAATATCTTCCGCGGCGTGGCCGGCGGGGCAGCGGGCATGGACCGCGCGACTGCAGACTACATGGGCATGCTGGCCACCATGATGAATGCGCTGGCCCTGCAGGACGCCATGCGCCACGCCGATATCGTGGGCCGCGTGCAGTCGGCCCTGCGCATGGACCAGGTGGTCGAACCTTACATCCGCCCGCGCGCCATTCGCCAGCTGGAGGAGGGCAAGGTGGTGATCTTCGCCGCCGGCACCGGCAACCCGTTCTTCACCACCGATACCGCGGCTGCCCTGCGCGGCGCGGAAATTGGCGCGGAGATCGTGCTCAAGGCGACCAAGGTCGACGGCGTCTACACCGCCGACCCCAAGAAGGACCCCAGCGCCACGCGTTACACCACCATCTCCTTTGATGAGGCGATCTCACGCAACCTGCAGGTGATGGATGCTACGGCATTCGCCCTGTGCCGCGACCAGAAGCTGCCGATCAAGGTGTTCTCCATCGTCAAGCCGGGCGCGCTCAAACGCGTGATCCTGGGCGAAGACGAAGGTACGCTGGTGCACGTATAAGTGCAGCACCAGGCGCTGGTGCGCTGCCGCCGAAGGTGGCGCGCGTGCCGGCAAAGAGTAGAATGATTCATTTTCGATCCCACCGTCCGGGATCATGATTACCCGTTTTCGGAGGTAAAGATGAGCGTCGCCGACACCAAGAAGAGCGTCGAGCAGAAAATGCAAAAGACCATTGAAGCGTTCAAGGCCGACCTGGCCAAGATTCGCACTGGTCGTGCACACACAGGTCTGCTCGACCACGTGCAAGTGGATTACTACGGCTCCCCGGTGCCGATCAGCCAGGTGGCCAACGTCGGCCTGGCCGATTCGCGCACCATCAGCGTGCAGCCTTGGGAAAAGAAGATGGTCAGCGCCATCGAGAAGGCCATCCGCGACGCGGACCTGGGCCTGAACCCGTCGACCATGGGCGAGACCATCCGCGTGCCCATGCCCATGCTGACCGAAGAGCGCCGCAAGGAACTCGCCAAGGTCGTCAAGGGCGAGGCCGAGGGCGCCAAGATCGCCGTGCGCAACCTGCGCCGGGATGCCAACGAGCAGTTCAAGAAGCTGGTCAAGGACAAAGCCATTTCCGAGGACGATGAGCGCCGCGGCCAGGACGATGTCCAGAAGCTGACCGACAAGTTCGTTGCCGAGATCGACAGGATGGTCGCCGAGAAGGATAAGGAGATCATGACGGTGTGACGCTTGATGCGGCGGCTTGCCAGCCGCCGCTGTGTCCGGTACCGTTTCCCATCATGCATCACATCAGTTCCACGCTCAGCGTCCCCGACTCTACCTATGTGCCCCGCCACGTCGCCATCATCATGGATGGCAACGGCCGCTGGGCGACCAAGCGGCACCTGCCACGCGTAGCCGGCCACAGCCGTGGCCTGGATGCCGTCCGGGCCGTGGTGGAGGCCTGCGCCGCGCGTGGCGTGCAGTACCTGACCCTGTTCGCGTTCAGTTCCGAGAACTGGCGCCGCCCGGCGGACGAAGTCTCGTTCCTGATGCGGCTGTTCATGACCGCGCTGCGCCGTGAGGTGATCAAGATGCACGCCAACAATATCCGAGTGCGGGTGGTTGGCGACCTGAGCCGCTTCAGCCCGCGTATCCAGCAGTTGATCGCCGACGCCGAGGCCCGCACGGATAACAATACCGGCCTGACGGTGACCATCGCCGCCAATTACGGCGGCCGCTGGGACCTGCTCCAGGCCATGCGCAAGATGCTGGCGCGCTCGCCCATGCTCGATCCCGAGTCCGTTGACGAATCCATGCTCGCGCCGCACCTGGCCATGGCCTACGCGCCCGAGCCGGACCTGTTCATCCGCACCGGCGGCGAGCAGCGCATCAGCAATTTCCTGCTGTGGCAGCTGGCCTACTCCGAGCTCTATTTCACCGACGTGTTCTGGCCGGATTTCAGCGCTGCGGAGCTCGACAAGGCGTTTGCCTCGTACCGGCAGCGCGAGCGCCGCTTCGGCCGTACCAGCGCGCAAGTGGTCGCGCCACCCGGCCTTTCCGGCACCGCCTGAAGCCCGTTTGCCATTTTTTCACCGGAATCCCGCAGCGCATGCTTCTTACCCGTGTCATCACCGCCGTATGCCTGTTGCTGCTGATCCTGCCGATCCTGTTCCTGGCACCTCCGTCGGCCCTGGCTGGCCTAGTGGCGGTGATCGTCGTCCTGGCGGGCTGGGAATTTGGCCGCCTGATCGGGCTGCGCGGCGTCTGGCCCTATGTCTATGCGGTGGCCTGCCTGGTCGCCCTGATCGGCTGGCATGACGCCGCCGACCGCCAGGCGCTGACGCGCCTGCTGCAGATCGGCGTGGCCTGCTGGGGCGTCGCCGTGGTGCTGCTGGCGCGCGGCGTGCGCCAGGCGAGCCCGTCCTTTACCTTGCTGGGCGCCATTCTCGGCTTGTTCATGCTGCCGGCGTTCGGTCATGCCACCCTGATCCTGCGCGAGCTGGGCATCGGGGTGCTGCTGTCCGTAGCGGTCCTGGTCTGGGCTGCCGATATCGGCGCCTATTTCGTTGGCAAAGCTATCGGGCGGCGCAAGCTTGCCCTAACCATCAGCCCGGGCAAGTCCTGGGAGGGCGCCATCGGCGGCTGGCTGGTGGTGCTGCTGATCGCACTTGCGCTGGCCGCTACCCAAGCTTATTCCCCGACCTGGTTCTCTCGCATGGCCGACCATAACGGCCTGGCTGTGGTGGCGTTGCTGTCGACCCTGCTGGTGGTTGCCAGCGTGGTCGGCGATCTCTTCGAGTCGTTGCTCAAGCGCCAGGTCGGCATGAAGGACAGCAGCCGGCTGTTGCCCGGCCATGGCGGCGTGCTCGACCGGATCGACGCGCTGTTGCCCGTGTTTCCGCTGGCCGCCTTGCTAGCCATTTATCTTTGAGTTGATCTGATATGCGTCGTATTACCGTCCTGGGTGCCACCGGCTCGATCGGGGAAAGTACGCTTGATGTGGTCAAGCGCCACCCCGAGCGCTATGCCGTCCATGCGCTGACGGCGCACCGGCAGGTCGACAAGCTGGCGGCGCAGTGCCGCGAGTTCCGCCCGGCGCACGCCGTGGTAGGCACCGCCCAGGCCGCGAGCGAGCTGCAGGCGCTGTTGCGCGCCGACGGCATCAAAACCGAGGTGGGCTATGGCGAAGCGGCCCTGGAAGCCGTGGCGGTCGATGCCGCAGCCGATTCGGTGATGGCCGCCATCGTCGGCGCCGCCGGGTTGCGTCCCACGCTGGCCGCGGCGCGGGCGGGCAAGCGCGTGCTGCTTGCCAACAAGGAAGCGCTGGTGATGTCGGGCCGGCTCTTCATGGATGCCGTGCGCGAGCACGGCGCCACGCTGCTGCCGATCGACAGCGAGCACAATGCCATTTTCCAGTGCCTGCCGGCGGACGATCCGCGCCTGAGCGCGGGCGTCTCCAAGATCCTGCTGACGGCTTCCGGCGGCCCGTTCCGGACCCGGGACCCGGCCACCTTGCACGATATTTCACCGGACGAGGCCTGCGCCCACCCGAACTGGGTGATGGGCCGCAAGATTTCGGTCGACTCCGCCACCATGATGAACAAGGGGTTGGAGGTGATCGAGGCGCACTGGCTGTTCGCCGCGCCGGCGGACCGCATCGAGGTGCTGATCCACCCGCAGAGCATCGTGCACTCGATGGTGTCCTATGCAGACGGCTCGGTGCTGGCCCAGCTCGGCAACCCCGACATGCGTACGCCGATCGCTTACGGGCTCGCCTATCCCGAGCGCATGCACGCGGGCGTTTCCCCGCTGGACCTTACCCGTGCCGGCGCGCTGACCTTCGAGACCCCAGACCTGGCGCGTTTTCCCTGCCTGGGCCTGGCGTTCGACGCCTTGCGGGCGGGCGGGGTGGCCCCGGCCGTCCTGAATGCCGCCAACGAGGTTGCCGTCGAGGCGTTCCTGCAAGGCCGGATCCGTTTTACGGACATCGCACGCATCGTGGCGCAGGTGTTGGCGCAGGCCTCGCTGGGCAGTGTTGACACGCTGGAAGGCGTGATGGACGTCGACCAGGATGCGCGCCGCCGCGCCGGCGCCTTGCTGGAAAGCGCGCGTTCGTGCTGACGCCGGTGGCGGCGCGGCCGGGATCGGCGACAATAGCGGCGCACCGGCCCATGCCGGCGCACCGGTTGCCGGGCCTCGTGCCCGGCGTCTACTTTGTGCCATCGGGGCGTTCCGGCCCCTGACGACAAGCTGCCTGCCATGCAAACCGTAATTGCTTTCGTCGCTGCCCTGTGCATCCTGATCTATTTTCATGAAATGGGTCACTACCTGGCCGCGCGCCTGTGCGGGGTCAAGGTGCTGCGCTTCTCGATCGGCTTCGGGCGGCCACTGGTGCGCTGGGTGTCCAAGGGGCGGGACCGTACCGAGTGGACCATTGCCGCGATTCCGCTCGGCGGCTACGTCAAGATGCTCGATGAGCGGGAGAGCGATCCGGGCCATGATGCACCGGTCGATCCCGCGGATCTGCCCCGCGCCTTCAACCGGCAACCGGTGGCCAAGCGCTTCGCGATCGTGGCAGCCGGGCCGCTGGCCAACTTCGCCCTGGCCATCGTGCTGTATTTCGTGCTGTTCGCCGGCGGCATGCGCGAGGCCGCGCCCATCGTTGCGGCGCCGCCTGCCGGCACCCCAGCCGCTGCGGCGGGCTTGCGCGAGGGCGACCGCGTGCTGGCGCTGCAGGCCAACGGCGAGAACGAGCAGGTGCGATCCTGGAACGACCTGCGCATGGCCGTGTTCGCCCAGGGCTTTGGCGACGCCAGCGCGGTGTTGCACGTGCGCGCCGCCGATGGCGCCGAGCGCGATGTGAAGCTGCCGCGGCTGCCGAATACCGGCGGCAATCCCGAACAAGACCCGCTTGCCACGCTGGGCCTTGCCCTCAAGGGCGGGCCGGTGACGATCACCGAAGTCCTGCCGGACTCCGCCGCGCAACGCGCTGGCCTGCGCCAGGGCGATCGCGTGGTGGCTTGGCAAGGACGCCCGCTGACCCAGGCTGGCGAACTGATCCGCGGGGTCAGGGCGCAGCCCGGCGCCGAGGTCACGCTTGGCATCGAGCGGGAGGGCCGGCGCCTGGATGTGCCCGTGAAGCTCGATGTGGTCCCCGCGGCGGAGGGCGCCAGTGCGGCAGCCGCCGCCACCGGCAAGCTGGGCGCCGCGCTGAGCCAGGCGGTCGAGATGGAAACCGTGCGCTACCAGCCGGTCGAGGCGCTGAGCCGCGCGGTCGGCCAGGTCTGGAGCACCAGCGCGCTCTCGCTCAAGCTGCTCGGAAAGATGCTGGTGGGGCAGGCTTCGCTGCAGAACCTGAGCGGCCCGCTGACCGTGGCGGACTACGCGGGGCGCGCCGCCCACCTCGGATGGCAGCCCTTTGTCGGCTTCCTGGCGTTGGTCAGTGTTAGCCTCGGTGTATTGAATTTGTTACCTATTCCGGTATTGGATGGGGGGCATTTGCTGTATTATTGCGTTGAATTTTTGACTGGCAGGCCCGTACCAGACCACTGGCAGGCTGTGCTGCAGAAGGTCGGCATCGCCTGCGTCTTGCTCCTGACTTCGCTCGCCTTGTTCAACGATGTCAGCCGGCTGTTTTTAGCGCGCGGCTAGACATGGGTTGCCGGCTGCGGCGTGCGGGTGTCACTGACACCCCGCGCCGGATGCCGAGCCAAGGCGCAGCCCCGTGAAGCATCGGAGCCCAATCCTGCATGGAATCAAAGAGGGGATCAAGATTGATCAGACATAAGCGCATCTCGCTGGGCGTGCTGGCGAGTGCCATCATCGCGGCCTGGACCCCAGTGAGTTGGGCCGCGGAGCCATTCGTCGTCAAGGACATTCGTGTCGAGGGCCTGCAGCGGGTCGAGCCGGGTACGGTGTTCGGCTACCTGCCGGTCAAGGTCGGCGAAACCTTCAGCGACGACAAGGGCGCGGACGCCATTCGTGCCCTGTATAACACCGGGTTCTTCAAGGATGTCCAGATTCGTTCCGAGGACGGCGTGCTGGTGGTCCAGGTGGAAGAACGTCCTGCCATCTCCCAGCTCGAGTTCGTCGGCATCAAGGAATTCGACAAGGACACCCTGCGCCGCTCGCTGCGCGCAGTGGGCGTGGCCGAGGCCCGGTACTACGACAAGGCCCTGATCGACAAGGCAGAGCAGGAGCTCAAGCGCCAGTACGTGGCGCGCGGCTACTATGCCGCCGACATCCAGACCACGATCACCCCGGTCGACCGCAATCGCGTGTCGGTGGTGTTCAATGTCGACGAAGGTCCTGTGGCCAAGATCCGCCAGATCAATATCGTCGGCAACAAGGCCTTCAAGGAAAGCACGCTGCGCGATGAAATGCAGCTGTCGACCCCGAACTGGCTGTCCTGGTACACCAAGAACGACCTGTATTCCAAGCAAAAGCTCACTGCCGACCTGGAAGCGCTGCGTTCGTACTACCTGAACCGCGGCTACCTCGAGTTCGCCATTGAATCGACGCAGGTGTCGATCACGCCGGACAAGAAGGACATCTTCCTGACGCTGAACATCAAGGAAGGGGACCAGTACAAGGTATCGGACATCCGCCTGGCGGGCGAGCTGCTCGGCAAGCAGGCCGAGATGGAAAAACTGCTCAAGCTGCAGAAGGGCGAGGTCTTCTCGTCCGAGAAGCTGACCCAGAGCACCAAGGCCATTACCGACCTGCTGGGCACCTACGGCTACGCGTTCACCACCATCAACCCGCAGCCGCAGATCGACAAGGAAAAGCGTGAAGTCGCGCTGACCCTGATGGTCGATCCGGGCCGTCGCGTCTATGTGCGCCGCGTCAACGTGGTGGGCAACAGCAAGACGCGCGACGAAGTGGTGCGCCGCGAAATGCGCCAGATGGAAAGCTCGTGGTTCGACAGCGAAAAGCTGACGCAATCGCAGGCCCGTATCAACCGTACCGGCTACTTCACCGACACCAACATCACCACCGAGGACGTGCCCGGCGCGCCCGACCAGGTCGATGTGAACGTCAACGTGACCGAGAAGCCGACCGGGCAGATCAGCCTGGGCCTTGGCTTCTCCTCGACGGACAAGCTGGTGCTGCAGGCCGGCCTGCGCCAGGACAACGTGTTCGGCTCGGGTACCAGCCTTGGCCTGGACGTGAACACCGCGAAGTCCTTCCGCACGATCTCGCTGACGCAATACGATCCGTATTTCACGGTGGACGGCATCAGCCGCTCGACCGATATCTACTACCGTACGTCGCGGCCGCTGTATTACACCGGCGACCAGGACTACAAGATCGTTTCGGAGGGCGGCAACGTCAAGTTCGGCGTGCCGTTCACGGAAACGGATACCGTGTTCTTCGGCATCGGCTACGAGCGCACCCAGGTGACCATCTCGCCGAACACGCCGATCCAGTACGGCCAGTGGCTGACCAAGATCGGCAAGTCCAGTGGCGACCCGATCAACAACTTCCCGTTCACGATCGGCTGGGCCCGCGACCGCCGCGACAGCGCGCTGGTCCCGACCAAGGGGCCCTACACGCAGGCAAACCTCGAAGTGGGTGTGCCCGGTGGCGATACGCAGTACTATCGCGCCAGTGTGCAACAGCAGTATTTCTATCCGCTGTCGAAGGCCTTTACCCTGGCCTTCAACGGTGAGGTGGCTTACGGTCACGGCTACGGCAATACGCCGTTCCCGGTGTTCAAGAACTTCTACGCCGGCGGTATCGGCTCGGTTCGCGGCTACCAGACCAGCACGCTGGGCAAGAAGGACCAGAACGGCAACCCGATTGGCGGCGCTTCCAAGATGATCGGCAACGTCGAATTCATCTTCCCGCTGCCGGGTTCGGGTGTGGACCGGACGCTGCGCCTGTTCACCTTCTTCGACTTCGGTAACGTGTACGAAGAAGGCGCGCCGCTGCTGTTCAGCCAGCTCAAGTATTCGACGGGCCTGGGCATGTCCTGGCTGTCGCCGATCGGTCCGCTCAAGATCAGCGTGGGCTTCCCGCTGAAGAAGGACGAGACCGACAAGGTACAGCGCTTCCAGTTCCAGATCGGTACTGCGTTCTGATCGGGCATAGAAGATAGAAGATTGAGGAACGGATTCATGAAAACAACATTCCCACTGATCAAAAGCCTGACGGCGGCCGCGCTGACGGTTGGCGCGCTGCTGGCAGCCGCGCCCGCCATGGCGCAGGAAGCGCGCATCGCCGCGGTCAATTCCGAGCGTATACTGCGTGATTCGGTGCCTGCCAAGCAGGCCCAGGTCAAGCTGGAGCAGGAGTTCTCCAAGCGCGACCGTGAGTTGCAGGACATGGCCCAGAAGATCAAGGGCATGGCCGACAAGCTCGACAAGGACACCGCCGTGCTGGCCGATGCCGACCGCCAGCGCCGTCAGCGCGAAGTGGCCGATCTCGATCGCGAATTCCAGCGCAAGCAGCGTGAATTCCGCGAGGACCTGAACCAGCGCCGCAACGAGGAACTGGCCCAGGTGCTCGAGCGCGCCAACCGCGTGATCCGTCAGCTTGCGGAGCAGCGCAAGTATGATCTGATCGTGCAAGAGGCCGTGTACGTCAATCCTCGCATCGACATTACCGACGATGTGATGAAAGCGTTGAACGCCGGCAGCAAGTAAGCTGCCAGTTTTCGCCGTCCAAGGAAGTACTGCCATGCAAACACCCACACTGGGTCAGCTCGCCACCGATACCGGCGCGCAGGTTGTGGGTGATCCCGACCTCGCCGTGCGCGGCCTCGCGCCGCTCGACCAAGCCGGCCCCGACCAGCTCTCGTTTCTCTCGAATCCCCTGTACCTGCCACAGGCGCTGGCCTCCGGCGCCGGCGCCGTGATCGTGTCCGCGGCTGACCTGGAGCGCATTCGCGCCGAAGGGCAGGCCGACGGCCGCAACTGGCTGGTGGCACGCAATCCCTACGTGTGCTTCGCACGTATTGCGCAGGGGTTCGATCGCCGCGCCAATACCGATCGCCGCACCGGCATCGACCCGCGCGCCAGCGTGGCGCCCGATGCCGTGGTGCCAGCGTCGTGCTTTATCGGCCCCAACGTGGTGATCGAGAGCGGGGCCCGGCTCGGCGAGCGGGTGCGTATCCTGGCCAACGGTTTTGTCGGCGCCGGGGCCCAGATTGGCGATGACACGCTGATCTACGCCAATGTCTCGGTGTATCACCAGTGCGTGGTGGGTATGAGGTGCATACTGCACAGCGGTGTGGTGCTGGGTGCGGATGGCTTCGGCTTTGCCCCGGACATCGGCCCGGCTGGCGTCGAATACGTCAAGATTCCCCAGACCGGCCGCGCCGTGCTTGGCAATGATGTCGAGGTCGGCGCCAATACCGCCATCGACCGCGGCGCCATGGCCGACACGGTCATCGAGGACGGCTGCAAGATCGACAACCAGGTACAGATCGCGCATAACGTGCGGGTGGGCGCGCATACTGTGATCGCGGGATGCGCGGCGATTGCCGGCAGTACCAAGGTCGGGCGCTTCTGCGTGATCGGGGGTTCGGCCAACTTTGCCGGCCACCTGAACATTGCCGATCGCACCACAGTGTCCGGTGGTACTTCGATCACTAAATCCATTTCCAAGCCCGGCGGGCATTTCACCAGCGTGTTCCCGGTCCAGCCGCATGGCGAGTGGGAACGCACCGCAGCCACCTTGCGAGGCCTGAGCAAATTGCGCGATCGCGTGATCCAGCTCGAGAGGCGCTTGCAAGGGCAGGACGCCGGCAAATCCATCCAGCATACCGAAGAGAAAAAATCATGAACGCAGTCGATATCGACATCCGCAAGATCCTCAAGCTGCTGCCGCATCGTTACCCGTTCCTGATGGTAGACCGCGTGCTTGAACTGGAGCCGCAAAAGCGTATCAAAACGCTGAAGAATGTCACCATGAACGAACCGTACTTCCAGGGCCATTTCCCGGGGCATCCGGTGATGCCGGGCGTGATGATCCTCGAAGCGCTGGCGCAGTCGGCCGGCTTGCTGACCTTCGGAGAAGACGTAGAGCGCAAGGAAGACTCGCTGTATTACTTGGTCGGTATCGACGGCGCGCGCTTCAAGCAGGTCGTGACGCCGGGCGACCAGCTGCACATGACGGTATCTGTCGAGCGCTATATCCGCGGCATCTGGAAGTTCAAGGCATTTGCCACCGTCGACGACAAGGTGGCTTGTGAGGCTGAGTTGATGTGCACCGTCAAACAAGCTGACTAAGAAGCCTGCCTTCGGGGCTACGTCCTGAAGGCAGCTCTTGGACGTATTCGGCTCACTGTGTTGACCGTTCAATCTTTTCATCTCAGACCATAGGACAGGACGCATGACGCAAATCCATCCCAGCGCACTGGTTGACCCGAAGGCCGAGCTTGCAGCCGACGTGACCGTCGGGCCGTTTTCCATTGTGGGTCCCAACGTGCGCCTTGGCAGCGGCACCCAGGTGGGTGCGCATACCACCATCGAAGGGCATACCACCGTTGGCGCGGATAACCGCATCGGGCCTTATGCTTCGGTGGGCGGCACGCCGCAGGACATGAAGTACCGCAACGAGCCGACCCGGCTTGTGATCGGTGATCGCAATACCATTCGCGAATTCACCACCATCCACACCGGCACGGTGCAGGACCGGGGCGTGACCAGCATCGGCGACGACAACTGGATCATGGCCTACGTGCACATCGCGCATGATTGCCAGGTGGGCAACCACACGGTGTTCTCCAGCAACGCGCAGATCGCCGGCCACGTGCAGGTGGGCGACTGGGCCATTCTTGGCGGGATGAGCGGGGTGCACCAGTTCGTGCGCATCGGCGCGCACGCCATGCTGGGCGGCGCCTCGGCCCTGGTGCAGGACCTGCCGCCGTTCGTGATCGCCGCTGGCGACAAGGGCGGCAACAAGGCCACGCCGCACGGCATCAACGTGGAAGGCATGCGCCGCCGTGGCTTTGATGCCGCGCAGATCGCGGCCCTGCGCCAGGCTTACAAGGTACTGTACAAGTCAGACCTGAGCTTTGAAGCCGCCCGCAACGAGATCGCGCAACTGATTGCGCAGGCCGAAGGCACTGCCACGGCTGCGTTGCAGGATTTCCTCGACTTCATTGCCGCCACGCAGCGCGGCATTGTGCGCTGAAGCCGGATACAGCCATGGTCGACGGTGTCCTACCGGCCATGGAGGCCACGCCGGTCGCGGCGGGCGCGGGCAATCGCGGCACCATTGCCATGGTGGCTGGTGAGAACTCCGGCGACCTGCTTGCCTCCCTGCTGATGGGCGGGCTCAAGGCCCGCCTTGGTGAAGTGAGCTACGCCGGCATTGGCGGCCCCCGCATGATGGCGCAGGGGTTCGAGTCGCAATGGCCGATGGACACGCTCTCGGTCAACGGCTACGTGGAGGTGCTGGGCTCGCTGCGCGAGATTCTCGCCACGCGCCGCGCCATCAAGGAAAAGCTGCTGGCGCAGCCGCCGCTGTGCTTTATCGGCGTGGACGCGCCGGATTTCAACTTCGGGCTTGAGGTGCCGCTGCGCCGTGCCGGCATTCCGGTGGTGCACTTCGTCAGCCCGTCGATCTGGGCCTGGCGCGGCGGGCGCATCCGCACCATTGCGCGCGCGGTCGACCACATCCTGTGCCTGTTTCCGTTCGAGCCGGAGATCTACGCCCGCGCCGGGATTCCCGCCACCTATGTGGGCCATCCGCTGGCCGACGTGATCCCGATGGTGCCGGACACGCAGGGCGCCCGCGAGAAGCTCGGCCTGCCGGCCGGGCCGCGCGTGGTGGCGGTGCTGCCCGGTAGCCGGCAGTCCGAGGTGCGCAACCTCGGCGCGACGTTCTTCGCGGCCATGGCGCGCATGCACAGCATGGACAGCAATCTCGCCTTTGTGCTGCCCGTTGCCAGCGCGCCGTTGCGAGAGATCGTCGCGGGCCTGCACCAGCAGTATCCGCAGATCCCGCTGACCGTCATCGACGGGCAGTCTCACCTGGCCATGGAAGCCGCCGACGTGATCCTGCTGGCTAGCGGTACCGCCACGCTGGAAGCCGCGCTGTACAAGAAGCCCATGGTGATTTCGTACAAGGTGCCCTGGCTGACCGCGCAGATCATGAAGCGGCAGGGTTACCTGCCGTATGTGGGCCTGCCCAACATCCTGTCGGGGCGTTTTGTCGTGCCCGAATTGTTGCAGGATGATGCCACGCCCGAGGCATTGGCGCGCGAGACGCTGCTGCAGTTGAACGACGAAGGCAATACTGCGTTCCTGCGGGACCATTTCACCCAGATGCACCAGACCCTTAAACGCAATACCGCCGAGATCGCTTCGGCCGTGGTCGCCGACCTGATCCGGCAGCGGAGGGGCGTGTAATGGCGCGCCGACCCACAGTCGCCGCCAAGGGCGATGCGGCCCAGCTTGGTTTTGACCTGGCCGGCACCGCCGCGCAGGTACGCCACTTGTGCGGCGTGGATGAAGCGGGCAGGGGCCCGCTGGCGGGCCCGGTCTACGCCGCCGCTGTGGTGCTGGATCCGGCCCGCCCGATCCAGGGCCTTGCTGACTCCAAGGTGCTGACCGCGCGCCGGCGCGAGGCGCTGTTCGACGAGATTCGCGAGCGCGCCCTGGGCTGGCATATCGCCCAGGCTTCGGTGGAAGAAATCGACACGATCAACATCCTGCATGCCACCATGCTGGCCATGCAGCGTGCCGTGCATGGCCTGGCCGATTCCGGCCTGGAGCCGGACCTGGTGCAGGTCGACGGCAATCGCTGCCCGCAGGTGCGCTTTGCGGTCGAGGCCATCGTCAAAGGCGATGCCAAGGTGCAGGCCATCTCGGCGGCTTCCATTCTTGCCAAGGTGGCGCGAGACCGCGAGCTGCTGGTGCTGCATGCCGCATACCCGCAGTACGGCTTCGATGCCCACGCAGGTTACGGCACGCCGCAGCATCTGGCAGCGCTGGCCGAGTTCGGCGCCACGCCGCATCACCGGCGCTCGTTTGCGCCCGTGCGCGAGGCCATCGCGATGGGGCGGATCGCGCCCGTGGCCGCCATCCCGGCGCCAGCATTCCCGGAGCCGCTGCTGTGAAACATGTCACGTCGCGCGAAAACGCGCTGTTCAAGCACCTCAAGGCACTGACTGGTTCCACGCATGCGCGCCGCAAGGCGGGGCAGTCGGTGCTGGATGGCGTGCACCTGGCGCAAGCCTACCTGGATGCGCTGGGCCAGCCGGTGCAGTGCGTGGTGTCGGAGCGGCACTACGTTCATGCCGAGGTGGCGCAGCTGCTCAGGCAGATCGAGCCCGAGCGCGTGGTCCTGCTGGCGGATGCCTTGTTCGATCTGATCGCCGGCGTGGTCAACGGCATCGACCTGATGCTGGTCATCGATACGCCCTCCGGCCACTTGCCGTCGCATATCGACACCGATTGCATCATCCTGGACGGCGTCCAGGATGCCGGCAATGTCGGCTCTATCCTGCGCAGCGCCGCGGCTGCGGGCATCCAGCATGCCTTCCTTGTCACGGGCAGCGCCTTCGCCTGGTCCACCAAGACCCTGCGCGCAGCCATGGGCGCCAATTTCCACCTGAACATTGTCGAGCACTGCACGCTCGACATGCTGGCGCCGCGCCTGGTGGTGCCGCTGCTGGCCACATCCTCGCACGCGCAGGCAGCTGTATTCGACACAGACCTGCGCGCGCCGGTAGGCTGGGTGGTCGGCAATGAAGGCGCGGGTGTGAGCCCGGAGTGGATGGCCAAGGTCAGCCGCACGGTGGGCATTCCCCAGCCGGGCGGGCTGGAGTCGCTGAATGTGGCGGCCGCGACGGCGATCTGCCTGTTCGAGGCGGTGCGGCAGCGCCGTCCGGGTTAAGCCTGCCACCGCTTCGCCGCACTGACGGGCCTGCGCGCCCGCCGTGCGGCGTCAGCCTGACTCAATAGTTGCTGTCGCGGTCCACCTTGATCTCCTGCAGGATCGTGGTGGCGATCTCTTCGATCGACTTGTGGGTGGACGACAGCCACTTGATGCCCTCGCGGCGCATCATGGCCTCGGCCTCGTTGACCTCGTAGCGGCAGTTTTCCGGCGCGGCGTACTTGCTGCCCGGACGCCGTTCGTTGCGGATCTCGGCCAGGCGCTGCGGGTTGATCGACAACCCGAAGATCTTGCTCTTGAACGCGTAGAGCGCGCTTGGCAGCTTGCCACGCTCGAAGTCGTCGGGAATCAGCGGGTAGTTGGCCGCCTTCAGCCCGTACTGCATGGCAAGGTAAAGGCTGGTCGGGGTCTTGCCGCTGCGCGACACGCCCACCAGGATGATGTCGGCCTCGGCCAGGTTCTTGTGCGACTGGCCATCGTCATGCGCGAGCGAGAAGTTGATCGCCTCGATGCGGTTCTGATAGGCCTCGGTGTCCGCATTCTGGTGAAAACGGCCGATTGCATGGGTGGATTTCAGGCCGAGTTCCTTCTCCAGCGGCTCGATGAAGGTCTGGAACATGTCCAGGATCATGGCCTTGGCGCGGCGGATCGCCTTGTTCGACTCCTGGTTGACCAGGGTGGTGAAGACGATGGGCTGCACGCCCTCCGCGTAGAAGGCCTCGTTGATCTTACCCACCGCGATGTGCGCTTTTTCGGGCGTGTCGACGAACGGCATGCGCACCTTGCGGAAACGCATCTCGAACTGGGCCAGGATCGAGTGGCTGAAGGTCTCGGCGGTAATGCCGGTGCCATCGGAGACGATGAAGACCGTGCGGATGGCGGGGCGCTCCTCCTCCTTACGCGGTTCCTGGGGGTGCTGCGGCGCAAGTGGCGCGGCGGGAGCGTCGGGCTGGGGAGCGTCGGGGAGGGACATGTATGGACAATTATTTTTGAATCCGTGTTCCGCGAAAGTGCGGTGCGGCACGGTAGAATAGCGGCGATCTTTTCGCTAAGCAATTCCGCCAGCGCTGTTGGCACAACGATTCGGCCACGAATTGTCAACAATGTGCGCTGCAGCAATCACGATCGCACACCGATTGTGAGCCGCTGGGGCTGTTTAGCCAAGCGATCCGTCCGGTAGCAGAACTCCAACAATATTCCGGGCGTCAGCAACAGGTTTATTACTTTGTTTTGAGGCTTTTATGAACAACCCGGCAATTGACGGCGCATACCTGCTGCCGTTCGAGCAGTTGCGCAAGGAAGATGTGGAAACCGTGGGCGGCAAGAATTCGTCGCTCGGCGAGATGATCTCGCAGCTGGCCGAGGCTGGCGTGCGTGTGCCCGGCGGCTTTGCCACCACTTCGCTGGCTTTCCGCGACTTCCTCGCCTACAGCAACCTGACCCAACGCATTTCCGATCGCCTGAAGGCCCTCAACGTCGACGACGTCAAGGCCCTGGCCGAAGCTGGTGCCGAGATCCGCAACTGGGTCATCGAAGCGCCGTTCCAGCCCCGCCTGGAAAAGGAAATCCGCGAGTTCTACGCACGTGCCGAAGAGCGCGAAGGCGCCGAGGCTTCGTTCGCAGTGCGTTCGTCGGCGACCGCCGAAGACCTGCCGGATGCATCGTTCGCCGGCCAGCAGGAGTCGTACCTCAACGTCAGCGGCATTGACGATGTGCTGGACAAGATCCGCCACGTCTTTGCCTCGCTGTACAACGACCGCGCCATTTCCTATCGCGTGCACAAGGGCTTCGCGCACGACATCGTCGCGCTGTCCGCCGGCGTGCAGCGCATGGTGCGCTCGGATGTGGGCGCCGCAGGCGTGATGTTCACCATCGACACCGAATCCGGCTTCTCCGATGTCGTCTTCATCACCTCCAGCTACGGCCTGGGCGAAACGGTGGTGCAGGGCGCGGTCAACCCGGACGAGTTCTACGTCTTCAAGCCCACGCTGCAAGCGGGCAAGTACCCCATCATCCGCCGCTCGATCGGCTCCAAGCTGATCAAGATGGAATTCACCGCGCCGGGCGAAGCCGGCCGCGTCAAGACCGTCGACGTGCCCATCGAACTGCGCAACCGCTACTCGATCACCGACGCCGATGTGGCGGAGCTGGCCAAGTACGCGATGATCATCGAGAAGCACTACGGCCGCCCGATGGACATCGAGTGGGGCAAGGACGGCCGCGACGGCAAGATCTACATCCTGCAGGCCCGCCCGGAAACGGTGAAGAGCCAGTCCGCCGGCAAGGCAGAGCAGCGCTTCAAGCTCAAGGGCACCGCGCCCGTGCTCACCAGCGGCCGCGCCATTGGCCAGAAGATCGGCACCGGCCGCGTCCGTGTGATCAATGACCCGTCCGAAATGGAACGCGTGCAGCCCGGCGACGTGCTGGTTGCCGATATGACCGATCCCAACTGGGAACCGGTGATGAAGCGCGCCGCCGCCATCGTGACCAACCGCGGCGGCCGTACGTGCCACGCGGCCATCATTGCGCGCGAGCTGGGCGTGCCCGCCGTGGTTGGCTGCGGCGACGCCACCGACCTGCTCAAGGACGGCACGCTGGTGACGGTGTCGTGCGCCGAGGGCGATGAAGGCCGCGTCTACGATGGCCTGCTGGAAACCGAGGTTACCGAAGTGCAGCGCGGCGAAATGCCGGACATCGACGTCAAGATCATGATGAACGTCGGCAACCCGCAGCTGGCCTTCGACTTCTGCCAGATCCCGAACCAGGGTGTTGGCCTGGCCCGCCTCGAGTTCATCATCAACAACAACATCGGTGTCCACCCGAAGGCCATCCTCGACTACCCGCAGGTCGATGCTGACCTGAAGAAGGCCGTGGAAAGCGTGGCCCGCGGCCATGCCAGCCCGCGCGCGTTCTATGTGGACAAGCTGGCCGAAGGCATCGCCACCATCGGCGCGGCCTTCTACCCCAAGCCCGTCATCGTGCGCCTGTCGGACTTCAAGTCTAACGAGTACAAGAAGCTGATCGGCGGTTCGCGCTACGAGCCGGACGAAGAAAACCCCATGCTGGGTTTCCGTGGCGCCTCGCGCTACATCTCCGAAGACTTTGCCGAAGCCTTCGAGATGGAATGCAAGGCCATGAAGCGCGTGCGCGACGACATGGGCCTGACCAACGTCGAGATCATGGTGCCGTTCGTGCGGACCCTGGGCCAGGCCGAGAAGGTCATCGGCCTGCTGGCCAAGCACGGACTGAAGCGCGGCGAAAACGGCCTGCGCGTCATCATGATGTGCGAAGTGCCGTCCAACGCCATCCTGGCTGAAGAGTTCCTGCAGTACTTCGATGGCTTCTCGATCGGTTCGAACGACCTGACCCAGCTCACGCTGGGCCTGGATCGCGACTCCGGCATGGAGCTGCTGGCCAAGGACTTCGACGAACGCGACCCGGCCGTCAAGTTCATGCTGTCGCGCGCTATCTCTACTGCGCTGCGCCTGGACAAGTACGTTGGCATTTGCGGCCAGGGCCCCTCGGACCACCCGGACTTTGCGCTGTGGCTGGCCAAGGAAGGCATCAAGTCGATCTCGCTGAATCCGGATTCGGTGGTCGATACCTGGAAGCAACTGGCTTCCTGAGGCATTTGACGTCACAATAGAGGTACACCGGCCCTGCGCCAGGTGTTCCGAACCCCCGCAGGCGCCCTGGCGCTGCGGGGGTTTTTTGTTTTGGCCGTGCCCAGGACAAACGTAAGTAAGCAGGAACGCAGGTACGCAAGGAGGCAAAGATGGCGCCGTACTACATCTGGTTTGCGCTGGCCGCGGTACTGGTGATCGCGGAACTGGGGCTCGGTACTTTTTATCTGCTGATGGTGGCGCTGGGCGCCGCGGCTGGTGGCCTGGGTGCGCTGGCCGGGCTTGGCGCAGCCGCCCAGACCCTGCTGGCGGCGCTGGTGGCGCTAGCCGGCTTTGTCGCGCTGCGGCGCTCCCGCTATGGGCGCGTGAGGCGCGATGCGGCGGAGCGCGATCCCAACGTCAACCCGGACATTGGCCAGGAGCTAGAAGTGCCGGCCTGGGGCGACGCCGGGCGGGCACGCGTGCGTTATCGCGGCACCGACTGGGACGTGGAACTCCAGGCGGCTGGCCCGGCAGCGCCCGGGCGTTTTCGCATCGTCGAGGTACGCGGCAACACGCTCTTCGTCAGCCCGCGATAGAGCAAGGTAGGGCGAGGCAGGGCGCGGCCTCGGTTTCCCCGTTTTTTGCAGTTCGATTTTCTCAACCCCGTCACGGAGGTCCCATGTTCGAATTCTTCGGCAGCCTGCTGCCCCTGCTGATCCTGGTCGCCGTCATCGTGCTGGTGGCGCAAAGCTTCAAGATCGTGCCGCAGCAACATGCCTGGGTGCTGGAGCGCCTCGGCAAGTACCGCGCCACGCTGACGCCGGGGCTGACTGTCGTGCTGCCCTTCATCGATCGCGTGGCCTACAAGCATGTCCTGAAGGAAATTCCGCTCGATGTGCCGAGCCAGATCTGCATCACCAAGGACAACACGCAATTGCAGGTGGACGGCGTGCTGTATTTCCAGGTAACCGACCCGATGAAGGCATCCTACGGGTCCAGCAATTTCGTGGTGGCTATCACCCAGTTGTCGCAGACCACGCTGCGCTCGGTGATCGGCAAGCTGGAGCTGGACAAGACCTTCGAGGAGCGCGAGTACATCAACCATAGCGTGGTCAACGCGCTGGACGAAGCTGCAGCGAGCTGGGGCGTGAAGGTGCTGCGCTACGAGATCAAGGATCTCACGCCGCCCAAGGAAATCCTGCATGCGATGCAGGCGCAGATTACCGCCGAGCGTGAAAAGCGCGCGCTGATCGCCGCGTCCGAAGGCAAGCGCCAGGAGCAGATCAACCTGGCCACGGGCGCGCGCGAGGCCGCCATCCAGAAGTCCGAAGGCGAGCGGCAGGCGGCCATCAACCGGGCACAGGGCGAGGCCTCGGCGATCCTGGCGGTGGCGGAGGCCAACGCGCAGGCCATCGCGAAGATCGGGCATGCCATCCGCACGGACGGCGGCATGGAGGCGGTGAACCTGAAGGTGGCAGAGGAGTACGTAAGCGCCTTCGGCAATCTGGCCAAGCAAGGCAACACGCTGATCGTGCCGGGCAACCTTGGCGACATGAGCACCATGATTGCGTCTGCGCTGCAGATCGTCAAAGGCCAGCAGAAGGGGGCTTGAAGCGAGGGGGGTGAAGGAGAAGGCTTGCACGGAGGAGGCAGTCTTGCGGCGTGCCGCCGGGCTGCCTCGGTCTTTCACTCCTTGCCCGCGCCCTTCATGATGCGAGCCTTCTCCCGCTGCCAGTCGCGGTCCTTCTCGGTTTCGCGCTTGTCGAACATCTTCTTGCCCTTGGCCAGGCCGATCTCGCATTTGACGCGTCCGCGCGTGTAGTGCAGGTTGAGCGGCACGATCGTGAAGCCGCGCTGCTCCACCTTGCCAATCAGGCGCTTGATTTCTTCTGCCTTGAGCAGCAGCTTGCGGGTGCGCACCGCGTCGGGCGAGATGTGGGTGGAGGCGCTGTTCAGCGCGCTGATATGGGCGCCGATCAGGAACAGCTCGGCGTCGCGAATGACCACGTAGCCTTCCTTGATCTGCACGCGTCCCGCGCGGATCGCCTTGACTTCCCAGCCCTCGAGCACGATCCCCGCCTCATATCGCTCTTCGATGAAGTAGTCGAAAAAGGCTTTCTTGTTGTCTGCGATGGTCATGCGGTCCGGATAGTGGAAATGGAGATAAGTAAAACAAACACCAAAAAACGTAGGGGAAAGACGCTGCAGGGCCGTGCAAGGCCGTCAGGCCGCGGTTTGGGCGCTATCGTGCGCGCCCGGGGTGCCGTCGGCGCGCGCGTGGGCTAAAATCGGGATTCTAGCAAACCGGCCCGCTCCGGTGGATTCCGCAGCGCGTCATGGCGCTGGCGGCGCCCGCGCGGGCCATGATTCCCCACTACATGGCAGACGTCCATAAATCCGTGCTGCTTGGCCATTCCGCCGAGCAGATGTACAACCTGGTCACGCAAGTCGAGGACTATCCCAAGTTCCTCCCCTGGTGCGGTGGCGTGGAGGTGTTCGAGCAGACCGAGACGATGCTCGACGCCAAGATCTACATCCACTTCAACGGCATCAAGCAGTATTTCCATACCCGCAATACGCAGGAGCGGCCCACCAAGATCGATATGGTGTTCGAGGACGGCCCCTTCAAGACCTTCAGCGGTTCCTGGCGCTTCACGCCGCTGCGCGAGGATGCCTGCAAGATCGAATTCCACCTGCATTACGAGTTTTCCAGCTTCCTGCTGGAGAAAATCATCGGTCCGGTGTTCAGCATGATCGCCAATACGTTTGTCGATGCGTTCGTCAAGCGTGCCGAAATGGTGTACGGCAATGGCTGAGCACGCCGGCACCGCGGCCCCGGTGCGCATCTCGGTTTGCTATGCCCGTCCTGGCGACGCCTTCCTGAAGGAGATCGAGGTGCCCTCCGGCACCAGCATTGTCGCCGCGATCGCAGCCTCGGGCCTGCTGCAGGCTTGTCCGGAGGTGGATCCCGCCACCATGCGGGTCGGCATCTTCAGCAAGCTCAAGACGCCGGATACCCTGGTACGGGCCGGCGACCGCGTCGAAGTCTATCGCCCGCTGGTGGCCGATCCCCAGTCGGCGCGCAACCGGCGCGTGCAAAAGACCCGCAAGGGCGGCACGCGCGAAGGGCAGAAATGGCTGCGTGGCGGCTGACAGGCCCCGGCGCGGCGTTGCGCAGGCGCTCAGGTGCAGTTTTGCTCGAGCGTGGCGTTGACGCGCATCAATTCGGCCTGCCGTTCGTCATCGTTCAGTTGCTGCAGCGAGCCGTCTGGCGCTGACACGGCTATGCGGCGGTTCTGCTGCAGGGACGTCGCATAGTTGCGCGATTGCGCACAGCGCACCTGGCGCTCCTGCGCGGCCAGGTCCTTGGCGGCCTGGTCCGCTTCGGCCTTCGCCTGCGCGGCGCGGCGTTTCTCGAAGGCTTCCTCGGCACTTGCCACGGGCTCTTTTTTCACGTTGCCATTGCCCTTTGCGCCCGGCGCCGGCGCAGACTGGGTGGCGGCGGCAACGCCTGCAGGGGTGGCTGCGGCGGCTGGCGGCTCGACCGGGCGCAAGCTGCCGGCAAAGCGTCCAGGCGCCTTGATCACGCTGGCGGCAGGCACAGAGGGCGGCGGCGGCACGTCGCTGTAGACCATGCGGCCGCCGGCGTCGCGCCACTGCCATGGCGAATCCGCCTGGGCGGTGGCTGCCTGGCACAGGCAGGCGAGGGCGGCCACCAGCGTGGCGAGCTTGATGTGCGCGGTCGATCGTTTCATGGCTTAGCGTGTTGGGGCAGCCTGCGGTGAGAGTGCGTGCGGCAGCGGGGCGTGCAGGGCTGGAACCCCGCTGTGCGAGTGACGCGCCCGCCCTTGGCTGCCGGGATTGGCCGCTAGTTTAGGCAGACTTGTCGACAGCGTGCAAGCGAACCGACCAGGCCACGCCAATCATCAGCAGCGCGATGGCCGCGATCTCCAGCGGGCGCGGCAGGCGATGGTCGAAGACAAAGCCGTACGCCAGCGCGAACAACGTCTCGAATACGATCATTTGCCCCGAGAGCGTAAGCGGCAGGCGGCGGCTGGAGATATTCCAGAGGTTGTTGCCGATCAGTGACGCGCCAAGCGCCACAGCCGCGTTGACCATCCAGAACCATTGCCAGTCGCGGCCGCCGCTGGCCGCATCCAGGCTGTCGCCGGCCACCAGCCAGCCCAGCAGTGCCAGCAGCGCAAGCACCACCGACACCACGCCGGTGGAGATGCCATACAGCGCGGACCATTCATTGCCGCTGTATTGCGGGTTGCGCTGCAGGTAGCGTGCGTTGTCGACCGCGTAGAGTGTCCAGCACACCAGTGCGCCTGCCGCGCACATCACGCCGGCCAGCCGTTGCCAGACGGTGCGCACCGCCTCGCCCGCGGCGGCGCCGTGCGCGTGTCCACCGCCGGCGAACAGGTCGATATTGATGCAGGCGATGCCGGCGGCCACCACCAGCAACGGCCAGATCAGGCGCGACAGCGGTACGGCGCCATGGTCGCGCCGGCCCATGATGGTGACGGAGATGGGCAGGATGCCGATGATCAGGGAGGTGGGGCCCACGCCGGCCAGCTGCACGCCGAACGCCAGCAGCACGTAGTACAGCAGGTTGCCGGTGAAGGCCTGGCGCAGCAGCGCAAGGCAGTCCGCGCGCGTGAGCTTGCGCGCAATGCGCTTCATCAGCGGCAGCGCCGCGATGAAGGCGACCAGCCCATAGGCCAGGTAGCGGCCGATCGCGAGTTCCCAGGGGGAGAATACGGGCAGCAGCTTGGGGGCGATAAACACCATGCCCCAGAAGGCGCCGGCCAGCAGGCCGCACAGTACGCCAATACCCATTGTGGCTTGCCTATCCCTGAAAAAAAGACAAAGAGCATAGCAGACTTGAACAAGGGCACTCGCAGGCGCGTCAAGAAACGTGCCATTCCTGTATAATTCGGTTTTGCGCCTAGAGGAATTGCTATGCGTCTTGTCCAGAAAGCACTCACATTCGATGACGTGCTCCTCGTGCCGGCCTATTCGTCGGTACTGCCCCGGGATGTTTCGCTCCGTACCCGCCTGACCCGTTCGATCGAACTGAACATTCCGCTGGTATCCGCCGCCATGGATACCGTCACGGAAGCCCGCCTGGCAATTGCCATGGCGCAGGCCGGTGGTATCGGCATCGTCCACAAGAACCTGAAGCCGGCCGACCAGGCCCGGGAAGTGGCGCGCGTGAAGCGCTACGAATCCGGTGTGCTGCGTGACCCGATCACCATTCCCCCCGACATGAAGATCCGCGATGTGATTGCACTATCACATCAATACGGCATCTCCGGTTTCCCGGTGGTGGAAGGCAAGACCGTGGTCGGCATCATCACCAACCGCGACCTGCGTTTCGAGGAAGAACTGGACGCGCCCGCGCGCGCCAAGATGACGCCGCGCGAAAAGCTCGTCACGGTGGGCGAAGACGCATCGCTGGAAGACGCCAAGCGCCTGATGAACCGCCACCGCCTCGAGCGTGTGCTGGTGGTCAACAAGGACTTCGAGCTCAACGGCCTGATCACCGTCAAGGACATCCAGAAGGCAGTGGAACATCCGCTGGCCAGCAAGGATGACCGCGGCCAGTTGCGGGTCGGCGCCGCAGTCGGCGTGGGCCCCGACAACGACGAACGCGTGGACCTGCTGGTCAAGGCCGGCGTGGACGTGATCGTGGTCGATACCGCCCACGGCCACAGCCAGGGCGTGCTGGACCGCGTGCGCTGGGTCAAGCAGAACTACCCGCAGGTGCAGGTGATCGGCGGCAACATCGCCACCGGTGCTGCCGCGCGCGCGCTGGTCGATCATGGCGCCGACGGCGTCAAGGTCGGTATCGGCCCGGGCTCGATCTGCACCACCCGTATCGTTGCTGGCGTGGGCGTGCCGCAGATCACGGCGGTCTCCAACGTGGCCGAAGCCCTCAAGGGCACCGGCGTGCCGCTGGTGGCCGACGGCGGCATCCGCTACTCGGGCGACATCGCCAAGGCACTGGCTGCCGGCGCGCATGTGGTCATGATGGGCGGCATGTTCTCCGGTACCGAAGAGGCACCGGGTGAAGTGTTCCTGTACCAGGGTCGTTCCTTCAAGAGCTACCGCGGCATGGGTTCGGTCGGCGCGATGAAGGACGGCGCGGCAGATCGCTACTTCCAGGAAGACAACACCGCCAACGTCGACAAGCTGGTCCCTGAAGGCATTGAAGGCCGCGTGGCCTACAAGGGCTCGGTTACCGCCATCATCCACCAGATGTGCGGCGGCGTGCGTGCCTCCATGGGCTACTGCGGCAGCAGCTCGATCGCAGACTGGCACGAGACCTCCGAGTTCGTGCAGATCACCGCCGCGGGCATGCGCGAGTCGCATGTGCACGACGTGCAGATCACCAAGGAAGCGCCGAACTACTACATCGACTAAGTCGAGTCAGTGAGTCGGCCAGGCAGGTCTTTATGAACTGGCGGCTGTGCGGGACCTGGATGTCCCGCCAGCCGCGCGCCGGCTGCGCCGACCGGCGCCGCCCGCAAGCCAGGCACTGCGCCTGGCCGGAGGAGTTCTCATGAAAGTATTGCTGCGTGCCGTGCTGTTCCTGGACGCGTTGCTGAATCTGCTGCTCGGCATCGTCATGCTGCTGTCGCCTTTCACGACCCTTTATAGCGCGCTGCAACTGCCGCAGCCGCAGCCCGCGATGTACGGGCAGTTGCTCGGCGTGGCCCTGGTCGGCCTGGCCTTGCTGCTATGGCAGGCAACCGTCAACGGGCAGCTCACGGTGGCGGTGGCGCGAACAGTCGGGCAGGTCAACCTCGCCAGCGCGGTGCTGATCGTGGCGTGGATGCTTATGTTCGACCTGCCGGTGCAAGGCGCCGGCAAGATCTGGCTGCCGGTGCTGGCCGCTGTCCTGGCCTTCTTCGCCGCGGTGCAGATCCCGGCCGCCAAGCGCGTACGCGTGCGCGAACGCGAGCAGCGTGAACAACGCGAGCTGCAAAAAGAGACGCAAAACAAGGATGCCGGCACCGCCCCCGTGGCACGCCGGCCGCAATCACCCGAATACCGGCGCGAGCCGGGTGTCACGCCGCCGCCCGGCTATGGTCCGGGCACCGAAGTGATGACCGAGCCCGCACCGGACGAAACGCCATCCGCCCATCATGCACGACAAAGTCCTCATCCTTGATTTCGGCTCGCAAGTTACGCAGCTGATCGCCCGCCGCGTGCGCGAAGCGCACGTCTACTGCGAAATCCACCCGAACGACGTCACGGACGAATTCGTGCGCGAGTTCGCGCCCAAGGCAATCATCCTGTCCGGCAGCCACGCCAGCACCTACGAAGACCACCAGCTGCGCGCGCCGCAGGCCGTGTGGGACCTCGGCGTGCCGGTGCTGGGCATCTGCTACGGCATGCAGACCATGGCCGTGCAACTGGGCGGCAAGGTGGAGTGGAGCGACCATCGCGAGTTCGGCTATGCTGAGATGCGCGCGCATGGCCACACCGCGCTGCTCAAGGACCTGGAGGATTTCTCCACGCCCGAGGGCCACGGCATGCTCAAGGTCTGGATGAGCCACGGCGACAAGGTCGCCGAGCTGCCGCCGGGCTTCAAGCTGATGGCCTCCACGCCCAGCTGCCCGATCGCCGCCATGGCCGACGAAGCGCGCGGCTACTACGCCGTGCAGTTCCACCCGGAAGTCACGCATACCGCCAAGGGCCGCGACATCCTGGAGCGCTTCGTGCTGAAGATCGCGGGCGCCAAGCCTGACTGGGTCATGCATGACCACATCACCGAAGCCGTCGCCAAGATCCGCGAACAGGTCGGCGACGAAGAAGTGATCCTCGGCCTGTCCGGCGGCGTCGATTCCTCGGTAGCCGCAGCCCTGATCCACCGCGCCATCGGCGACCAGCTCACCTGCGTGTTCGTCGACCACGGCCTGCTGCGCCTGAACGAAGGCAAGATGGTGATGGACATGTTCGCCGGCCGCCTGCATGCCAAGGTCATCGCCATCGATGCGTCCGAGCAGTTCCTCGGCCACCTGGCCGGCGTGACCGATCCTGAGCAAAAGCGCAAGATCATCGGCCGCGAGTTCGTCGAAGTGTTCCAGGCCGAGGCCAAGAAGCTGACCAACGCGAAGTGGCTGGCCCAAGGCACGATCTACCCCGACGTGGTGGAGTCCGGTGGCACCAAGACCAAGAAGGCCACCACCATCAAGAGCCACCACAATGTGGGCGGCCTGCCGGAAACACTGGGCCTGAAGCTGCTCGAACCGCTGCGCGACCTGTTCAAGGACGAAGTCCGCGAACTCGGCGTCGCGCTCGGCCTGCCGCCGGAGATGGTCTACCGCCACCCGTTCCCCGGCCCGGGCCTGGGCGTACGTATCCTGGGTGAAGTCAAGCGTGACTACGCCGAGCTGCTGCGCCGCGCCGACGCGATCTTCATCGAAGAGCTGCGTGGCACGGTTGCGACCGAGCAGGATGCCGCTGCCGGCATGTGCGAGCCTTCGCAAGTGGGCAAGAGCTGGTACGACCTGACCAGCCAGGCCTTTGCGGTGTTCCTGCCGGTCAAGTCGGTTGGCGTGATGGGCGACGGCCGCACCTATGACTACGTGGTCGCGCTGCGCGCGGTGCAGACCACCGACTTCATGACGGCGCACTGGGCGCATTTGCCGTACGCGCTGCTGGGTCGCTGCTCGAACCGCATCATCAATGAGGTTCGGGGGTTGAATCGCGTGGTGTATGACGTGTCAGGCAAGCCGCCGGCGACGATCGAGTGGGAGTGAGCCCGCGTCTGGCAGTGGCTGGCATCGGCAGGCACTAAAACACAGCTAAGCCCGCGATTTTGCGGGCTTTTCTGTTTTTTGATGCGGCACTGACCGCCTTCAGTCGTCGTGACTGGGCAGTGTCATCTGCCTGACGAATTGCTCCGGAGTGATCCGAGGCATACGGCCAGCGTGTGCTGCGGTGAAGTGCCGCAAGCCACTCCACAGGTCCTGATCGCCGATAAAGAAGCAGCGGTGCTTAGCGCGCGTGACGGCGACGTTGAGCAGGTTGGGTTTGTCCGACGCCCAACGGGCCGCCCCCGCCGTACGTTGGTCACAACCCAGAACCAGCCACACAATGCTTTCTTCCTTGCCCTGAAAGGTGTGCACAGTACCGATCCGCTCTTTACACCAGTCGCGTAATTCTGTGATCTTGGGAGCTTGCGGGCCATGGCCTGCGGCCGAGGTCCAGGCTTCACGCCGGCCCAGCTGCTCGGCCAATGCCGTCTTGACGCGCTTGAACGGCGAGATGATGTAGACGGGCGGCAGCGTGCCGGTGCGCCTGTACAGCGCCAACAGCGCCTGATGGACGAGTTCGACCTGGTTGGGTACCACCTGCTTGTCACTCGTGGAACCAGGTGCCTGTATCCACGCACTGGAGCCAGTGTCAAGGCTATCCGATGGCGGCAGCCATCTCGCTGGATCTTTCGGGGCAAAGAAGATCATCTTCCCCTCGTAGGCGATCTCGTTGGCGATTGAGAACATGGGGTCGACGCAGCGGCGATGCACGCGCAGCGGACTGCCGTCACGCTACGACGCCGATCGCTGCATGTCGAAGGCCACCTTGAACCGGGTCACGCAGATCGTGGCAGAGCGCGCTAAGGCTGCGGGCCTGCCGCTGGAGCCGTTCACCGTCCATGACCTGCGCCGTACCGGCTCGACGCTGCTGAATGAGGTCGGCTTTAACCGCGACTGGATCGAGAAGTGCCTGGCGCACGAGGAGGGACGTTCCTCGCGCTCGGTCTACAACAAGGCCGAGTACGCAGACCAGCGACGCCACATGCTGCAGGAGTGGGCCGACATGGTCGATGCCTGGATCGATGGCCGGACGCACGTGCCGACGCTGATGCCCGAGAACGTGTCGGTGCCGGTGCTGAGCGCGGCGCTGTGAGGGTGGTTCCTATGGTTCTGATATCCGGGCATGCCGCTGATCACCTGCCGATGGTTCACGATCGTGGCAAAAAGAATACTCTGAGTGATCTATTTTTGAGATTTTTAAACCAAATGAGGTTGGCGGAGGTTTATGCAGGGAGGTGCTCGACGAACCGTGGAAGTGCGGCAGGGGAACGAAACTGGTCCGGGCTTCGGGGGCGTGGGTCAGGCCTCCCGCACACTCGCCGCCGCCCATTATGACGCCTTGCTCAGCGCCTTCCAGACCACCTTGGTGGCCACGCGCAAGTCCTCCGGGTCAGGTGCGTTATGCCCAGCCCGGCGCGCATAGATAACAAGGCCCAGCAGGTGCGAAAGAATCAGCGCACCACGAAGGGAGCATTCGGCCGTTGACAGCGACGGATTCACCCTTGCCACCACGGTGGCGAAGATGTCCTGCAGTTCCGCGTTGATTTCCGCCACAGCCTCCCTTGCAAATTCCTCTTTCTCCGCCAGGCTCCAGCATTGCAGGGCAAACGCCCCCACGCTGGCGTCCGAGCCGTCCAGCGCCGTAAAGACGTTGTCGACGATGGCATCGAGCAGGGTGTCTGGCGACCGGCTCCTGTCCTTGAGCAGCGTGCGGTAGAGCTCGAACGACCGCCTGGAGCGCGCTTCAATCGTGCTGCGCAACAGTTCTTCGCGTGTGCCGAAGTAGTGCTGAAGCGTGCTCAGCCGGATACCGGCTTCGTTGGCAATGCGGCGCTGCGTGAAGCCCGCACTGCCTTGCTCCGCGAAGACCCTGGTCGCGACCTCCAGGATTTCGGGGACTCGGGTGTTCCTGTTGCCTCGGCGCCTGGGCGCGTTGTCTTCCTTGTTGCCGAGGATATCGGCCGACGTGATCGTGAGTTCCTTCATCGATTGAAATCCCAGTGTCCTCTCATCCCGGGCGGCCTATCAGGCCGTCGCGGCAAGCCTGAGTTGGTGTGCGTGATCGCGTGGCGCGTTCTCTTTTTCTTCGCAGGTTTCATCAAGCCATCGAGATCGTGCTTCGTGGTGCAAGCTCGTGAAGCCTAGCATAGGTCACGAAACCAAATAAATGTAGTACGGTAAGTACTAGGTAGCCTAGACATTGTCTGTTTTATTAAACACTTTTCTGTAAAATGTGTTGATAGAAGCCAAAGTATAGGGATTTCCCGGGCCGCTGCAGGCTTGATCTGGGTCAAAAACTCTCTATTATTGGGTCACCAGACCAATTATGCGAGCGCGCCGGCCACACAACAGCGCAGGGGCAGCCGCTAGGAGGAGTCCAAGTGCCGAGCAGTACCCACCGCTCACATGGCCACGCGCAGCCAGGGTTCAAGGCCTTGCTGGGGCTGTGCTCGCCACGATCCGCCATCGGTCGTATCACATCGGATACGGTCATTGGTCTGGTGCAAGACAGCCCTCGCTGCCGCGCTGTCCCTGGCCTTTGCGTAGGCCGCAAGCCGCCCTGAGCGGCAGGCCCCACCAATTTCCCGTATTGCTGCCTTGACTGTTGCGTGCCAAGCCGCTGGCACGCCGATGGCTCTCGTCGTTTGCGCGTGCGAAAGGCACTTGCGCGCCATCGTGAATGACCAGCGGTCGATGCCATAAACGAGGTTCGCGTAGGCGATTTGGCTGCGCACGAACGGATGCTGGAGGCGTGCTGATATCGGTGTCGCGACATCTTGCGATTGGGTCAAAAGCCCCTTGCAAGACCTAGGTAGAAACTCGGGGTATCCCGTAAAAAATTCTAAAGTCAAAATTCGTATCGCACATTAGAATTTGTGTGGAGGGGCATCGAGAGCGGCGCGGAGGTCTTCCGGCGCGTCACTGACAGGATCCGGGCCACCTCGATACGAGCTTCGCACTAGCCACGGAAGTAGCAGGGGGAGTGGGGCTGGAGGCGAAAAAAAGAGGACTCGGCACGATCCGGCCGCGCGCGACAGACACCTTGGTGCAGGCCGGGTGCGAAGCGACCTCACAAAAAGAAAATGGGATGGAGACGGCAGATGATTAGGAGCAACAATGTTCGGTGCGGGGCCCTGACGCCGCGCGCCATGGTGGTGGCCCTGGCTTTGGCATATAGCGGGAGTTCTGCGGCCTTCGAAGTCGACACTGGCAACACGGATTTCAAGCTGCGTTGGGACAACACCGTGCGCTACAACCTGGGCATGCGGATGGAAGGGCAGGATTCCAGGCTGATATCCAGCCCGACCTATGACGAGTCCGACAGCAAGTTTGGCAAGCATTCCATCGTCACCAATCGCGTCGATCTGTTGAGCGAAGCCGACGCCAACTACAAAGGCCAGGTAGGTGCGCGTATCAGCGCCTCCGGCTGGTATGACGACGCCTACAGCGACCGCTCGGTCAAATCTCCCGCAGGCTTCCCCACCAGCTATTTCGGCAACAACTACAACGCGCAGGTTGGGCGCTACATGAACGGGCCGTCGGGCGAGTTGCTAGATGCTTTTGCCTGGTCCAACTTCAACCTTGGCGATGTGCCGGTCAACGTCAAGGTGGGTCGGCACGCGCTCTCATGGGGCGAGGGCTTGCTGATTGGCGCGCACGCCATTTCGTATTCGCAGGCGCCGATCGACGGCGTGAAGGCGGTCAACAGCCCCGGCATCGAAACCAAGGAACTCTTCCTGCCTCTGGGCCAGGTTTCGTTCAAGGCCCAGGTCACCGACAAGATCTCGTTGTTTGGCCAGTACTTCTATGAGTGGAAGCCGACGCGCGTTCCCTACGGTGGCACCTACCTGATGGGCGCGGATACGGCACCCTATGTCGACCGCCTTGGCGCGAGCCCCACCGCGTCCCTGAACAACGCGGGCGGCGGCAAGCCCGGCAACACCGGCAACTGGGGCGTGGGCGCCAAGTTCGACGTGGACCCGATCGATTCGAAGATCGGTGTCTACTATCGCCGCTTCAATGACTACACGCCGGAGACCGGCGTGCAGATCCTGCCGAACGGACAGTTCCGTTTCGACTATGCGCAGGATGTGGAGTTGTACGGCCTGAGCTTCTCGCGCCAGTTTGGCTCCGTGATCGTCGGCTCCGACCTGTCGATGCGCAAGAACACGCACCTGAACTCGGCGACCACGATGACGACCGATACCGGCGCGCGCGGCGATACCCTGCACTGGGTGGTCAACGGCATGTACGGCCTGCCCAAGACGCCGCTGTGGGACACCGGCGTGCTGGTGGCGGAGTTCGCCTATAGCCATCTGCTCAAGATCACCAAGAACGAGAACCTCTACCGGGGCGAGGGCTACAAGGGCTGCGAAACCACAGCGACGCCCAATGCCTGCTCGACCAACAACTTCTACCAGCTAGCCCTGAATTTCACGCCGCAGTACTTCGCCGTGTTTGCCGGCTGGGACCTGAGCGTCCCGCTCACAGTCAACTGGGGCATCAAGGGCAAGGCGCCCACCGGCGGTGGTGGCTTCGAGAAGGTGGTGTCCTATTCCGTTGGCGTAACTGCAACCTACCACTCCAAGTACGAGTTTGGCCTGCGTTACTCCGACATGTTCGTGCCGACTCGCTACAACTCGGCAGGCACTACCGCGGTGGGCGGCGGCGCGCTCAACAGCGCCGTGGGGGCCACCGACCGCGGCTGGCTGGTCCTAACTTTCAAGACGGCTTTCTAAGGCCGCTCTCTCGCAACAATAGACAGGAGACCCTGATGAAACTGCACTATGCAATATGCGCTGCCCTGATCGGTGTCAGCGGCGGTGCCATGGCGGCCGTGTCGGCTGACGAAGCCAAGCAACTTGGCACGACACTGACCGAGTTCGGCGCCGTCAAGGCCGGCAATGCCGAAGGCACGATCCCGGCCTATACCGGCGGCCTGACCAAGGCGCCCGCCGACTACAAGCCGGACAGCGGCTTCTGGCCCGACCCATACAAAGACGAGAAGCCCTTGTTCCGCATCGACGCGAAGAACGTCGACAAGTACGCTGCCAAGCTTAGCGAAGGGCAGAAGTACCTAATCAAGAAGAATCCTGGCACGTACTACATCGACATCTATCCGACGCACCGCAGCGCAGCGTATCCGGAGAAGATCTTGAAGGCGACTGTGCGCAACGCCACCGGGTGCCGGACCGTCAAGGACGGACTCGGCATCGAACGGGCCTGCCGCGGCGGCATGCCATTCCCGATCCCCAAGACGGGCAATGAAGTGATGTGGGACCACATCCTGCGCTACATGGGTGAGACCGCGATGGTGTCGAACCATGGGTCGACATGGGTGGTCGATTCCTCGGGCAAGCCGACTCAGGCTTCGGAGCAGTACACATTCCAGGATTATGTCTACTATCAGGTTGACCAGGCCGATCGCGACCCGGACATGATCTGGCGGACCTACTCCAATAACAAGGTGCCTGCACGCCGCGCCGGCGAGATGACCGGCCTGATCGACTACCTCGATCCGGTCGATAAGCCGCGCAAGGCCTGGAACTATCAGCCGGGTCAGCGCCGCGTGAAGCAATCTCCGGAGTTTGCCTATGACACGCCGGTGGGCAGCATGGGAGGCGTGACGCTGTTCGACGAGTTGTTCGTTTTCACGGGCAAGCAGGATCGCTTCGACTTCAAGCTGGTCGGCAAGAAAGAGATGTACATCCCCTACAACAGCTACAAGATGTACAACAGCTGCACGGCAGAGGATGCGCTGCAGCCCAAGCACGTCAATCCGGCGTGCGAGCGATGGGAGTTGCACCGCGTGTGGGTAGTCGAAGCGACGCTGAAGCCGGGTCAGCGCCACGTGTATTCCAAGCGCATCTATTACTTCGACGAGGACTGGTCAGGTGCATCGCTTTATGATGCATTCGACCAGTCGGGCGAACTGTACCGTGCGCTGTTCCAGGGAACCATCCAGCTCTTTGGCAAGACTGTCCAGCCGTATGGCGTGAAGAACACAATCTACGACTTCAACAAGGGAATTTACGCCTATATCAACGATGCGTCGAAATCCGGCTACTTCGTCCAGCCCTCGCGATTGAGCGAGCGCGAGCTCAATCCCGAGGCCGTGGTAGCGCGCGAGACCGCGCGTTGATCGCGCCGCGTTGACAAGGAGCCGTGCCGTGCACCAACTGTTTTCTTCCCCTTCCACGCCAGAAGGGTCACCACCGCCCGGCCCTGTGGCCCAGCGCCGCCGCTGGCGGCTGGCAGCGGCGCTCAGTGTCTGTGCCGCCCTGGGTGTCTACGCGGGCGAGAGCCTGCAATATGCGCCGATGAAGGACGTGCTGGACCTTCCGGTCCAGCCGGCCGAGCTGAACAAGCGCGCTACCGCCAGCGGCGTGGCCCGGGAGGGCAAGCGGCTGGTAGCTGTTGGTCCGCGCGGCTTCATCGCGCTGTCTATCGACGGCGGCGCACATTGGCGCCAGGTTGGCAGTCCGGTGCAGTCCGACCTGGTTTCGGTGAAGTTCAGCGGCGCAGGTACCGTCTGGGCGGTGGGGCACGACGCCGTCGCGCTGCGCAGCATGGACGGCGGCGCGAGCTGGCAGCGCGTGCTGGATGGGCGCGCGCTGCTCAAGCTGCTGCGCCAGCACTATGCTGAGGGCGCCGGCGCGCCCGATGTCGGCAAGATCCGCCAGGAGGTGGAGCGCTGGGCGGCGCAGTCGGCCACGCCGGACGTGCTGCCCACGCCGTTCTTCGATGTGTCGTTCACCGATGCCAACGAGGGCTTCCTGGTTGGCGCGTTCGGGCTGATCTTGCGCACCGGTGACGGTGGCAAGACCTGGACGCCCTGGATGGAGCACACCGACAACGACAGCCGGCTGCATCTTTACGCTGTGGCCGGTCACGATGCGCAGCGCTACATCGCCGGCGAGCAGGGGCTGCTGCTGAAGCTCGACCGCGCGAGCGAGCGCTTCGTCAAGGTCAGCACGCCTTACGGAGGTAGCTTCTTCGGCCTGAATGCCAGCCCGGGCCGGCTGCTGGCCTACGGCCTGCGCGGCAATGCCTACATGAGTACGGACGAAGGACTGGCCTGGCACAAGGTCGAAACCGGCATCGACGCCAGCCTGGTGGCCGCCGTGCCCACGGATCCCAAGGGGTTGCTTTTGGTATCGCAGGCCGGACAGGCGCTTTCGGTTTCCGCCGATGGTCGCAAGGCGGTGCCGCTGCAGATGCCTTACACCAGTGAGGTGATGGGCGCCACGGCGTCGGAGTCGGGCGCCCTTGTGCTGGCGCTCGTCGACGGTTTGCGTGTAGTCGACATCTTGCCCTCGGCCCCATGAGCGCCGCATCTCGAATTAACCAAGGATCTCAACGATGAGCGCACCCATCGGCAACCCCGCCATGCCGGTCATCCGTGACCTTCGCGACTTCGATCCGAAGTCGGGCAACCTGGCGGAACGCTTCATCTTCAACCACCGCGCGGTGGCGCTGCTGTTTTGTCTGGTGGCGACGCTGGTGCTTGGATTCTTCGCCTGGAAGATCCAGGTCAACGCCAGCTTCGAACGGATGATCCCGTCCTCCAGCCCGTATATTCGCAACTACCTGGACAACAAGGCCGAACTGCCCGGGCTGGGCAACAGCATCCGCATTGTCGTGGAGAACAAGAGTGGCGACATCTACGATCCAGCCTACCTGGAAACGCTGCGCAAGATCAACGACACGTTGTACCTGATCCCGGGCGTCGACCGCTCGTGGATGAAGTCGATCTGGATGCCGAGCGTGCGCTGGCGGCAAGTCACCGAGGAAGGCATCACCGGCGGTGCCGTGATGCCATCCGACTACGACGGCAGCAAGCGCGCCGTCGATCAGCTGAGATCCAATATCGCCCGCGCAGGCGTAGTCGGCAGCCTGGTGGCCAACGACCTGAAGTCGAGCATGATCGTCACTCCGTTGCTGGAGCATCATCCGAAGACGGGCGAGCCGCTGAACTATGGCGATTTTTCGCAATCGCTCGAGACCAAGATCCGCAGCTTCGAGAGCGACCGGGTGGGCGTGCACATTGTTGGCTTTGGCAAGATTGTCGGTGACCTGATTGCCGGGCTGAAGCAGGTGATGCTGTTCTTCGGTATCTCGGTGTTGGTAGCGGCGGTCTTCGTCTTCGTGTACACGCGCTGTGTGCGCAGCACCGTGCTGCTGGTGACGGTTGCCGTCGCGGGTGTGGTGTGGCTGCTTGGGCTGATGCAGATCCTGGGCTATGAGCTGGATCCGTATTCGATCCTGGTGCCGTTCCTGATCTTCGCCATCGGCCTTTCGCACGGCGCGCAGAAAATGAACGGGATATTGCAGGATGTGGGCCGCGGTACGCACAAGTACGTGGCGGCGCGCTACACCTTCCGCCGCCTGTTCATGGCTGGGCTGACGGCGTTGCTGACCAATATCGTTGGCTTCGCGGTACTGATCATCATCGATATCCCGGTGATCCGCGATCTTGCCATCACCACCAGCATCGGCGTCACGGTGCTGATCTTTACCAAGCTGGTGCTGATTCCGGTGGCGCTGTCGTATATCGGCGTGAGCCCGGCCGCCGCGAGGCGCGCGCTGGTGGATGAAGGCGAAGCGGCACAAGGCAAGGGCCTGCTGGCCAGGGTGTGGAAGGGGCTCGACCGGCTGACCGAGCGCCGGGCGGCGCTTGCGGTTATCAGCGTGACGGCGGTGCTGACAGTAGTCAGTGCTTTCGTGATGCGCGACCTGCGCATCGGCGACCTGGATCCCGGCGCGCCGGAGTTGCGCACCGAGTCGCGCTACAACCGCGACAACGCCTATATCACCCAGCACTACGGGTTATCGAGCGACCAGTTTGTCGTGATCATGAAGACAGCCGAGGATGGCTGCCGCTACTACGAATCCCTGCAATTGATGGACCGCCTGGCGCAGCGGCTGCGCCAGACCCCGGGCGTGCAAGGGACCAGTTCGCTTGCGGAGACCACGCGCTTCATCACCGCTGGCCTGGCCGAAGGCAATGGCAAGTGGATGACGCTCAGCCGCGATCAGCAGATCACCAATGCGGCGGTCTCCGCGGCAATGATCGCCACGCCCGACATCACCAACCGGGATTGCTCGGTCACGCCGCTGATTGCCTATCTGGGCGACCACAAGGCCGACACCCTGGCCCGCGTGCTGCGCACGGCCAATGACTTCGCGCTGCAGAACAATACCCCGGAGGATGCCAAGAAGCCCACGCGCTTCCTGCTTGCCGCCGGCAGCGCGGGCATCGAGGCGGCCACCAATATCGAAGTCGAGCACGGCATCGTCACCATGTACCTCGCGGTGTATGGCGCCACCGCATTGCTTTGCCTGCTGACCTTTCGCAGCATCCGCGCCACGTTGGTGGCCATGATCCCGCTGATCATCACCACCATCCTGTGCAAGGCGCTGATGGTGTGGCTGGGCATCGGCCTGAAAGTGGCCACGCTGCCGGTGATCGCGGTCGGGGTGGGTGTGGGCGTGGACTATGCGCTGTACCTCCTCAGCGTCCAGATCGCCATGCAGCGGCGCGGGGCCACCCTGGCGCAGGCCTACCGGCGCTCGCTCGATTTCACCGGCCGCGTGGTCGCGCTGATTGGGCTGACGATGGCAGCCGGGGTGATCACCTGGGTCTGGTCGCCCATCAAGTTCCAGGCTGACATGGGCATCCTGCTGACGTTCATGTTCCTGTGGAACATGCTTGGCGCGCTGATCCTGATTCCTGCGTTATCGCATTTCCTGCTCAATCCGAAGCAGCCCGTGCCGGCTCCCGCGCCGCAACTGCGGCCGCAGCCGCCGCGTCACGTGGCCAACTGACTATTCCTGAAAACGACTGGAGAGAACAATGTTCGATTTGCTGATGAGCGCCGACATGATGATGCCGGACCCCGATGGCATGACAGAGTTGCTGGTGTCCAAGCTTGGTATCCACAGCCACCCACGCTGGCGCCAGGCGTTCGATGACCATCCCTACATCGCGCACTTCCTGCGCGTGCACAAGTCGCTGGCCATCTCGCCCACCCGAATCGAGCCGCAATGGCATCTCGACAGGCCGAACCAGGGCGACCCGATGTTCCACGAGTTCCTGGATAGCCTGAAGGCGTACCAGGGCGAGCACCGCCCGATGCTGACGCACTCCATCGTGCTGACCCTGCCCAGCGAGCGCTTGGCCGTGCTGGCGGACAAGCTGATGCGCCGCAGGCTGCGCTTCCGGCTGGCGCAGCGCACGCCGGACATGCCGTTCGACCGGCTCTGGCTTGGGGTGACGCCGGAGGACCCGCACTATGAGCCGTCCGTGGACGGCGGCCTGTGCATCGAGGTGATGGCAAACGAGCCGCTGCAACTGCCGCCCGAGACGTTCTCGGTACCCGCGCCGCAAGTGGTCAACCCGGAACCGGGCCAGATGATTCGCGTGTCCGCGCGCGGCTACCTGGTGCGGGACCTGGACGAAACCCTGCGCCGTGTCTCCGCCAATCTCGACTGGGAACCCAGCGGCCCGCTGCAGGAACTGACCAAGGAGGGCTACCGCAAGGCGACCATGAAATGCGCGCTGGCCAACAGCGCCACGCTGGATGTGATCGAGGCCACGCGCTGGAACAGCGATGCCGGCCTTTACCTGAATTCCTGGGGCCCCGGCCCGTACTACATCCGCATTGCGGTGAACGGCCTGGCAGCCAAGGCGGAAGACCTGCGCGCGCGCGGCACCCGCTTCACCTGGATCGAGGAGTGTGAAGCCGTGGGCGGCAAGCCGCTGATCCGGGTCGACCCGGTGGACGTGCGTGGCCAGTTGTTTGAGTTCCACGAGCTGTGAGCATCATGAAAGCCATCAGCGAAAGCGAGGCCAAGGCGGCATCGGGTGCCGCACTGCCAGGGGCCGCCATGGAGCCCGCGGTGCGGCTGGAACATGAAGGCAGGATCGGCTGGATCGTGCTGAACCGGCCGGGGCAGATCAATGCCATCAACGACGAGATCCGGCGTGGCGTGCCGCAGGCCCTGGCCAAGCTGGATGCCGACCCCGCCATTGGCGTGATCGTGATCCGCGGCGAGGGCGATCGGGGCTTCTGCGCGGGCGCCGATATCAAGGAGCGGCGCGGCGACGAGACCTCGCTCCAGGTGCGGCGGCGGATGGAACGGGCGCGCTGGATCGAAGCGCTGGACAGCACCGAGAAGCCGGTGATCGCCGCCATTCATGGCTATTGCATGGGCGGCGGCATGGAGCTGGCGCTGGCGTGCGATATCCGTTTTGCCTCACCGGATGCCACCTTCGCGCTGCCGGAGACCGGGCTTGGCCTGATTCCCGGCGGTGGAGGCACGCAACGCCTGCCGCGCCTGGTCGGGCACGGCACGGCGATGGACCTGCTGCTGACGGGCGAGCGCATGAGCGCCGCGCAGGCACGGGACATCGGCCTGCTGACGCGCATCGCCAGCGCAAACGATCAACTCTTGGCGGAAGTACGCGCCCTGGCAACGCGCATCGCCGCCCGGCCGCCCATGGCCACCGCATTCGCCAAGCAAGCCGCGCGCGCGGCGAGCCGCGTGGACCTGAAGAGCGGCCTGGACCTGGAACTGGAACTGTTCTCGCTGCTCGCGCCGATGCAGGATGTCAGGGAAGCGGCACAAGCCTTCAGCGAGAAGCGAGCGCCGAAGTTCTCGGGCCATTAAAAGAACGGGATAGAAAGGAGCAGGGAATGGCACAAGAAAAACTGGCCGGCAAGGTGGCGATCGTAACCGGCGCCGGCAACGGCCTCGGTGCCGATTGCGCCAAGGTCCTGGCCGGGCACGGCGCCAGCGTGGCGGTGGTGGATATCAACTTGAGTGCGGCTCAGGAAGTGGCGGTCGAAATCGAGGCGCAGGGTGGGCAGGCGATGGCCGTCAAGGCCGATGTCAGTGTGGAAGACGAGATCAAGGCGATGGTCGCCGCGGTCGACGGACGCTGGGGCCGTATCGATGTGCTCCACAACAACGCCGCGGCGCTGGACCTGAAGACACGCTACGCTGACCGCGACGTCTGCAACGTGGAGGTGGAGGCCTGGGACCGCTCGATGAACGTCAATGCGCGCGGCGCCATGCTGTGCTGCAAGCACGTGATCCCGGTGATGCTGCGCGGCGGCGGCGGGTCGATTATCCACAGCTCCTCGGGCTTCGGGGTGATGGGCGACGCCACGCTGACGTCCTATGCGTGTTCCAAGGCGGCATTGCTTGCGCTCAGCCGCATGGTGGCGGCGCAGTACGGCAAGCAGGGCATCCGCTCGAACGCCATCGTCATCGGCTTCGTGCTTAACGAGCATGCACAGAAGGAAGTGGCCGACGAGATCAAGCAGATCCTGCTGGACCAGCATTTGACGCCGGCGCTGGGCAGCCCGCGCCAGATCGCCGATGTGGTGGCTTTCCTCGCCAGCGAGGAATCCTCCTTCGTCACCGGCCACGCCATGATGGTGGACGGCGGCTTTACCAGCCACGCACCGTCGCTGGTGCCTATCCGGCAATTCTTCGAGCGCAAGGGCGATAACAAATGGTGAACACGCAATGACTCTTTCCATTCATTCCGCCATTGTGGGCGACTACATCAAGATGCTGCGCAGTATGCAGGTGTGGCTGGACAAGGCGCAGGCACATGCCGATGCCAGGAAGTTCGACAGCGCTGGCTACATGTCGATGAAGCTCGCGCCGGACATGCTGCCGCTCTCCAGGCAGGTGTTGATCGCGGGAGAGATTGCCAAGGTGGGCGTGGAGCGCTTTGCCGGACTAATAGCGCCCAAGGCCCAGCACGAGGATGCGAGCGTGCAGGATCTGCACCAGCGCGTCCAGGGCATCATTGACCATCTCGCGGCCTGTACGCCGGCGCAGATCGACGGTAGCGCGGTGACGGAGCTGGTGGTGCCACAGCGTGGCAAGGCCCCGCTCGTGTTCGACCGGCAGGGCTTTGTGCATTGGTCGCAGGCGAACTTCTTCTTTCACGTGACGATGACCTATGCGTTGCTGCGGCACGCGGGCGTGGAGTTGGGGAAGGCGGATTTCCTCGGCCTGGGGTGAAAGCGGTAGCCGTGCGCTAGGTACAAAGGGCGGCCCGAAGGGGGCGCCCTTTGTTGTTGGACCGTTTTTCAAAGTGAAACACCCCGACGGCGTGGAGCGCGGGGTGGTGGAAATGCGATCTCACAGCGTGCAGAACTGGCGCGACACTCAGGCGACTTCCCGCGTGGAGGCCTCGTAGGCCTTCAGGTCAAAGCCTGGCTCGGCCGCCTGTTGCGATGTGAGGGGCGCCGCGCGTGCTAGTACCTTCCGCGCTGCCATGTGATCGGCGGGACGATTACAAGACTCGACGGCAACGAGGCTTCCCTGCCGGAAGCAAAGCACGTTCAGTTGCCGGGTCTCGGCATTGCCAACCAGCACGGTTTCGTCATGCCCATCCGACAAGCCGGCAATCTGCAACTTGAGATCCACCTGGTCCGTCCAGAACCAGGGCAGCGCGATGTAGGGCAGGGGTTTTCCCATCAGCCGCGCGGCGACGTTGCGGGCCTGGTCGACCGCGTTCTGCACGGACTCCAGCCGGATCGGCGCGCCGCAGTGCGGGCTGGGGAAGCTCACCGCATCGCCGATGGCCGAGATCGCGGGGTCGGCGGTCAGCAGCTGCGCATTGACACGGATGCCGTTGTCCACCACAAGCCCTGCGTCGGCCGCCAGCTCCGCGTTCGGTATCACGCCAATGCCGTAGACCACGAGATCGGCAGGCAGCCGGCGGCCGTCGCCGGTTTCCACCCCGGTAACCTTGCCGTCGGCGCCGACGATATTCGCCACCGTCTGCCCAAAATCCAGCGTGACCCCCCAGCTCGCGTGCGCGGCGCTGAACAGTTCGGACATGGGCGCGGACAGCGCCCGCGCCATGGGGCGCGTGCCGAGTTCCACGACATGCACCGCCCCCCCTTTGGCTGCCGCCACGGCCGCGAACTCGAGGCCGATGAAGCCGGCGCCGATCACCACCACGTGGCGGGCCGCGGCGACACGTGGCGCTAGCGCGTCGGCATCGGCCAGCGTGCGGATGCCGAAAACCCCGTCGAGATCGGCTCCAGGGATGACGGGCACACGGTTGCGCGCGCCCGTGGCCAGCACCAGGTGGTCGTAGCGGATACGCTCACCGCTGGCCAGTTCCACGCAGCGCGCGCCACGGTCGATCATGGTCACGCTGCCTTGCACGCGCTCCACGCTTTGCTGGTCGAACCACTCCGGCGGGCGGAAGCGCAGGGCCGCGGAGCCGACCTTGCCAAGCAGGTAAGCCTTGGACAGCGGCGGGCGTTGGTAGGGCACGCCGGCCTCATCGCCGATCAGGACGATATGGCCAGCAAAGCCTTCCTGGCGCAGCGATGCCGCCACCTGATAGCCGGCCTGGCCGGCGCCGACGATAACCACGTTGTTCAGTGACATGACAATGACGAAAGTTCGTTCGCAAGGTTGCGGGTGGTAAAGCTCGGATAGCGGCCAAGCGGCAGCAGCAGCATGGGCCCGATCAGGAACGCCGTACCGCAGATGGCGAGCATGGTCGTGTAGGAACCGGTGGCGGTATAGATCAGCCCGAACAGCCACGGCGCCAGCGCCGCGGCAATGGTGATCAGCGCGACATGTACGCCGAACAAGCGGCCATAGTCGCGCATGCCGAAATAACGGGCCATCAGGTAGGCGGCAATATCGAACTCCGCGCCCGCGCCAATGCCGATGAGCAGCGTTGCCAGCGCCAGGATACCGGGCTGGTTCGCGCCGGTGGTGGAGAGCAGCAGGCAGCCTAGCGCCGGCATGACGAGAGCGACCGCCGCCACGCCGGGTGCCCACAAGCGGTCGATCAGGTAGCCGACCAGCACACGTCCGCCGATGAGCGACAGCCCGAAGCTGCCGAACACCTGGCTGGCCTCGGCCGCGCTCAGCCCCTTGTCGCGCAGCAGCGGCACCGTGTTGCTCACCATCGTGACCATGGCTGCCACTACCATCGCCAGCGCGATATTGATGGTCCAGAAGCGCGCCGAGCGCATGGCGTCACGATAGGCCATGCCAGATACCGGCTCCTGCGCAACAACGGCTTCCTTGGATGCCGCTTGCCGGTCTTGCGGCGTTTCCAGCCAGCGCAGCGCCAGCGGTACCACCAGCACCAGCGGCAGAAGCGCCAGCAGCAGGAAAGCCGCCTGCCAGCCCCAGCGCGCCACGCTCCAGGTTACGGCGGAAGGGATCAGCGATGCGGACAGGCCGGTGCCCGACAGCATCAGCGCGAGTGCCAGGCCGCGATTGCGATCGAACCAGAGGTTCACCAGGTGCGTCCAGGTGATATGCATGGTGCCCATGCCCGCAATCGGCAGCAGCGCGCAAATCAGGTAGAGCCACCAGATCGAGCGGCCCATCAGCAGCATCAGGGCGAAGGTGACGGAGAGGGCGATCAGCGACAGCACCGTCACGCGCCGCATGCCCCAGCGCTGGTTGAACCAGCCTACCATCTGGGCGCCGACGACGGCGCCGCCGAACAGGAAGCTGATGGCCGGCTGCAACTCTCCACGACTCCAGCCAAAGGCGTTCTGCAATGGAATCACCAGCGCACCGAAGGCATAGAGCAGCGAGGCGTTAGCGGCCACAGCCAGGCCAAGCATGGCGAGCAGCACCACGCGCCAGCCGCGGCGGAATTCAGTCAGGTCGATCGCAACGGATCGGGTATTGCCAGCGTTGGACATCAACGGTCTCCTAGGTGAATGCGTAGTGCCAGTGCCGCACCTTTCTTTGCCTTGGGTGATACAGCCGGGTAATTTCTTGAATTCTGTATATAGATTAATATTCTACATATGGATTCTCCACCAGAGCTAGGTAGATGCCCTGAGGCACCCGCCTTGCTACTCCTTGACCAGCAACACGCTGCCGCCCAGCGGTCCGCCGCCTGCCGCCGCTATGGCTACCTGGTGCGGGGCAATCTGGCGTTCGCCGCCGCGTCCCCACAGCTGGGCGCAGGCCTCGTGGACGTAGCCCAGGCCGTGCGTGCGGCCGCCAGACAGTTGTCCGCCGTTAGTGTTGACCGGCAGTTGCCCGTCGCGCGCAATGCGTTCGCCGCCTTCGATGAAAGCGCCGCTCTCGCCGCGCGGACAAAGCCCCAGGCCCTCCAGCCAGAGCATGGTCAGGATCGAAAAACCGTCGTACAACTGCGCACTGCCCACGTCCTTCGGCTTCAGGTCGGTGCGCGACCACAGCATGCGGCCCACGTCGAAGCAGGCCATCTCGGTCAGCGATATCTGGTCCCAGGACCAGGGCTGGTGCAGCGCCGAGCCGATCGCTTCCAGCCGGATCGGCGCGTTGGGGCCATCGCGTGCAGCGTCGGCACGCGACAAGATGATCGCGGTCGATGCATCGCAGTGCACATCGCAATCGAACATGCGCAGCGGGGTCGAGATCATGCGCGACGCAAGATAGTCGTCCATCGTCATGGGCGTGCGGAATACGGCCTTGGGGTTGCGCATCGCGTTGGCGCGGCAGGTCAGTGCGATCTGCGCCATCTGCTCGCTGGTGGTGCCGTACTCAAAGAAATGACGCTGCGCGTAGAGCGCCATCAGGTTGATCCCCGACATCACATTGAACGGCGTATACCACTGCCAGAAATAGCTGTTATCGCGGCCGACCGTCTTGTTGGTCAGCGCGCTGGCCGTTTTGTCCTTCTGCCGCGCGCTGGCTTCGGTGATGGTGCGGAACACCAGCACATGCCTGCACAGGCCGGTGGCGATGGCCATGGCACCGTTGATCAGCCCCGTCAGCGGACCGGGCCCTTCATAGCCGGCGCCATACCAGCTCACCTTGAGGCCCAGCGCGCTCATCAGTGCGTTGGGACCCACCGGGGAAAAGGGGTTGCCGTTGTCGTTGTCGCCGGGCCAGCAGGCGATGCCGTCGATGTCGCTGCGTTGCAGCCCGGCGTCGGCAATGGCCTCCAGCGCCGCGTCGATGGACAGGCGCATGGCTGAGCGGTTCGAAGGGCGTCCTACCTCGGACTGGCCGATGCCTGTGATGGCGACATGCTTCTCGAACAAATCGGTCTTCATGCCTGGGCCTCCGCTTCATCGAGCACGAACAGCGGCAGCCAGACGTCCTCCACCTGCTCAAAGTGCACGCGCACCGGCATGCCGATGCGGATGTCCGCCGGCGCGGTGCCTACGATGTTGCTCAAGAAGCGCAGCCCCGGCTGCTCCGCAAGTTCGATGATCGCGACCACATACGGCACGGCCGTCTCGGGCGTCCAAGCCTGGTAGTTGACCGTGTAGCTGACCACCTCGCCACGGCCCGATACAGGCCGCGGGCCGACGTCGGGCGACAGGCACTGCGGACAGACCGGTGCGGGTGGGTGGAAGAGGTGCCGGCATTCGGCGCAGCAGCAGATGTTCAGCATCCCATTGGCGCCGCCTTGCCAGAACGGCGCGGTGACAGGGGTGAGGAGGGGGAGTTTTCTCGGCATGGTCTGTCGGTGGTCGTCGTTTGTCTCTTGAATTTCTTCTCGTTGGGTGGTTGACCGCATCCCGTCATCGATCATAATATATGAACAGAAACTAAAAAAATGTATTAATTTGGAGGCGGTTCTGCGCGGGCCGGCAGCAGCTTCCAGGAGACAAGCGAGACCCCATGCCCTCACACCAGCTGCTTCACCGTAGAGTCATCGTTACCGGCGGCCTTGGCGCGCTTGGGCGCAGCGTTGGCGCCGTCCTGGCCTCGCGTGGGGCGCAGGTCGCGCTGGTCGACCGCCTCGCACGGACCGAGGTGGCCAGCGTGGCCATGGTGGCTGGCGGCGTTGACCTGGGCGACTTGAGCGGCACCGCGAGCGCGTTTGCCGACGTGGCGCGGCATTTCGGCGGCATCGATGCCATCGTCAATATCGCGGGCGGCTTTCGATGGGAAACCCTGGAAGCCGGCAGCCCTGACACGTGGGACACGCTCTACGCCATGAACCTGCGCAGTGCGGTGGTCGCCTGCCGGGCGGCGCTGCCGCACCTGCTGCGCCAGCCGGGCGGCCGCATCGTGAATGTCGGCGCGCTGGCGGCGGGCAAGGCCGCCCTTGGCATGGGCGCCTATGCGGCGTCCAAGGCTGGCGTGGCGCGCCTGACCGAATCGCTGGCCGAGGAGATGAAGGACCGGGGCATCAATGTCAATGCGGTGCTGCCTAGCATCATCGACACGCCGGCCAATCGCGCCGACATGCCGGATGCGGACGCATCGCGCTGGGTGTCCACGGAGGCGCTCGGCGCGGTCATCGCCTTTCTGTTGTCGGACGATGCGAACGCCATCACCGGCGCCTGCCTGCCCGTTGCCGGGAGAGTGTGATGGTGATGAGCCACGATCCTGCCGTCGCCGAAGCGCCGATGCGCTGGCGCGACGACTACCTGCTCGGCTATGCCGCGATGGATGCCACGCACCAGGAGTTCGTCCAATGCGTGGCCGCGCTGCAAACCGCAGCCGACGCCGAACTGCCGGCAAGACTGGCCGAATTCGCACAGCATGCCGAAGCGCATTTCGGGCAGGAGGAGCAGTGGATGCGCACCACGGGCTTTCCCGCGGCGCAATGCCATGCCGACGAACACGCGGCGGTGCTGGGATCGGTGCGCGAGGTGCAGGCGCTGCTGCAGCTAGGCGCCGCGCAGCAGGTCGTGCGCGACCTCACGCAGGCACTGGCCGACTGGTTCCCGGGGCACGCCGACTACATGGATGCGGCGCTGTCCCACTGGATGAGCAAGCGTGCCCATGGAGGCGCGCCGGTGGTGCTGAAGCGCCGCGTGGCCAAATCGTCTTCCGAACCTTCCAACGAAACGAGATCAAGCTGATGAGACTCATCACGTATCAGGCCACCGATGGCTTCCAGCGCGCCGGCGCACTGTTCGACGGCGACCAGGCGGTACTGGACCTGCGCCATGCCAGCCAGATCGTGCGCGGTGGAGATGGCGCCGGCATGGCCAGCGTGCAGACGCTGATCGAAGGCGGCGACGCCGCACTGGCCGAGGCGCGCGCACTGCTGGCCCGCGCGCCGGGTGAAGCGGTACGAGAACGCGCCACGGTCAAGCTGCTGGCGCCGGTGCAACCGCCCACCCAGATGCGTGACTGTTCCTGTTTCGAGTTGCACCTGAAGCAGTGTTTCGCCGCGGCGCGCCGCGCGCGTGCCTTGCGCACGCCGGATCCCGAGGCCACGCTGAGGGCCATGAACACACGTGCCGACGACCGCGTGATCGACACCTTCAACCGCCAGCCCATCTACTACAAGTGCAACCGCTTCGCGGTGATCGGCCCGGACGACGACGTGATCTGGCCGGACTACAGCGAGCTGCTGGATTTCGAGCTGGAGTTCGGTTGCTATATCGGCGGCCGCGCGAAGAACGTGCCGCGCGAGAAGGCCCGCGAGCATATCTTCGGCTACACGATCTTCAATGACATCAGCGCGCGCGATGCCCAGGGCTTGGAGATGGGCGGCATGCTCGGCCCGGCCAAGGGCAAGGACTTCGACACGGCCAACGTGATGGGGCCGTGCCTGGTCACGGCGGACGAACTGGAGGATCCGTACAACCTGACGATGATCGCGCGCGTTAATGGGGAGGAGTGGGGGCGGGGCAATACGCGCGACATGCGCTGGCACTTCGAGGATGTCATCGCGCATATCTCGCGCTCGGAGACGCTGCACCCTGGCGAGTTCCTGGGCTCGGGCACCGTGGGCAACGGCTGCGGGATGGAACAACTGCGCTACCTGAAGCCGGACGATGTGGTGGAACTCGAGGTCGAGGGCATCGGCATCCTGCGCAGCCGCATTGTGCGTCCGGCCAGCGGCGCGGAGGAATAGACCGTGCTTAAGGCCGTGCTCAACGTTGCGCCGCGCCGGGCAATTTCCGCCGTCATCGCCGCGCTCGGCGCGGCCCTCGGCGCTGGCGCAACGGCCGCCGCGTATCCGGCCAGGCTGATTACGTTCGTGGTGCCTTTCACCGCGGGCGCCGGTCCGGATGTGTTCGTACGCGCCATCGCACAGGAGGTGGCAAAGGCCGCAGGCGTGCCGGCCATCGTGGAAAACCGGCCGGGCGCCGGCTCGGCGTTGGCCGCCCAGACGGTGGCCAAGGCCAGGCCGGACGGCTACACCGTGCTGGTCACGGGGAACGTGGCGTTCACGGGCAACCCCTATACGCTCAAGAAACTGGCGTATGACCCGGTGGCGGATTTCACGCCGGTGACGACGTTGGCCAAAGGGCCGATGTATCTCTACACGAACCCGCAGAAGCTGCCGGTGGCGAATATCGCAGAGCTGCTGCAACTGATCCGCAAGAACCCGGGCAAGTACTCGTTCGGCTACACCAGCATCACGAGCCGCTTGCCGGCGGAGGTGCTGCAGCAGTCGATGGGGCTCAAGATCCTCGGCGTGCCGTACCGCAGCGGCGCGGCCGCCGTGCCGGATCTGGTCGGCGGCCAGATCGACATGATGTTCACGGACTTCGCTCCCTGGCCGCACGTGGCGTCGGGCAAGCTGCGGGCGATGGCCGTCACCGACCCGAAGCGTAGCCCTTACGCACCGAAGCTGCCCACCTTCGACGAGTCCGGCGTCAAGGGCATGAACATTGGCTTCTGGCTCGCCGCCTACCTGCCCGCGGGAGCGTCCGCGCAGGTGGCGGAGCAGCTCCAGGGGCTGCTGGCCAAGGCGGTCAGGACCTCCGGGGTCAAGAGCGTCTACCAGGCCACTGGCACGTTCGAGTTTGTCGTCCCGGGCGCGGAAATGGCGAAGTTCCAGGCGAATGAAAGCGCGGCCTGGGGGCGGATCATCCGCGCCGCCGGCATCCAGCCGGAGTAGGGCTGCCCGTGCGCAGGCGCGAACGCACGAATCGAAAGCGACAGGAACGGAGACACAGGCAATGAACGAACTGGATTTCTCGAACAAGACGGTGCTGGTGGTGGGTGGTTCCAGTGGCATCGGCAATGGCATTGCCCATGCCTTTCGCGAACGCGGCGCCACCGTACACGTGTGGGGCACCCGCGCATCGGCTCTCGATTACACGGACTCTGCGGACTCCCGCCTGGACGGATTGGGTTACACCCAGGTCGATGTGTCGGATGCGGCCAATATCGAGCGATGCGCGCTGCCATTCGACCGGCTCGACGTGCTGGTGCAAGCGCAGGGTACCGTGCTCTACGACCGCCAGGAGTTCAAGACGCCGGGCTTCAGGAAGGTGCTCGACATCAACCTGACCAGCCTGATGGCCTGCGCCGACAAATGCTACGGACCATTGAGGGAGGCGCGTGGCGCCATGATCGTGGTCAGCTCCGCTGCGGCGTTTCACTCCACCCGTGGCAATCCGGCCTACAACGCCTCCAAGACCGGCGCCTTTGGCCTGACCCGCACGCTCGGCGAGGCCTGGGCGCGCGAAGGCATCCGCGTCAACGGCATCGCGCCGGGCTTGGTCGATACCAAGCTGACCCGCGTCACCACCGGCAATCCGAAACGGTTGGAGGGCGCGCTGCGCAACATCCCGCTGGGGCGCCTGGGTACGCCGCAAGACATGGCGGGCGCGGCGCTGTTCCTGGCGTCGCCGCTCTCGGCCTATGTGCTTGGCCAGACCCTGTTGGTGGACGGCGGCATGTTGCTGGCCTGATGCGCACTCGATAAAGGAAGCAGCATGTCTTGGGAGTTTGAAACCGATGCCGGGTTCCAGGCCGAACTCGACTGGATCGAGGCCTTTGTCCGCGATGAGGTCGAACCACTGGAGCATGTGCTGGGCAGCCCGTGGGATATCCACGACCCGAAGTTCCAGGCGCTGGTGCGGCCGCTGCAGCAGCAGGTCAAGGCGCGCAAGCTGTGGGCCTGCCACCTCGGCCCTGAACTGGGCGGCGCCGGCTATGGCCAGGTCAAGCTGGCGCTGATGAACGAGATCCTGGGCCGCGCGCTGTTCGCGCCCATCGTCTTTGGCTGCCAGGCGCCTGACTCCGGCAATGCGGAAATCCTCGCGCACTACGGCACCGCCGCGCAAAAGCAACGTTTCCTGGCGCCGCTGCTCGCTGGCGAGATCGTGTCGTGCTTCGCCATGACGGAGCCGCAGGGCGGCGCCGATCCCAAGGTGTTCACCACCAGCGCCGTGCGTGAAGGCGATGACTGGGTGATCAGCGGGCAGAAGTGGTTTGCCTCCAACGCGCGCTACGCGGACTTTTTCATCGTGATGGCGATCACCGACCCGGAAGTTTCAGCCTACAAGGGCATGTCGATGTTCATCGTGCCGGCGGGCACGCCTGGGCTGAACATCATCCGCAACGTGGGTATGGCCGATGAGCCGGCGGCGACGCATGCTTATCTGGAGTTTGACCGCGTGCGTGTGCCGGCCAACCACATGCTGGGCGCGCCAGGCGAGGCCTTCGTGGTGGCGCAGGTACGCCTGGGCGGCGGCCGCGTGCATCACGCGATGCGCACCATCGGCCTGGCGCAGAAGGCGCTCGATGCGCTGTGCCAGCGCGCGCTGTCGCGCCAGACGCAAGGCGGGCTGCTGGCGGACAAGCAGATGGTTCAGGAGAAGATTGCCGATTCCTGGCTGGAGCTCGAGCAGTTCCGCCTGCTGGTGATGCGCACCGCGTGGCGCATCGACAAGTACCGGGACTACCAGAAGGTGCGCAAGGACATCGCCGCGGTAAAGGCCGCGATGCCCAAGCTGCTGCACGATATTGCCGCGCGGGCGCTGCATGTGCACGGCTCCATCGGCGCCTCGACGGAGATGCCCTTCGCCGGCATGATCTCGCGCGCGTTCCAGATGGGCCTGGCCGACGGCCCCACGGAAGTGCACAAGGTCACGGTGGCCAGGCAGTTGCTGCGCGAGTACCAGCCCTGCGAGGACCTGTTCCCTGCCTATCACCGCCCCACGGCGGCAGTGGCGGCGCAGAAGAAGTTTCGCGCACAGCTCAGCTGAATGGAGCCATCGATGACGAATACGGCATGGCAGGCCGCGGTGGACCTGGACAGGCTCACGCAATGGATGGATGCGCACGGACTGGAGGACGGGCCCATCACCGGCGCGGTGCCGCTTGCCGGCGGCACGCAGAACGTGCTGTTGCGCTTCTCGCGCGGCGCGCGCGAATTCGTGCTGCGTCGTCCACCCTTGCATGCACGGCCTGAGGTGTGCGCCACCATTGCCCGGGAAGCGCGCGTGCTGGCGGCACTGGCGGGCAGCAAAGTGCCGCATCCGGCGCTGTTTGCTTCATGCGTCGACGAGCAGGTGCTAGGCGCGCCGTTCTACCTGATGGCGCCGGTCGATGGGTTCAACGCCTCGGCCAGGCCGCTGCCGGCGCCGCATGCCGTCGATTCGGCCATGCAGCGCCGGATGGGCTTTGCCATGGTTGACGCGCTGTTGCGCCTGGGCGAGCTGGATCCGCAGGCTGTCGGTTTAGGGGACTTCGGCAAGCCGCAAGGTTTCCTGGCGCGGCAGGTGACGCGCTGGTGCAGCCAGTTGGAGCAATACCGCACGCATGCTGGTTGGCCGGGGCCGGCCTCCTTGCCGGGCGTGATTGAGGTGGCGCGCTGGCTTGAGGCCAACCGGCCCGAGCCTTCTCCCACCGGCATCCTGCATGGGGACTTCCACCTGGCCAATGTGATGTTCCGCCCGGACCGCGCTGAACTGGCGGCGGTGATCGATTGGGAGCTGGCGACGGTCGGCGATCCGCTGCTCGACCTGGGCTGGCTGGTGGCCACCTGGCCCGATGCCAGCGGGCAGGGCGCGGGCACCATCCGTGTGGCGCCGTGGCAGGGCTTTCCCACCGCCGCAGAGCTGGTGGTGTACTACCGGGACCGTAGCCAGCGGGACCTGTCGTCGATCGACTGGTACGTGGTGCTGGCGCGCTTCAAGCTTGGCATCCTGCTTGAGGGCAGCTATGCGCGTTCCTGTGCCGGCAAGGCGAGTGCGGAGCTGGGACAGAGGCACCATGCTTCGGCGCTGCGGCTGCTGGGGCAGGCCAGAGACCTGATCGCGGAACTCGCATGAGTGCGGCGGTCCTGACAAGGACGACAAGAACGAACGACAAGGAGGCAAGCATGGATATCCACGGCAAACGCGTGATCGTGACCGGATCGGCCAGTGGCATTGGCGCCAGTGCGCTGAGCGCGCTGGTGGCTGCTGGCGCCCGGGTGGCCGGCCTGGACCTGGCCGATGAGAGCGGCGCTGCCATTGCCGCAGCGGCCTCGCGCGGCGGCCCCGGCGAGGCACACTACTTCCGCTGCGACGTGAGCCAGCGGCACCAGGTCGAAGAGGTATTCGGCGCGGTGGCGCAGCGGCTGGGCGGGCTGGACGCGCTGGTCAATATCGCCGGGGTCGAGCGCAAGTCGCCTGCGGAGTCCATCTCGCAGGCGGAGTGGGACCTGATGTTCGACGTCAATGCCCGCGGCACCCTCAACACCAACCAGGCCGCCTTTACGCATTTGCGTGCCAACGGTGGCCGCATCATCAACTTTGCCTCCGCCGCAGGAGTGATGGGCGTGCCGGGCCTCGCGCACTACTCGGCATCCAAGGCGGCCGTGCTGGGCTGGACGCGCACGGCTGCCAAGGAGTGGGGCAAGCACGGCATTACGGTGAATGCCGTCGCGCCCGCCATGTGGACGCCGATGTACGAGACCTTTCGCTCCCGGCTGGATGCCGCCCAGCTCAAGGCGCACGACGCGATGATGGCCGGGCTGATTCCCCTTGGCGGGCGGCTTGGCGATCCGGACCGAGCCATGGCGCCGGTGCTGCTGTTCCTGGTCAGCGACGGCGCGCAGTTCATCACCGGACAGACACTCGCCGTCGACGGCGGCCTGATGATCCCCTGAACCCGCAAGGAGCCGCACGGTGGAACGATTAACAGAGCGCGTGGTGCTGGTCACCGGTGCGGCCAGCGGGATCGGCGCGGCAACCGCCCGCGCCATGGCGGCCCAAGGCGCCCGCGTGGTGCTTGCGGATATCGACGAGAAGGGCGGGCAGGCGCTGGCGCGCGAGCTGGCCGGCGCCAGTTTCGTGTGTACCGATGTCAGCGTGGAAGCCCAGGTAGCCGGGGCCGTGGAGCACGCGGTGCAGATGCACGGCCGGCTCGATTGCATGGTCAACAACGCCGGGCTGGTCGGTGCCTTCGGATCGATCCTGGAAACCAGCGGTGAAGCCTGGCACGCCACGCTGGCGGTACTGCTCGACAGTGTGTTCTACGGCATCAAGCATGCCGGCCGGGTCATGGCCAGGCAGCGCAGCGGCTGCATTCTTTCGGTAGCGAGCACGGCCGGCGTGATCGGCGGCCTGGGCCCACATGCATACACCACGGCCAAGCACGGTGTGATCGGGCTGACGCGGTCCGCCGCCTCGGAACTGGCACCGCTCGGTGTGCGCGTGAACGCGGTGGCGCCAGGGACCACCGTCACCAACATGATTGTGGCCGGGCGCGGCAGCCTTGATGCGGCGCTGGACGCCGCCGCGAAGGCTTCGCCGCTGGGCACGCCGCTGATGCCGGAAGAAATCGCGGCCGCGATGGTCTATCTGGCCAGCGACGATGCGCGACATGTGACTGCGCACACGCTGGTGGTGGACTCCGGCGTGACCGTGGCCGGCGCATCCGGCAGCGGGCAATTCCACTGCAGGCCAGCTGGCTTCATGGGGACGATGCCCGTGGTTACGGCCTGAACCGTGACATTCAAGTTGTACGTTTGCTTCACAGCTGTTCGCTACAAGACGGCCCGCACCAATCCATCCGGCGCAAGCAGGGCAGGCCGCCGTCGCCCTATCCACTCAGGAGGAGATTTCCCATGCTGATCGACATCCACGCCCATCTTTTCACCCCCCGCATGCTCAAGCGCCATGAATTCTGGGGGCCGTTCATGAAGACCAAGGGCCTGACCGTAGGCCATTTCTCGCTGGGCACGACCCAGCCGTCCAAGGCAAAAGACGACGACGAAGCCGAGGCCAACCTGTTGGCGCGCATGACGCACGCCGCACGCCGCAAGCTGATGGCAGAGCGCGGCGTGGATAAGCTGGTGCTGTCCACGCCCTCGCACGCTTTCATGTACTGGGCCGGCGAGTTTGGTACCGAGTACGCGCGGATCTGCAACGATGAGCTGTCTGCGTTCTGCGCGGAGGACCCCGATCATTTCGATTTCTGGGCGCATGCCAACCTGGCTCGCCCGGCCGACGCCGTGAAGGAGATCGAGCGCGCCGTTACCCAGCTCGGCGCCAAGGGCCTGTGCGTGGGAGGCGCTAACTTCGACGGGCTGGAGGCGCATAGCGAGGAACTGTTCCCGGTATGGGAGAAGCTGCAGCAGCTCGACGTACCGATCATGGTGCATGGTTTCAACCAGTCCATCTACTGGGGCGAGAAGCACATCGACGACAAGTTCGAGACCACCTCGATCGTCGGCGATTGCTTCGACGAAACGCTCTTCTTCTGGAACCTGATCAACGGCGGCGCGCTGGACGCGTTCCCGCACCTGAAGACCTACATCACCCACGCGGGCGGCATGGCGATATTCCAACTGGGCCGGCTGCACGATCTGAACCGGGTCATGGCGCCGGACTCCCGCAACCAGCGCCCGCTGATGGACTACCTGCCGAATTTCTACTTCGACCTCGACATCCATGCGCCCGGATTGCGCCGCGGCGTCGTTGAAGTGGTGGGCGTGGACAACCTCGTCTATGGCACCAACTTCGGCGGTGCCTATGACCATGGCGACCCCACTGAAGGGCTTGGCCTGTCCGACGCCGACCGCGAGAAGATCCGCAGCGGCAACGCCATCAAGCTGCTCAAGCTCGATGTGAAAGAGCCGGCTGCGGCCTGACGCGCAAGATGCCTCTCGGAGCCAAGCCATGACAAACGGTAGCTGGTGGGCCGTCACGCTGTCCGAATCGGTCAACGGGACCAGGCCCCTCGCGGTAGTCTGTAACGGGCAAGAGCTGGTGGTCTACCGCGACGCGGCGGGCAAGCTGTTCGCGCTGGAGGACCGGTGCCCGCACCGGCGGGTGCCGCTGTCGCTGGGTACCGTCAAGCCCGGCGGACTACAGTGCGGCTATCACGGCTGGACCTTCGATGGCGCCACCGGAGCCTGCCTGGAGATCCCCAACTTGCATGCGGACGAGCGAGTGCCGGTACGCTACGGCGCACGGGCCTTCCGCGTGGCCGAGCGCGACGGTTTCGTCCATGTCTGGCTGGGAGAGGGCAGTCCAGATGGCGAGTTGCCTGCGGTGGCGTCCCAGCCGGGCGGGCGCGAGTTTACCGGCTCGGCGATCGTCAGCATCTCGTTCGACGGTTACCTGGGCGTGATGCTGGATGGCCCCGAATGCCTGCTTGGTTTCGACGGCGTGCGCATCACGGACTTCTTCCTTGGCGATCCCCGCGTAGAGGGCACGCATCTGGTGCTCGACCGCGGTGCAGTCTGGAAGACGGCGATGCTGCCGCCTGCTTTCGTCACCGATCACCCTCTCATCGTACGTACTGCCGTGCCGCTGGCCGGCGGCATGATTCGGGTCGATTTGCTGGACGCCGACGAAACGCAGGTCGTTTCGATATGGATTGCCGCCAGCGCCAACCGGCGCGGCACCACGGGAATCTGCTGGCGCGGTTTCAGGTACGGCAATGCACTGCGCGCCGCGCCGCTGCGCTGGCGCGTGGCGCGCGCGGCCGGCCGTGCGCCGTTCGCGCTGTTCGACAAGATCGACGGCGCGGCAATTGCCGCGCTGCTGGTCGCGCCATCGCGCAATCTTGCGGCTGCCCGCGCCGAGCACGCTGCCCCCATGGATGCGGCGGCTTGAGCCAACGCGCCGACCGGACTGAGACCGCATCGAATGCCAGGAGGATCGCAATGAACGCCACGACACACGCAGCTACCGCGCCCGAGCCCCTGAAGAGCCGGCCACCAAGACGAGACTGGCTCCCCGCCAACTACGACCTGCGCGACACCTGGTTCCCGGTCTCACATAGCCGCGACGTCACGGAACAGCGGCCGATTCGCCGCATCATCCATTCGCAGCCTTACTTCCTCTGGCGCGACAACGGCCGGCCGATGGCGGGCGAGTTTCATCCCAACCAGCTATCGAGCCAGCGCCACCAGGCAACCGCGTTTACGGGTGGGACGGGTCTCTACCCCGTGGTCGAGCGCTACGGCTATCTGTGGGTCTGGTACGGCAATCCGGACCACGCCGATGCGCTGCTGCTGCCCCATATTCCCTTTCTGCCGCTGGATGGCAGCCTGCCTGGCTACACGCAGCGGACCGTCCGCTTCGACGCCGCGTCGGCGCTGTCCGTGGAAAACCTGATCGATCTCACGCACGCGGATTTCCTGCATGCGGGGACCATTGGCGATGGCATTTCGGAGTCCGACGTGGTCGAGGTCGAATGGACCTCGGAGACAGTCACGCGCACCCGCATCGTGACGAAGAAATCGGTCGCGCCGATCATGCGCTGGGTGGGCGGCGTGCGCGCCCGCTACCAGGATTTCCGCGCAGTGCTCCATGTCCATCTGCGCAGCAATGTCTGTATTTCCTATCCACGGTTCCGGCCTGGCTACGATGTGCCCAACCTGCAGCCCTTCCTGCCGGTGGGGCAGCACCGCTCGCGCTGCGACGTTACCTTCAATACCACCGCCGCGCCCGTGCCCCTGCGCTACGTGATGCCGCGCATCGCCTTTGTGATCCAGCCACAGGACAATTCGGTGGTGCGCCCGCAAAACCAGCGCTACTTCGACCCGGACCAACCGCTGGACCTGCATTCGCGCTTCGACACACCCGGGACGCGTTATCGCTTCCAGATGGAGCAACTGGCGGCCCGGCAGCGCCGCGGCGATTTCTCTTACGGCGCGGATGCCGACCCTGGCCGCGATATCAGCGGCCTGCTGGGCATGTTGGACTGAGCGTCACCGCGCGGTTCATGCACGCAGCGCGGCGAACTGCGGCGTGGTCGGGGAATGGGCGAAGAAGCCGCCGTCCACCGACCAGGTCTGTCCGGTGATCCAGGCGGCACGGTCGGATGCCAGGAAGCTCACCATCTCGGCGATATCCTCCGGCTCGCCAAGCCGCCCGGGGAGCTTGTGCGCGGTGATGATGTCTCGCATGGGTTCAGGCAATGCCCGTTGCATCGGTGGCGTGAGCACCGAGCCGACCAGCAGCGCGTTGCAGCGCACCCCTTGCTTGCCGCACTGTGTGGCCACGTAGCGGGTCAATGTGTTGATGGCGCCCTTGGACACCGCATAGGCGGTTTGGAACACGTCGCCAGCCAGCGACGTGCCAGAGCTGATATTGATGATCGACCCACCGCCGCCCTCAATCATGGCTGGCAGGGCGTATTTGCACATCAGCATCGTGCCGCGCGCGTTCACGGCCATGACTTGGTCCCAGACTTCCGCCGGCATCGACATCACGTCTGTGTCCTCGCACAGGCCCTTCATGGCGGCATTGTTGTCGAGCACATCGAGGTGGCCAAAAGTGCGCACCGTGTATCTGATCAGTTCGCGGATGCTGGCCTCGTCGGCCAGGTCCAGCACATGGGCGCTGACCGCAAGGTCGTGCTGGCGCATGGATTCGGCGACCTGCTCGGCATTCGATCCGGGCAGGTCCGCAATCACCACCTTGGCGCCGCAGGCCGCCAGCTTGCGCGCGGTGGCAGCGCCGATGGCGCCGGCGCCGCCGCTGATCAGGGCGACTTTACCGCTCAGGTCTTCGGATGTGACAGGCATTCTGTATCTCGGTTAGCAGGCGAAGTCCATCGAGGCAGGAAGCCGGCGGACTATCGCGCGTCGATAAAGGTCAGCGCATCCCGGAAGAAGGGATGCGCAGGATCGGCCAGAGCCTGCAGTACGTCGAAGTGGTCGCAGGTATCGACCCGATAGCGGAGCATGGCCCGCTTCGCGGTGGCGAAGGCCTGGGCGTACTCGTCCGCTTGCCGATGGAACTCGCGTGACTCAGCCCCACCGACTGCCAGCAGCTGCGGCGCATCGTCGACGGGAGGGTGTCGCAGCGGGCTGGCGGCGCGCGCCTGGGCGAGGCTCATTCGCAAGCCATCGTTGTGCGTGGTTGCGCAGAGCGGTTCGAGGTCGAACAGCGCGGAAACCAGCACGGCGCCGCGCAGCATCCGTGCCGGCAGGTCCAGTCCGAGTTCGGACCATCGCGTGGCCATCAGGCGCGCGGCTATCTGGCCGCCAGCGGAGTGCCCGCCGACGAACCAGCGTTCGCGCGAGCAGGCCAGCTCGCCGGCATGGCGCCACAGCCAGGCCAGCGAGCGCTGCGCCTGTGCGACGATGCCGTCGACACTGTTGGCAGGACACAGCGTGTAATTCACCAGCGCCACGGACACGCCTTGGGCAATGAATGGCTCAGCGACGAAGCTGTAGATGGATTTGTCGCCACGCTGCCAGAAGCCGCCGTGGAAGAAGATCAGGAGCGGCGCGTCTGGCGAGCCACCGGGGAAGTAGTCGATGCGCTCGCGCTCGCCCGGGCCGTAGGCCAGGTTCAGGCGCGACACGGCCGCGGCGCGCAAGGCGGCAGAGCGCGCCAGCCATTGCTGGAGCATGCCGCTCTCGAAGTCGGGCCGCAGCGCGCGCAAGTTGTACTGCGCCTCCAGCTCAGGGTTGATGGTGTGCATGGTCATGAGGCTCGCGGAGCGGGCATGGCGCGCAGGTGTCTGGCCGCTTCGTCGACCACCGGGTTGCGCAAGGTGCCAATGCCGTCGATCGAGATGTCGCAGACATCCCCCGCCAGCAATGGCCCGACGCCGGAAGGGGTGCCGGTCAGGATCACATCGCCCGGCAACAGCGTCACGGCCTGGCTCAGGTAGGCGATGATGAAGGGCACGCTGAACAGCAGGTCGGAGGTGTTGCCTTGTTGCCTCAGCACGCCATTGACATGAGCACGCACGCCAAGGTTCGCCGGATCGAGGCCGGTGGCAATCACTGGCCCGAGCGGGCAGAAACTATCGAAGGCCTTGCCGATCATCAGGCAGCCGTAGGGCATCTCCCGGCCCTGGATCACGCGTTCGCTGACATCGTTGGCGCAGGTGTAGCCAAGCACGTGGTCGAGCGCATCTTCCTCGCGGATGCGGCGTCCCTTGCCGCCGATCACAATCGCCAGCTCCGCCTCATGATGCACCATCTGCGCTTCCAGCGGCCGCACGATAGGCTCGTCCGGACCGATGGCCGCGGTCGTGGGCATCATGAAGATCTGCGGAATCTCGGGCGTCTTGGCCCCGGCCTCGGCGATATGGCCGATGTAGTTCATGCCGATAGCGAACAGCCTCGGCGCGGGCAGCGGGCACAGCAAGCGTGCATCGGCCAGCGCATCGGTCTGGCCAGTGGACGTCAGGCCGTCGAAGGGCGAACCGGGCAAGCGCAGCAGGTGGTCGCCTTCGAGTACGCCGTAATGGATGGCATCCTGAAACTGATATCGGGCGATTTTCATGGCCGGGCGCTCACAGTTTCCCAAACTCGAGGAAGGCGTCATACGGGTCGCGGCCGCCGCGGATCTCGGTGCGCATGCGTGAATCGGTCTGCATGGTCCTGACCGTTTCCGTGATGACGAACTCCGCGTGCTCCTTGTCAATCAGCAAGGTCCCGTCGCGGTCGCCCAGCAGGTAGTCACCGGGGTTGACGGTGACCCCGCCGATCACCACCGGCACATCGGTGGCTTCCAGCCGCCAGCTGCCGACGATATCGACCGGGCTGGTATAGCGCGCGAAGACGGGGAACCCGATCTCGGTGATCTCATCGGCATCGCGCGAACCACCATCGATGTAGTAGCCGCGTATGCCGCGCTGCTTGAGCGCTTCGGCGGCCAGGTCACCCATCGCCGAGCGGGCGTGGTCGTTCGGCTGGCAGACCACTACGTGGCCGCGCGGCGCGCCTGACAGCACGCGGGAGATAAACAGGTCCAGCGATTCATGGACGCTGATGGCCGGGTCGGGCCGTCCGGTGATCGTAAAGACCGGCCCGGCGAGTTTCATGCGGGGGGAGAGCGCGCGGACCTCGCGCGGCAGTTCACGCACGGGCAAGCCGTGAATGCGCAGTACGTCGAAGAGGCCCGGGGTGTTGCAGGTTGCCAGTTGTTCGGCCAGGGATGTCATGGTGGTCGCTCAGGTGTCAGGGTTGGCGAAGAGGGGTAAAGGCTGCAGGGCAGGGCTCGCTAATGCAGCTCGACCGATGCTACCGGTGCCGCCTCGGGTTCGGGATGCGGCACGATCTGCACGCAGACGCGGCGGCTCAGCCACAGCATGGCGAGGCTCAGTGCGGCAGATGACAAGAGCGCGGAACTCACCGAGGTGCGGCTAGCCACTTGGCCCCACAATGCCGCGCCCGCCGCGCTGCCGCCCATGATGGCCATCTGGTAGATCGCCATGCCGCGGGCGCGCATCGCGTTCGGCAGCACGACCTGGGCGGCCATGGTGAGGGTGTTGACCACGCACAGCCAGACCCCGCCAGAAAGCGCCAGCGCCGGCGCGACCAGCCAGACCGAGGGCGCCAGCGCGGCGGTGAGGGTCGCGCCGGCATAGAGCAGCACGCCCGTTGCCACCACACGATCCGGGGAAGCGGTGGCCGCAAGGCGCGGCAAGGCCAGCGCCGACAGGATGGCGCCCACGCCCATCGATGCAAGCAGCAGCGTGTAGGTGGTGGCGTTGGCCTGCAGCCCTTTCGCCACCAGCGGCAGCAAGGCGATCAGGCCGATGGAGTGCAGGAAGAACAGGAAGGTGCGCACCAGGATATTGCGCATGGAGGGCGATTGCCTCACATAGGCAACGCCGCCGCGCATGGTCTCCAACAAGCCCCGGGAGACGCGCGTGCTGTCATGCGGCGGCGTCTTGCACCGGAGGATCAGCACGCACGACAGCAGCGACAGCGCGGCATTGAGCGCGAACACGGCGCCCATGCCGAGCGATGCCATGACCACGCCCGCCAGCAGCGGGCCCGCAATGCGCGACACATTGATGGCCAGCGCGTTGAGCGTGAGGGCTGCGGGCAACTGGGCGCGCGGCACCAGGGTCGGCACGATCGCGGAGAACACCGGAAAGCGCATGGCAAGGCCGATCCCGTTGGCAAAGCACAGCAGCAGCAAGCTGTTCGCGGTCATCCATCCGGCCGCGGCGAGCACCGCCAGCGCGATGGACACCAGCGCAATCCAGAACTGCGCGAAGGCATAGAGCCGCTTGCGGTCGAGCAGGTCGGCCAGGGCGCCGCTGGGCAGTCCCAGGAGGAACAGCGGGAGGCTAGCGCAGGCTTGCACCAGCGCCACCATCATCGGCCCGGTGGTGAGCTGGGCCATCAGCCAGGCGGCGCTAACGTCGTTCATCCACATCGTCATATTGCCGGCCAGCCAGGCCAGCCAGAGCATGCGGAAAACGGGCTGGCCCAGGGGCTGCAGCACGGAGGGGTGAGCGGAGGGCATGGGATCCTGCGGCCGGGGACATTCCATGGAAGTGGACGGCCCGTGCGCAGCCGGCCGCGCCGCTTGCACGGCTGCCTCCGGCACCTATGAATGGCTCTGGACCGCTGTTGGCGCGCAAGGCTGCAGCGCTGGCCTAGTGTAGCACTAAAATAAACACATTTGCATAATGTGTTTATAAACGGATTGGAGTGGGCAAGGAGCAGGCAAGCTTTACGGCAAGGGCCGCCCCAAGTGCAGCTCAGTCGCCCAGCCAGCGCGCGCCCAGCCAATGGCCGCTGCGCGCAATGTCCTTTACCACTACCTGCAAGGCGGTCGTGGCGCAGCGCACCGCGGTAGGAACACGCCGCGTGGTAGGCAGCGCCAGCACGATCCGGCGCAGGAAGTCGGGGCCGTCGATGCGTGCCGCGCTCAGGATGCCGCGCTCGATCTCGTGGTGCACTGCGACGCGCGGGATCACGCTGAGCCCATAGCCTTGCGTAACTAGCGCCTTTTGTACGCTCAGCGCATTGGTCTCGGCCACCACGGTGATCGGCACATCCGCCACGGCGCAAGCGTGTTCAACCAGGTTGCGCAGGCGATGCGGTGAGCTTGGCAGCACCAGCGGTGCGCTCCCCAGCGCTTGCACCGGCACGGGTTCCTCATCGCGCAGGCCGAGCGCGGCCAGCCCCACGAGGCTCAGGGACTCCTCGACCAGTGGCTCCACCTCCAGCGCCGGAGAGGCGGTGGGGTCGTAGAGCAGTGCCGCATCGATCTCGCCGCTCTCCAGCCAGCGCAGCATGTGATCGGTATAGCCGACCGAGACCGACAACCGCACATGCGGGTACTGCGCCTGCAGGGCACCCACCAGCGGGCCGGTCAGCAACTCGCAACTGCTGGGCAGCAGCCCGAGGTTCACGATGCCGGAAATCAGGCCGGGCGTAGGGCGGATCTCGAGGCGCGCCGCGTCCAGCTCGCGCAGCGCACGGCGGGCGCGCTCCATCAGGATGTGGCCGGCCTCGGTCAACTGCATGCCGCGGCGGTCCCGCTCGAACAATGGTGCACCGACATCGTCCTCCAGCAGCTTGAGCTGGCGCGAAACCGCAGGCTGCACGACGTGGAGCAATTCTGCGGCGCGGGTCACGCTGCCCGTGTCGGCGATGGCAAGAAAGGCGCGGATCTGGCGGATATCCATGGGGGTCCGGGGGCGACGGAAGCTAGGGCTGTTGCGGCGCGCCCGCATGCATGCCCGGGCGTGATGTTGCGATCAGTTTTTGTCATTCGACAACGATTTGCATGGAATTCTATGATGACCACTCACTTAAGCACCATAGCGAAAGCCCCCTAGCCAGGCACATCGTGCCTTCCAGGGCGCTCATCGGAGACAGACCATATGACAATCAAGCCCAACCTCATCGGTGGCGAATGGCTCGCCGGGTCAGGCGCGATCGAGAGCATCAACCCCTCGGACACCCGCGACAGCGTTGGCGACTTCGCCATGGCCGATGCCGCGCAGATGCGCCAGGCGGTGGCGGCCGCACGCCAGGCCCTGCCAGGCTGGGCGGCAACCACCACGCAGGTACGCAGCGACCTGCTGCTCAAGACCTCGCTGGAGCTGGCCGCGCGCAAGGAGGAACTGGGCGAGCTGGTCTCGCGCGAGGCGGGAAAAACCCGCGCGGAAGGCATCGGCGAGGTGCTGCGCGCCAGCCAGATCTTCCAGTTCTTCGCCGGCGAGGTGGTGCGCTACGGTGGCGAGAACCTGCCGTCGGTGCGGCCCAATATCGGCGTGCAGGTCAGCCGTGAGCCCATCGGCGTGATCGGGCTGATCACGCCGTGGAATTTCCCGATCGCCATCGCTGCCTGGAAGCTCGCGCCGGCGCTGGCCTTCGGCAACACAGCGGTACTCAAGCCCTCGCAGGATACGCCGGGCGTGGCCTGGGAGCTGTTCAAGGTGCTGGAACGCAACGGCCTGCCGGCCGGCGTGGCCAACCTGATCAACGGCCGCGGCTCGGTGGCAGGCGAAGCACTGGTTGCGGGCGTTGATGCCATCAGTTTCACCGGCAGCGTGGGCACGGGGCGCACGCTGGCGCAAGCGGCGGTCGCCAATATGGTTCGCATCCAGCTTGAGATGGGCGGCAAGAACCCGCTGGTAGTGCTCGATGATGCCGACCTGGCCGTGGCGGTCGAGTGCGCTGTCAACGGTTCCTATTTCTCCGCCGGCCAGCGCTGCACGGCTTCCAGCCGGCTGATCGTCACCGACGGCATTCATGATCGCTTCGTCGAGGCGCTGCGCAAGCGCATGGTCGGCCTGAAGATCGGGCACGCGCTGGCTGCGGGCGTGGATATCGGGCCGGTGATCAACCAGGGCCAGCTCGACATGGTGCAGGACTACATCCGCATCGGGCGCGAGGAGGGTGCGGAGCTGGTCGAGGGCGGCGAGTTGCTGCAGGGCGACACGCCGGGCTTCTTCATGCGCCCCGCGCTGATGACCGGCACCGCCAACAGCATGCGCATCAACCGCGAGGAAGTGTTTGGCCCGTTTGCCGCCGTCATTCGCGCCAAGGATTACGACGAGGCGCTGGCCCTGGCCAACGACACGGAGTACGGCCTGTCGGCCGGCATCTGCACCACGTCCCACCGCCATGCCAATCACTTCCGCCTGAACGTCAAGAGCGGGCTGGCGATGATCAACCTGCCCACCGCCGGGCTGGATTACCACGTGCCGTTCGGGGGCACCAAGGCTTCCAGCTACGGCCCGCGCGAGCAGGGCAGCTACGCGGTGGATTTCTACACCCAGACCAAGACTGCGTACGTTGGCTACTGAGTCGGCGACTGGGCCAGGGCCGGCGCATTCGCCGCGTTTCGCAAATCAACAAGGACAGGAAATGGAGAAGATCGGATTTATCGGGCTGGGCCGCATGGGCAAGCCCATGGCGGCAAACCTGCGCAAGAAAGGTTTCACTCTGGTGGTGATGGACCTGAACGGGGAGGCCGTGGCCGAGCTGGTGGCGCTTGGCGCCAGCGCGGGCGAGAGCGTTGCCCAGGTCGCGCGCGACTGCGCCATCGTGGTCACCATGCTGCCCAGTTCGGTGGAAGTCGAGCAGGTGGCGCTGGGCGCGGATGGCCTCTTTGCCAACGCGGCCGCCGGCAGCCTGCTGCTGGACATGAGCACCATCGATCCGCTGGCGACGGACCGCCTGCAGGCCGCGGCGCTGGAGAAGGGCCTGTCGGTAGTCGACGCGCCGGTCGGCAGGCTGGCCGAGCACGCGGACCGGGGCGAGTCGCTGTTCATGGTCGGCGCCAGCGATGCGGATTTCGGGCGGGTCAAGCCGCTGCTCGATGCGATGGGCACTACCGTGTATCACTGCGGCGGCGTCGGCACGGGCGGGCGCACCAAGCTGGTCAACAACTACGTCGCGGTAACGTTGTGCCAGGTCAATGCAGAAGCCCTGGCGCTGTCGCAGCGTTTCGGCCTGGACATTACCAAGACCCTGCAGGTGCTCTATGGCACTTCGGCCAACAACGGCCAGCTGCACATGAACTTCCCCAACAAGGTACTGGCTGGCGACACCACCCCCGGATTCACCATCGACCTGGCGCACAAGGATATGTCGCTGGTGCTCGGCGCGGCGCATGCATCCAAGGTGCCGATGCCAGTGGCCGCCGCGGTCTATGAATCGTTCAGCCTGGCGCGGGCGAGCGAGTATGGCCGCGTTGACTTCTCGGGCATTGCCGATGCCATCTGCGACCTGGCGAAGATCGAGCGCGCCCGGGTGCCGAAGGGCTGGGTGGCGGGCTGACGGGCGCGGCTCCATGCAGGGCTTCCCGCAGACGGAACAGGGCGCGGTGGCGGCCGGCTCGGATGGGGCCGGCCGCGCCGCGCCTGTTGTCGTTGCCATGGCGGGGGCGAGTTACGGCATGGCGGTCAAGCGCCGAGCCGGCCATAAGGGCTGCTCTGGCCCAAACCATAAGCAAGGAGACAACACCATGGCATCAAGCATCGCAAGGCTCGCGGCATCGCTCGTCGCCGCGGCGGGATTGAGCGCGCCCGCCTGGGGCGCGGATGATGTACTGCGCATTGGCTTCATCACCGACATGTCCGGCGTGTACGCGGATTTTGACGGGCAGGGCGGCGCCGAGGCGATCAAGCTGGCGATTGCCGATGCCGGGGGCAGCGTGCTGGGCCGCAAGATCGAGCTGCTGACGGCGGATCACCAGAACAAGGCCGATGTGGCGGCTGCCAAGGCGCGCGAATGGTTCGACCAGCAGGGGGTGGACCTGCTGATTGGCGGCTCCAATTCCGCGGCCAGCCTCGCCATGGCGAAGGTGGCCGCAGAGAAGAAGAGAGTCTTTATCTCCGCAGGCTCCGGCACCACGCGCCTGACCAACGAGGAGTGCAATCCGTACACCGTGCAGTATGCCTATGACACTGCTGCCATGGCGCGCGGCACCGGCGCCGCGGTGACCAGGCAAGGCGGCAAGTCATGGTATTTCCTGACGGTCGACTACGCCTTCGGCACGTCGCTGGAAAAAGACACGGCCGACGTGGTCAAGGCCAATGGCGGCAAGGTGCTCGGAGCCGTCAGGCATCCGCTCTCCGCCGCGGACTTCTCCTCCTTCCTCATGCAGGCACAGGCCTCCAAGGCGCAGGTGCTGGGCCTGGCCAACGGCGGCGGCGACCTGATCAACTCGATCAAGACGGCCAGGGAGTTCGGCATCGGCAAGACCATGACCCTGGCCGCGATGATGGTCTTCATCAACGATATCCATGCCCTGGGCCTGAATGTCACGCAGGGGATGTACCTGACCGACGGCTGGTACTGGGACCAGAGCCCCGCATCGCGCGCGTGGGCCAAGCGCTATTACGAAAAGATGAAGAAGATGCCGTCCATGTTCCAGGCGGCCGATGCTTCCTCGGCGCTGACCTATCTGAAGGCGGTCAAGGCCGTGGGCACGACCGACGCGGACAAGGTCATGGCGCAGATGCGTGCTGCCCCGGTCGACGACTTCTTTGCCAAGGGCGGCACGATCCGGCCAGACGGGCGGATGGTGCACGATATGTACCTGATGCAGGTCAAGACGCCGGCCGAGTCCAAGGGGCCATGGGATTACTACAAGCTGGTCAACACCATTCCCGGAGCGCAGGCGTACATGACCAAGGCGGAGTCCAAATGCGCGCTTTGGAAGTGATCGGACCTCGCCAGCGCTGAGCGCCGCATAAGCTGGCCGGTGCTTGCGCCGGCCAGTCCCCACCCGGCCGGATTGATCCCGGCGTCCTGGCCGCTCAGGCTTTCCCCCCCACCCCCGCGCGATTTCCCTGCTTTCAAGAGCAGACGTGACGGCAATCCTTGTTTACACAAAGGGTGCTTTCTGCCGCCTTGGCCCCCTGGTTGTGTGGGGATCCGTTTGCGCGCAAGCGTGAGGCAAGCCTAGGGTTAATCCGGAAGAAAGGGAGGAGGGCCGCCGGAGCGCGGCGCTGCGCGCGGCTTTGCGGGCGCCCGGGCCCATTGAATTGGAGTGGCCGCGGTCCGCCAGGGGCTTGCGCGCTACGGCAAGAATCCTGTAATTTATGTACACAGTTTTGAAAAGTGTTTATATTTACTATTCAAGCCCGCCCTAGGGAAAGTTAAGGAGACAAGCATGCTGACTCAGACCAGTCCCACACTGGCTGACGGGACCAAGGTCGCGGACCTGGTCAACGTCGAGACCCGAGAAGTGCAGATGCGCACGCTTTCGGACCCCGAGCTCTATGAGATGGAGATGGAGCGCATCTTCGGCAAGACCTGGCTGCTGCTCGGCCACGACTCGGAGATACCCAATTCCGGTGATTTTGTCGTCCGGGACATGGGCTCGGACTCGGTGCTGGTCACGCGCGACAAGTCCGGCGAGGTCAACGTGCTGTTGAACGTCTGTTCGCACCGCGGCATGCGTGTCTCGACGCTGGATGCGGGCAATACCCAGATCCACACCTGCATCTACCACGGCTGGGCATTTCGCCCGAACGGCGCCTTCCTGGGCGCGCCGGTCGAGAAGGAGTGCATGCACGGGAAGATCAAAAGCAAGGAGGAACTGGGCCTGAAACGGGCCCGCGTGGCGCTCTACGGCGGGCTGATCTTCGCTACCTGGAATATCAACGGTCCGTCCTTCGACGAATTCCTGGGCGATGCCAAGTGGTATTACGACATGCTGTTCAAGCGCAGCGACCGCGGCATCGAAGTCCTGGGGCCGCCCCAGCGCTTCGTGGTGCGCGCCAACTGGAAGGCTGCCGGCGAGCAGTCGTCGGGCGACGGCTATCACACGCTGACCCTGCACCGCTGGCTGGGCGAGGTCGGCGCCTACTCGAAGAAGGGCGAAGGCGAGGGCGGCGGTGGTGATCTCAGCCCGGAGATGTATGGCGTGGAGATCAGCTCGCCGCACGGCCATGCGCTGCGTTGCATCGACCTGGGCCGCAAGATCCGCCGCCTGACCGGACTGGATCCCGACAAGCTGAGCATCGATGAAAAGCTGAATGCGCTGCCGCCGGCCGGCATGACGCTGGACATGGTCAGCCAACTGAGGAAGAACCTGAGCGAGGAACAGCTTGCGGTGCAGACCAGCATGCCGCCGCAGGTGGGTGGCATGTTCCCCAATGTGCTGTTTGGTTTCCTCTACATCCCGCAGCCAGACGGCACGGTGGTCGGCTCCATCACGATGCACGCCTACGTGCCCCGGGGTCCGGACAAGCTCGAGTTCGTCAACTGGATTTTCGCCGAGAAAGACGCCCCGCCCGAATTGCGCGAGCGCATGCTGAAGCAGACGATTCAGATGTTCGGCACCTCGGGCATGGTGGAGCAGGACGACTCCGACACCTGGCCGCATATGACGCTGGCCGCCAAGGGCGCGATGGGCAAGCACATGACGATGAAGTACCAGGCGATCTACGAGACCGGCAAGCCCGAGGGCTGGCCAGGCCCCGGCATCGTCAACGAGGGCTTCACCAAGGACGATACGCAGTGGCACTGGTGGCTGCATTGGCGCGAGCTGATGATGGCGGAGCAATAGGCCGCCAGCTTCCGCCAGATGCTGTCATCGGATGCCAATTTAGGAGACAACGCCATGAGTGAAGTAAAAGACGAAGTTGCGCCGGCGACGCTGTCGGCGCGGGTGCCGATCGGATCCCCGGTCTATAACGCAGTGTTGGAGTTCCTCTACGAAGAAGCCGCCATGCTGGACGAGATCCGGCTGGAGGACTGGGTCGCCACGCTGGCCGAGGACCTGGTCTATGCCGCGCCCTTGCGCCAGACGCGGCCGCTGGCACAGCAGGCAGCGACGGTGATTCGCACCATGCAGCACTACCATGACGACTACCGCTCGATCATGGGCCGCATCATGCGGCTGACCGCGACCAAGAGCGCCTGGGCGGAAGATCCGCCCTCGCGTACTCGCCGCCTGGTGACCAACGTGACGGTGCGCACCGGTGACAATCCCGGCGAATTTGCCGTGCGCAGCAATCTGCTGATTACTCGCAGCCGCTTCAATTTCGACGAGTTCGATTTGATCAGCGGCGAGCGGCGCGATGTGCTGCGGCGCAGCGGCGATACGTTCAAGCTGGCGCGGCGGGAGATCCTGCTGGATCAGGCAGTGTTGGGGACGCCGAACCTGGCGATCTTCTTGTAGACGGCATCGACCACGTGCCAACGCCCCCGTTTCGGGGGCATTTTTCTGCTCAGGCGGCGGCGCTGGACTTAGCAGCCATCGCCATACTCCTTGAAGCTCAGCCACCCGAGATCATCCGCACACAAGCGCTCCGGCGTGCAGGCGAAATCCAGCGTGGATCCGATCACGCGCAAGGCTTCACTGGCGCGCCGGGGCTGCTGAGAGTAGCAATTGCCGCTCGGCTTGGCGTGGACCTGCGCATCGAGCGGCATGCCGCGTCCCAGCGAAATCACGGTAGCGCGGCGTAGCACCAGCGCCGCCTCGGCTTCATCCGTGGACAGCGCGGTCAGGGCCCAGCGGGCCATGCCCTGATACAGGTCGACGCCGGCGTAGGGCATTGGCCCTTGGATAGCGCTGCCCAGTACCTCCCACGCTAGCAACGCGGCACCATCCCGCGATAGCCGGGGCCGAGTGCGGCCCTTCTGCCGCACCGGAACCTCGACATCGTACAGGCGCAGCGCAGTGCCGCGTGCGGCAGCCGCGATCGCCAGCCCCGCCAGCTCGAACAGATGTGTGCATTGCTCCGTGGGATCGGTCACGCGGGTGACCTCGTGCGCGGTGGGCGAGATCGGCATGCCTAGCAGCGAGTCCAGCCGCGCAACGGCATCGCCGCACAGCGTATAAGGCTGGCGGGGTGCCGCGCCATCGACGCGCGTCACGCGGCCTTCGGCACTGGCTATCTCGACCCGGAAATGATGGAAGTCGTCCTCCAGAGCGGCGCGCACGCGGGTTTGCGTTCCCGCGTGCTGGCTGCAAATGATGATGCGGCGTCTAAACATGGAAAAAGCCCCCGAAAATGCGGCAAGACAAGGGCACCATAGCCGTCTCAGGCACCCGGATGCTGACACTTTACCGCTTAAAGTGTACGATATATCAAATTGTGTTCAAAAAATAAGGAGACTTCGACATGGCATTGCTCAAGGACAGGGTTGCGATCATCACGGGGGCGGGTGGCGGCATTGGCAAGGGCGTGGCGCGCGCCTTTGCCCGCGAGGGCGCCGCGGTGGTGATTGCGGAAATCGACGAGGCGAGCGGCAGGCAGGTGGAGCAAGAGTTGAAGGATCTGGGCGCCCGGGCGCGCTTTGTCCGGACCGATGTGACGAACAAGGCGTCAATCGAAGCCGCGGTGGCGGAAACAGTCGAGCACTTCGGCAGCCTGGACATCCTGGTGAACAACGCCTTTATTCCCACGCCCAATGTGCTGCTGGAAGACAAGACCGACGAGATGCTGGAACTGACGCTGACCTCGGCGCTGTGGGCAACGTGGTGGGCAATGCGCGCGGCCATGCCGCATATGCGGGATCGCTGCTGGGGGCGGATCGTGAACTTCTACTCGATCGATACCGAGACCGGCGCGTGGCTGCATGCCGACTACAATACCGCCAAATCCGGGATCGTCGGGCTGACGCGCAGCGCCGCCGCCGAGTGGGGACGCTTCAACGTCACGGTCAATGCGATTGCGCCGACCGCGATGGGTGCGACCTTCTTCAAGCTGGCCGCGGAGAACCCGGGGTTTGCAGAGCGCTCGGCGGCGGCGCGGCCGCTGGGCCGTTGCGGTGAGCCGGAGGAGGATATCGGGCCCGCGGTGGTGTTCCTGGCGTCCGAGATGTCGCGCTTTATCACCGGAGAGACCTTGCATGTGGATGGAGGGTTGCACCTTCCCGGATACAACTCGCGGCCGGCGCATGTGCCAGTGCGTGAGTACTGAGCCGCAATAGTGGAAGGGCCCAGAGGGGCCCTTCCTGTGGTCTTACCGCTTGGCGACCTTGATGTCCGTGGCTTCCAGATCCCAAGTATTCGCAGTCTTGCCCTCGTCGCGCAGCTGGTACTTGAGGATGCGGCCTTGCGGATTCTTGGGCAGGGTGTCGCGGAACTCGATGTAGCGCGGCAGCGCGTAGTAGGGAACCGCGTCCGTGGCCCAGTGGAACAGGGCTTCGGCGGTAAGGGTGGAGCCCGGGTTGAGGATGGCGGTGATCTTCACATCGTCCTCGCCCTTGTCGGAGGGCACGGCGTGGACCGCGACCTCCGCGATGTCCGGATGGGCGGCGAAGGCGGTTTCCATCTCGAAGCTAGAGATGTTCTCGCCGCGCCGGCGCAGGTAGTCCTTCTTCCGGTCCACGAAATAGAAGTAGCCATCGTCATCGAACTTGCCAATATCGCCGGTATGGAACCACATGTTTCGCATCAGCTTCAGGGTCTCTTCCGGACGACGCCAGTAGCCCATGAACATGATGTCCGGGCGCAGCGGACGGCAGACGATCTCGCCCGGCGTGTTGGCCGGCAGCTCGCGGTCCAGGTCGTCGACGATGCGCACGTCGAAGTCAGGCACGCGCTTGCCGGAAGATCCGGGAGCGGCATATTCGCCCGCCGGCAGCGAGGTGATCACGCAAGCCTCGGTCAGCCCGTAGCCATTGCCGCCCACCAGCTTGGCGCCGAAGCGTTCGCGCCAGATGGTCTTGCTTTCCTCGGTGAACGGGTTGCCGCGCACGGTGTGGATCTGGCCAAAGCAGCGCTTGGCCGCGTCACTGTCCGGTGCGTTGGCCAGCAGGCCGCCCATGCCGCCCAAGATCGAGGCGATGGTCGCGCCGCTGCGCTCCACCTCAGGCCAGAAGTTGGACACCGAGAAGCGCGGGACGAACGCGACGCGCGCGCCGACCAGGATGTTCGAGATGATACCCACCACCAGCGCGTTCTGGTGATAGAGCGGCAGCGGCGTGATCGTGATGTCGTCGGCAGTGGCGGGCCCGGAACGCAGTTGCAGCCGCGCCAGGTTGCACTGGAAGTTGTAGCTGATCATGCAGCCCTTGGACGGCCCCGTAGTGCCCGATGTGTACATCAGACAGGCCAGGTCCCACGGGTTGGGCTTGCGCGCAAGCGGCGTGTCGTCGGTGCCACGGTGCAGGTCCAGCGGCGCCAGTTGCAGGCCGCCGCAAGACGATGCGCCGGCACCGCCGCGCTGCAGCACCAGTTTGACGTCGGGCAGTTGCGCCGCCAGCGCGCCGATGCGTTCCAGATAGTCCGCCTCGCAGATCACCAGTGGGGCGCTGGCATCGGCGATCTGGTGGCGCAAGAACTCTCCGCGCAGCGCCGTGTTGATCGGCACGCTAACCGCGCACAGCTTGTTGATTGCGAGCCAGGAGACGACGGCGTCGATATTGTTGTCCAGCATGGTGACCACGGTCTGGCCGGGCTGGATGCCCAGGGCAGCCAGGGAGTTCGCCAGCCGGGTCGAAAGTTGATCGACTTCGCGATAGGTGTACAGTTCACCCGAGAAATCGAGCAGCACACGGTCTGGATGCGCGGCCACGGCACGGTCGAGCGCGGCGATCACGGTGTCCTGTTCGCCAAGCGACCAGGTATCTGTATTTCCCATCCCTGCCATATCATCATCTCCGAAATAAGAACCGGGTGCTGTCCCAGTAAATTCTAATACAAGAATCGAATTCTATTCCTTGTATTTCTTTATCGATCTGCGGGAAAACCCGCAAACCTTAATCCAAACGATTCCTTCATGGCGAAACAGATGAACAGCGTGAGCAAAAAAACCAAGCCTGTCGAGACTGAAATCGAAACGGCGCCAAAGCGGCGGGGCGCGGCGGAGAAGCCCGCGAAAGCAAAAGCTGCCCTGAAGGCAGTGGCCGGCGCGCCGGCGGAGAAGAAGAAAAGCGCCCCGGCGAAGAAAGCGGCGGTTGCAGTCGCGCCCACAGCGCCCGCGGCTGCAACGCCGCGCCGGCGCCGCAGCAACAAGCGCTCCCAGCAGACCATCGACAACATCTTCGAGGCCACCGAGAAGGTGATCCTGGAGTCGGGCGCCGAGCGCATTTCGATCCTTGAGGTCTGCAATACCGCCAGCATCTCGCGCGGCACGTTCTACCGCTACTTTGCCTCGCAGGAGGAGTTGCTGGATGCGTTCTCACGCTACAAGCGCGAAACTTTCCACAAGTCGCTGGCCGAGTTGCTCGAGCCCATCAACGACCCGGACGAACGCTTCGCGACGCTGGTGAAGTACCTGGAGGACTACATGGCCATCGGTAGTTCGCGCCGGCTGCTGCTGGTGGCGCCGGAATTCGCCATGAGCTTCTTCAAGCGGATCTTTCACGACTCCGTAGTGCGCTTTCAGGATTTCCTCGCGCCGGTGTTCGATGCCTGGGATGAGCGACTGGGCATCGCGCTGGACCGCGAGTTGATCTGCGACCTGCTGATCCGCATGGTGATGAGCGAGAACCTGGTGTGGGGTGAGTCGGATCATGGCGCGATGTCGCGACGGATCGGGCGGATGGTGGAAGCGTTGCGCTTCGGCGGCGTGACGCGGGCACGGCGCTGAGGGCCGGGCCATGGGCTGGATGCAGCCCATGGCCTTCCTTCTCTTCAAAATTTAATTTGAACACATTTGCATAAAATGACTAACATTGGCATGATGTTGGTGGTCTGAGCCCGCGTTTGCGCGACCAGTGTCCAGTGGTGTCCTTTGGTCCGGGCGTGAAGCGAGCGGCAGACCGCTTTCCCCACCGCTGCGCGTTCCAGCGCCGCGTATGACAAAAGGAGACCTTCATGCTGATCGACCTTCACGCCCATGCGCCGCATCCCGGGTACTACAACCAACACCCGCACTGGGGTCCCTTCTTCGAGCAGCATGCCGATGGCGACGTCAAGCTACGGGTTGGCGACTGGATCCTGACCCTGGGGTCCCCCGAGCGCAAGGCCGCGGTCCGCTCGGGCAAAGGCCTGAAGCTCGATGAGTACTTCGCACGCTGGGCGGATCCCAAGGTGCGCCTGGCCGGTATGGACGCCGCGGGCCAGAACGCGCAGGTGGTCTCGGTGCCGTCGCACTGCTACATGTACTGGGCGGAAGCCGATTTCTCCGTGCCATATGCCCGCAAGGTCAACGACACCCTGGCGGAGTACTGCTCGGCCGCACCTGACCGGTTGATGTACTGGGCCCATGCTCCGCTGAACGTGCCGGAAGAGGCTGCCAAGGAACTGCGCCGCGCCTGCGGCGAACTGGGCGCCAAGGGCCTGGTTGCCGGCGGCGCCAACTTTGGCGGGCTGGAGTTCGACTCGCCGGAGATGGATCCTGTCTGGCGCGCCCTGTGCGACCTGGACCTGCCGATGTTCGTCCATGGCTATAACCAGTCGGTTACCTGGGGCGACAAGGCCAACACCGACCGCTATGAAACCACCGCCATCGTCGGCATGCAGTACGACGAAACACGCTGTTTCTGGAACCTGGTCTGCGGCGGTGTGTTCGACCGTTTTCCCGACCTGAAGGTGTACATCACGCACGGCGGCGGCTACGTGCCGTACCAGCTCGGCCGGCTGGCCCAGTGCAACACCAACCTGGATTTCGTACACAACAAGAAGCCGGTGCTCGAGTACCTGAAGAACTTCTATTTCGACGTCGAGCTGCACGAGATCCCGATGCGCCAGGCGCTGGTCGACATCATCGGCGCTGACCGCATCGTCTATGGCAGCAACTTTGGCGGCAGCGACGCCGTGCGCCACGACCTGACCGATGGCCTGCGGCTATCCGACGACGACCTGCAAAAGATCCGCTGGCAGAACGCTTGCAAGCTGCTACATCTTGATGCTGCGAAAATCGGCGCCCCGGTGCGTCAGGCGGCGGCAGCATGAAGATCGCGCGCTGTACCGATGGCGGCGCGCCGTTCTGGGCCGTGGTGGACACCGGGCGCGGCGAGGTCACGCCGATTGCTGGCGCGTTTGCTGAGTGGGCGCCCGCGTTGACGCGCGGCGAAGGCGTGGGCGTCTTGAAGCTGGCCGGCGCAGCACGGCCGCTGGCGAGCGTGCGGCTGCTGCCTCCGGTGGAGAAAACCAACCGCGTGGTGGTGGCGGGTGCCAACTACGCCAAGCACCTGCGCGCCGATTTTGGCATGGGCGGACACACGCAGCCGGTGGCGTTCCTCAAGGCCTACGGTGCGCTGATTGGCGCCAACGACCCGATCCGCTACCCGCCGCTCACGCGTGAGTTGGACCACGAGGTCGAACTGGTCGCGGTGATCGGCGCGGAACGCGTCGACCGCAACGATCCCTTGTCCAGCGTGCTGGGCTACACGGTAGGCAACGACGTCAGCGCGCGCGACCTGCAGCGCAGCGGCCCGCCGGGCGTGGGCATGGACCTGTTCTCCGCCAAGAGCCAGGACGACACCACGGGGCTTGGGCCGTGGATCGTCACCCGCGACGAGTTTCCCGCCGGCAGCCCGAAGCTGCGCATGACCCTGAAGGTGAATGGCGATACCCGCCAGGATGCTTCGTCAGGGGAGATGACCTGGGACGTGGCCGAACTGGTGCGATTCGTCGACGAGCGCTCGCGCTTCGAGTGCGGCGATGTGCTCTACACGGGATCGCCGGAAGGCACGGGCCAGGGTAGCGGACGATTCCTGAATCCGGGCGATGTGGTCGAAGCGAGCGTGGAAGGCGTTGGCACGCTGCGTAACGTCGTTTCGGAAATTGCCTCATGAGGGGTATGCGCATCATGATTTCTTGGAAACTGGAGACTGCCGAATGAGCCTGATGAACAACAAGGTGGTCGTGGTCGGTGCCGGCCTGATGGGCACCGGTATTGCGCATGCGTTTGCCAGCTCGGGCCTTGCCACGGCGCTGGTCGATACCGACGCCCAGGCGCTGGAACGCGCGCGACTGGCGATCGGCAAGATTCTCGACGACGGTGTCAGGCTGGGCAAGCTCGACGCCGGGGTGGCGCAGGCCGCCAAGGCCCGCTTGACCGTGGAGACCGATCTGACCGCCGCGGCGACAGGCGCGCAACTGCTGGTTGAAACCGTATCGGAAAACCTGGCGGTAAAGAAGGCCGTGGTCGCGCAGGCGGCTGCTGTGATGGCCGACGACGCGATCTATGCCACCAATACGTCCGCCCTCAGCGTAACGGAGATCGCCGTCGCGGTGTCCAGCCCGGAGAAGGTGGTCGGGATGCATTTCTTTAATCCGGTGCACAAGATGAAGCTGGTCGAGCTGGTGCGCGGGCTCGCTACCAGCGACGAAACCGTGGCGCTGACGCGCGACTACGCAGGCCTGATTGGCAAGACGTCGATCGTGGTCAATGAGTCGCCCGGCCTGACCACCAGCCGCATGTCGGCGCTGCTCGGCAATGAGGCGATGTGGATGCTGCAGGAGGGCACAGCCAGCGCGGAAGACATTGATACCGCACTGCGCCTCGGCTTCAATCACCCGATGGGCCCGCTGGAACTTGGCGACCTGACCGGTTGGGATACCCGCTTGTCGGTGCTGAAGTACCTGCACCAGTCCCTGGGCGACAAATTCCGGCCGTGCCCCCTGATTATCAAGATGGTGGCTGCCGGGCGGCTTGGCCGCAAGAGCGGTCACGGCGTCTACCGTTACGAGGACGGCCAGCGCGTGCCCGGTTCCCGCCTGAAGGGGAGCGCGCTATGAACACGGATGTGGTGATCGTTGGTGCGGTGCGTACACCGGTCGGCAAGTTTCGGGGCAGCCTTGCCGGCGTGCGCGCCGACCATCTCGGCGCTCTGGTGATCGGGGAGCTGGTAAGCCGGGCGGGGCTGCGCCCGGATCTCGTCGACGATGTGATTTTTGGCTGTGTCACGCAGATTGGTGAGCAGTCCGCCAATATCGCCCGGACGTCGCTGCTGGGTGCTGGCTGGCCGGTCACGATCCCGGGCCTGACCATCGACCGGAAATGCGGCTCGGGCGAAGCGGCGGTGCATGTCGGCGCCGGTCTGATCGCCTGCGGCGCGGCAGACGTGGTGGTGGCTGGTGGGGCGGAGAACATGAGCCGTGTGCCGATGGGCAGCAACCGTGACCTCCACGGCGAGGCATTCGGCTGGATGGCCGCGGAGCGCTTTGAGCTCACCAGCCAGGGTGAAGCCGCCGAGCGGCTGTGCGATCAGTGGCGTCTTAGCCGCGAGCAGCTCGACGCGTATGCGGTGGAGAGCCATCGCCGCGCGGCAGCAGCAGCGGCTGCCGGCTGGTTCAAGCAGGAGACCGTGCCGGTACCCGTCGTAGCCTTGCGGGAAAAACCGGTCGAAAGCGCCGCGCCAGCTCTGCTGGCGGACGAGACCATTCGCGCCGGCACCAGCGCGGAGCGGCTGGCTACGCTGAAGACCAGCTTTCGCACCGATGGCCGGATCACGGCGGGCAATGCCTCGCAGATTTCCGACGGCGCTGCCGCGCTGCTGCTGATGTCGGCCCGCAAGGCGGATGCGCTGGGGGTGATGCCGCGCGCGCGGGTCCGCGCGGTGGTGACGGTCGGCTCCGATCCCACGCTGATGCTGACCGGGCCGATTGCCGCTACCCGCCAGGTGCTGGCCAAGGCTGGCCTGGGCCTGGACGATATCGACATGTTCGAGGTCAACGAGGCCTTTGCGCCGGTGCCGCTGGTGTGGATGAAGGAATTGGGCGTCTCACACGAGCGCCTCAATGTCAACGGCGGGGCCATTGCGCTCGGGCATCCGCTTGGTGCCAGCGGCGCGCGGATCATGACGTCGATGCTGCATGAGATGGAGCGCCGCGGCGCTCGATATGGGTTGCAGGCAATATGCTGTGCCGGTGGTATGGGCACCGCGACTGTCATCGAACGCATGGCGTGACGGGCTTGTTGGTCTGCGTGCCTTTCCCATTTTGGGGCAGCAGCATGTAGACGAACGGCCGATGAAAGGCCTCGGGGCTCCGAGGCCCCCTCTTACTGCTTGATGAAGTACCGCACGAACAGCCTGCCTTCTTCAAACCGGTACAGTTCAATTGTGACAATGGCCCGATCAGTGCCTTTGATGACGTTGCGGATATGGCAGGCAGCCTCGTTTCCATTGATGATCTTCGTCAATGGCTCCACAAGGATCTTCGCCTGCTGCTGCTCCCACATCTGTTCCAGTACCGGCCAGCCGTCCTGCGGCGAGCGGCCGACGTATTCGATGCTGAGGCCCGCTGAAGCGACATGCTGGTAGTCCTCTAGGAATGCCTGCTTGTCGCCTGCGTTCCAGTGCGCGGTCTGGTTGCGAAGGAAGGTTTCGATGCGTTCGGTTTGGGTCATGCTGTTGGTCTCGCTTTCAGAGGTCGGCGCCGCGCACATTGCGCGCGGTGCCGTTGCGCCGGTCCGATTCGCCCCAGCCCAGCCAGCGGTCCGGCTCGCGGGTGTCGCCGACACGCCGCCAGCGGCCTTCTTGTTGCGCCGTGACCGGGAAGCCACCGACGAAGTCGATCATTTCCCCTTTGGGGCACGGCAAGTATTCCCATTCCTCCTTGCCGTCGAGCACGATGCGCGCGCTCTCCACGAAGTAGCTGTCTTCCTTGTGCCTGACGCTACCTTCGATGTCGGTTGTGGTGCGGATCTCGCCCTTGTCGTTCTGGAATATGGCGTAGCCGAGGTTGTCGTGTCCCACCATGAAGGAGCCCACGTCCCAGCTGCCGTCCTTGTAGACGGTGGCGAACGACCACCAGATCACATGCATCTTGTTGTTGACGACCAGGTCCTTCTTGAAATGGATGGCGCCGCCTTCTGCCATGTAGGCCTGGTCGAAGGCCATCAGGCCCTTCACGCGCCGGCCTTCACAGGTGCCGGCGACGTCGTAGATCTGGGAGACATAGAACGTTCCCCATTCCGGGCCGGGCAGATACCACTGCATGCCCTGGCCCAGCAGCGGGCCGCCGAGTTCGAACAGGCCGTCTTCTTTCCAGCTCAGGCGCTCCCCGGATACCGTGAGCAGCCAGGGGGCGCCGGTTTCACCTTGCAGGCTGGACCAGCAGGCCGTGTCGCCTTCGAGCCAGCGCTTGGGAAACAGGGTCATGGCGCGCGGCTCGATGCGTGACTTGTCGATGCGCAGGTGCGCGCCGTCCACACGGGTGGACAGGTAGATGAACTTGGTGGGGTTGGGCGTGCTGCCAGGTTCGTTGATGGCGCGTACGAAGGCGTAGATCTCGCCCTCTTCGTCGCGCACGCAACCGAAAGGCATGCCCTTGGTGGGCTTGAGCCCAAAGAACCCGCGCAGGTCGTGCAGGGCGCGGCCGCTGACCTTTTGCGGGCCCACCAGGGTCTGGTAAGCGAAGTCCCCGCGTTCGGGGAGTGTCGTAGGATGCTTCATGGCGAGTGGGGTATCCGTGGGTCTTTCCGAGGCAAGCGGGATGGGCGCATGCCCTGTTCAGTCCCAGATCACCGGCACCGACTTGGCGCCGCGCAACTGCGCACCGGTAATGCGCGGTGCGGGCCTGGACGGGTCCAGGCGAATGTTCGGGAACAGGTCGAGGATGGCGTTGATCGCGCATTGCATCTCGACCTTGGCGACGAACTGGCCTATGCACATGTGGGTGCCGAAGCCAAAGCCGAAGGAGGGCTTGGGCTTGCGGTCGATATCGAAGGTATCGGGCTGGTCGAACGCCTCTTCGTCCCGATTGGCGGAAACCACCATGCACTGGACCAGCGCGCCCTTGGCCACCTTGACGCCGGCAATCTCCACGTCGCGCGCGGCCTGGCGCACTTTGAAGGTGGCAACGGGCTCGAAGCGCACAGCCTCGTCGATGACCTTGGAGATCAGGCTGCGGTCCTTGCGCACGCGTTCCACCAGTTCCGGGCGCTCGAGCAGCAACGTCATGACCGAGCTGAACGTGCGGGTGGTGGTTTCGCCCGCAGCCGGCAGCAGGGAACGAACGAAGGTGGTGACCTCGTGGTCGTCGAGCTTGTGGCCCTCGTACTCGGCACGCATGAGGCGGCTGATGAGGTCGTCCCCGTCGGCGCCTTCGGTGCGGCGCCGTACGACGACTTCCTTGACCGCATCGTAGAGACTCTTTACCGCAGCCGCCGAGATCGGGCCAAAGATCTTGATCTTCTCGGGATCGACCTGGTTACCCGCCACCATGGACAGCGCCCAGGTGGCGTACTGGTTGAACCTGGCGGGGTCATCGGTCGGAAAGCCCATCAGGGCGTACATCGCGCGTATCGGGAAGTACAGGCCGAAATCCATCAGGTCCGCTTTCCTCTGCGGCACCAGCGGTTCAAGGAAGTCCTTCCGGATCAGGCGATCAATCTCGGGACGCCAGCGGTTCACGGTCTCGGGCATAAACACCGGCTGAAGCAGGCCGCGGGCGCGGCGATGCGCGTCCCCGTCCATCGCCAGAATGATGAGGCCATCGAAGAATGCCCCGAAGCCTTCGGCGATAAAGCCATTGGTGAAGGTGGCCGCATCCCGCATCACCGCCATCACGTCCCGATATTTGAACAAGGTCAGCGTGCACTTGGCAGCTTTTGCGCCGGCGTTGGTCGGGACGCCCAGATGCGTCGCGACGAAGTCGCCCTCCATCACCGGGTTGCTATGACGCATCTCGCGACACAGAGCCTGGAGATCCAGGTCGGGGCCGCGGAAAGTGTCCGAGACGGCGTGGTAAGCGGCCTCGAGATCAAGCACGGGAGCCTCAGCTGGTGCATTCATACGGTGTCTCCTTCATGAGCCCTGGCGGGCATCCTGAGTTGATTGTGTCAAGCTGATTTGCATCGTAGCGAGATGTCGCACCGAAGTCCGCAGGCTTAGTTTGACGCGCCGTCAAACGCTGGCGCAAACGTCGGATAGCGGCCGAGCGTCAGCAGCAGCAATGGGCCGACTGTGAAGCAGATCACGGCATAGGCCAGCAGCCCGTCATAGGAGCCGCTGAGCTTGTAGAGGGCACCCACCAGCAACGGTGTCAGCGATGCGCCAATGGTGATGAGGCCGGTATGCGCGCCGAACAGCCGGCTGTACTCCCGCATGCCGAAGTACTTGGCAATCAGGAAGGACGCTACGTCGTACTCCGCCCCCGCGCCCACGCCGATCATGGCCACGGCCAGCAGCAAGATCGCGCGATCGTGGCTGCCGTAGGCCAGGATCAGGCAGCCCGCGCCTGGCAGGAGCAATGCCAGCGCCGCGATGCCCGGCGCCCATACCCGGTCCGCGAGGTAGCCCACCACGATACGCCCGACAATCAGCGAGACGCCGAAGCCGCCAAAGATCTGGCTGGCCTCGCCCGCCGTGAGGCCCTTGTCGCGCATCACCGGGATCGTGTTGGTGACCATGGCCACCACGCCGGAAACCGCGAGCACGAGCGCGACATTGCAGCGCCAGAACTTTCCCGAATGCAGCCCCTGGCGAAAAGTCACGCCGGGCTCGGTGCTTGTGCCGCTAGCGGCCGGGCCATTGCGGGCGAAGCTGGTTCCCGCCGGCGCCTGCATCCACATCAGCACCAGGGGCAGCGTCAGCAGTAACAGGATCGCTGCCATGGCAAGAAAGCCGGCGCGCCAGTCCCAGCGCGTGACACTCCACGTCACCAGGGCCGGAAGCACGGCCGCGGCAATACCGGAGCCGCACAGCGTGATGGCCAGCGCGAGGCCGCGATTGCGGTCAAACCAGCTATTCACCAGTTGCGTCCAGGTCAGGTGCAAGGTGCCCAGCCCCAGGATGCCCAGGCAAGCGAAGCCGAGATACAGCGCCCAGATCGAGTCGCGCAGGCAGGTCATGCCCATGAACCCCGCCGCCAGCGCCAGCACCGACAGCGTGGCCACGATGCGGGCGCCGTGGCGAAGAATCAGCCAGCCGGCCAGTTGCGCGGCGATGACGGTACCGCCGAACATGAAGCTCATCGCCGCCTGCAGCGCCGAGCGCTCCCAGCCAAAGGCTTCCTGCAGGGGCACGACCATCGCGCCATAGCCATACAGCAGCAACGCGGCAACGCCGGTGCCATTGCCGACCAGCGCGACGCACAAGGCGCGCCAGCCGAGTTTGAACTCTTGCAGGTCGAAGGCGGAAGGCAAGGGCGCCGATGTCGCAGGGGATGCCGGCGTAGAGGGCGGCTGCGCTGTGGTCATGCTGGTCTCCATCTGAGTGTGCACCGCGCTTGTGACAGATCGCGGATGATTTCGTCTGATATTAGACAGTAATTGATATTGTGTGTATTATCTTGACGGTATTAAGGGTATCTCGCAGGTGCCTTCATCGGCCTTACCCATGGACCAACATGTCTCGAACGCTTCGCGCAGCGTGAATGCCACGGGGTTCGCCGGCGTCCCTGCCTCGGACCTCTATACGGTGGCGGGTGGCGAGTTCATCCGGCGCCAGCGCATGCCTGCGCCGCGCCTGTCGGTGGATGCGCATATCTGCACGCCCGGCCTGGAGGTCAACGTCCGCACGCTCACACTGGCTGAACCGCTGGATGCGGTGTTCCGGCCTTCGATGAGCTATCTGGATCTGTGCCTGAGCGGACGTTCCGGCGCGGATTGCGGCGCGTTCCGTGGCGGCGAAGCGCAAGCGGCCTTTGCCACGCTGGGCGACAGCGTATTGGTGCCGGCCGGCCAGACGTTCCATGTCCGCTGCGGCCCGATGGACCGGCGCGTGGTTTGCTGCATGTTCGACGCCGCATGGCTCGACGGCCTGCGTGACTGGCAATGGAGCGAAGGCGAGCTGGCGCTGTGCCGCGACCTGCGCATCCCTCCGGTACGCGAAGCGATGCTGCAACTGGCACGCGAGGCGCTTGCGCCGGGGTTCGGCAGCGACGTGCTGGCCGAATCGCTGGTGCTCTCGATGCTGGTGCACGTTGCACGCCATTTCAGGGGCTTCGAGGATTCGCTCAAGTTCGGCGGCAGCCGGCTGGCACCATGGCAGTTGCGCCTGATCCGCGAGCGGGTGGAGGCGGCTAGCGGCCCCTCGCCGAGCATTGCAGAGCTTGCTCTTGCGTGCCGCATCAGCCCGCGCCATCTCGCACGCACCTTCAAGAACACTACTGGCAGCACCCTTGGCGCCTTTATGGCCGACGCCCGCATCCGCCAGGCCAAGGCGCTCCTGTCGCGGCGCGAGGTGATGATCAAGGTCGTGGCCTTCGAGTGTGGGTTCCAAAGCGCGGCCGCGTTTGGCGCGGCGTTTCGCAAGGTCACGGGGCGCAGCCCGCGCGAGTACCGGCTGGACGCACTTGGCCTGCAGGCCGCTCCAGCGCACGAGATGTCCGTCCAGCGATAGTTTGACTGGACAGAGAAACCGGTTCTGCTTCTGTTCAAGTCATGGCTTTCATAGGATTAGGCACGCACCGAAGAACAGAGTGCGCTTTGCTACGGCGACCCGCCATTCCACCTATGGAGACAAATCATGACCGACCTGTATGCCAGGTTGCTGGACGAGCCTACGGCGCTCATCGGGGCCTGCTATGACGAGGCTTTCCGCCTTACGCCGGAGCAGATCCGGGACATCCAGCTCAACGGCGTGCGCAAGCGTTTTGCCGAGATGCGCGGCAAGATCCCCGTGCTGGACAAGCTGGCCACGGAGCAGGGCATCGACGAGATCCGCGGCATCGACGATGTGGCGCCGCTGCTGTTTGCGCACACGGTGTACAAGTCCTACCCGATGTCCTATCTGGAACGCGGCCAGTTCGATAAGCTCACGCGCTGGCTCAACGGCCTGACCACCCAGGACCTGAGCCAGGTCGATGCCACGGGCGTCAAGCTGATCGACGACTGGGTGGATCTGCTGGATGCCAAGACCAGCCTGCGCGTGTTCCATACCTCGGGCACCACCGGCAAGCTGTCTTTCCTGCCGCGCACCGACAAGGAATGGCGCCAGAACATCGAGCTTTCTGCCAATCGCATCCGCGACTGGCGCGGTCCTGGCACCGGCCCGGATCTCATCAAGAACAAGCGGCCGCTGATTGCACCGACCTACCGCAAGGGCGCCAGCGCGGCGGCGCGGGGCAGCGGCTACCAGGTGGAGATGTACGCCGGCGGTGAAGACAACGCGCTTTTCATGTACCCGGACTCACGCTTCTCGGCCGACGTTGCCTCCCTCTCCGGCCGATTGGCCGCAGCCGAGGCGCAGGGTGAACTGGGCACGCTGCAGATCTCCGACGCGCTGCTGGCCAAGCGCGATGAGCTGGTGCGCGTGGAGCGCGACCGCCCGCAGCAGTTGAAGACGTTTTTCTCCGACGCGATCCGGCGCTTTGGCGGTAAGGACGTGTATATCGGCGCGGTCTGGACCATCCTCTACGACACCGCGGCCGAGGGCCTGGCGCAGGGCGCGAGCAGCGTATTCGGCCCGGGCAGCGTGCTGCACACCGGTGGTGGCAAGAAGGGCAAGAATATGCCCGACAACTGGCGCGAACAATTGGTGGAGTTTCTTGGCTTCCACAACTTCTACGAGTTCTACGGTTGCAGCGAGCAGATCGGCTTCAGCATGCGCTGCGAACACGGGCACTATCACGTCCCCCCGACCACCATCCCGTTCCTGCTCGACCCGGCCACCGGCAAGCCGCTGCCGCGCAAGGACGGACTGACCGGGCGCTTTGCCTCGCTGGACCTGCTGACCAGCACCTACTGGGCCGGCCTGGTGACGGGCGATGAGATCACCATGCACGGCTTCGACAAGCCTTGCGCGTGTGGGCGTACCGGGGCCTACCTGCTGCCGGATATCCGCCGCTACAGCGAGAAGGAGGGCGGCGACGACAAGGTGATCTGCGCCGGCGCCCCCGCCGCGCATGACCAGGCCCTGAGCTTCCTGAACGAACTGTCGGAGTGAGACTGCAATGACTACCTACCGAGTCCCGCTGATCATCCGCGGCAAGGTGATTGAGGGTGACGAACTGACCTTTGGCGGCCGCCGTGGCGGCGTGTCGTTCACCGCGCCGGATGTCGGCAAGTACGCCGACGAGCTGACGCTGCGCGCGCCGTCGATGATGGCCGACCTGTACACGCTGAGCCTAGGCCAGATCGTCGACTATCTGGTCGAACTGGGGCGGCACCTCAACTTCTCGGACAACCGGCACCTGCAGGAGGCGTTTGCGCTGTCGTGCGCCACCTCGGGCCTGTCGGAGAGCATCCTGCGCTTCCACTACACGCGCATGCCACGGCTGTTCCACCGGGAGGAGCTTTACAACGTCGTGGCGCGCTCGGTCGGCGCGGATTACCTGGAGGGCTGGGTGGAGCAGCCGGGCGTGCTGATTCCGGGCATTACGGCCAGGACCCGCGCCTTCGGCGCGCGCTGTGTGCACGTGATCGCCGGCAATGCGCCGGTGGTGGCCGTGCTGACCGTGATCCGCAATGCGCTCACGCGCTCCGATGCCATCATCAAGGCGCCCTCCAACGATCCGCTGACGTCGATGGCGATCGCGCGCACGATGATCGACATGGCGCCGGACCATCCGCTGACGCGCCACCTGAGCGTGGCTTACTGGAAGGGCGGCAATGAGCAGGTGGAGCAGCGCATCTACGACCCGCGCAAGGTCGAGAAGCTGATCGCCTGGGGTGGCTTCGATTCGGTCAAGCACATCACCCGCTACCTGCAGCCCGGCCTGGACCTGATCACGCTGGATCCCAAGCTTAGCGGCACCATCATCGGCAAGGAGGCGTTCGAGGATGACGCCACGCTGGCCAGCGTGGCCCGGCGCCTGGCGCTGGATGTCGGCGCGCAGAACCAGGAAGCCTGCGTCAGCGCGCGGGTGGTCTACGTGCAATCCGGCACGGACGCGGCGGGCCTGGCACGCTGCGAAGCGCTGGCACGCCTGGCCTTCGAGGCGCTGCAGACGCTGCCCGATACGCTGTCGACCCCGCACAAGGCGTTCGATCCCGCGCTCAAGGAGGAGATCGACGGCATCCGCATGATCGACGAGGACTACACGGTCTTCGGCGGCAAGCGCAACGAGGGCGCGATGATCGTGTCCAGGGACGGCGCGCCGGTGAGCTTCTCGCGCATCCTGGGCTGCCGCGTCGGCAACCTGGTACCGATCGACGAGATCGATACCGCGGTGCGCTCAGTCAACGCCTATACGCAGACCATCGGCGTTTTTCCGGAATCCCTGAAAGTGGCGATGCGGGACAAGCTGGCCTACCAGGGGGCGCAGCGGCTTGTGTCGCTGGGGGCCGCCGCCACGCTGCAGCACAACCTGGACCGACAGGACGCGATCGAACCGATCCGCCGCATGGTCAAGTGGGTGACGGAGGAGGCGGGCGATCCCGCGTTGATTGAATCGCTCGCGGGCTGAACGCGCGGCCGGTGTCGATGCCGGCCGCAGTTCAGCATCACTCAAAGACAAAATCGTTTCAATATGGAAAGGAAGAGGAGACCATGGACGCAATCGAAGGCAAGGTCGTGATGATCACCGGCGCCAGCAGCGGCATCGGCGAGGCGTGCGCGCGCCAGCTCGCCAGGCACGGCGCCAGGCTGGTGCTGGGTGCAAGGCGGGAGCAAAGGCTGGCGGCACTGGCCGCCGAACTTGGCGACAACGTGCTGTGGGCCGTCACGGACGTCACCCAGCCGGCGGCACTGCAGTCGCTGGCCGACGCGGGGCGCAAGCGCTTCGGACGCATCGATGTGCTGGTCAACAACGCGGGCATCATGCCGGTGTCGCTGATCGCTCAGGGTTGCGTCGACGACTGGAGCCGCATGATCGATGTCAATATCAAGGGCGTGCTGCATGGCATCCACGCGGTGCTCGGCGGCATGCTGGCGCAGGGGGCGGGCCATGTCATCAATATCTCGTCCGTGGCGGGCCTGACGGTCGGCCCCGGCGGCGCTGTGTACTCGGGTACCAAGTTTGCCGTGCGCGCGATCAGCGAGGGGCTGCGCCAGGAATGCGTGGGCAAGGTGCGGGTGACCTCGATCTGCCCGGGGCTGGTGGCGAGCGAGCTGACCGAGAGCATCACCATGCCAGCGTTCAAGGCGCGGGCGCAGCAACTCTACGAGGGCGCGATGTCAGCCGATGCGATCGCGGATGCGGTGGTCTATGCAATCTCACAGCCTGGGCATGTGGCGGTGAACGAGATCGTGGTGAGGCCGTTGTCGCAGTCGTTCTGAGCGCAGGGGGCGGGAATACGAGAGGGCGCGTTTGCGCGGCTTCGGCCTTAGAATGCGGGAGCGGCGCCGCCGGCCATCGGCTGGCCGGTTGCCCGCCCCCAATCTCATCGCTCAAGCCATGCGTCCTCCCGATCCTGCGCCAGATGTTGATACGCCCGCCGCGCCGTCGCGCAAGCGCGCCACCATCGGCCGCTTGCTCAAGGAGGCGCGCCAGGCATTCTCGGAAAAAGGGCTGGCCGGCGCGCGCGTGGACGACATCGCGCGCGCGGCGGGCGTGACCAAGCAGCTCGTCTATCACTACTTCAACAGCAAGGAGCAATTGTTTGCCAGTGTGCTGGATGAGTCGGCGCAGGATGTGCTGGCAGACCTGCTGGCGCTGGAGCTGGATCACCTTCCACCCACGCAGGCGCTGCGGGTGCTGCTGGAGCATGCTTTTGACCAGTACCGCCACGACCCGACCCTAGGCTCGTTGGCGCAGGAAGGGCTGCGCTTTCACGAGCACAACGCCCAGCACGCCAACCGCTTCCAGGCCCGCGCACCCGCACTGGTGGCGCAGATGGAGCGCATCCTGCTGCGCGGTGCGCAGTGCGGAGAATTCCGGCCCGATATCGACGCGCGCCTGTTCTATGCCGCCTCGGCGCTGCTGACCACCGGCGGCTTTACCAACCGCTATACGGTGTCGGCGGTGGCCGGCTTCGATACCACCGCGCCGCAGGGGGTAGCGGCGTGGCGCCAGTTCTCGGTTGACTTCGTGCTGGCCGCGGTGCTGGCCGGCGGGCGCCCCTCGCTGCAACGCCCGGTGGCCGATGCCGTGGCTTGCACACCTTCAGCCCATGCCCCACGCTGAAAGCACAGCGCCGGCAATCGCCAGCGCGCTCACGCTGCGGTCGCTCTTGCCCAGGTAGCGCTGCACGCGCTGGGCCGCGATACGCCCCGGCATGCCGTTGACGCCGCCACCCGGATGTATACCCGCGCCACCGAAATACAGGCCGGCCACCGGCAGCGTGTTGCCCCCCAGGCCGTAGGCCGGGCGCAGCGTATTGGAGCGCATCGTGCTGGTGTCGATATGCACCACGCAACCGTTGACGGTATTCAGGCGCCGCGTGAAATCCGGCGCGGCTTCCATCCGGCGGGCGATCTCCTGTGTCTTCAGGCCGTCAATGTACTCGCTCGCCTGGTCGATCACCTGCTGCGTCACGCGCTCGCGGATGGCATCCCAACCCTCGCGTGGTTCGGTCGGCATGGCGGGCGGGTACAGGTAGACCGTATCCTGCCCGTTTGGCGCCAGCGACGGGTCCACCGCGCTCGGCGCGGTAATGGTGAGGTAGGGCAGGGCAGGCACTTCTCCACGCGCGGAAGCGCGGAAGTTCTCCAGCACGGCTTCGGTCGTGCCGATCAGCAGGCAGGTCTTGCGCAGGTCCAGGCCGTCGCCGCGCTGATCCTCAAAGCGCTTGAGCGAGATCTGGCCGTTGAGGGCCATGTCGACCTTCAGGGGCGATGCACCGTGCGCATTGGCTGGCGCGTGCGATATGCGTGTCAGCAGCCGTGGCTCGACCTGGCCCGCGGTGACGAGGTCCAGCGCTACCTTGGGGTGGCAGCTGGCAATCACTGCGCGCGCGTGGAACTCGCGGCCATCGGCAAGGCGCACGCCGCGCACGCGGCCCTGGTCGGCCACAATCTCCTGGACCGACGCGGACGTCAGGATCTCGCCGCCAAGCTCGCGCAAGCGGGCAGCCATCGCATTGGACAGCGTTTGCATGCCGCCCACCACGCGGCCAACGCCGAAGCGGTGCAGGAAGCCGAGCAGCGCGTAGTAGATGCCGCTGCCGTCGCTGGTGATGGGGCCGGCCAGGCCGGTCAGGCAGCACATGGCCGAGATGGTGACCGGGTGCTCGAAACGCTCCAGCGCCGCCTGGTAGGCGGAGCCGGTGAGCAGCGTCATCAGCTCGGGCTTGAGCTTGCGGTTGCGCAGGGCCGCGCGGAACGCTTCGAACTTGGCGCCCACGTTCAGTTCGGCCGGGTCCACCCGCATCATGGGCACGGCCATGTCGATGAAGGCCAGCACCACATCCATGAAGGTCAGGAAAGCATCCGCATCCTTGGGGCTGAAGCGCCGGATTTCGTCGGCGGTCTTTTGGGGATCGCGCCAGAACACCAGCGAGGTGCCGTCCGGATGCAGGTAGACATAGCCCGGGGTCAGTTCGATCTGGCGGAAGCCATGGCGCTCAAGCTCCAGCTCCGCCGGCACCCGCGGATGCACGCGCATCGACATCATGTCCAGCGCGCAAGGGTGGACCAGGTGGCCAGGCGCCTCAGGCAGCAGGTAGCCCGACGAGGCCATGCCGCCCACCTTGTCCAGCGCTTCGAGCACTAGCACCTTCTTGCCGGCGGCCGCCAGGTAGCAGCCAGCCGAAAGGCCATTGTGGCCGCCGCCGACGATGATGGCATCGTGGGTTTGCTTGCTTGTCATGTTGTCTCCGTCCTGTTTGTCGTTCTGGGTGCAGCCTTGGCACCCGGATGGCTCCGGTCAGTGCGTTTGGTCTTGCCCGCGTCGATTAAGTGGATCACAATTGCAGAAAGTGTTCAATTAAATATGCTGACCCGGGGTCAAACGGCAATGCGGCCATATGGACGCTTCCCCCGTACGTATCCCCGGGCAATGACATCCAGGAAGGAGACCGAGATGAGCAACAGCGCAGCACCCGCCCTCGAGACGGCATTTGCCGGCGTGGCGGAGAACTACCGCGGCAGCGATGTCGACCTGCATGCGATTTACCGCAACATGCGCAGGAATTCGCCGGTGATTGCGGAGGATTTCATGGCACGCCTGGGTGTGCCCACCATCGCCGGGCTGGACCCCGACCGGCCCACTTTCACCCTATTCAAATACAAGGACGTGATGGCGGTGCTGCGCGACGCCACCAATTTCACCAGTGGCTTCATCGCCGAAGGCCTGGGCGCGTTCTTCGACGGGCTGATCCTGACCGGCATGGACGGGGACGCGCACCGCCGCGCGCGCGCCTTACTGCAGCCTGTCTTCATGCCCGATGTGGTCAACCGCTGGCGCGATGCCAAGATGGATCCGATCGTGCGCAACGAATACATCGTGCCGATGGCGGCCGCAAAACGGGCTGACCTGATGGACTTCGGCCTGCATTTCCCGATCCGGCTGATCTACTCGCTGATCGGCTTCCCCGATGACACGCCTGAACGGGTGGAGCAATACGCTGCATGGGCGCTGGCCATCCTGGCCGGCCCGCAGGTCGATGCCGAACGGGCGGCCGCGGCGCGCAAGGCGGCCATGGCGGCTGCACAGGCGCTCTACGACGCAGTCAAGGTGGAGGTGGTCCAGGTACGCAAGGATGGCGCCGATGGCGACGACTTGATCAGCCGGCTGATTCGTGCCGAGTACGAGGGGCGCCGGCTAGACGATCATGAGGTCGCCACCTTCGTGCGCTCCTTGCTGCCCGCCGCGGGCGAGACCACCACTCGCACCTTCGGCTCGCTGATGACGCTGCTGCTGGAGCGGCCTGCACTGCTGGAGCGGGTGCGCCAGGACCGCGGCTTGGTGCCCAAGGCGATCGACGAAGCCGTGCGGTTCGAGCCGGTCGCCACCTTCAAGGTGCGACAGGCGGCGAAGGACGTGGAGATCGGCGGTGTTCTGGTGCCTAAGGGCGCGATGGTTCAGTGCATCGTCTCATCTGCAAATCGCGACGAGGAAGCCTTCGAGAACAGCGAGACCTTCGATATTGACCGTAGGCCGAAGCCTTCTTTCGGCTTTGGCTTCGGCGCGCATATGTGTATCGGCCAGTACATCGCCAAGATCGAGCTTCAGGCGGCGGTCAACGCCATCCTGGACCTGCTACCCAATATCCGGCTGGACCCGGACAAGCCGGCGCCCAGGATTGCGGGGGCGCAGTTGCGCGGGCCGCATTCGGTCCCGGTCATCTGGGATTAATTGCAGGGATTCACCGGCGGGAGGGGGTGCTGCAAGCGCCCCCGGTTGCTTCGCTCAGAGCTGGGAAGCAGGCAGGTGCACGACCAGACCGTCCAGTTCCGGTGCCATCGTCAGCATGCAGGACAAGCGGCTGTTGGCGCGCCGCGGCTCGGCGGTGCTGTCCAGCATGGCGTCCTCCATCTCGTCCACGGGCGGCAGCTTGTTGAGCCAGGCTTCCTCCACGAAGACGTGGCAGGTACAGCATTGGCAAGCGCCGCCGCAATCGCCGCTGATGCCATCGACGCCGCGCTCCAGGGCGCTTTGCATGACCGTGGCGCCGGTTGACACCTCGACATCGGTACGGGTGCCATCGTGGCGGATATACGAAAGCTTGGGCATCATTGTCTCCTCTGGGTTTTCTTGCGTTGCAGCCGGGCGCGTTATAGCGACCGGCTGATGATTTCCTTCATGATCTCGGACGTGCCGCCATAGATGCGCGCAACCCGTGCATCCACCCACGAGCGGCCGATCTTGTACTCGCTCATGAAGCCGTAGCCGCCGTGCAACTGGAGCAACTCGTCGAGCAGCTTGCCTTGCAGCTCGGAGCCGAGCAGCTTGCACATCGCGCCCACCTCGGCGGTGAGCTCAAAGCGCATCGCCTTGCCCAGGCAGTCGTCGACGAAGACGCGCAGCATGGTGGCCTGCGCCTTCACCTCCGCGAGCTTGAAGCGCGTGTTCTGGAAGTCGAACACCGGCTTGCCGAATACCAGGCGATCGCGGGTGTACTGGATGGTCTCCGCCAACAATGCTTCAATCGACGCGGCCGCGCGGATGCCGATGATGGTGCGTTCCCACGCGAGCTGGTGGGTCAGGTAGCGGAACCCTTGGTTCTCTTCGCCAAGGCGATTCTCCGCCGGTACGCGGACGTTGTCGAAAAAGAGCTCCGAGGTGTCCTGTCCCTTCAGGCCGATCTTTTCCAGCAGCTTGCCTTTGGAGAAGCCGGGCCGGTCTTCCTCGACGCAGATCAGTGTCAGGTCCTTGGATTTCGGGTCGAGCTTGGTGGCCGTGATCATCAGGCCGGCATTACCGCCATTGGTGATGAAGGTCTTCTGCCCGTTGACGATGTAGTCGCCGCCGTCGCGCGTGGCGCTGGTGCGCATCGAGCGCAAGTCGCTGCCGATGCCGGGCTCGCTCATGGCGATCACGCCGATCAGTTCGCCGCTGGCCATGCGGGGCAGCCAGCGCTGTTTCTGCTCCTCGCTGCCGTAGGCGACGATGTACGGTGCGACGATCTCGGAATGCGTGGTGAAGCCGATGGCGGTGGCGTTGACGCGGGCCAGCTCCTCGATCATGACGGCGGAGTGGCCGAAGTCGCCGCCGGCGCCGCCATATTCCTCCGGTACTGTTGCGCACAGCAGGCCGATCTCGCCGGCCTTGCGCCAGATCTCCGTGGGCACGATGCCGGCCCGCTCCCAGTCGGGCAGGTGGGGCACGATCTCGCTCTCGATGAAGCGACGCGCCTGCTGGCGGAATAGTTCGTGGTCTTCTCGGAATACGGTCCGCATGGTCAAGTCTCTGAGGATAGGCGTCGTTGAGGGTGATGCGTGGTTCAGGCCTGAACGCGCGCGTGATGAGCGGGAAAGTCCAGGCGGCAGGCCGTCAGCGCTGGCCACAGCGCCGCCGCTCCGGCACCGCACACGGCCTGGCCAAGGCGCTGCGACCAGGTGGTGGCATTGCCGAATTCGCTGCGCCAGGACCAGAGCCGCCGCGTGGACAGGTGCAGCGCATGTTCATCGGTAAAGCCGATGGCGCCATGCACTGTGTGCGCGACCGACGCCGCCATGCCCGCGGCTTCGGCGCTACAGACCTTGGCCGCGGCGATGGGCAGGGTAGCAAAGCCGCCGGCTGCATCAAGTGACTGGGCGAAGGCACATTCCGCCGCGACCGCGGCGGCGCCAGCGTGTTCGGCGAGGACTGCCATCTGCTGCTGCAGCGCCTGGAAGGCGCCAATCGGCTTGCCGAATTGGACCCGCTCGGTGGCGTAGCGTGTGGCCAGGTCCAGCACGGTCTGCGTGGCGCCGGCGATCTGCGCGCATCGCATCAGCGCGCCGCCGAGCTGGAGCACATCGGCGGGCGTTTCGGCGGGCAGCGGCGCACTGGATAACGGGAACACATCGTCGAAGTGCAGGTCGTCGCGCGGCTCCCCGGCCGTGTTCTGCCGGGTTTGGCACCGCGCACCGGTGGTGTCCAGCAATACCACCGTCGGCTCGGGTCCATCAGTCACCGCCACCAAGCGCTGCACATGCCGGCCCCAGGGGATATCGCGCAGGGTGCCGCCAACGCGGCCACGCCGCAGGCTCAGCATACCGCCAGCGGCGATGCCCAGAGGCTCGTTCAGTGCTTCCAGGCCGCTTTGCCCGAGCAAGGCGTTGGCAAGCAGCGTCTCGGGCAAGGGCAACGGCAGGTTGTGCCGGCCGGCGGCGCGGACGACGACGAACAGGTCCGCCCAACTGGCACCGGCACCGCCCCGGGCCTCGGGGGCGGCGGCGACGGCAAAGCCGGAGTCCTCCACGCTGGCCCAGAGTGACGCGGGCCAGGCGCCGGTTTCGCAGGTGCGCAGCAGCTCTGCCGTGACGGTGTCGCCAAGCAAGCGCTCAATGGTGCTCTCAAAGATCTCTTGCATGGGATTCACCGTAGCCCGAGTCCGCGGGCAATAATGCCGCGCAGGATTTCGCGCGTGCCACCGCGCAGGGAAAAGGAGGGCGCCATTTGCATCAGGTAGGCCAGCACCTGGGCGTGGTCGTTACCTCCACCCACGCTCGGCGGCAGGTCCAGCAGCAGTTGCGCGACCTCCGGGATGTCTTGCTCGAACTGCGTGCCGAGGTCCTTCACGCAGGAAGCCGCCCAGGCCGGGTTGCGGCCTGCCGCCAGTTCCGCAGTGACGGACAGCGACATTTGCCGCAGCGTGAAGAGGCGGGCGGCCAGCCGGCCGATCTCCCGCGCCTGCAGTGCATCGGGATGCTTGCCGATGGCGTCGATCAGCGTATGCAGCAGGGCAATGCTGCTGAGAAAGCGCTCCGGCCCGCTGCGCTCGAAGGCCAGTTCCGCCGTCACCTGTTCCCAGCCCTGGCCCTCGGTGCCGATCAAGGCGTCGGCGCCGAGTTGGACATCGTCAAAATAGACTTCGTTGAAATGCTCGCCGCCGGCCAGGTCCCGGATCGGACGGATCGTGATGCCTGGCGATTGAAGGTCAATGATGAACTGCGACATCCCCTCGTGGCGCGACGCGGGTTTTTCGCCGGTGCGCACCAGGGCAATCATGTACCGCGAGTAGTGGGCGTTGGTGGTCCAGAGCTTATGCCCGTTGAGTACCCAGCCATCACCCCGGCGCTGGGCGCGCGTGCGGATCGAGGCCAGATCCGACCCGGAATTGGGCTCGCTCATGCCGATGCAGAAGTAGTTCTCGCCGCGGCAGATGCCCGGCAGGTATTTGTCGCGCTGGGCTTCGGTGCCGTAGCGCAGGATCAGTGGGCCGCTTTGGCGGTCGGCGATCCAGTGCGCGGAGACTGGCGCGCCGGCGGCCAGCAACTCCTCGATCACGACATAGCGTGCGAATGGGCCCGCTTCTGCGCCGCCATAGCGCCGGGGCAGGGCCATCCCCAGCCAGCCCCGACGGCCGAGTTCGCGGCTGAATTCGGGATCGGCTCCCATCCAAGAGTCGGCGCGCTGCAGTGGCGACCGATCCTTCAAGGCTTCGGCAAGAAAGCCGCGGACTTGCTCACGCAAGGGCTCGGCGTCGGGTGGAATGCGGTAATAGCGGAATGCGTGCGTGGACATGATTCGAGGTGGGCGTGAGGCGGCTGGTGCGGTGACGACCACGAGGCGACGGTGCAGAACACACCGCGGCGGCCTAGGCCGCCGCGGCCGGGTGACCGCTGGCTTACAGCGCGGCTTGCGCGTCGGCCGCGGCGAACATGCGATTGATGTCGCCCGACGTGACCGGCTTGTTGGGGTCGCGTACCGGCGCTGCGCCGCCCATGCCCAGCGCGGGCTCCACGCTCACGTGCTTGGCCAGCGCGCGCAGCGCGCCCACGGTGCAGTTCTCGCGACCGAGGATCGAGAACGGGTCATACGAGAACTCGCGCATCGCATTCAGGTGGGTGATCTTGTTGATCACCTCGTCTGATAGGTGGCCGGCCTGTTGGTGGAACACGTCCGCCGAGCCCGGCCAGGTGCAGTCGGAGTGCGGGTAATCGCATTCCCAGGTGACCTTGTCGACGTTGATCGCGTCGAGGTTCTTCAGGCCGAACTGATCTTCGATGAAGCAGGTGATGATGTGCTCGTTGAAGATGTCGCTGGGCATCCTGCCGCCGAAGTTGGACATGGTCCACGCATGGTGATGGCGATGGGTGAAGTCGGCCCGCTCCAGCAGGTAGGGGATCCAGCCGATGCCGCCTTCCGACAACGCCATGCGCAGCTTGGGGAATTTCTTCCACATCGGCGCCCAGATCCAGTCGGCGGCCGAGTTGGCGATTGAGATCGGCATGGAGGTGATCCACGCATCGATGGGCGAATCGTCGGACGCATGCGCGGCCTTGGCGCCGGTGCCGATATGGCAGCAGACCACCACGTTGTTGTCGGCGCAGGCCTTCCACACCGGGTCCCAGTAGTCGCTGTGGATCGAGGGGTAGCCGTGCAAGGTGGGGTTATCGGACAGCGTGAGCGCGTGCACGCCTTGCTTGGCCATGCGCCCGATCTCGGCGGCCGCCGCTTGCATGTCCCACCAGGGTGCCAGCATCAGCGGCATGAAGCGGCCGGGCGCGGCGTTGCACCAGTCATGCAGGTGCCAGTCGTTGTAGGCCTGGATGGCGGCCAGCGACACGCCGCGGTCGGCGTAGCCCTGGAAGCGTTGCCCGGCGAAACCCGGGAACGTCGGGAAGCACAGGGAGCCCAGAACGCCGTTGGCATTCATGTCATCGACGCGCGCCTTGATATTCCAGGTGCCGCGGCGCATGTGCTCGTAGCCGAGCGGCTCCATGCCGTATTCCTCCTTCGGGCGGCCTACGACCGAGTTCAGGCCCATGTAGCCGGTAGCTTGTTCCTCGAACACCCACACGTCGCGGCCGCCGCGTTCGATAACTTTGGGTTCGCGGCCCTTGTATTTGGCCGGCATGTGGCGGGTGAAGGCGTTAGGCGGCTCGATCGCGTGGTCGTCTACGCTGACGAGAATGAGATCTTCCAGTTTCATCGGTGTCCCCGTGTGTATGGGCTGCCACTGTCTGGCAAGCCGTGTTGTAGCGGATTGGCATTCGGATAGTAGTTAAAAAGTTATACACAATCAATGCATGTGTGCATATTAAAGGTGGGCAGCCGCGGAGTTTGCGGGTTAACGATGAGGCGAGTGCGCGCGAGGGGGGCGCTGCCACTGCTTGAGGCGGGTTGTTGGAGATATAGGGGGAGGTGTGCCGCGCAGGGCGGCGGCATGACGCGGCCGACGGGGTGTCGGCCGCTGGGGAATGGACGCGCGGGCTGGCGCGCGCAGCGCGCTCAGGGCCGGCGCGGCCTTGGTGGGAGGATCAGCAGATCAGAACAGCACGGCTTCCAGTTTGTGGCCCAGGTCGCGCACGGCTTCGCCCAGCGCCTCTACCTTGTCTTCGCTGCGGTCGCCGCGAATCATCACCGTGGACACGGTAAAGGCGATGTTGCCGCTCGGGTCGCATACGGGCGCGGCGATGGCGAGCACGCCGGTGGCGAAGTAGCCGTCGTCGCTTGCCCAGCCGCGGCGCCGCGCGCGGTTGACTTCGCGCAGGTAGTTGTCGAACGAGATCGTGCGGACCCAGCGGAGTTGCTCGAACTCCTCGCGCAGCTGCTCCTCGGTGAGCCCGAGCCTGCCGGCGAAGAGCCGGCCGCTGGCGCCCATCAGGATCGGCAGCCGCTGCCCAGCTGGCATGTCGATGCGCAGGTTGGTCGGGCTGGATTGGGAACTGACCAGGACGATGCGGTCGGCCCCCAGGCGCCGCCACAACGTCACCGTGACGCCGAACTCCGCGGCGAGGTCCTGCATGGGCGGAGCCGCCAGCTGCAGCCGCTGGCCTTGCGTGACCAGTTGCTCGACCAGGCGTGCCAACCCAAGCCCTGCGGAATAGGTCTTGGACAAGGCATTGAAGTCCACCACATCCTCGGCCACCAGGGTGCGCAGTATGTTGAAACAGGTGCTGGAATTGATGGAGAGGTGGCGCGCGATGTCGGCGGCGCGCTCAGGCGCGCCGGTCTGGGTGAGGTAGCGCAGGATGCGGATGGCATTGGACACCGGCTTCACGGTCACGGCATTGGCCATGGCGTTGGTGGCTGCCCTGACCTTGGGCTTTGGTTTTGCCGCCGGCGCGGCTGCGCTGGCGGGGGCTGTTCGTTTGCGTGCGGGTGCGGCGTTCTGTTGGCTCATGGGTTTGCTGTCTTCCTGGTTCGCGCTATGGCTCGGCACCGTTCTCGTTCTGTATGCGGTAATTATATTCTGAATCGAGAATTCTACAGGGGAAACCGCCGCCCTCGGATTTACCCGTACCTGGCCTGCGCGGCGGCGTGCGACCCGGGTCAACCCCGAGTTAAAAGGTGACACTTTTGAAAAAACTGTGCATATAATTAGCTCTAGTGCGACACATCGCCAGAAGACAAAAGGAGGAGACATGACTTCGGAAAACAAAGCGGCCGTGGTGCTGCAGGTGCGCGCCGATCGCAGCCGTTGCTGCGGCTACGGCTTGTGCGCGCAACTCTGCCCGCAGATCTACAAGCTCGACGAGAACGGCCTGGTCTACGTAGAGGTGGACACGGTGCCCCCGGAGCTGGAGGAGGAGGCGCGTGAAGGCGCGGCCGCGTGCCCGGCCGAGGCGTTGGTGATCGAGGCGGTTTTCGCCTGACGCAATCCATGCACATAGCGCACAGGCAAGCGGGAGACAAATCGGATGGGACGTCTTGATGGCAAGGTCGCATTGATCACCGGTACCGGAGGCGGCCAGGGCAGGGCGGCCGCGCTGCGCTTCGCGCGCGAAGGCGCAAGCGTGTTCGGCTGCGATGTCAATGCGCAGGCGCAGCGCGAAACGCTCGAGCTCATGCGCGCGCAAGGCCTCCGGATGGAGGGCATCGGCGGCGTTGATCTTGGCGACCCGGACCAGGCGCAGCGCTGGGTGGAAGCCGCCGTCGGCGAGTACGGCCGGGTCGACGTCCTCTACAACAATGCCTCGGCGGCGCGCTTCGGACCGGTCGCGGACATGTCCGTGGACGACTGGCGCTTCACCATGCGCAACGAACTGGACCTGGTGTTCTTCGCCACCAAGTTCGCATGGCCGCATCTGGCGGTACGCGGCGGGGTGATCATCAATATCGCGTCGGTCTCCGCATGGGGGGCTTCCACGACCGCCGGCATTGGCGCGCATTCGGCCACCAAAGCAGGCGTGGTGGCGCTCACACGCCAGCTGGCGGTGGAAGGCGCTAAGCACCGCATCCGCGCGGTCAGCATCAGCCCGGGCCTGGTGGTGACTCCGGGCACAGTTCCGTTTCTGAACAACCCAGCCACGCGCGCCGCGCTGGTCGACGGCATCCCGCTGGCGCGCCCCGGCGAGGCGGATGAGGTGGTGGCTACCGCCCTGTTCGTCGCATCCGACGACGCTTCCTACGTCACCGGCACCGATATCGCGGTCGACGGCGGCATGCTTGCCGTCTGAGCCACGCCCACGCGGCGCCCGGTCATGCCAGGCAAGAGAGACAAGACACTTCAGGAGACAACATGGACATCATCGGCATTGGCTATCTCGGCTTCGAGTCGACCAGGCTGGACGAATGGCGAAGCTATGGCCCCGAGGTACTGGGCTTCCAGATCGGCGCCTCGCCGGAGGCGGACCCCGATTCACTGTATTTCCGCATCGACGACCGCCGGCATCGCTTTGCCTTCCATCCCGGCCAGGCCGACCGGCTGGCCTATATCGGCTGGGAAGCGCGCGGCAAGCTGGAGTTCCAGGCCGCGGTGAAGCGCCTGCGGGACGCCGGTGTGGAGGTCACCGTGGGCGACGCGGCGCTGCGCGAACTGCGCGGGGTCAAGGAGGTGATCCGCTTCCGAGATCCGGTCGGCTACCAGCACGAGTTGTTCTACGCGCAGAAATGGATGCCGCGCTCCTTTATCCCCGGCCGGCCGCACGGCGGCTTTGTTGCGGGCGCGCGGGGGCTGGGCCACCTGGTTGTGATCACGCCGGAGTTTCCCCCGGAGTTGGAGCACTTTCTCACCGAGCTGCTGGGCTTCCACTACTACGGCGCCGGCGCCGGCAAGGGCAAGACCGCGTTCTACCGTTCCCGCCTTAACGAAAGCACCAGCCACGATATCGCCTATGGCCATGGGCCGGGCAAGATGGGCATCCAGCATATTGGCCTGTTCGTCAAGAGCCTGCGCGACGTTGGCGAGACCTACGATATCGTCAAGCAGCGCAAGCTCCCGATGATGATGACGCTGGGCCAGCATACGCAGGACCCACATGTGTCCTTCTACCATTTCTCACCCGGTGGCTTTGCCATCGAGATCATCACGGAGCTGGAGCCGTGGCACCAGGATGGCTTCGAGCTGAATCCCGAGAAGCTCAGCACCTGGGGGCATGAACTGGTGGGTCCCATCCTTGGGCCCAGCGTGCGCGCGCCTGAAGAGGTGCTGGACGCCGATGGCCTGGCCGTACTGGCCGGCCTGCAGCGGGCGGCTTGAGCCATGAAGCTGGCACGCGTGCGCGACACGCAGGGCGAGGTGTTCTGGGGGCGGGTGGCCGACGACCTGCAAAGCGTGCAACGCGTAGGCGTGCCCTTTGCGCTATGGGCGCCAGCCGTGGCGCGGCATGGGCAGGCAGCGTTGGAGCTGCGCGGCGGCAGCCTGGCACTCGCGTCACTGCAGTTGTGCGCGCCGGTCCAGCCCGGCGCGCGCGTGTTCGGCGTGGGCATGAACTACCTCACGCACCTGACGCGGCTAGGCCGCACGCAGCCGCCGCCGCACACCATCGCCTATATCAAGCCGGCCTCGGCCATCGTGCCGCCCGGCGGCGAGATCCAGTATCCCGCCGTGACGCAGCAGCTCGACTACGAAGTCGAGCTGGTCGCCGTGGTGGCGCGCGCGCTGGGCGACGAGCCGCAGGCCAGCGCGTGCCTGCTTGGCTATACGGTGGGCAACGATATCAGCGCCCGCGATGCGGGCAAGCAACTTGGCTCGCTCGACTTATTCACGCAAAAGGCGCTGGATCGCACCGCGCCGATCGGCCCGTGGATCACTACGCTGGATGAGTTCGGTGGCGCCGGCCAGCCAGCCGTGACGTTGAGCCTGCGCATCAACGGCGAGCAGCGCCAGCACGACAACACCGACCAGATGATCTTCCCGCTCGACGAACTGCTGAACTATGTCGACGCGCGCATCGCATTGCGCCCGGGCGATCTGGTGTTCACCGGATCCACCTGCGGCGTGGGGCTGGAAGACGGCCGATTCCTGCAGCCCGGGGACGTCGTGGAGGCACAGATCGAGGGCATCGGCGTGCTGCGCAACACCATTGGCCCAAGACGCGTGCTGTCCGAGCACCGGGCGACGGGCCGCCTCGGCAGTCCCGGTTAAGGGAGGGGCGGCCAGCCGCTGCGGCCTGCTCAGCCGGCGGACTGCAGCGCTACGCAGGTGCGGGCGTACGGCCGCAGGCCCGACCCAATCAGCCACAGGCCGAACAATGCTGAAGGCGCAGCGGTCAACGCCAGCGAATAACGCAAGGCCGCATCGTCGTGGAAGACGTGGTCGGTAACCAGGGCCACGGCTGTCGGCCCTAGCCCGATCCCCAACAGGCCCGCGAGCAGCAGGTAGACCGCGATGGCCTGGCCCCGCATGCGATTGGGCACCACGGCCTGGATGGACGGCGGCGCAGCGGATTGCGCAAGGCCAAGCCCCAGCACGGTCAGGAACAACAGCGCGAAGGCCGGTACCGGGGCCGGCATCAACGGCCACAGCACCGATGGCACGGCAAACAGCGCCGCACCCGCCAGCGCCACGCGCAAACGCGCGGCCGGCATGCCGCGGCGCGTCCACCAGTCGCTCAGGAATCCACTGGCTAGTGTGCCCGCAGCACCCGCCGCTGCGACGATGATGCCCAGTACGGGGCCTGAGCGTGCGGGCGGCATGCCAAAGCTGCGCTCGAACAACGCAGGCGCCCACGCGAGCGCGCCGTAACCGATGACGGAGAGCAGGGCGGGATAGGTCAGCACGCGCGAGAAGGTGCTGGCGTGCTGGCGCAAGTGGTACACGAAATCAGCCACCGTGGACACCTCGGCGGCGACGTGCAGCGCATGGTCCTCGCGGCGCGCGGGCTCGCGCACCGACAGCAGTAGCAAGATCGCCAGCGGCACGGCAGGAGCGGCGGCGGCCAGGAAGGCCACGCGCCACGCCGGCATGGCGCCAAGCGGGCCAAGCGCCATCCCCTGCACCGGAATGGCGGCCAGCAGCCACCCGCCAAGCAGCAGCGAGGCGCCCGAGCCGATGGCAATGGACACGTAGTACACCGCCAGGGCACGCCCGCGCCGCGCCGGTGCCACGCAGTCGGCAATCAGGGAGTACGCGGCGGGCGCCAGCACGGCTTCGCCAATGCCCACGCCGACGCGCGCCAGCAGCAACTGGTGATAGGTCTGGCCAAAGGCAAACAGCGCGGTAGCGCCGCCCCAGAACAGCAGCCCGATGAAGATCAGGTTGCGGCGGTTGCCCCGGTCGACCAGCCGCCCCAACGGCAGCCCGGCGAGCGTGTAGAAGACCGCGAAGGCATAGCCCTGCAGCAGGCTGAAGGCGGTGTCGGAAACGCCGAACTCCCGGCGCAGCGGGCGTACCACCAGCGCGGGAAGCTGGCGGTCGAGTTGCGATAGCAGCGTGATGGCGAATAGCACGCCAATCACGTACCAGGCATAACGGGCGGACGGGTAGGGATGGCTCGACCGGGCCCGGGCAGGCGCTTGGGCGGCGGTCCGTTCCGGTTGGACGGCCGGCTGCTGTACGCCGGCATTCATACCGATTCCGCCGAGGAAACCAGCAGCAGCCGCGCCACGTTGGCGCGCTCCGGCTGGGTCAGCATGAAACGCACGGCGGCGGCCACGTCGGCGGGATCGAGCGGCGGCGTCTGATCGGCGCGCACGGCGTGGCCGCTGGCGCGCAGGCGATCGAAGATCTCGGTCTCCGTGGTGCCTGGCGCAATCGTCCCGATCCGTACGCCGGAGCCTTTCAACTCCACGCGCAAAGCCGAGGTGAACACTTCCAGCGCGTGCTTCAGGCCGCTGTAGGCGCCCACCGAAGAGGAGCTGAGGTAGGCGCCGATGCTGGACACATTGATGATGGCGCCCGAGCCCTGGCGTTTGAAAGCGCGCGCGAACAGGTAAGAAGCGCGCACCACGGCGTCGAAGTTCACCCGCGTCATCCGCGCCACGTCGTCCAGGTCGATGGTGTCCAGCGATCCTGCCACGAACATCCCGGCGTTATTGACCAACACGTCGGCGCGGCCGAACTCCGCCACGGCCAGGTCCAGCAGCGCCTGCGGCGTGCCCGGATCCTCGATGGCGGCGCACAGCCGGACGCTGGGGCCGTGCAGGCTGGCCGATAGCGCGGCCAGGCGATCCGCGCGCCGGGCCGTGATGACCAGGCTGGCACCCGCGGCGCTAAGCTCGCGCGCGATGGCCTGGCCGATGCCGGACGACGCGCCGGTGACGATGGCTACCTGCTTGCGCAGATCCATGGTGATCTCCTGTCAGCCAGGGAAGGGGCGGGTTTGCCGTGGTCAGGCCTCTTGCTCGGCGGCGGCCTCTTCACGCAGGCGCACGGCTTCGTGGAAATCGCGCTTGAGCGTGGGGTAGTAGGCGATCTGCCCGCCCATGCCGCCGGCGATCTCGATGGACGCCGCGCTGATGAAGCTGGCGTACTCGCTCGACAGGAACAGCGCCATCCCGGCCACGTCTTCCGGCTTGCCAAAGCGGCCGATCGGCACCACCTTCAATACCATCGCATCGAATTCCTCGCGGGTGCAGCCCGCTGGCATTTCCTTGAAGTGGCGATCCCATTGGCCCGTATCGATCCAGCCCATGTTCAGGGTGTTGACCAGGATGTTGTCCTTGGCCAGCGACATGCCCAGGGATTTCGACATGGCGATGCACGCCGCGCGATTGACCACCGAGGGGATGCCGTCGGGCGTTGGCACCACGCCAGCCAGCGCGTTGATCTCGATGATGCGGCCCCAGCGCTGCTTGCGCATATGCGGCACCACCGCCTGCACGAAGCGGAAATGCCCCATCTGCAAGACGTTGGCGTGCTCGAGGATTTGCTCGGGCGTCAAGGTATCCAGGTTGCCGCCGCGGCCCTGGCCGGCGTTGTTCACCAGTACATCGACCCCGCCCCACTGCGCGGCAATGTGCTCGACGAAGCGTTTCACGCCCACTGTGTCGGTGACGTCGACCACATGGGCAATGACGTCCTTCGCGCCGCGGGAGCTCAGATCGGCTCCCGCAGCCTTTACGTCGGTTTCGCTGCGCGCGCAAATGGCCACGCGCGCACCTTCTGCGGCGAAGGCGCGCGCGATGGCGCGGCCGATGCCGCGCGACGCGCCGGTGACAATGACTCGCTTGTTGCTCAGATCGATCTGCATACGCCCATGTCTCCTCACCCGGTTCATGCCGGTCTGCTTGGTTTGGAATACTGGTAAAGTACACAAAAATCGATAAACTGTACATATATTAAAACCCGCGCTTGGGACGCGCCGGATCGGGCCTTGAGCTCGTCGGCGCCGAAGCAGGGACGCGGGAATGACGCAGTCCGCTGCGCAAAAGTGATGCGTCAACTCTCTTTTAAGCCGGGATTGGTATGTTGTCCAAGTTGAATGCGCTACGAAAAGAAGTCCGCGCCCTGAGCCGCAAGGCCGTTCTGACGGTATCCAAAGGCGCGCTTCCCGGTGGCCCGGCATACTACGAACACCTGGCCAGGTTCTTCGATGACCTGATCCTGAGGGCCGCCGGGGAGCTGCAGATTGTCGGGCTTGCCGCGGCGGTGGAACTAGGCGTCGCGGCCCGGCATCACCTCGATCTTTGTGGATCCGCCGCGCTGCGCAGCGATCGGGCAGAACTGCGCGTCCTGTACTGGGCACTGTCCCGGCGCATGACGACGTTCGCGCCCGATTCGATGTGCGACGCAGAGCCGCAACGCAGCCCTGGCCGGCAATCCGGTCCAGCGAGCGATTGCCCGGCACCTTGCCAGGCCTGTCATGAACTGCTTGGGGAACCGCGCAGGGCGCATGGGCATGAAGGCATGCAGCCGCTGGACCTGCCCGTGCGGCGCCGGCTCGGGTGCGAAACGGTATCCGAACTGCAGCCGTTTCGCTGCACCAGTTGCGGAGCGGCATGGCAGAGGAGCCAGTCGGCATGTGAGCCTTTTGCAAACTGGTTTATACGCAGTGCTTTGGGGCGGGCGGGGCGTTGACCGGGCTTGCCGGGAATCTGCTCTATCGCATTCCCACGCCAGTCTTTCATTCACAGGCCGGCAGGCTGGAGCCGCTCTTCGCAAGCCATCCGAATGCGTCGGACGTTGCCGGCGATCCCTTCTTGCGCATTGACGGGCAGCGTGCCAAACGTCAAGACGATCATTTTTCCGTCGTGGGCGACGGACTGCAGTTGTAAGGGGACAGGCGGAAAGCGCCTGAGTGCAAGTCATTGTGGCCGATGGACCATCGGGAAAAGCGGGATACGTCCAACCTGTGCTTCGCGACTTGGGAAATGCAGGTGACGCGCAAGCGCTACGGTGCCTCGTCTTTCGAGGTCGATATCCATCTGAACACCGAGGATATCCGCCGAAGGGATCGACCGGCTCGGGCGGGGCTTGGCGGTGCATCCAGAGTCTCAAATCAGTTCGCTGGTTCAGCACGCAAATGAATCAGACAATCGCGCTCGCCAATCTGATCCGGACTCCTCACATCAATCGCCAGGACGATCGGCCGTAACCGGACAGATGGAAGCCGCACGGAAAAAGAGGCGTTCGTCATGAAATATTCACAAAATTCGACGACATTGCTGGCGAAGCATCCACCCCGCTATTTCCAAAAACTCCGGCGACTCATGCGTTTGAAATGACAGGCAACTCGGCATCGGTCAGCGTGCTTGCGCTGACAGGATTCTTGAGTGGCTTGGGGCTGCTGATTGCGACTGGGACGGTGCGTGCGCAGTCGACGGGTACGTCGGGCGGGCCATCGCGGTCGGACATGCCTCTGCATGGACAGGCCACCGCTGCCATGTTGCCGTTGGCGGATGCGCCGGCCATCAGCCTCGCGGCGGGGAGAGATGCAAGGTTTTTCGATTTCGACATACCCGCGCTACCCTTGGATTCCGCACTTGACCGCTATGCGGCGCAGTCCAGACGGCCGGTGCTTTTTCGAAGCGAACTCGTGACCGGGCGCATGTCGTCAGCTGTGCAGGGGCGTTTCTTGCCCGAAGTCGCGCTGAACCAGCTACTCAAGGGGACCGGCCTCGTCGCGGAACGAGACGAGGCCGGCGGCGGCGGCGGCAGTGCCTTTGTCTTGATGCAAGCCGATGAGCACGCCGCACCGGCACCCTATGCCGGGATCGACAATCTGGTCAGTGATCGACGGTATCCTGGCCAGGTTCAATCCCGCATCTGGCAGGCGCTCTGTAGCACCCCACGGACCGCCCCCGGGACTTACCGCGCGCTGATGCGTTTTCAATTAAGCGCCGATGGCCGCATCCAAGGGGTGCGCTTGCTGGGTTCGACAGGGGAGCCCCAACGTGACGTGGCGCTGATGGAGACCTTGAGAGCGATTCAGGTCCCTCCGCCGCCGCTGGATATGGTGCAACAACCGTTAACTATGTTGATAGCCCCCGGGGATCACAATGGCACGCTTCGCTGCGGCAGGGGGGCATCCTAGCTATGTCCGACGACGTGCAGCCGGCCTTGTTGGACCATTTGGCCAATCGCTACGCCAAACTTAAGCGCAGTCTCGTGCGGGTGCTGGGCAGCGATGATCTGGCCGGCGATGCTCTGCACGATACCTATCTGAGGTTGCAGCGCCAGGAGAACCGCGGGCCGATCCTGAGCCCGAGCGCCTATCTGCTGCGCATGGCGGTCAATATCGCCGTCGATATCCAGCGCAGGCAGAGCCGCAACTTGTCGACAGACGACGTTGACGCTCTCATGGCGCTGTCCGATCCCGCACCCGGTCCGGCGCAGGTGGTTGAAGACCGTGCCGAGCTTGAGGCCTTGAGCAGAATCATGGCGCGCTTGCCAGAGCGCCGGCGGCAAATCTTGCTGCTGGTCCGCTGGGAAGGATTGCCGCAAAAGGAAGTGGCCGAGCGACTGGGGGTTTCGATACGCACGGTCGAGAACGAATTGAAGCGCGCGCACGATTTCTGTGCCCAAATGTCGAGCAGACAAAAATAGTTGAGGGATTTGAGCATTGTCATTCGTCTTTACTCGTGAAACGCAATCCGCGCCGAAGCTGCGCGCCGCTCGCCGACTCTATCCAGCGCGTGTCGTCATGGTGGCTTGATTCGATATCGTGAAGAAACCCATCGACCAACATGCCGTCTCCAATGACGTGCTCCAGGAGGAAGCGCGGGCCTGGGTGCGCTTGCTCACCTCGCGCGAAGTCAATGCATGGGATGCGCAAGGATTTCAACGCTGGCTGCAGAGCAGCCCGGCCAATAAGGAAGCGTTCAACGAAGCCAGGCGGCTCTGGACTGCGATGAAGCCGGCGGCAGGGGAATTGCTGCGTGCCAATCCGGGGATCGCCGCCGCACACAGCCATGCACGACGCCCCATGCAGTCGGGCCGTCGTGCATTCATGGGCGCGGCGGTGAGTGCTGCGGCCGTAGCGGCCGTTGCCGCGGTGTACCCACCCCTCGGGGCCTGGCCAGCAATCACGGAGTGGAGGGCGGACTACCGTACCGCCGCCGGCGAGCGGCAGGAAATCGGGCGTGCCGGCAGTGTTCTGGTTACGCTCAACACGCGGACCAGCGTTCGACGACAGATGGACCATGGCGAAATGGTCGGCCTGGAACTCATCAATGGACAGGCCGCCGTCGACCTGTCCCGGGACGGCCAGCGCTTCGTCGTGACGGCGGGAGCCGGCCGAAGCGTAGCCGAATCGGGACGCCTCGACGTAAAGTCTCTCAACGGCAAGGTCTGTGTCACCTGTCTTGAGGGCGCCGCACGCGTGGAGCATCCCTCGGGGATTCGCGCACTCCTGGCTCGGCAGCAAGCCATCTACGACGATCGTATCGTCAGCCCCGTCGCCGGCGCTGATCCGCAGGAAGTGGCGGCTTGGCGCACCGGAGAAATGGTATTCCGCAATACGCCGCTTGCCGAGGTGGTCGAAGAGATCAACCGCTATCGCCCCGGCCGTGTCGTGCTGGTGAACGCCGCTGTTCGCGCCCATCTGGTGAGCGGTCGATTCCTGGTTACGTCTCTCGACGCGGTGTTATGGCAAATCGAGCGTACCTACAAGCTTGAAGCCACGTCCTTGCCAGGAGGACTGCTGGTCCTGAGTTGAGCTGTCCGGCACGAGGGCTGGCCTTTGCGCCGCGCAAAGTGCATCGGGTGTGGAAGGCCCACCGCCTCACGAGGTTCGCCGCTGTCGCCCGGCGAGAAAGTGCAAAGTCAAAAAATAGTTGAGGGATCTGGCGGTAGCCATTCGTCTTGTCTCAGCGAGTTCCTGTTGCCGCTTACTGCGAAGCGGAATCAAACAAAACTCGAAGGACGCGGCAGCCCGGCACCGGGCGGGCTGCCGTAGCGGAATCGACTCAACTATTGGGCAGGACTTCAGATGAGCACACGCGGGCGCAAGTGCGCAATAGCGAAATCACGACACCTGGCACCGGCGGCATGGCCATTGCGCATGGCGCCGCTGACCCGGGCCGTTGCCATGGTGCTTGCCACTGGCGGGGTCTGGGGCACGGCGCAGGCGCAGCAAGCATTCAGCAGTGCATGGTTTGCGGCCAAGGGCGCGACGCAGAGCGCGGCGCAGCAGACCGGGCGCCTGCCCAACGGCATGCCGGTGTCGGCGCTGGCCAGCCCCTCGGCGCAGCAGCAACAGGCCAACGCCGAGCTGCAGCGCTCGCTGGCCAACCTGGGCACGGCCGCACAGGGCATTGCGGCGATGCAGGCGGCGCAGGCCAGCGCGCGCGCGGCCGCCGCGGCGGCGAACGCCACGGTGCCGGACGGGCTGGCCGAGGGCGGCCTGAAGATCGACACCCACAGCCTTACGCAGGGTTGGGTCAACGCCAACGCACCGGCGCAGACGGTGTCCGACGGCAAGACGACGGTGGCGATCCAGCAGACCGCGGACCGCGCGGTGCTGAACTGGGAGACCTTCAACGTCGGGCGCAACACCACGGTGGATTTCAAGCAGCAGGCGGACTGGGCGGTGCTGAACCGCGTCAACGACCCGCAGGCACGGCCGAGCCAGATCCAGGGGCAGATCCGGGGTGATGGCACGGTGATGATCGTCAACCGCAATGGCGTCATCTTCAGCGGCACCAGCCAGGTCGACACGCGCAACCTGGTGGCGGCCGCCGCGCGCATCACCGACAGCCAGTTCACGAGCAACGGCATCTACGGGCTCAATGGCACGACGCCAAGCTTCACCGATGCCCTGGGCAAGGTGGAGGTGCAGGCCGGCGCGCGGATTGCTACGCGCACGCCGGCCACGGTGACGCAGGGCGGGGGCTATGTGCTGCTGCTGGGCGCGGAGGTCGGCAATGCGGGCACGATCGCCACGCCGCGCGGGCAGGCGGCGCTGGCCGCGGGCGACAGCTTTGTGATCCGGCGCGGGGTGGGCACCGACGGCAACACCACGTCGACCACGCGCGGCAATGAGATCTCGCCGCAGTTCGTGGCCGGCGGCAGCGCGGGCAAGGTGGCCAACAGCGGGCTGATCCTGGCCACGGAGGGCGACGTGACGCTGGCCGGGCGCGACGTGCAGCAGCTCGGGGTGGCGGTGGCGACCACCACGGTCAACACGCGCGGCACGGTGCACCTGCTGAACTCGGCGGCGGACACGCAGGGGCGGGTGACGCTGGGGCCGGGCGCGGTGACGGCGGTGCTGATCGACGACGACGGCAAGTCCACGGCGCTGGACAGCCAGCGTGACGCGCTGATCCAGGACTCGGCGGCGCAGGACCTGCTGCGCGGGGGGGCGGCATCGGGGCTGTTCGACAACCTGTCGAGACTGTCGGACCGGCGCGACCAGTCGCGGGTGGAGATCGTCAGCGGGGGCGATGTGCTGTTCCAGGGCGATTCACTGACGCTGGCCACGGGCGGGCAGATCGCGGTGAGCGCGACGGGGCGTAGCTTCGTGGCCAACCGGGCGCAGCTGGATGTGTCGGGGGCGGTGGGCGTGGCGCTGGCGATGGACACGAACAACGTGAAGGTCAATGTGCAGGGCAACGAGCAGCGCGACGCGCCGGGCAACCGCGACAGCGGGAACCTGCTCAATGCGAACGTGTGGATCGACCGGCGGCGGCTGGTGTACGTGCCGGCGGGCGTGGGCGGCTACGCGACCGAGCGCTGGTACACGGGGGGCGGGCTGCTGGAGGTGGGCGGCTACCTGGGCAACCAGGGACACCGGATCGGCGAGTGGGCGGCGCAGGGCGGCACGGTAACGCTGGGCGGCAAGGAGGTGGTGACGCAGGCGGGCTCGTCGATCAACCTGTCGGGCGGCAGCCTGGACGTGCAGACGAGATACCTGAGGCAGACGTGGTTCAAGGGGGCGGACGGGACGCTGAGCAACGCCAATAACGCGCAGGCGGGGGTGTTGTACACGGGGGTCTACACCGGCTTCGACGACGAGCACCCGCGCTGGGGCAAGACGGCGACGCAGTCGTATGCGAGCCCGCTGATCGCGCCGCAGCAGGTGCTGCAGAACGGCTACACGGTGGGCCGCGACGCGGGTCGCCTGCAGGTGAGCGCACCGACGGCGGTACTCGAAGGCGAGGTGGTAGCCCGGGTCTTCAACGGGGCGCAGCAGACGCAGGCGCACGCGGCCGGCCTCGCCGACGGCTACAAGCAGGGGCAGTACGCCGTGGCGCAGGCGGGCGGGCTGGCACTGGGGCAGTACACGGGGCCGGGGCGCACGGGGGTGTTCAACAGCGAGGTGAAGATCGGCACGGAGGTGGGCGTGACACCGGGCATGGGGGCGGCGGACACGCTCGACCCGCAGCGGCAGAACACGGTGTGGCTGGACGCGGGCATGTTGAACGGTTTCCAGCTCGGCGCGCTGGACCTGGCCAGCGGCGGGCGCATCGTGGTGAGCCAGCCGCTGGTGCTCGCCGATGGCGGCCAGCTGAGCCTGGTGGCGCCCAATGTCGACGTCAATGCCAATATCACGGCGCACGGCGGCACGGTGAACGTGTCGAACCTGTTCACGCGCGCAGGTGACCGCTATCCCGGCGCGCTGGTGGCGGCCGACGGCACATCGCAACTGACGCTCGAGGCCGGCAGGACGATCGACGTGCGCGGCATGTGGACCAATGCGCGCATCGATCCGGCCAGGCTTGCCGGGCTTGCCTATGTCAATGGCGGCAACGTCACGATCGACGGCTCGCAAGACGTGACGATCGCCGGCGGCAGCGTGATCGACGTCTCATCCGGCGCGGCTATCCTGGCCAACGGCAAGACCGTGGGCGGCAAGGGCGGCAATGTCACGCTCATCGCCGGCGACGTGTCCGGCGGCGTCAGCGCTGTCACCGGCAATATGGTGCTGGACGGTGCGATCCGCGCGGCCGGCATCAACGGCGGCGGCGCGCTGACCTTGTCCTCGCCGAACAATGTGCTGGTCGGCGAGAACGCCTCGCTGGCCGGCGGCGTGCTAGCCACCGGCACGCCGGCGCCGCTGCGGATGCAGCTCACGCGGCCGCTGACCATTGCCGCCGGGCAGCCCTTGCCCTTCACGCTGACCGAGACCCACAACACGCTGCCGCTGGACGTACCTGTTCCCATCGATATCGCGGTGTCGGGTGGGCCCGGCATCCCGACCGCGGCCGACTGGGTGGTCCCGAACGGGATGAGTCCGGTGAATTCCAGGGACAGCAATGGCAGCCTGGTCTATTACTTTCCCGGCCAGCTGGTGCCGGCGGGGACGCTCATCACCGGGGTGGCCGGCTCGGGCACGATCACGGCCGGTACGGTGATCCCCTCGCGCGTCTTCCCGAAGGGCCTGCCGATCAACCCTTACAACGTCGTCTATGCCGCCGGCTCGGTGCAGGCGCAGGATATGACCTACCAGGCCGGCACGGTGATCCCACCGGGCACGGCCCTGCCGCAGACGGTGTCGGTGGCGCCGGCCCCGGCGCTTAGCCCTGCGTTTTTCCGCGCGGGCTTCTCCAACTACGACATCAATGCCGGGCTGGGCATGCTGGTGGCGGGCTCCGACATCGCGCCGGCGATGCCGGTGTACCGGCTCACCGCCGACAGTCTCGTGGCGCCCTCGGGCAGCGATCCCTCTGCGGCGATGTCTTTGTGGCTGCCGCCGCTGTATGCCGAACACCCGCAGGGCGCGACGCTCTCGCAGCGCGGGGGCGCCAGCCTCACGCTGCGCTCGCAGACCCGCAGCCAGAACGGCCTCCTGACGGGCGGCGGGTCGATCATCATGGAAAAAGGCGCCTCCATCGCCGTCGATTCGGGGCAGAGCATCAAGATCGACGCCACCGGGCAGATCGATATCGATGGCACGCTGACGGCGCACGGCGGCAGCATCAGCCTGGTCAACGAAGCCGACGGCTCCGTCGACACCCTGCGCAATTTCGATGCGGCCGGTGTCGGCCGCGGCGTGTCGGTGTGGGTCGGCCCGAGCGCCAGGCTCGATGTCTCGGGCCAGGCCTATGCGGCGGTGGATGCCCAGGGGCGCGGCTATGGCACGGCTATGGATGGCGGCACCGTCAAGCTCAGCGGCGGCACCGCGTTCGTGGTGGTGCGCCCGGGCGCCGAGCTGGACGCCGACGGCACTCGCGTCGTGGTCGATGCGGGTACGGTGAATGCGCGGGCCGCGTCGGGCGGCGCTCTCACGCTGGCGAGCAATGGTGGCGCCATCTCGCTCGATTCGCTGAGCGGGCTCTACCTGGATGGCAACCTGCATGCCGCCACTGGCGGTGCCGGAGCGAGCGGCGGCAGCCTGTCGATTGCGCTGAATACCCCGCAATTCGATACCAGGAGCTTTGCCACCGGGCTGGCGCCCAGCGGGGTCCTCGTGCCCAGTACGATGACGGTGACGCAGGCGCGTGCGTTGCCGCTCGCGTTGCCGACGGGCGCACCGGCGGGTTCAGCCCGTGCGGCTGTCGCAACGTTGCCCTTCGGGCAGGCCGCGGTGAGCGCCGACATGGTCAAGGCGGGCGGCTTTGATGTGCTCGCGCTGAAGTCCGGCGACTACATGCAATTCTCGGGCGACGTCTCGCTCGCGCTCGGCAGGAGCCTGTCGCTCACCGCTGGAGCCTTTACGTCCGGGCCAGTGCTGGCAGGGCCGCCCGATGCTTCCACGCCGGCGGCCACCGGCAACGTGCGCCTGGCGGCGCCCTATATCCTGCTCGGCGGTACGCCCGTCATCTACCGGGATGGATTCACCAGTGGCTCCATCAGTAATCCGGGTGCCGCGAACACGCCGACCGTCGCAACTTTCGAGGCCAATGCCAACCAGATCGACGTGCAGGGGCTGATCGTGTTCTCGGCGGACACCGCCCATTACGACAGCTCGACCTACACCTATGTCCACACGCCGTCGCCTGGCTTCCGGGCGACCCGGCTGGTCGGCCAGGGCGATATCCGCTTCCTGCCCACCACCGTAGACCAGGGGACGACGCTTGCCAGCGCCTGGGACGTCGACCTCCAGGCGGCCCAGGTGTACCCGGCCACCAATGCGAGGGCCACTGTCATCGCGGGGCAGAACAATCCGGGCTACGGGGCGAAGCTGACGATCGGGCGCACCACGCCAGACGTGCCGCACGCTCCCCTGTCCGTGTTCGGCAGCCTCAGCTTCCAGGCGGCCATCATCGAGCAGGGCGGCATCGTGCGCGCCCCCTTCGGCGCCATCACGCTGGGCACCAACTACCCGGCGACGCAGCGGGTGGACCTGCTGCCTGGCAGCCTGACCTCCGTCTCGATGGCAGGCCTGGCCATTCCCTATGGCGGCACCATCGACGGCGTGACCTACACCTACGGCGGCGCCAGCGTGCTGCCCCTGGCCCTTACCGGCTTCACCGGCAATAGCACCTTGCGCTCCGGGCCCGGCATCACGCTGGACGCGCAGGCCGTCAACGTCCAGGGCGGGGCGACGCTGGACCTTTCTGGCGGCGGCACGCTGACCGGCGCGGGATTCGTCTCGGGCCGCGGCGGCTCGGTCAACATCCTCACCACGCCGCTGGTCAACGCCAACCCGGCCGCGCCGCTGAGCAAGGCGAGCGACAAGGTCTACGCCATCCTGCCTGGATATGCCTCCGGCTACGCGCCGGTGGCACCGGAGAACGGCGCTGGCGACCCGGCCATCGGCCAGCAGATCACCGTGGGCGGGGGCGTGCCCGGCCTGGCGGCGGGCACCTACACGCTGCTGCCCTCCAACTACGCGCTGCTGCCCGGCGCCTACCGGGTGGAGCTTGGCGCGGGCGGCGGCAAGCCGCTCGGCGGCGTCGCCGCGGTCGGCAACGGCACCTATGCCATCGCGGTCCAGACTGGCACCGCCAACACCGGTTTCCGCGGCGCCTTGCCGCTGACGGCGCTGATCACGCCGGGGACGGCCGTGCGCCGCTACGCGCAGTACAACGAACAAGGCTACGCCGACTTCTTCACCGCCGGGGCGGCGCAGTTCGGCGGCCTGCGCCCGCTGCTGCCGGGCGACGGCAAGATCCTGCAGATCAAGTTCGAGCAGCCCGACACGCTGCCTGGCATTTCGGCGCTGAGTTTCGCGGGAACCGCGCGGCTGCGGGGCGTCGCGGGCGGGATTGACGGATCCGTGGCGCTGTCGAACGTGGGCGAGATTGTCGCGGATGCCGCCACGCCGGGGTTCGGCGGCGCCTCGGTCCGCGCCGCGGACCTGAATGCCATCGTGGCCCCGCGACTGCTGATCAACGGCACGGTGGGGGTGATCAACGGCACGCTGATGTTCCAGGGTGGGCAGGACCTCGCCATCCGCGACGGCGTCACGCTCCAGGCCGGCGAACTGGTGCTGGTCGGCGGGAATATCGGCGTCGGCAACAACGTGAACCTGAGCACCATCGGCCAGGGCGGGACGCCGTTCGATTCGGCCTCCACCGGCATGGGCTACACCACCGGCTACGGTACCTCGGTGCTGGCGCTGTCCAACGGCAAGCTGGACTTCCTCGGCTCGCAGGGCACCGGCGCCATCACCATCGGCGCAGGGGCGCAGCTGTACTCCGAGGGCACGCTGGCGTTTGCCACCAACGGCGGGGTCAACATGGACTCAGGCGCCCGCTTCGGTTCGCGCAATATTGCACTGGCCATGAACACCATCAACGTCGGCAGCAGCGGCGACATCGCCGCGGCGGGTGCCCCGGCCGGGCTGTTGTTCGACCAGGCGCTGTTCAACCGGCTGGTCAGCGGCGATCTGCCGCGGGGCGTGCCCGCATTGCAGACAATCACGCTGGGCGCGTCCAGCGCGATCAACCTGTTCGGCAGCGCCGGCCTGGACGCCGCCGGCGCCGGCATCAACCTGGTGCTGAACACGCCCGCAATCTATGGCTGGGGCAGGGCGGGCGATCATGCCACCATCGCGGCGGGCAAGATCACGTGGAACGCCCTCGCCAGTGCGACGCCGCCGGCGATCGCGGGCGATGGCCCGGGAACGGGCCTGGGCACGCTGGACCTGGTGGCCAGGGAGATCGACCTCGGCCAGTTCGTGTCGCTGGACAATGGCAAGGCCAGCCGCACGGTCCATGGCTTTGGCAACGTCAACTTGAGGGCCAGCGAGAAGATCGTGTCGGCCGGCAACGGCTCGCTCTTCGTCTATCAGGCGCCCAGCGCGGATCCGTCGGACGTGTTCGGCCAGAGCGGCACGGGCGGCAACCTGACGCTGGCAACGCCGATGCTGACCGGCATGCAGAAGTCGATCATGGCCTATACGGCGGGCGGGGCACTGAACGTGCTGGCGCCGCAAGGCCAGGCGCCGAGCCAGGCGAACTCGACCATCGCGGGCGCGCAGATCGACCTGGGCGGCGACAGCGTCGCTATCGGCAGCACCATCCTGCTGCCGAGCGGCAAGCTGGTGGTGAACGCCACACACGACATCGCGCTGGACGCGGGTAGCCGCATCGATCTTAGCGGCCAGCCGGCGACCATCCAGCGGGCCACGGTCTATGGCTTCGGCGGCACGGCCAGCTTTAACAGCGCGCAGGGCGGCGTGGTGCAGGCTGGCGGCGCGGTGATCGACGTCTCGGCGATCCATGCGAACGCCGGCGAAATCACGATCGATGCCGGCAAGGGGCGGGTCGCGCTGAACGGTACGCTCAATGGCGGCGCGACCGATGGCCAGGCCAGCGGCGGCTTCAGTGCCAGGGCGGCTACCTTCGCAGACTTCGCGGGGTTGAACGCCGCGCTGACCCGGGGCGGCTTCTTCGACGCACGCAGCTTCACCGCCAGGCAGGGCGACCTGGTCGTCGGCGACGGTGTGAAGGCGCACAAGGTGTCGATCGCAACGGATGGCGGGCAACTGACCGTGACCGGCACCATCGATGCATCGGGCGCGGCCCCCGGCACGATCCGCCTGTCGGCCGCCAACGGGCTGACGCTGGCATCGGGTGCCGTGCTTGATGCGCACGGCACCGTGCTGCAGGCCGATAGCTACGGGCTGCCGGTCGAGGCCAGGAACCGCGGCCACGTGGAGCTGAGTGCGGCCCATGGGGTGCTGACGCTGTTGCCTGGCGCGACCATCGACCTGTCGACGCCGGGCAGCGTGGCCTATGGCGATGTCGTATTGAATGCGCAGCGTGTCGGTGCGACCGCTTCGAGCGCGACCGGTGCGGGGGCTCCGGCCAATGCGACCGGCAACGATGTCGCTATCTCGGCCGCCGGACCGCTCACCATCCGCGGAACGCGCGGCATCCAGCTCAACGGTTTTGCCACCTATGCGAACGCACCGGCCGATCAGGGCGATCCCGTCGGCCAGGTCATCACGCAAGGCTGGCTCGATCTCGTCGATCGGGACAGCCAAGTCTTCACGGCCGGTGCGCTCGCCAATGCAGGCCTGCAGGGCCGCATGGCGGGGCTGTCCGCCTATGGCAGCGCCCTGCACCTGCGCCCCGGCGTGGAGGTGGTGAGTGCCACCCCGCAGGGCAACCTGACGGTATCCGGCGATGTCGACCTGGCCGGGTATCGCTATGGTCCCGGCGCCAACCGCGATACCACGTCCGCCAGCTACGGCGCGGGCGAGCCGCTGGCCCTGGTGATCCGGGCCGGCGGCAACCTCGCGGTCAAGGGAAGCATCTCCGACGGCTTCCGGGCGGTCGCGGGCAAGCCGGCGGTCTATGACGGCGTCCTGGATATCACCAACAGTCCCGAGTTCTCTCTCCAGGATGGCTATTGGGGCACGCCGGGTGCCAGCTATGTCGCGTCGAAGGATGTCTACCTGATGACGAGCTGGACGGTGCCGAATGACGACTTCTACAACTACCTCGGCGGCCTTATCGGGTCGGATGGCACCATCTACTACGTCGGCGACGCGATTCCCGCGGGCACGAAGCTGTCCGCCTCGGGCGGCCTGCTGTTCGAGGCCGGGATCCGTCTGCCGGGTGTGGCGATGGCGCTGGTCAGCAAGGGGACCCCTGGCGCGGCCGCCGCGTCAGCCGCGGCGACGATGCTGGCGGCTGGTGCGCCATCCGCGTCGCTGCGCCTGGTTGCCGGTGCCGACCTGGCCGGCTCGGACCGGCGCGCCTTGCAGACCGTGCGCGCGCTCAATGGAAGCGGCAATCTGACGCTCAACGATCCGAGCTACAACGCCTCCTTGAACGGCAGCTACTTCAGCGTGCTGCGCACTGGCACCGGCAATCTCGAACTGCTGGCCGGCGGCAGCTTTAGCGAGGCGACCCCGTATGGCGTCTACACCGCCGGCACGCAATCGGCGCCGATCCTGGCGGCGGACGGCAGCAATCCCTACGACATCATCGCCACGCGGGGCGGTGGCCTGCATGCCTGGTACCCGGAGCATGGCGGCGACCTGCTTCTCATGGCCCAGCAGGACGTGACGGGCAGCGTGCAGATCGCCAACAACAATTCCCGCTATGTCGATTCGGACCTGACCGGCAACTGGCTCTGGCGCCAGGGCGGGGGCGTGTCCACCGATCCCACGGCGTGGTGGATCAATTTCGGCGCCTTGACGCGGACCTCCGGCTGGAAGGTGGATAGCACCATGACCGGCTTCCAGGGGATCGGCACCCTGGGCGGCGGCAACCTGACCGTGATTGCCGGCCGCAATGCCGGCGTGACCGGCAGCGGCCCGACCGGGCTCGACCTCGCGGTGGCCTCGACCGGGCGCGTGCTGGCCGACGGCACGGTGGTCGCGACCGGCGGCGGCGATCTCACGCTGAAGATCGGCGGCGGGCTCAATCCGGTGCTTCCAACCTCCATTCAGGTGCCTGACTACTATGGCGCGATCACGAACCTGCGCGGCGACATCAACGTGGACGCCGGTTCCATCGGTGCGCTGGCGGTCGCGCAAGGCGGCGCCCTGTTCACGTCGTTCGATCCGCGCGCGGTCGAAGCCAACGTCTTCAAGCGCTCGGCAAAGACGCCCGGTCCCACGGTGACGCCAGGCGACGGTGTCGTCAACATCACCACGCGCGGCGACCTTGTGATCGCGGGTGCCGCCGATGCCGGCATGGGCCCCCCGGTCGATCAGGCCGGCATTCCCTATCTGCTGCGCAACGCGGACGGGAGCACGACATTGGTCCCGAATGGCGGTACCTCCGCATTCACCCTTTGGACGCCGGGTTCGGCGATCAAGCTGTATTCCGCCGGTGGCGATGTGGCGCCGTTGCCGGGCGGGACCGCCGGCAACAACGTTCAGAACAGCAACGGTTTCTATCCGGGCACGCTGATCGTCGCGGCTGCCAACGGCGATATCCGTTTCGCCGAGCCGTTGCCGGGCCTCTCGTATCCGGTGCTCGAGCTGGTGCCGTCGCCACGCGGCCAGCTCGAACTGCTGGCGGCGGGCTCCATCTATGGGTCGAGCCAGGTGGTGGCCATGTCCGGCGCCGACATGAGCACGCTGGCAACGCCATTGCGCCCGGTCTTCGAAACGTCGGTCGGTGGCGGCGGCACGAACAATGCCAGTCCGACATCGGCCTATCTGGGCTTTACGCGCAGCAGTCCGATCGCGTTCGGGCCGGACACGCCGCTGGGCAATCTGCATGCGGCCGACGATCAGCCGGCCCTCGTCTATGCCGGCAAGGATATCGTCGACCTGGCGCTCGGGCAGGTACAGAATCCGTCGCCAGGGTTCGGCCCGGGCTCCTTCCAGCCGTTCCCGACGACCTGGTACGCCGCCGCCAAGCCGTTCCAGGTCATCGCCGGGCGCGATATCGTCGGTACGGGCACGACGCCGAGTGCCTCCCTGAACCTGGATGCGGGCGACATCACGCTGATACAGGCCGGCCGCGACATCTTCCGCCAGTCCGTGACGATCGCCGGGCCGGGCCTGCTCCAGCTGCAGGCCGGGCGCAACCTGTACCAGGGCTATGACGGGTCGCTGACGAGCGCGGGCGACATCATCAACCCGTCGAACAAATCGGGCGGGGCCGGCATCACGGTGCTGGCTGGTGCCGGCGCGACCGGCCCCGACTACGCGGGCTTCGCCAGGCTCTACTTCGACGCGGCGAACCAGCTGAACGCAGGCACGCCGCTGGCGGGCAGCGGCAAGGTGGCGCATGCCTACGACGCAGAGCTGCTGGCGTGGCTGCGGCAGCGTTTCGGCTACAAGGGCGCGGCGGCCGATGCGCTGGCGTACTTCCTTGCGCTGCCCGGCGAGCAGCAGGGCGTCTTCGCGCGGCAGGTTTACTTCCAGGAGCTGCTGCTCGGCGGGCGCGAGTACAACGATCCGGCGAGTTCGCGCTATGGCAGCTACCTGCGCGGGCGCGAGGCGATCGCGACGCTGTTCCCGGCCACGGATGCGCGTGGCAATGCGATCGCCTACCAGGGCGACATCACCATGTTCAGCAGTATCACGGGTTCCACCACGGTCAACGGGCAGACGGTGCCGATCATCACCGACGCCGGCGTGCATACCAACTTCGGCGGCGGCATCCAGATGCTCAACCCGGGCGGCAAGACGCTGGTCGGCGTGGAGGGCGTGCCGGCGGGAGCCGGTGCCGGCCTGCTGACGCAGGGTGCGGGGGACATCGCCCTCTACGCGAAGGGCAGCATCCTGCTGGGCCTGTCGCGCATCATGACGACCTTTGGCGGCAGCATCCAGGGCTGGTCGTCGGAAGGCGACATCAACGCCGGCCGGGGCTCCAAGACCACGGTGGTGTACACCCCGCCCAAGCGGGTCTACGACGCGCTGGGCAATGTCACGGTGTCGCCGAACGTGCCGTCCTCGGGCGCGGGCATCGCCACGCTGAGCCCGATTCCGGAGGTGCCGCCCGGCGACGTGGACCTGGTGGCGCCGCTGGGCACCATCGATGCCGGTGAGGCGGGCATCCGGGTCTCGGGCAATGTCAACTTCGCGGCGCTGCAGGTGGTAAACGCGGCCAACGTGCAGGTTCAGGGGAAATCGACAGGGCTGCCGGTGGTCGCCACCGTGAATGTGGGGGCGATGACCAATGCCAGCTCAACGGCATCGCAAGCTGCCGCCGCTGCGCAGGATGCGATGTCGCGGGATCGCGCGGCGCAGCGGCAAAACCTGCCTTCGATCTTCACGGTGCGCATGCTCGACGCTGGCCCGGAGTCGTCGTCGCCCGCTGATGGCGAGAGCAAGAAGGTGCCTGCTGGCGCCCTCCAATCCAGCGAGCCATACGATCCGGCGAGTCCAGTGCAGTTCGTCGGCCTGGGCGGGCGGTTCAATCCTGCCCAGCTGGAGCGACTGACCGATGACGAGCGCCGCAATCTGAAACAGATCCGGTAGCAGCAAATCGTGCGGCATCCGCGTCTATCGTGGCATCGCCTTGCCCAACGCCTCTCGGCGTTCGGCATGACGCCGTCGAGGCGGGAGCGTTCGCGCTGGAATCCCCTGTGCGGTTGAGGACTTCGTAGTGGAACACGGAGATAGACGTCTCATGGATACGAGCATTGCGCATTGCGTCAAGGCGCTCGGGACAACTGGCGGCGCGGCCGGTGCGGCCTCCCATGCTGGTGAGTCCGGGGTCGTCCTGCGCGACTTCCTGGTATCGAACTATGACCAGCTCCGTCGACGTCTGACGCGCCATGTTGGTTGCCCCGATACGGCGCGCGACAGCCTGCAGGAGGCGTGGCTGCGCCTGGGGAGCGCGACACTTCCTGACGCGGTACGTAGCGCCGAGGCTTACGTGTATCGCGTCGCTTGCAACCTCGCGACGGATCAGTTGCGTGACCGTCGCATTTGGCCATCGCCGCCCGATGCAGACACCGTGTTCGAGCATCTTGCCGACCAAGGACCGGGGCCGGAAGCCGTCGTGGAAGCGCGCTCGGATCTGGCGGCGCTCGATCGTGCGCTGGAGAACGTTCCGGGCCGCCACCGGCGCGTGCTGGTGGGCCTGCGCCTGGAGGAACTGACCCGCGAGGAAGTGGCTGCACGCCATGGCATGTCGCTGCGCAGCGTGGATACGGTGCTGCGTCAGACCCTGGACTACTGTGCGACGCAGACCGGGCGGCGCGCCGTCGGGGGTGTCAACACGCCGCGGCGCGCGTTACTGCACGCGAGAAAGAGAGACTGCGGTGCCTATGCATCGGAGCAGGAGGCGCCAACCGGGGCGTACTCCGCGCTTGTGGGTACCGCCCATTCCTTATGCACGGTCGAATAAAGGGTAACGAGGCGCGCGTCGCGCCGCGGTACGAGGTTGACTTCCCGGCCTCGCCGCGACCGAAGGCGAATGCGAACGGTACTCCTGGGTCTCGGCAAGGGTCTCGGCAGCTTGGCTCCAGGCGTACTTCTCGAGATCTTCAGCAAGTTTTCGCGCAGCCCCGGCCATGTCATAGGCGAGAACGCCAACGTAGCTCTTGCGCGCAGCGCATTGGCTCAACGGCGCCGCATGGGCGATCTTCCATAACCAGGGGCAGGCGTGCATTGCAGGCTCTCGGCTGGTGCTTTACTAACGCGTCAGCTCGGTGGCCCCACAACCGCTGGCGTGCCCAGGGAAATCTTTGACGGTATGCGTGGCTCCAGGCCAATTCCATGCATTCGGCGTTGCGGTGCGCCTGCAGTTGAGTGAACGCGCATCCGAGCCGCCCACGGCAATCGGCCTTGGATACAAGACGGGCGCCCAGCATCTGGTGGCGATTCTCGAAGAGATGCGCGCGGGGGGAATCCATCACGTGAATGCAGTCGGGGGCGCTATCAGATCAAAATATGAGTACCGGCCCGATGCGCAGTGCATTTGCGAAAGCCATCGGTTTGCGGAAAAGACGCGCGTGGATCTCCGGGGCTATGCTCCAGCCGGGCCTCCGTTTGCCCTTCATTCTTCTGCAGGAGTCACCATGCAACGCGCTTCGACTGATATCGACCCCGGACTTGCTGTCACCGAGCTTTCCGACCATCTGAACGGACTGCTGGCGGACGTTTTCGCGCTTTATCTGAAGACCAAGAACTTTCACTGGCATATGTCCGGCCCGCATTTCCGCGACTACCATCTGCTGCTGGACGATCAGGCGGCGGAGATCTTCGCCGCTACCGACGACATCGCCGAGCGTGTGCGAAAGATCGGCGGCACCACGCTGCGTTCGATTGGCGACATTGCGCGCCTGCAGCGGCTACGCGACAACGACGAGGAGTCGGTGTCGCCGCATGCGATGCTGCGCGAGCTGCATGCCGATAACCTGACGTTGGTGGCGGCCATGCTTGAGGCACACCATGCTTGCGACGATCACGCCGATGTGGCTACCGCCGGTTTGCTTGAAACCTGGATCGACCAGGCGCAGCGTCGCGCCTGGTTCCTCGCGGAAGCGGCGAAATAGGCAGGTGTTTCACGATACGGGCTGGCCTTGCGGCCGGTCCGTCGCGAGCAGGGAGGCCGAACGCCATCGCGCCTTCGAACCCGAGGGTATGGCCGAAGAACTGACCGGTGAAATCGGAGAACGCGCTCCAGTTGGTGCCGCACTCGAACTCCATCGGAATGCCGCTGACGACGCCCACGGCAAAATTCAGCAGCAACAGCAGGCGCTAGACGCGCGCATGGGAGAGTTCGGCACAGGCGGAGTGCGCAGAGTCAAGCATGTGAACTGCCTGAAGTGGATGCTACCTTGACACGCCAGCAGTGGGGCGTGTCTCCGACAAAGCGTTTGAAGACGGTCGTGAAGTGCGCCTGCGAGCGAAATCCGCAGCGCAGTGCCACGTCAAGCACGCCATGCCCGGCATGGCGCAGCAGGTCCTGCGCGTGTTCGATGCGACGGCGCAGCAGATACTCGTGCGGACGCATGCCAGTGGCGCGCCGAAACTGCGCAGCAAAATGCATGCGCGTCAGGCCCGTGCTAGCGGCGATATCCGCCAGCCCGATTGGCGCGGCAAGATTGGCCTCGATGTACTCCAGTGCCCGGCGCAGCCGCCACGGGGGCAACCTGGAGGGTTCGCGTCGATGGGCGGCAACACGGTGGAAATGACTGGCTACCACGCGGGAAACGATGGCTATCGCTACGCTTTCGGCGAACATGCGGCCCAGCCCCGGATCCTGCAGGTGCGCCACGACCAGCGCCTGGCCGAGCCGTTCAAGCACCGGGTCGACATACGGGAATGGGTCATCGAGAACGATGTCGCCGCTTGGCGCATGCCCGAACAGGTCGGCGTGACACTCAGCCATGGCGTTCTGCGGCGCGTGCAGATGCAGCATATCGCTGGCGGAATCGAACACCGCCGAGGCAGGCGTGGAGGGCGCCGTCACTTGCACGGCGCCGGCTGGCAGGCGGCCGTCGATGATGGGCTTGCCGCCACACAGCAGGCGGATCGAACTCGACCGGAGCGCCAGCGCAATGCAATGCCGCTGGGCGTCACCCGGGTGCGTGACCTCAAGTGGTGCGGGGCCATCGCAAAGCCAGCGCGACACCAGAAGCCCGTGATGACGGGATGCCGATGCGGCCTCGGAGTGTGGAGGCCGCCGCCATTGCTGCTCCGTGGGTGCGACCTCGACCGCGCGGGCTGCCAGCGCCAGCCCGCTGCCGTCAGGGTTATCCGGTGCATCGAGCACCGGCATGGCTGGATCAATCATGGCAATGGCTCCGGCCCGCCCTAGGTGCGCATATTGGACCACGGCTCCCATATGCTAGTCACCCATACCTTTGTATGAATGCCAGCTACGGGGCAATGCGCGATGATCCGCAGGCAGCGTGCCCGGCGTCGACCCATGGACAGTGTCTACGGCGATCGCTAATAAAGGCAAGGCACTTTTTGCATTCATCCAGCCATCGATACTGTTCCCATGGTCCGCTTTTGCTTCTTGCGCAGCCGCACAATATGCCTGGTCCTCACTGTGCTCGTGGATGGGCTTGTGCCGGTTCCCGCTTGCTGATCGATTTCACACCAAATGAGCCATTCCATGAGCGCAGAAAAACATACGCAGGAAGCCGGTCACTCGTGGTCACGGTGCCCGACGCTGGTAACGGATAGCAACTCGAATCAAGAAGATGCAGCGCGCTAATCAACAAGCTTGCATTTGTGCGGCGCTCTTCCTGATCAGCGCCTCGGCATTTGGCGATAGCTCCGTCACCGTCTATGGCCGCTTGAACACGGCAATCGAGTACTCGAGCGCCAGTAAGGCAACCGACGGTACATCGTTGGGGAGCGTCGTCAGGCAGACCAACTATCGGTCGGTGTGGGGCCTGCGCGGAGAAGAAGGATTGGGCGGCTCCCTGAAGGCAGTCTGGCAGATCGAAAGCAACCTGTCCGTGGACACGGGGCAAGGCCAGATCGCGAGCCGCAACTCGCGTATCGGACTGCAAAGCGAATACGGTCTGCTGTTCATGGGGCATTGGCATACGCCGTATACCGAGGCAACCATGGCCTACGACCCGTATTACCCGACCACGGCCGGCTACATGGCACTGATTGGCAACGGCTCGACCTCGAGTTCGGACAATGTCCAAGACACCAGCTCGTTCGATCGTCGTCAGAAGAACATCGTGCAGTACCGTTCGCCACAGCTCGCCGGCGCCAGCCTTTGGCTGGGCGTGGGCATGCCGGAGGAAAAACTCAGCGTACCGCGCAATCCCGCGCTGTACTCGGCCGCGCTTGTGTTCGACCGTGGTCCCTTCAATGCCACCATGGCTTATGAAGTTCATCACAACTATCAGGCGGCCGGCCGTAACGACGATGCCCTGAAATTTGGCCTGTCCTATCAGGTACTGGCCGGCACGCGCATCGCAATGGTGTACGAACACTTGCATTACCGAACCGACTCCGGCAGCCTGCAGCGCAATGCCTACTATGCATCATTGGTACAGCAACTTGGGCCGGGCAGCGTGCGCGCTGGGTTCGCCTATGCGACTGACGGCACCGGTACATCGACGCAAACCATTGGATATTTCCGCAGTGGGTCGGATACAGGCGCCATTCAGTTCACGGTTGGATACGAGTATCCGCTGTCAAAGCGCACGGCATTGTTCACGTACTACAGCCGAATCGAGAACAAGAAGCATGCGATTTACGATTTTGCGATCAATCAGCTAGGCACTCGCGCCGGCGCCGATCCTCAGACTTTTGCGCTGGGCATGCGGCACAACTTCTAGGCTGGCAGCGGCAATGTCCAAATAGAGGAAGGCCCCAGATTCCATTCGGCGTGTCCAGCGCGGCTACGCTGGTCCAGTTCTAGTCGTGCGCGGGTGGCAGGGTGAACTGAAAGACGGCGCCGAAAGGTGTGTTCGCGCTTGCCCACAGCCGGCCTGCCTGCGCTTCGACGATCATTCGGCAGATCGTGAGACCCATGCCCAGGCCTTCCGTCTTCGTTGTATAAAAGCCATCGAAGATTCGTTCCTCTGCCTGTGGTTCCAGCCCGATGCCGGTATCGTGAACCGCGACCAGGGCGGCTCCGGCCGCGTCGCACCGGGACTGAATCCGCAGTACCCTGGGGCGGTCCGTCACGTCCTTCATCGCCTCGATGCCATTCATCAAGAGGTTTAGCAGTACTTGCTGCAACTGCACACGGTCTCCCACGACCTGCGGGAGGTCGGCGGCCAGATCGGTCTGGACGAGGATTTGATGACGGATCACCTCGCAGTGGACGAGGGCGCTGGTGTCTTCGATGAGTCGGTTCAAGTCCAGCGCCATACTGGCGGCGGTCGTCTTCCTGAACAGTGCACGCATCCCCCCGATCACCGAACCGGCGCGATGCCCGGCCTGGACAATGCTCTCGACCGCATCGCGGACTTCCCCAAGATCGGGAGGCTGACGGGCGAGCCAGCGCAGAGCCGAATTGGCGTTGGTGACGATTGCGGCCAATGGCTGGTTGACCTCGTGTGCGATCGATGCCGTCAGTGCGTTCAACGTTGTTACCCGCGTGACGTGAGCAAGCTGGGCCTGCGCAGATTGCAGAGCTTCTTCGGCGCGCTTGCGCTCGGTCAGGTTGAGCACGAAGGAGACACCTTGTTCCTCGCTCTCTTCGAAGCTTGCGGACCCAATCAGCACGGGAACGCGGCTGCCATCCTTGCGGTAGAACTCCTTCTCGAACGGCGGCGGCACGCTCCCGGTCAGCCTGAACTCCTGCGCCAGCGTGGCGTCGCGCGCATGCCATTCCGGAGGCGTCAGGTCTGGCCAACCGAGGCTGGCCGATGCGAGATCGTCGCGTTGGTAGCCAAGCATGTGAAGGAACGCGTCGTTGGCCTCAAGGATGCGGCCGTCGAGGTGCCAGATGAAGATGCCTATGAAGTTGCCCTCCAACAGGCGCTGGATCTTCGCTTCGCGTTGTGCGAGATCGCGGTACAGATGGGCGTTTTCGATCGCGGTTGCGGCTTGCGAGGCGAGCAGTTTCAGTACCGCGGTCCGGGCCGGCGCAAAGACGCGCGGGGCAAGGTTGTTCTCGAGATAGAGCGCGCCAATCAGCTTGGCCTGAGTCAGCAATGGCAAGCACAGGATCGAACGGGCGTGTTGGCGCTGCACGTATGGATCGTCAGCAAACGCGCTCTGGGTCATAGCGTTGTCGACGATGATGTTCTCGCGGGCGCGCAGGACATAGTGAAGCATCGATACAGGCAGCTTCGTCGCGCACACGCTCTCGTCGAGCAGTTGAACGGCGACTGCGTCGCCGCGGGTTGTGGCTTCAGCAACGATGTGCAGCCCGGTTCCCCGGGAAAGGACCAGTACTCCGCGCTCAGCGCCTGCCTGTTCGAGCGCCGTGCGCATGAGCGTGTCGAGCAGTTTGTCCAGTACCACCTCGCCCGATATCGCCTGGGAGACGGCAATTACCGTTGCAAGGTCCAGGCGTTCCAGCGGCAGCCCGATCGTTGCAGTCGGCGCAGGCGCGCTCTCTGCACCGCAAAGGTGTGGAAAGAGCCCGTCGAGTTGCTGAACCTTGCCATCGGCGCCCCAACGCAGGTAGCCGTGGCGGGCATCCTGAAGGTAGACCCTGGCGATCTTCTCAAATCCCCGCGCCGCGTAGAAGCGCGCTGCCAGTTCGTTGGCGAGCGCCTCGTTATGGACGAAATCACTGTCTCGCGCGCTGCGGATCGCCTGTTCGTAGAGGTTCATCGCATCGGTTTCGCGATCTTCGATGCGGGCTAGCTCGGCACCCACCAAGGCGGCGCGGGTCTGGAAATTCTCGGGACAATGTTCCGCCCAGAGCCGCAGTTGGCGATGATGGTCGCCGATAACCCTGATGCGCCTGGCCCGTTCTGGCTCCACGCGCGGGATGTCGTGAGCGGCGTGCGCCAGTGCGGCGTAGAAGTGGTACTCCGCTTGCTCGAAGAACGATGGACACGTCCACAGCAGCCGGTCAGCCCGATCTGCCGCCGCCAATGCGGTTGCATAGTCGCCAGCAAGATAGCGGGCCTGCAGCTTGCGGACCCAATACCAGCAGGTGGCGAGCGTGGGGCCCGGGGGCTCATCAAGATATCGCTCGTATGACTCCTCATGGAAGCCGGCATCACTCAATGAACCGAAAACCGGCGTTCGTCCTCGCAGCGAGCGGACCAGCTGGAGCTGGGGCGTGACCCTGTCCACGGCCAGGCTGAACCTCGCTTTGTACGCGAAGTCGATCATGGCCTCGGCTTCGCGCTGCACCTCGGCGAGCGGCTCGCCAATGGCGAGCATCTGGGTAATGTGGTTGTTGCGCGCGAAGGACGCATAGGTGAGATCGCCGAGCTTGCTCGCCACGTCGAAAGCGCGTTGCACCAGGCTGCGCGCGGTCCGAATCGGGCGAGTCCACTGCATGACGTGGCCCCCGAATGCCTGGTAGACCCGGGCCTTGAAGCGATCGAGTCCGTGCTGCTCTACCAGGTCCACGCCCAGCTGACCAAAGCGGAAGGCGGCGTCGTAGTCACCGGATTGCGGACCCAGGATCAGGCCGAGCCAGGCATAGTTCAGGCACGATGCGTCGCAGTTGCCATGCTCAAGGCTGAGGTTGCTCATCCGGCCGATAATGAGCGAGCCCAGGTCAACGTTCGTGTACCAGGCTGGCAACATGAGCGCGGTCAGGACGTCCATCGTGCCCCTGGAGACCTCATCCGTCATCAGTGGCAGGTCGCGCAGTGCTTCAATGGGGCGGTTGCCGATCAGTTGCCACATCCGGCCGTATTCCTGCTGCACGTCTTGCTTGTCCGGTTTTGCCGGACATTGGATACCGGCCCGACGCAGGTAGTCGAGGCCCACCTCGACGGCGCGCGCGCGTTGGCCGCAGGCCAGGAACAGCTCCAGTTGAAGCTGGGTGACGTGAGCTAGGTCAGGAAGGCTGCCGGCGCGATCCGCGAGGTCGGCAAGGCGCGATTCCGCCTCGGGCAAGGCGCCGGTCAGGAACTCACATTCGGCGCGGTGGAGATCGAGCGCAAAAGCCAACTCGGGGCGGCGCTTCCTGGCGTCTCCCCGCAGGAGGGTAGCTCCGGCGGCAAGGCAACCCAGTGCCGATGCGTAGGCTGTTGCCGCTTTGGCGCGTTCGCCAGCGAGCAGGTTCAGCTCGGCCACTTGCTCTCGCTCCCCGGTAGTGTGAATCAGGGCGGTGCCGCGATTGAGCTGACCGACGATCTCGAAGATGCGGTCCGGGATGGCCTCTCGCGGCGTGCCGGAGGCCAGTCGTCGACCGATTTCAAGGTGTGCCGCCGGCCGCGCCCCCTCGGGGATCAGCCGGTAGGCGGCCTCCTGGATGCGGTCATGCTGGAAGCGGCAGGTACCCTCCTGGTACACCACGAGCCCAGCATGCATCGCCGGCCACAGCGCTTCCTCAAGGAGCGTCTGGTTGCCTCCATGAACTGTCGTCAGCAGCGTGATCGCGGCGTCGTTTCCAAGACAAGCCAACAGTTGCAGCGCGTCCCGTGTCCCCTCGGGAAGTCGCTCCAGTTTGTTGAGCATGAGGTCCGCTACATTTTCGGTGAACCCCTTGGCCAGAATCTGCTCAAGGTCCCAGGACCAGCCCACACCTCGTTGATCGAAGGCGAGTAACTCCTCGTCAGCGAGGGTCGTGAGGAACTGCACGGCGAAGAACGGATTGCCAGCGGTCTTGGCCTGTACGAGACCAGCCAGGGCGGCAACGCGCGCCGGCGGGCAGCGCAGGGCATCGGCGATCAGCCGGCCAATGTCGGTCACGCCAAGCGGGGCAAGCTTGACGTCACGCACCTGCCCACCGGCCTGGCGTATGGCCGACAATCGTTGCAGCAACGGATGACTGGGCTTTACCTCATTGCTGCGATAGGCACCAACGAGCAGCAGATGGCGCATCTCTGGCTGAGTCGCGAGGTAGGCGAGCAGATCGAGCGTTGCGGTATCCAGCCATTGCAAATCGTCGAGAAAGAGCACCAACGGGTGCTCGGCCCGCGCAAAGACGCCTAGCAGGCACTGGAATACCTGATGGAGGCGGTGCTGCGTGTCCCTTGGCGGCAAGACCGCTACACGCGGCTGCGGCCCAAGGATCAGCTCAAGCTCTGGAATGAGGGGCGCCAGTAGTGCGCCATTCGGTCCCAGTGCCGTGTCCAGTGCCTGGCGCCAGGGTTTGAGCTCCGCCTCGCTCTTGCCCAATAGTGGGCGGATCAGGCTCTGCAGCGCCTGTGTCAGCGTCGCATACTGAATGTCTCGCTTGAATTGATCAAACTTGCCCGATGAAAAGAGTCCACCTCGGGATACCACGGCCTGGCGCAATTCGTGTACGACCGAAGTCTTGCCGATCCCGGAATACCCCGAGACCAGCACAAGCTCTGGCATACCGTCCGCCACGACCCGATCGTAGGCAGCGAGCAGCGCTTGTATCTCGCGCTCGCGTCCATGGAGCCGTGATGGCGTCATCGGTCGTTCGGGCACGTCATGCGCGCCAAGAGGGAACGCATCAATGCGGCCCCGCTTCTCCCATTCGGCCAGACAGCGCCGCAGGTCAGCTTCCAGCCCTGCCGCCGTCTGATAGCGTTCCTCTGCTGGTTTGGCAAGCAGCCTCAGCACCAGGTCGGAGAGCAACGCCGGGATACCTGGTATCCGCTGGACTGGTGGCGTGGGTTGCCGGGCCAGGTGGCAGTGGACCAGTCCCATCGGGTCGTCGGTAGCGAATGGCAATACGCCAGTCAGCATTTGATAAAGGGTGACACCGAACGCGTAGAGGTCGCTGCGGGCATCGATCGGCCGGTTCATCCGCCCGGTTTGCTCGGGGGCCATATAGGCCAGTGTGCCAGTAATCTCCTCGGCCGGACCTGGCGCGTGGCGCTCGCGTGCCAGGCGCGAGGCAAGGCCGAAGCCGGTGAGCCGGGCCGACCCAAGGTTATCGTTCACCAGAATGTGGGCCGGCTTGAGGTCCTTGTGAATCAGGCGTCGTCGATGGAGCTGGCTCAGGGCCGCGGCGATGCCGATGGCCAGGCGCAGGAACCGGTTCAACTCCATGGGAGAACCCAGCATCCCGGCTAGCGGCTCGCCACCGGGGTCCTCAAGCAACAGTGCCGTGCGACCGCTTTCGCGCACAAGCGCCAGTGGCCGGGCTGCCCATGTCCCATCCAGCTCTTCCTTCAGCCCATATTCGTGCGTGAGGCGGGAGAGATTGGAGGAAGTCGGGCGCTCGGTGGCGGGCCAGACCGCGAGAACGGGCGTCTGCCGGCCGTCGAGTTCGATGATCCAGCGGCCGAGAACGCGGTCGCCATCCTTCCACAGGATCCGGGCGCGGGCATCCCCCTCGACGCAGAAGCGGAGCGATCGCTTCATCTGCCGTACCCCACCTTGGGCTTGGCAGCAGATGCGGGCATACCACGACGGTGCGCCGGATAGCGTGCGGCAAAACGCGCGGCAAAGGGCTCGAGATGGTTGAGGACGGAATGGGGGGCGCACTCTCGTGCGACTCGTGCCCCCGTGCTTCCGTTAATGGCGAAGACGCGGGCGAATGTCGCTAGCGTCGCAGTCATGCTTGGCCCTCCCCGTGGCATGCGTGACGCGCGCCAGCCGAATCTGCTCGGTGCCGGAGAAACGCTGCGTCAACAGCAATGTACGCGGGGTGCCTGTCCGCTGGCTTGAACTTCTGTGCTTTTTCTTGTTCGCTTGTGCGCAAGACAGTGGCAATGGCACGAGCCGGAGGAAAGGCCGCAGCTCTAGTAGGAAAGCAGTTGGCCGCCGCTGCCGGGCACCTGCGCCGCTGCGCCCAGCCTGTTCGTCCCCAGGGCGCGGATCAGCACGTCACGATTGGTCAGGATGTGCTCGCGCATCAGTGCCTCGGCGCGGCCGACCTCGCGCAGCGCCAGCGCGTCCACGATGCGGTAGTGCTCCGCGAGCGCCTGCCGGCTGTGGTCGCGCTGGTACAGCAGCATCAGGGCGTCATGGTCGTGGGGATGTGATTTGCTGTCGAAGATGATGGGCAACTGCCGCGCGCGGCGCACGGCGTCGGTCAGCCAGCTGTTGTCCGCCAACTCCAGCAGCGCGTAGTGAAAGTCGAGATTCATGTTTTGCCACAGCAGGGCCTGCTGGTCGTTCCACTCTTCCTCGTGCAGCACCCGCCGCTGAGCCGCCAGGAGGCCGCTCAGGCGCTCCTGCTCGGCGTGCATCAGGCCGCGCTCGCCGATCAGCCGGCAGCCCAAGCCCTCGAGCGTGGCCCGCACGGTGAAGGCGTCCTTGATGTCCTTGGGCTGGAAGCGGCGGACCAGGAAGCCGCGATTGGGCTGGTAGACCAGCAGGCCCTCGTCGGCGAGCCGGGCCAGCGCATCGCGCACCGGCGTGCGGGAGACGCCCAACTCCTGGGCCAGTGTGACCTCCATCAAGTGGGACCCGGGCGGAATCTCGCCGTCGAAGATGCGGTTGCGCAGGGTATCCGCCACGGATAGCGCGCGGGTCCGGGAAGTTTCGGGAGAAGACATCTTTATGGATTAAGGATTCAGTCGGTGTGGATGTGTCGGCTGCGGATGAGATTACCCCACATTGTCCGCTCGCCGGCAAGGAACCGGCTGGTCTGCTCGGGCGTCGAGGGGAATTTCTCTGCTCCGCTGGCCTCGATCGCCTGGGCGAGCTGCCCGTCATCGAGAGCCTGCGCGAGGGCGCCGTGCAGCTTGCCGATGATCTCCTTGGGCGTTCCGGCCCGCGTGAACAGGCAGGTCCAGCTATAGATCTCCACCGGGATACCCGATTCCTTCAGCGTGGGCACGTCCGGCAGCGACGCGATCCGCGCGCGCGACGTTACCGCGAGCGGCCGCAGCGTGCCGCTGCGGATATGGGGCAGCACGGTGGCCGGATTGGAAAACATCATCTGTACCTGGCCGCCGATGGTGTCCGCGATGGCCGGGGCATTGCCGCGATAGGGGATGTGCGTGAGCACGACGCCGGCCGCCTGCGCGAACAGTTCGCCAGACAGGTGGGAAGTGTTGCCATTGCCCGCGCTGCCGAAATTGATCTGCCCGGGCTGCGCCCGTGCCATGCGCAGCAGGTCCGCCAAGGTCTTCGCCTTCGATGCCGCATTGACGACGAGCACGTTCGGGCCGCGGCTGACGCAGCCGACCGGCGTGAAGTCGTGCGCCGGATCGTAGGGCGGGCGCGCCATCAGCAAGGGCGCGTTGATCTGCTCGGCGGGCGTCCCCAGCAGCAGGGAATAGCCGTCCGCCGGCGCGCGCAAGACCTGGGCGGCACCCAGCGTGCCGCTGGCGCCGCTCTTGTTCTCCACCACCACGGATTGGCCTAACTGCCGGGACAGGTTCTTCGACAGCAGGCGGGCAATCGTGTCGGTGGTCCCGCCAGCAGGGAATGGCACGACCAGCGAGAGCGGTCGCGCGGGCCATGCAACGCTCGTTTCGGCGTGCACCCGGGTGGCGGGGCAGATGGTGCCGACGAGCGCTAGCAGCAGGACGGGGCGAATCCGGCGGAGGGATTTCAGGCTTGGCATGTGCAGGTCTCCTTTCTTCTGTATGTATGCATGTTAGCGTAATTAATGCTTCATGATTACTTTATTTCTTGAAAATATAGAATCATGCATACATACTGTTCGAACCACGACCACCAAGACTCATCATGCGAAAGACCGCATTACTCCAGAAACTGATCCACGCGCCGGAACTCCTTGTCATGCCCGGTGCCTTTGACCCTTTGTCCGCCCGCGTCGCGCAGGAGGCGGGTTTTCCCGCGGTGCAATGCTCCGGCTTCGGCATTTCCGTGAGCCGGCTGGGGCTGCCGGACTACAGCTTCCTCTCGCTGTCCGATATGGTCGCGGCCACGCAGCAGATAGTCGACGCCATCGACCTGCCGGTCATGGCCGACGGCGATACCGGCTTCGGCAATGCCGTCAATGCTTGGTATGCGGTCAAGGCCTTTGAGCGCATTGGCTGCGCGGGCGTCAATATCGAGGACCAGGTCATGCCCAAGCGCTGTGGCCACCTGGAGGGCAAATCCATCGTGCCGCTGGACGAAGCAGTGCAGAAGATCCGCGCTTGCGCCGAAGCGCGCACGGACCTGGATTTCGTGATCAACGCGCGTACCGACGCGCTCGCCGTAGGCGGCATCGAGGAAGTGATCCGTCGCGGCAATGCCTACCTGGAGGCGGGGGCGACCATGATCTTCGTGGACGGTATGACGTCCAAGGCGCTGGCGCGGCAGGCCGTGCAGGGAATTCGCGGGCCAGTGGCGATCAATGTGGTCGAAGGCGGCAAGTCGCCCGAAGCCTTCACGTTCGAGGAGATGCAGCGCATCGGCATCGCGCGCGTGAGCCTGCCCGCCACGCTGATGCTGGCTGCCATCCAGGGCATGCGTGACGCGCTGGCGGCGCTGCGCGCCAACGGCTACGCCGGTGGCCCCGGCGCGCGGTTGGCGGACTTTCGCGAGCAGCTCGAGCTGGTCGGCTTCAAGGAGGTGTTCGCGCTGGAGCAGCGCTATTTGGCCGGGCTGCAGCATCCCGGCACCGCACGTTGAGGTGAGCACTATGTATGCATCACCGCGCAACATCATCGAGAAGATCTGGGACCAGCACGTCGTGGCCCAGATGGAGGGCGAGCAGGCGCTGCTACATGTCGACCGGGTCTTCCTGCACGACCGCGCCGGGCCGCGCGTGCTGGCCGGCCTGGAGGAGGGGGGGCATCGCGTGGCGCATCCGAGCCTTGTGTTCGGCACCATGGACCACATCGTCGACACTCAGCCGGGCCGGGGCGACGACACGCTGGTTCGGGGCGGGCGCAGCTTCATTGAGGCCTTTCGCGCCGCCACGCAGCGCTCGGGCATCCGCCTGTTCGACCTGGGTACTCCACGTCAGGGCATCGCGCACGTGATCTCTCCGGAACTGGGCATCGCCTTGCCGGGCACCACCCTGGTCTGCTGCGACAGCCATACCTGCACTGTTGGGGGCATTGGCGCGCTGGCATGGGGCATCGGCACGACCGAAGGCGAGCACGCTGTCGCCACGCAGTGCCTGGTGCGAAGCAAGCCACGGACGATGCGGGTATCGTTCCACGGCAGCCTCGGGCCGGCGGTGTCGGCCAAGGACATGGTGCTGGCCTTGATCGGCAGGTTCGGCGTCAGCGGTGGCGACGGGCATGCCATCGAATTCTCGGGCGAGGCGGTGCGGACGCTGGATGTGGAGGGGCGGCTGACCCTATGCAATATGGCCGTCGAGTTTGGCGCCTGGACTGGCCTGGTGGCGCCAGACGCGCGTACCGTCGAATGGCTGGCGGGGCGGCCTTTTGCCCCTTCAGGTGCCGCCTGGGATGCAGCGGTTTCGGATTGGCTCGCGCTGCGCTCGGACGACGGCGCGCACTGGGACAAGGAACTGGAGCTGGACTGCTCGAAACTCGTTCCCCAGGTGAGCTGGGGAACCCATCCCGGCCAGGTCGTGGGCATCACCGGCGCAGTGCCGCCTCCCGCCGACGCGGATGCCGAGCGCGCGCTGCGCTATATGGAGCTGCACCCCGGGCAGCCGATGCTGGGGACGCCCATCGACGCGGCCTTCATCGGCTCCTGCACCAATAGCCGCCTGCCCGACCTGCGCGCCGCCGCGCAGGTGGTGCAAGGACGACGCGTGCGCCCTGGCGTAAAGGCCATCGTGGTGCCCGGATCGACCAGTGTGAAGCATGCCGCAGAAAGCGAGGGCCTGGATCGCGTGTTCACGCAGGCCGGCTTCGAGTGGCGCGAAAGCGGCTGCTCGTTGTGCTTTTTTGCCGGCGGCGACAACTTCGACCAGCCTGGCAAGCCCGGGCGCCGCGTGATCACCAGCACCAACCGCAACTTCGAGGGCAGGCAGGGCCCGGGCGTGCGCTCTCACCTTGCCAGCCCGGCAACGGTGGCCGCTTCAGCCATCGCAGGCTGCATCGCCGATCCACGCCCGCTGCTGCGCTAGGGAGCATCACATGGAACAGTTCATCCAACTGAAGGGAATCGCCGCTGCGCTGATGCGAGCCAACATCGATACCGACCTTCTCATTCCCTCGCGCGAGATCAACTCACCCGGGCGAGATGGCTACGGTGAGAAACTGCTCGCGCCTTGGCGCTATGAAGCCAGCGGGAGCGGGAACGGACAGCGTGTCGAGCGCCCCGGCTTTGTGCTCAATCGCGAACCCTACCGCCGGGCGACGATCCTGCTGGCCGGCGAGAACTTCGGCAGCGGGTCCTCGCGCGAGGCCGCCGTCTGGGCGGTGCGGCAGTTTGGCTTTCGCTGCGTCATCGCGGCGTCGTTCGGCGCGATCTTCCAGAGCAACTGCTACCGAAATGGCGTGCTGCCGGTGGTGCTGCCCGCGAATGAGATTGCCGTGCTGGCCGCCGAAGCCGAGCGGGAGGTGCTGGAGCTGACCGTCGATCTTGAGTCCTGCACGGTGCGGCATCCGCGGGGCCGCTGCTTGCCGTTCATCGTACCCCCGAGCGAACGCGCCCTGCTGCTCGAAGGGCTCGATGCCATTGGCCTGACTTTGAAGCGCCGGGCCGAGATCGGGGCGTATCAGGCGGCGCTGCGTGAGGCGCGTCCCTGGGTTTTGGCCGTAGAAGAGCCGCGTTGACATCTCAGGTGGCCAGAGACCATGCTGGCCACCTCACCGCAACAGTTCGATCCAGACCATGACAAACACTGCACTCATCGGACTCGACCACATTGTCGATATCACGCACCCGGACGGCAAGATCGCGCATTGCATCTCGCGATGAGTGGCGTCGTTAAGACGTCTCGATGCCGCTCCCGACCTCAGCTTGGGGTGGCTGGATCTACACGGCGCTCGTCTTCACAAGGTTGCGCCCGCCGCCCTTAGCCGCATAACAAGCACTGTCTGCTGTCTTTATCCAGGCATCCCACGCCCCGCCATTCCGGTCGCTCCAGGCCACACCGATGCTCGCGGTAACGCTAACGCGCCCGCCGTCGATCACAATGGACATTGCTTCGATTCGCTTGCGAAGCCGTTCAGCGACCGCTCTGGCATCTTGCTCGTCGACGTTCGGAAGAAAGAGCGCGAACTCCTCGCCCCCGTATCGCGCAAGGACGTCTCCCTCCCGCAATCCATCTCGGATAGCTGTAGCAACCAACGCCAGTACGAGGTCCCCCACAGGATGTCCGAATCTGTCGTTGATCTGCTTGAAGTGGTCCACATCCAGGATCGCGAGAGCGCTGTTTGCGAGCGGCGCTGGGGGAAGGCGCCCCAGGAACCATCGGCGGTTACCGACGCCGGTCAGCGCATCGGTGTCCGCTGCAAGCTGAAGACCCGCCTCGCGCCGCTCCCTGACGAGCGTCACAACCAGCAACGCAATCCAGAAATTGAAGAATATCTGAAGAAAAAAGGCAGTCGAAAAGTCAAATTCCGATGGAATATCGAGAACGATGCAAACGAGGCGAACAGCATAGATCAGCGCACTTACCAGGAGGCATGCAGCCAACGGACGACGCGCAGGCAGTGGCTCGCTATGTCGGTCCAGCCATATCTCGACTGCCGAAGCCGCCAGGGACATTACCGCGGTCAGGTGAAAGACACTTGCCCGCTGAGAATTCACAACAGGCAGATGGGTCATCTTGCTGAGGGCTTGGCCTCGTACGCGGCAGGCTAAACATACCCACGGGTTGAGTGCAAATGGACAGGGATATGACGACCCGTCAATCCGACGCCCACATTTACCACTCAAAGAGAGGCCATGGACGCGAAGTCCGGACCCATACGGATCCAGCCTGTTTGTGATGGAAGCGCATCTGCGAGACTACTTGGCGACGAATCCACAGACTCTCCCGGGGCAGGCCGACTTGGCCTGTGGCTTCGGCACGCACCGCGACTTCGTCTTCAAAACTCGGGCGGCCTTCTCCGAAAATCTGTGACGCCACTCTTGGCGTGCCGTCGATACCACGATCGTGATCAGACCGTATCTGTGTCCCCCGATTGGCGTAGCCCAGTGGGTCGGCGGAGGGCGGGCAGGGCCCAGCACCTTTTGTATCCTCTGGGTTGATTTATAATGGCGCGGTCAGAGTCGTCGCCCCGCAAATCGCTCCATCTCCCGCACCAGCAAACGTTCAGCGCGGCCGACGGTAAAAGCGACGGTAAAGTCCCATTTTGATCACGACCAGTCTCTTTGGCCATGCGGGTTTGGGCGGCCTGTTGATGATGGAGTGGGGGTAGAATTCCCGTTGGGAAACATGATTCGCTAGTTGATTGATTATTAAAGCCCTGTTTTCACAGGGCTTTATATTTCGGATTGTCGCCTGGTAGTTCTCGCATTCTGGAGAGTGTTGGAGGAACGCGTGGCGACTCAGTTTGGTACAACGGCACTTGGCGCTGCCGTGGAGGTTGGCGTGGCACATGGAAGCTCGCCGGTCCCAGCCATTTCCTGCGCCATGGCGTTCGCCTGAAAAATTATCCGTATGCGGCAGCGTTTGCGAAAGCTTCGATGCATCGCACTGCACCAGCGTGGCGGCGGATAGTAATGGCTACGTCATTTTGTGCACCATTTTTCAGAATTCCCCCATGGAAATTAAAGTCAACTTTCTCGATAAGCTACGTCTTGAAGCCAAGTTCGATGACTTCACTGTAGTGGCCGACCAGCCTATCCGTTATAAGGGCGATGGCTCGGCGCCCGGTCCTTTCGATTATTTTCTGGCCTCGTCGGCCTTGTGCGCCGCTTACTTCGTGAAGTTGTACTGCGTAACCCGCAATATTCCTACCGAGAATATCCGCCTGTCGCAGAATAATGTTGTTGATCCGGAAAATCGTTACCAGCAGATTTTCAAGATTCAGGTTGAGTTGCCGGCGGATATCTCGGAGGCGGACCGTCGAGGTATTTTGCGCTCTATCGAGCGTTGTACGGTGAAAAAAGTCGTGCAAGCCGGCCCCGAGTTTGTCATCGAAGAAGTAGAGAACCTGGATGCCGATGCTCAGTCGTTGCTGATGTTGACGCCGGCATCTGACGCCAGCACCTATATTGCGGGCAAGGATCTGCCGTTGGAGCAAACCATCGCCAATATGTCGGGCATTTTGGCGGATCTGGGCATGAAGATTGAAATCGCTTCATGGCGCAATATCGTTCCCAATGTGTGGTCGCTGCATATCCGCGATGCGCACTCGCCGATGTGTTTTACCAATGGCAAGGGAGCAACCAAAGAAAGCGCACTGGCGTCGGCGTTGGGGGAGTTTATCGAGCGCCTGAATTGCAACCATTTCTATGGCGGTACGTTTTGGGGCGAAGAGATCGCCAATGCAGCATTTGTTCATTACCCGAACGAGCGCTGGTTCAAGCCTGGCCCTAAGGATGCGCTGCCGGCTGAAATTCTGGATGCGTACTGCCTGGAAATTTATAATCCCGATGGCGAGTTGAGTGGCTCGCATCTGTACGACACTAACTCCGGCAATGTGCAGCGCGGTATCTGTTCGCTGCCGTATGTGCGGCAGTCGGACGGCGAAGTGGTGTATTTTCCGTCCAACCTGGTCGAAAACCTGTTCGTCAGCAATGGCATGAGTGCTGGTAATACGCTGGCCGAAGCGCAGGTGCAATGCCTGTCCGAGATTTTCGAACGGGCGGTAAAGCGCGAAATCCTGGAAGGTGAAATCGCATTGCCTGATGTGCCGCACGAAGTGCTGGCGAAATACCCTGGCATTCTGGCGGGGATTCAGGGGTTGGAAGAGCAGGGCTTTCCGGTGCTGGTAAAGGACGCGTCGCTGGGTGGGACCTATCCGGTGATGTGCGTCACCTTGATGAACCCGCGGACAGGCGGTGTCTTTGCCTCGTTCGGCGCGCACCCAAGCTTCGAGGTGGCGCTGGAACGGAGTCTGACGGAATTGCTGCAGGGGCGCAGTTTTGAGGGCCTGAACGATTTGCCTCAGCCCACCTTTGTCAGTAACGCCGTGACTGAGTCGAATAATTTTGTCGAGCACTTCATTGATTCCAGCGGTGTAGTGTCGTGGCGCTTTTTCAGCGCCAAGGCGAATTTCGACTTTGTTGAGTGGGATTTTTCTGGCCAGAGTGAAAACTCCAATGCCGAGGAAGCCGCAACGTTGTTCGGCATTCTCGAAGACATGGGCAAAGAGGTATACATGGCGGTGTATGACCAGTTGGGCGCCGTGGCCTGCCGGATTTTAGTGCCAGGTTATTCTGAAGTTTACCCGGTAGAGGATTTGATCTGGGATAACACAAACAAGGCACTGCTGTTCCGCGCCGATATTCTGAACGTGCATCGCCTGGACGATGCCGGCCTGGCAGATCTGCTTGAGCGGCTGGAGAATAGTGAGCTGGATGAGTACTCCGATATTGCCACTTTGATCGGCATCGAATTTGACGAGAATACGGACTGGGGGAAGCTGACAGTTCTCGAGTTGAAGCTGCTGATTCATCTCGCCTTGCGGCAATTCGAGGAGGCGCAAGAACTGGTGGGTGCCTTCCTGCAATACAACGACAATTCGGTCGAGCGTGGATTGTTCTACCAGGCCTTGAATGTGGTGCTGGAGGTGCTGCTCGACGACGATCTGGAACTAGACGACTACGCGGTCAACTTCCGTCGGATGTTTGGCGACGCTCGGATGGACGCGGTAATGGGGTCGGTGGACGGCAGCGTGCGCTTCTTCGGGTTGACGCCAACGAGTATGAAACTGGAGGGCCTCGATAGGCACCACCGCCTGATCGACAGTTACAAGAAACTGCATAAGGCGCGGGCCAATGCGGCGGCTTCAGCCAGTTAGGGTTATGCGTCATGGCTGGATAAAGGCTAGGTCAATCATCTTTACTCGCTTTAACCAAGCGGGCTGAGGCGCTCTCTGATCGGCTGTGAACGTCGTCAAGCGCCGTGTTGAACGGCAGCTGGCCCACGCGCCTGTTCCATCATGAACTCGACGAATGCACGCACGCGCGATGGCAGCAAACGGCCGTGCGGATACATCAGGCTGACGGGGCGCATGCGCCCGGCAAAAGCTTGCAGTACCTCGACCAGCTCGCCTCGCGCCAGATCCCGCTCGACGACGAATTGGTAGGTCTGGAACAGCCCCGCGCCCGCTTTGGCCAGCGTCACGCCGGCCAGCACGTCTTCCGCGCACATGTAGTTGCCCGTCGACAAGATCTCCTTCTCGTGCCCACCTTCCTTGAACAGCCACGAGATCTGCCGCCCGCTGCTCGGTAGATCGAACTGGATGCACTCGTGCAGGTCCAGGTCCGACAGCGTTCTGGGTACCCCTGCGCGCTTCAGGTAGGCGGGGCTCGCTACCACCACCAGTGCCGCATCTTCAAGGTGCCGGGAGACCATCATCGAGTCCGGCTGCGCACGGAAGCGGATCGCCACGTCGAAGTTTTCCTCATGGAAGTCGACGTTGCGGTTGCTGATGTGGGCTTCGACCTTGATCAGCGGGTACCTGGCGCGAAACGCAGGCAGGAGCGGCAACAGCCGATGGTGCCCGTAGGTGGTCGGCGCGCTGATGCGGATCGTGCCCGAGGGCTGCACCTGCTCGCCGGTGACCTTGCGCTCGGCTTCGACCAGCTGATTCAGCGCGGCGCGGCATTGCTCGAAGTATTCCTTGCCACCTTCAGTCAGCCGGATGCTGCGCGTGGAGCGCACGAACAGGCGCACGCCCAGGCGCTTTTCCAGGCGCGAGATCGAGCGGCTGACGGCGGCGGGCGTGACGCCTGCGGTATTGGCGGCCGCCGTGAAGCTGCCGGCCTCGGCGGCCAGGCAAAACAGCTCGATGCTGCCGAGCAGGATATCGTCGAATTGCCGGTGCATATTCTTTACGCCATGTAATAGGACAAGTGTAGCAAACCCCGTTTATTGCGCTCCACGGCGGCAATATAGTTCCTCCACACCGGTGACGGCTTTGGAGTCCGGCACCGGACCCTGAACCTGAATCTGGATCTGATTCTGGATCCATCGGAGGACCATCATGAGCAACACCGACAACACCGTCATCGTCACGGGCGCCACCAGCGGCATCGGCCTGGGCTTGGCCGAAGCCTTCCTCAAGGCGGGTTACAACGTCGTCGGCACCGGCCGTTCCACTGAGCGCCTGCGAGCCACCGCTGAACGGCTGAATGCCGGCGAGCGCTTCCTGGGTGTCGCGGGCGACGTCGGCAAGCCCGAATCGGCGCGCCAGGTCTTCGCGCAGGCCATTGCCAAGTACGGCAAGGTCGACGTGCTGGTCAACAACGCAGGCATTTTCGCGGCCAAGCCCTTCGTGCAGTTCACGCCGGATGAAGTGGAAGAGCAGATCTCCACCAACCTGAAGGGCATGCTGTATCCGTCGCAGGAAGCGGCCAGGCACATGAGCGAGCGCAAGCGCGGCAAGATCATCAACATCACGGCGTCTCTGGCGCTGCAGCCGCACGGTGGTGTGCCAGCGCTGCTGGCCGTGGCCCTCAAGGGTGGCATCAACCAGGCCACGCGCGCGCTTGCGCTGGAACTGGCGCCCCACGGCGTGACGGTCAACGCGGTCGCCCCGGGCGTCGTGGACACCCCGATGCATGCCGCCGAAACCCATGCGGCACTTGGCAGCCTGCATCCGCTGGGCCGCATCGCCAACATCGCCGAGATCAGCGACGCCGTGCTCTACCTGGCCAAGGCCGACTTTGTCTCCGGCACCGTGCTGCCGGTGGACGGCGGCTTCAGCGCAGGCCGCTGAAGCCGGCAGCCGCGGCCGGACGTCTGTCCTGCCGCGGCCCGGAATCCATCGCGCTCATCTCGAAACGTCAATCCATGCAGGAGGCCGCCATGCCCTTCGTCAGCATTCGCATTACCCGCGAGGGAACCACCGCCGAGCAGAAAGCCCAGGTCATCAGGGAAGTGACTGAGACCCTGGAGCGCGTGCTGCACAAACCGCCCGAATGGACGCACATCGCAATCGATGAGGTGGATACCGACAACTGGGGCTTCGGGGGCCGGACGACCACCGAGATTCGCAAGCAGTCGAATCCCGCTTCAGCCTTCGGTGCGCGGGACAACCGATAAGCCGCCTTGGGCGGAAAGATCGGGGCTTGAGAAGCTATCAGGTGCTCAATTGTATTCGGGAGGCGGCCATGCAATCCGCAAAAATGAACCAGGCTGCCCGCCAAGCGGCCCAAGCGACGTCCGCCGCGATTGGCCGGGCGAGCAACATCGGTTACGCCGAGCGCAACGAACATTACTGGCGGCGCAATCTAGCCGTCTGCGTGTTCGGTTCGTTCACAACGCTGGTCAGCCTGAGCATGCTGCTGCCGTTCCTGCCCGTGTACGTCAGGCAGCTTGGCGTCGCATCGCAGTCGGGGGTGATTCAGTGGTCGGGCGTTGCGTTCGCCGCGACGTTTTTCGGCACGGCGCTGACCGCGCCGCTCTGGGGGCGGCTGGCCGATCGCTTCGGCCGCAAGCCGATGCTCATTCGGGCGGCGGTCGGGATGGCCGTGGTGATGTCGCTGATCGGCGTCGCCCACAACGTCTACGAGCTTGTCGCGCTGCGGCTGATCGCCGGCCTTGTGGGCGGTTATGCGTCGGCGTCCACGGTGATGGTCGGCACTCAGGCGCCGCGCGAGCGCGCGGGCTGGGCGCTGGGTATCCTGTCGACCGGCGCGCTTGCCGGTAGCCTCGTCGGGCCGCTGGTCGGCGGGCTGCTGCCGGAATGGATCGGCATTCGGGGCACGTTCTTCGCGGGCGGGGCGATGATCGCGGTCACCGCGCTGCTGACGATCCTGGTCGTCAAGGAGGACTTTCGTCCGGCCAGCGACGCAAGGGGCCGCACGGCAAATCCGGCTGCGGGCGCCGTGCGCCGCACGAACTACGCTGTCGTGAGCGCGCTGCTGGTGACGGCAATGATGGTGCTGCTCGCCAACATGTCGATCGAGCCGATCATCACGGTCTATATCGGCAGCCTGGGCGTGGGCGCGGATCATCTGACCCGCATCGCGGGCGTGGTGATGGCGTGTTCAGCGCTCGGCAGCGTGCTGACGGCGGCGCGGCTCGGCGCATTGGCCGACCGCATCGGTAGCTGGAACGTGATCATCGGCTGCCTGGTGCTGACGGGGCTTGCGATGGTGCCGCAAGCGTTTGTCACGCACTGGTGGCAACTGGCCACGTTGCGCATGCTGATGGGCATGACGCTCGCTGGCCTGCTGCCTGCGATCGGCAAGCTCACGAGACAATCGGTTGACGAACACGCGACGGGGCAAATGCTGGGGTATCTGCAATCGGCGCAGTTCAGCGGCCAGGTGATCGGGCCGGTGATCGGAGGCCAGATTGGTGTGAGTCTCGGCCTGCATTCGGTGTTCTTTGTCACGGGTGGGTTGCTGGTCGCCTGCGCCGGACTGGCTCAGTGGGCGCGTCGCCGTTGAGCAAGAACGCCAGGACGGGCGGCACGCACTGACCCAGGCTGGCCAGCGCACCGCCAGGCCAGCGACTGGCTGTGGGGGGGATGGTCGGGTTTGTTGGCGCGGCTGGGCTGCTCTCCATCAGGCACCGCGGACACCGCCTGGATGTGTCGAAAACAAGCGAGCATGTACCGCTGTGTGGCAGTGCGGCGGCCAGATACATTGCGATACACGCGGTGCCGAAGGCCGCCATACAATGGCGGCGAAGCTGACTGGCCGAACACTCCCGATCCTGCCGAGGTGAACCTGATGGAAGCGCACGTCGACCATATCCTGATCGTCGATGACGACCGGGAAATCCGTGAACTCGTTTCGACCTATCTCACCAAGAACGGCTTGCGCGTGACGGTGGCGCCGGATGGCCGCCACATGCGGTCGTTCCTGGAGGCCGATACCGTTGACCTGATCGTGCTCGATCTGATGCTGCCTGGCGACGACGGCCTGGTGTTGTGCCGCGAATTGCGATCCGGAAAGCACAAGGCCACGCCCGTGCTGATGCTGACCGCGCGCGACGATGAAACGGATCGCATCATCGGCCTCGAAATGGGTGCGGATGATTACCTCGCCAAGCCCTTTGCCGCGCGCGAGCTACTGGCGCGCATCAAGGCCGTGCTCCGCCGTACCAGGATGCTGCCGCCCAATCTGCAGATCACCGAGGCAGGGCAGATGCTAGCGTTTGGTCACTGGCAACTGGATACCACCGCGCGCCACCTGATCGACAGCGACGGCACCATCGTCACGCTGAGCGGCGCGGAGTACCGGCTGCTGCGCGTGTTCGTCGACCATCCGCAGCGCGTGCTCAACCGCGACCAGCTCCTCAACCTCACGCAGGGCCGCGAGGCAGACATGTTCGAGCGCTCCATCGACCTGCTGGTCAGCCGCCTGCGCCAGCGCCTGGGAGACGACGCGCGCGAACCCAGCTACATCAAGACCGTGCGCAGCGAGGGCTACGTGCTTGCGACACCGGTGCAGATCAAGGAGGCCCGCCAATGAGCACAGCGAGCATAGCGAGCACAACGAGCAGAATGCGCACGCGCCTCTGGCCCTGGTCGCGCTCGCTGGGTTCGCGCCTGTTCCTGATTTTGCTTGCAGGGCTGGTGATCGCGCATGGTTTGTCGTTTGGCGTGCTGTTCTCCGAGCGCTACATGACAGCGCGCGAAGTCATGCTCGGCACGCTGGAAACCGACGTGGCCACCTCGATTGCCATCCTCGACCGCGTTCCCGCCGCCGAGCGTGCGCAATGGCTGCCGCGCGTGAATCGCGGCAACTATCAATACATATTGGGGCCGGGCTCGCCGGGCGTGCCTGAGATGACGCCACGCGGCAAGGATATTGCCGAGCGGATCACCCAAGCCAGCGAAGGCCGCTTTCCCGTCACGGTGGAGTCGATCCCGGGCGACGGCAAGCAGTTGCAGGCGCACCTGACGCTGAGCGACGGCAGCCCGCTGACCATCGACGTGCATCCGCGCATGGTCCCGATCGCGCAGTGGCTGCCTTATGTGCTGGTGATCCAGCTCTTGCTGCTGGTCCTGTGCTGCTGGTTCGCCGTACGCGTGTCGATCCGGCCGCTGGTGGCACTGGCCGATGCCGCGGATACGCTCAATCCCAACATGCAGTCACCGCCGCTGGCCGAAACAGGCCCCACCGAGCTGACGCGCGCCGCGCGGGCGTTCAATGCCATGCGCGAGCGCATCGCCCAGTTCATCGAGGAGCGCGTGCAGATCCTGGCGGCCATCTCACACGATCTGCAAACGCCGATCACGCGCATGAAACTGCGCGCCGAGCTGGCGGAGGACTCCGAGGAGAAACGCAAGATGGTGCAGGACCTGGCCGAGATAGAGCGGCTCGTGCAGGAAGGGCTGGCGTACGCACGCGCCACGCACGGCGATGGCGAGAAGCCATCGCGAATCGACCTCGGATCGTTCATCGAGAGCCTGGCCTACGATTATCAGGACATCGGTAAGGCAGTGACCATCCAGCAGAACATCGGCGGCACCATCGTGACGCGCCCCCATGCGCTGCGCCGGATCCTGACCAACTTGATCGACAACGCGATCAAGTTCGGCGGCGCGGCGGAACTGCGCGTGGAGCGCGAGCACGATACCGTGATCATCAAGGTGCTCGATCGCGGCTCGGGTATCCCGGAGGACAAGCTCGAAGCCGTGCTGCAGCCGTTCGTCCGGCTTGAATGCTCGCGCAGCCGCGAGACCGGTGGCTCCGGCCTGGGCCTCGCGATTGCTCATCAGCTTGCGGTGGCCATCGGCGGCACGCTCAAGCTATGCAACCGTGAAGGGGGCGGCCTGGCAGCGATCGTCAGGCTAGGCTGATCAAAGGGGAGGGGGCAGGCCTGCCCGGTGGCTCGGTGGGGCTACGGTTTCAACGCGTCGCTGTCCACCTCCAGGCGGCCTGGCCACGCTCGCGGCAACGAGCCTGACCAGGCAACCTGCCATCAGAGCCGGTCTGCGTCGATCACGGCGCTGACAAAGTCCTGCGGCGCTTCCTGCGGCAAGTTGTGGCCAATGCCGCCTGTGATAAGCCGATGCTGATACTTGCCGGAAAACTTGCTGGCGTAGGCACTCGGTTCCGGGTGCGGCGCGCCATTGGCGTCGCCTTCCATCGTGATGGTTGGCACACCGATGCTCGGAAACGCTGCAAGCCGCCGTTCCAGATCGGCGTATCGGGATTCGCCCTCGGCAAGGCCGAGCCGCCAGCGGTAGTTGTGAATCACGATGCTGACGTGATCCGGGTTGTCGAAAGCCACGGCGCTACGATCGAACGTGCGGTCGTCGAATTTCCATGTTGGCGAGGCGAGTTGCCAGATCAGCTTCGTGAACGCGTGCCGGTGCTGCTCATAGCCGATCCGCCCGCGCTCGGTGGCGAAATAGAACTGATACCACCACTGGAGCTCGGCCTGCGGCGCAAGCGGCTTTCGGTTGCCCTCGACACTGCCGATCAGGTAGCCGCTGACGGAAACCAGCGCCTTGCAGCGCTCCGGCCAGAGCGCTGCGATGATGCATGCCGTCCGCGCGCCCCAATCGTAGCCGGCGAGGATCGCCTTGCCGATGCCAAGCGCGTCCATCAGGGCGAGGGTGTCGAACGCGAGCGCCACCTGCTCGCCGTTGCGAACCGTCGCGTCGGAGATGAAACGTGTGCTGCCATAGCCGCGTGCGTACGGCACGATCACGCGGTACCCGGCCGCAGCCAGCGCCGGCGCGACGTCGACAAAGCTGTGAATGTCATACGGCCAGCCATGCAGGAGGATCACGGCAGGCCCATCGGCAGGACCTTCCTCGGCGTAGCCGATATCGAGTTCGCCGGCAGTCACCTGCTTGATGGTCGTGAATCGGGCATGCGTACCCGGCCGCGCGGTTGGCAGGCGAGCTGCCGTCTTGCTGGATTGCGCGTGCGCCAGGTCAGATAAGCCAAATGGCGCGGCGGCCAGCGTGAGCGCGGCCGAGCCAAACAGGCGGCGCCGTTTTTGATTGATCGGTTCGGACATGGTTCTCTCCATTGGGAATGATGCCAATGGGAAGCATCGGCGACCGGCGTATCGCGCCTGTTTCCCGAACCTTCTGATTTGAAACGTTGCGTATGCGGCAGGCCGCCGGATACAGAGCGATACAAAGCCACATCACGCATCGCGGTCCTGTGTCGCGTTTGCGCTACCTGGCGCAGGGTTTTTGTATGCGTCTGTATCACGCGGCAATCGAGATACATATCCAGGCAGAACAGGCCGCGACGTGCTACGTGCCTGATACATCGACCGCCTTTAATACGTTCCGTGGCCCGATGCCGAGCACATGCGAAGCGATCTCCGGCCGCGCAATGCCCAGCGCAAACCCATCTCAAGGAAAACACCATGACCCGCATCGAGAACGTCCTGTACACCGGCAAAGTCCACGTCACCGGCGGCCGCGATGGCCAAGCCCATAGCGACGATGGCCGGCTGAATCTGAAGCTGTCCTCACCGGGCAGCAGCGGTGCCGGCACGAACCCTGAGCAACTGTTTGCCGCGGGATGGTCGGCTTGCTTTATCGGGGCAATGGGCCGCGCCGCCAGCCAGATGAAGATCAAGCTGCCAGCGGACCTTGCACTGGATACCGAGGTGGACCTCGGCACCAGCGACGGCGCTTTTTTCTTGCAGGCTCGCCTGAACGTCAGCCTGCCGGGTCTCGACCGGGAGGTGGCGCAGGCGGTGGTTGAAGCGGCGCATCAGATCTGTCCGTATTCGAAAGCCACGCGCGGCAACGTCCACGTTGAACTGCATCTGGTCTGACCCGTGTCGTGGTCCGCTCGATGGTGGCGGGCGGGGTGCGCTCGCCGGCTTCGGTATGCTCGCCGCACGATGCGCACAGGTCTTAACCTTTCGTGAAGATCTCCAGAAGATGCTTGCTCGGATCTTCGCAATAGATCCGGCGGCAGCCATCGTCCGTGCTGACCTCGCCGGGGTGGTGGCGGTACGGGTCCGACCAGTACATCAGATTGCGCGCGCGGATTCGGGCGAGGCTTTGCTCGAATTCGACGTCGCTGATCAGAAAGGCATAGTGCTGCAGGGCAACATCGCCTTTCGCGTCCATGAAGTCCAGGGTGACATCGTTGTCCAGCCGCACGGCAAGAAACGGCCCGAACGGCACGGCCGCGGGACGTCCGAGGATCTCGCAGAGGAAGTCGGCGGACACCTTCTTGTCATGAGAGAAAACGATGGTGTGATTGAGCTGGATGGCCATGTCGCAACCTCCGGGAAGGGGCATGTGCGTCACGCAGAGGTGGCACTGATGAAAACACCACGCCGCGCACTTGCCCCGATTGCCATTTGCACGCTCTTGGCCGGTGCGCTACCCAAAGCCGCATCGGCTCATGGCGACGTCACGCCGCAAGCTGTGGACACCAAGGCACTACCGCAACTCGGCGAAGAATGGCGTCCGGATAATCCATACAGGACCGGCAATCCGCTGCAGCGGCGAGCTGCAGCAGATTTTCGCGCAGTACCGGGTGTCGCTGCAAACGCCGTAAGGTTCTCCAGCCGTCGTGTCGGCATGGAGCGCGATGCGCATGGTGGATCCGAGTTCGTTGTGCTTCGCCCGTCGAGCGGGATCATCCAACTGATTGGGGGGTGCCAGGGCGCCCTCGCAATAAGGCGCCAGTGCATCGGCAAGCGACGTCACTCGAGCTGAATCTCGCCATCGAACCGGACCTTGACCTGCAAGGCGGCCAGATCCAGCGTGACCACGACCGGGAAGCGTTCGGTTCCGGTGATGGCGCCGGCGGCGATCGCCTTGGACACCGCCAGCTCGATTTCCCGCTGCGAGCTCACGCCGACGACTTTGAGGAACTTGCGGATGCTGAGGTTGAAGGTCTCTTCGTTCATTGCGCTCTCCTGGCTGCGGCCACAAGGAAAGACTAGGCGCTGGGCTGCATTCTTGCTGCCTTCGGGCCCAGCCAGCGCGCCGTCACAGCGGCTCAACCAGCCGCCTGTTGCTGTTGCGGCAGTATTCCGCGCAGGCGGCCCGCGCCGAGTTGGCTGCGCCGTGCACGAATAGCGGCGCGTCGGCACGCCGCGACATCGACACCACGATGGACGGCGGCGCGGGCTGCAGCGACAACTCCACAACTTCGCCACTCTCGATCAGCTTGTCGACGAACAGGCGCGGAATCGCGGCCACGCCGAACCCATCGCGCACGAGCTGCACGATCACGGCAATCGACGGCGACCCGGTAATGCGGGTTTCCGAAAGCGGCACGCCGTGGACGCCCGCGAGTTTGGCCACGATGTCCTCTAGCGCGCGATGCGGCGCGGTCCCCCGGCCGAATGTCAGGATGGGATGCTGGAGCACCTGCTTGGCGAGCGAGCCGCGCGTGTGCGACAGCAGGCCTGCGCGCGCCACCCAGTGCACGGGGTAGTTGGCGAGTGCATTGCACACCACGTTGCTTTCGTCACTGCCTTCGACGCGAATGATGAGGTCTAGCTCGTCGGCAATCAGCCTGCGCTGGAGCACCACGCTCACGTCGGCGGTCAGTTCGACTTCAAGCTGCGGGTAGTCCGCTGCGAGCCGCCGCATGTAGTTCGGCAACCAGCTGTGCACCACGGTCTCGATCACGCCCAGGCGCAGGCGCCCACGGATCTTGCTGTCGCCCGAGGCCGCGGCCTGCAGCCGCCGTGCGGCCTCTACCACGCCCTTTGCGTACCCGAGCAAGTACTCGCCATTGGGTGTCAATCGAAACTCGCGACTCTCCCGATCGACCAGCGCGGTTTGCAGCTCATCTTCCAGTGCCTTTATCCGCTGGGAAATGGCAGCTGGCGTCGCATGCAGCGCGGCCGCCGTCGCACGAAAGCTGTGCAATTTGGCCAGCGTGACGAAGGTTTCGAGGAATCGCGTATTCATCAGGCTGCGGGGTGGATCGGTGAAGAAGGCGCCAAATTGATTGGGATATACCGGTAGTTGGCGTTAATTCCCGTTTGGCACCAGTGCGGTGCGGGTAAGGGGAAACCCGTAAAGTTGTTAAGAAAATCTATACAGAGGTGCCAACAAAAAGTCATTGGCGATAAAAAATTTTACTCTCTATCGTTCAAGGCAACCACGACGACGTCATAACGACATGAGAATGCAGATGCCCGAAGACCTGATGCCTTTCGACTTTCGCCGGGCCGTGCGCAGCGGACAGTTCCGTGGCCCCACCGCAGGCTATTGCGGCGACTACGCCCAGGCCAACCTGGCCATCCTGCCGTCGGCGCACGCTGGCGATTTCCTGCGTTTCTGCCAGGCCAATCCGAAGCCGTGTCCGTTGCTGGGCGTCGGTGAGCCGGGGCAATGGCATGTGCCGGTACTCGGGCGCGAGGTGGATATCCGCAACGATGTGCCGGCTTACAACATCTATCGTGACGGGCGGCTGGCCGAAGAGCGCGAATCGCTGGCCGATCTGTGGCAGCACGACTTCGTGGTGTTCGCCATTGGCTGCTCGTTCTCGTTCGAGCACATGCTGGCGCAGGAAGGCATCCCTTTGCGGCATGTCGAGGAAGGCCGCAACGTGCCGATGTACCGCACCAGGATTGCGAACCGGCGCGCGGGCGTTTTCGGTGGCGAGCTGGTGGTGTCGATGCGGCCCATGCGCGGTGCCGAGGCGATTCGCGCCGTGCAGATCACCAGCCGTTTCCCTGCCGTCCATGGTGCGCCAATCCACATCGGCGACCCGGCCGAATTGGGGATCGAAGACCTGGCCAAGCCTGAGTTTGGCGATCCCGTCACGATCAAGCCGGGAGAGCTGCCGGTCTACTGGGCCTGCGGGGTCACACCCCAGACCGCGATCATGGCCGCGAGGTTGCCGCTGGCGATCGCGCACAAGCCCGGCCACATGCTGGTGACCGATATCAGGAACGCCTCGCTTGCCGTGTTCTAGTCCACCGGCGGCCAATGAAAGATCCGCGCGAGTCCCGTGGGCTGCGCTCATCCATCGATGGGCCATGGGCCGGCCCCGGTAAGCCGCGCGAAAGACCGTTCAACCCACGCGCCCAGGAGCGTTTCATGGACAACAAGACCCCCGTGGCGGCGGCTGCCGCCAATCCCGCAATGGTTTCCTCCCTTGCACCGACGGCGTCCGTCGATGCCGGCGGCAACCTGTTCTCCTGGTACGGCGATGCATCGCCCCGCCAGAAGCGCGCATTCTGGAGCTGCAAGGTCGGCTACATGCTCGACGGCATGGATACGCAGATGCTCTCCTTTGTCATTCCGACGCTGATCGCCACCTGGGGTATCAGCCTGGCCGACGCCGGCTTCATCGGTACGCTCACCTTGCTGGCTTCGGCACTGGGCGGCTGGGCCGCCGGTGTCCTGTCGGACCGCATCGGCCGGGTGCGGACGCTGCAATTGACGGTGGTGTGGTTCGCGGTCTTTACCGGCCTGTGCGGGCTGGCGCAGAACTACGAGCAACTGCTGGCCGCGCGCGCGCTGATGGGTTTTGGCTTCGGCGGCGAATGGACCGCCGGCGCCGTGCTGATCGGGGAGGTGATCCGCGCCAGGGATCGCGGCAAGGCCGTCGGCCTGGTGCAATCGGGCTGGGCGATTGGCTGGGGGCTGACGGCCATCCTGTATGCCGTGCTGTTCTCGGTCATGCCCGCCGAACTGGCGTGGCGTGCGCTGTTCCTCATCGGCCTGCTTCCGGCGCTGCTGGTGGTGGTCATCCGCCGCTATGTGAAGGAGCCCGACGTCTACGAAAAAGAGAAGGCGGCGCAAGGCAAGGCGAGCGATCGTCCCCGCTTCACCGAGATCTTCAGCCCGAAGCTGCTGTCGACGACGGTGCGCGCTGCGCTGCTGGCGACCGGCGCACAAGGCGGGTACTACGCGATCACGACCTGGCTGCCGACGTACCTGAAGACCGAGCGTCACCTGACGGTGATGGGGACGGGGGGATACCTGGCCATGATCATCTTCGGCTCGTGGGTCGGCTACCTCGTCAGTTCCTATCTGACCGACAGGCTTGGCCGCAAGCCGAACTTCATTCTCTTCGCGGTGGGTTCGATGACGGTTGCCTTTGGCTACACCATGCTGCCTTTGAGCAACGGCGCCATGTTCTGGCTCGGTTTCCCGCTCGGCTTCTTCGCTTCGGGCATTTTCAGCGGCATGGGCGCGTTCCTGACCGAACTGTTCCCGACGCGGGTGCGTGGCTCCGGGCAAGGCTTTTGCTACAACTTCGGCCGCGCTGTCGGCGCACTCTTTCCCTTCCTGATCGGCGCACTGTCCAAGCAATATGGACTCGGCGCCAGCATCGGCATCTTCGCCGCGGCGGCCTATGGCGTGCTCATCATTGCCGCGCTGACGCTGCCGGAAACCCGTGGCCGCGAGCTCGAAGCCGCCGGTATGTGAGTCCCTGGCTACTGGCGCGCCGGCGCCCGGCGCGCGCCTCAATCGCCTTCGGTGCCGCTTTCCAGAACCGGGCCAGCGCCGCCCGGCCGCTGAGCACATCGACGGTGCGCTCGCTCACTGCGGCAAAGCGCATATGCCGCGCAAGCTAGGTCGCGGCGGCGCAGGGGCGGGCCAGCGCAATGTGGAAGAATGGAAAAATCCAATAAACCAACATTCTCAACCACGAACGGGTCCAAATGAAGCTCACGATCACCCTTGCGTTCACCCCAGCCGCTCAAGCCGCAGCAAGAGACATCGACCTGGATCTGACACCCCGCACCGGCGCGATAACACCCGTGGTCGGCGACCTGATTCAGTTCCCAGGACAGCCAATCATCTTTGTGGTCATCGGTCGCGTTTGGCAGCCGCGCGATCCGGACAACGTCGAACTTCGTATCATGCTCGATCTGTCGCCTTCGCCGCTGTCTGTCGTCTGAGGGCATTCTGTGTCGCGCAAGGCGGCAAGGCGGCAAGGCTCTTACGCGCTAGTCGTTCCGCTCGCCCCCTCGCCGCGCCGGGACTGGTCAATCCTGCGCACAGGTGACCGGCTTCGGCGCGCGCATGGGGCAGGACTTGCGCAGTGCAAGCACATCGCCAGCGACAGGAAGATCGTGGCGGAATGACAGGTGGGGAAGAGGCCTCAGGCGCCGCCCAGCAAGTCGTGCGCGTCCAGGATCGCGTACGCGATATCCGGCTTTGCCTCAAGGCAACGGCGTATCGCCGCGGGAATCGCCTGCTTGGTCTTGCGGCACAAGCCGGTTTGCTCTTCCACCTGGATGTTGATGCCGCGCACCGTGCGCACTTCGTGGATGCTGGGTGTGATCGTCACCACGATGCCCAGCTGCGCATGCATGCGCTTTTCCATGTCCTTGAGCTCGGCAAGGCTCGACAGGCTCTCCAGGCGGGCGATCAGCCGCTTTTCCTCTTCCCGGGTCAGCCTCAGGATCCGCATGTCGGATTGCGGGTCGTCCAGCAGCGCTTCGCGACCGCATGTGCAGGCGCCTGGCGGACACTCCTTGCGAATCGGAAAGGGGGCATTCATGTCGTCGAGGCGATGTGCGCTTCATCCGGAGGGGCAGGGAGTATCTTAAATCAAGCGGCCGGCTGGGCGCTGGCCCTTGCCGGGATTGAACCGGCCGGTCGGCGAGAAATTGCCGGAAGGTTTATCCTCGCCGTGTCGCGCAACCCGCGCGTCTGGCCATCACCATCCAAGGACACCCCCATGTCGCTCTCGATGTATGAAGTATCGATCCCGGCCTTTATCCGGGCTTTTGGCAACTTGTCGGCCATCCTGGACAAGGGCGCCGCATTCGCGCAGGCGCAGGGCATGGACCCGGCCGACCTGATCCAGACCCGCCTGGTGGCGGACATGGACCCGCTGCCGGCACAGGTACAGCGTGCCAGCGACAGCGCAAAGGGTTGCGCGGCGCGGCTGGCTGGCATCGAGATGCCGTCCTTTGCCGACACCGAAACCACCTTTCCGGAACTGCAGGAGCGCATCGCCAGGACGGTAGCCTTCCTGAACACCATCCAGCCCGCCCAGCTCGAGGGCAGCGAAACGCGCACCATCGAGCTCAAGCTGCGCCCCGAGCCCGTCACGCTCGATGGCAAGTCCTACTTGCTGGGCTTTGCGCTGCCGAACTTCTATTTTCACGTGACCACGGCTTACGACATCCTGCGCCACAAGGGCGTGCCGGTGGGCAAGCGCGACTACCTCGGCCTGTCCTGATCGAGAGGGCGGCCTTTGCCGGCCGCCTCTGCCGCGCCTCCATGCTGGTACAGGCGTGATGCGCCGGGGTCAGGCCCGGGTGGCGGCCAGCTTGCGCTCGCTCAAGGGGTGTTGCGCCAGCCGGTCCAGCCGCCCGCTCAACACGGTCAGGCCAAGCGCCGCCAGTACCACCAGCGCGCCAATCCACGGCGTATGCATCAGGCCCATATGGGTCACGATCAGCCCGCCCGCCCAGGCCGCGCCGGCAATGCCCAGGTTGAACGCGGCGATATTGAGGCCCGATGCCACATCGACTGCACCCGGCGCATAGCGCTCCGCCTGCTTGACCACATAGACCTGCAGCGCCGGCACATTGCCGAAGGCGACGGCGCCCCAGGCCAGCACGGTCACGACCACCAGCCAGCGATGCGGCGCGGTGAAGGTCAGCAAAAACAGCACGATGGACAGCAGCAGGAACACGATCTTGAGTGCGGCGATGGGGCCGTGGCGGTCGGCCAGGCGGCCACCCCAGATGTTGCCCGCAGCGACCGACACGCCATACACCAGCATCACCAGCCCGACCGCGCCGGCGCTGAAGCCCGATACATCCTGCAGGATGGGGGCGAGGAAGGTGAAGGGGATGAACGAGCCGCCATATCCGATCGCGGTCTTGGCGTAGACCAGCAACAGGCGCGGTTCGGCCAGCACCCTGGCCTGTTGCAGCAACGAGGCGGGGGCGCCGTGGCGGATATTGGCCGGGACAAACATCAGGTTGCCGACAAAGGCGACCAGGCCGAGCGCCGACACCGCGAGGAAGGTCTCGCGCCAGCCAAAATGCTGGCCGATAAAGGTGCCCAGCGGCACGCCGGTGACGAGCGCCACGGTCAGGCCGGTGAACATGATGGCGATGGCGCTCGCGGCCTTTTCCTTCGGCACCAGGCTGGTGGCGATGGTGGAGCCGATCGAGAAGAACACGCCGTGGGCCAGGCCGGTCAGGATACGCGCCAGGATCAGCGATTCGTAGCCGGGCGCCTTCCACGCCAGCAGGTTGCCCAGCGTGAACAGGGCCATCAGCGACAGCAGCAGCGCCTTGCGCGGCAGGCGGCCGGTGAGGGCGGTCAGCACCGGGGCGCCGATGGCCACCCCGAGCGCATAAAGGCTGACCAGCAGGCCGGCCGATGGCAGGGTGATGTGCAGATCGGCAGCGATGGTGGGGATCAGGCCGACGATGACGAATTCGGTGGTCCCGATGGCAAACGCGCTGATGGTCAGCGCGAACAGGGCAATGGGCATGGTGGGCTCCAGGAGCGTCCGGAATTAGGATGGATGCAGTTTGCCGCTGTCTTTTTTGCAGATTAAGTGGGTGATCTGGATAAGATATTTGATTAGTATTCAACAATGAAGATCACACTCGAAGAACTGCAGGCCTTTGCCACCGTCGTGGACAGCGGCTCCATCACGGCTGCGGCCGAGCAACTGGGGCAAACCGTCTCCGGCATCAGCCGTGCGCTGAGCCGCCTGGAAGACAAGGTGGGCACCACCCTGCTGCACCGGACCACGCGCCGGCTGGCGCTGAGCGAGGAGGGGGAGGCACTGCTGGCCCACGCGCGCGCGATCCTGGCTTCGGTGGAGCTGGCGGAGGAGCAGATGGCCGTGCGCCGCCAGCGGCCGGCGGGCCGGCTGCGGGTCAACGCGGCATCCCCGTTCATGCTGCACGTGATCGTGCCGCTGATCGGGGAATTCCGGCGGGCGTATCCGGAAATCGAGCTGGAGCTCAATACCAACGACCAGATCATCGACCTGCTGGAACATCGTACCGACGTGGCGATCCGTATCGGCACGCTGCGCGACTCCACCCTGCATGCGCGTGCGCTGGCCAGCAGCCGTGTGCGCGTGCTGGCCAGCCCAGCCTATCTCAAGGCGCGGGGCCGCCCGGAAAGCGTGGCGGACCTTGCCGGCCACAGCCTGATCGGCTTTAACCAGCCCGAGTCGCTCAATCGCTGGCCCTTGCGCGGTGCCGTGGGCGAGGAGGTGCAGATCACGCCGCATCTGTCGGCATCGAGCGGCGAAACCCTGCGTCAGCTGGCACTGGCGGGCGAGGGCCTGGTCTGCCTGTCGGACTTCATGACCGACGCGGACCGGCGCCGCGGCGACCTGGTGCAGGTGCTGATGGCGCACACCATCGACGAACGTCAGTCTATCAACGCGGTTTACTACCTCAACACCCAGCTTTCGGCGCGCATCGCCAGCTTCCTGGATTTTGTCGGCGGCAAGCTGCGTGAGGCGGCTTGGGCGCAACTTTAGGCCGGCGCGGGCCATGGACAGCGTCTGAGCATGGCCTTGGCAATAGGGGAAATCAAGGAGGCGGCTGGAGCGGATTGCGCTCCTGTGCGAAAATAGCGAGTTCGCCGCAGTTTCCTGGCCAATCGTCTGGCCAAGAGTCGCCACGCGTCGCCAGTTGCCCGCCCGGCATTCGCCGGGCGCCGTGCACCGACTGCCTCACTGCACCACCCACAGCACCACCTATAAAAGCTACCAGAGCTTTACCAGCCAGCATGACTTACGCCGTCAAGGAAATCTTCTACACACTGCAGGGCGAAGGCGCCAACGCGGGCCGCGCAGCCGTGTTCTGCCGCTTCTCCGGATGCAATCTCTGGAGCGGGCGCGAGGAAGACCGTGCCAGCGCGGTCTGCCAGTTCTGCGACACCGACTTCGTTGGCACCGATGGCACCGAGGGCGGCAAGTACCGCACTGCCGAGGCGCTCGCCGACAAGGTGGCGGCCCAGTGGCCGCAGGCCGTGGACAGCAGCGCCGCCGGGCGTGCGCTGGTGGTCTGCACGGGCGGCGAGCCGCTGCTGCAGCTGGATGCGCCGCTGATCGACGCGCTGCATGCGCGCGGCTTCGAGATCGCCATCGAGACCAATGGCACATTGCCGGTGCCCGAGGGCATCGACTGGGTTTGCGTGAGCCCCAAGATGGGTTCCGAACTGGTGGTGAAGCGCGGCGACGAGCTCAAGGTGGTGATCCCGCAGGATGGCCAGGATTTCGCCGCATACGAGCACCTTGATTTCCGCTATTTCCTGGTGCAGGCCATGGATGGCCCGCTGGCGCGGCAAAATACCGCGCTGGCGGTGGAGTTCTGCCAGCGCCGCCCGCTCTGGCGCCTTTCGCTGCAAACCCACAAGCTGCTCGGCATCCGGTAGGCAAATCGCGCAAATCGCGCCGGTACGCACCGGCACACCTCGGCACCCATTGGCCCACATGAACAAGCAAGTTTCCATTACCCGCCGGCTGGAGTTTGACTCCGGCCACCGCATTCCCAACCATGGCGGCCAGTGCCGCAACATCCATGGCCACCGCTATCGCCTGGACCTGACGCTGTCGGGCGAGGTGCTGCATCGCGCCGGCGCCTCGGACGAGGGCATGATCCTGGACTTCAGCGATATCAAGGCGCTGGCCACGGAACACCTGGTGTCCAAGTGGGACCACGCCTTCCTGATCCATCGCGGCGATACCGCGCTGCTGAACTTCCTGCAGACCATGGACGGGCACAAGACGGTGGTGCTTGACGCCATCCCGACCGTGGAGAACCTGGCCCAGATCGCCTTCGACATGCTTGCCCCGGTGTTCAAGGATTGCTTCGGGCACCAGTTGCAGCTCACCCGCCTGGTGCTGTTCGAGACCCCGAACTGCTGGGCCGAGGTCAGCGCCGCCTTCAGCCTGCCGGCGCAGGACTGACTCGCCGCATGACGCAGCCGCGATGACCGAGCCGACCCTCCCGCCCGAGGCCAGCCTGGCAAGCCCGGATCTTTCCATGGATCCTGCGCTTGCGCGCGACTGCCGCTATATGCAGGCCGCGCTCGACGAAGCGCGCCTGGCCGAAGCCGCCGGCGAAGTCCCGGTGGGCGCGGTCGTGGTGTGGAACGACACCATCATCGCGCGCGGCCACAACCTGCCGATCCGCTCGGTCGATCCTTCCGCACACGCTGAAATGCAGGCGCTGCGCGCCGCTGCCCGCGTGATCGGCAACTACCGCATGCCGGAGTGCGAGCTCTACGTGACGCTGGAACCCTGCGTGATGTGCAGCGGCGCGATCCTGCATGCGCGGATTCGCCACGTGGTGTTTGGCGCCACCGATCCCAAGACCGGCGCCGCGGGCAGCGTGCTGAACCTGTTCGAGCAGGCGCAGCTCAATCACCAGACCACCATTGCCGGCGGCGTGATGGCCGACGCGTGCTCGCGCATGCTGAAGGATTTCTTTGGCGGCAGGCGCCGGGCCCAGAAGGCCGCGCAGAAGGCGGCGCAAGAAGCCGTACAGGAAGCCGCGCAGGCTGCGGGGGCAAGCGATGCGCCTGCCTGCGCGCATTGCGCCGCTGCCGCGCCTGTTGCCTCCACCAGCACCGACACCGACCCAAGCCAGAACCCCGACGCATGAGCCAGCCCACGCCTACGCCCACGCCAGCCACCGAAGTCCGCCTGATCGCGTCTTCCGGCTATCCGCACGACGTCGCCATCGCCGCGCGCGGCTGTGCCTGGCTCAAGGGGCAGGGCTTTCATGTCGGCAACCCGGATGTGCTGGCGCGCCGCTACCTGCGCTTTGGCGGCAGCGATGCCGAACGGCTGGCCGACCTGCACGCGATCGGCACCGGCGCGGCGCACGAGCTGACGCTGGCTGTGCGCGGCGGCTACGGGATTGCACGGCTGCTGGAGCGGGTCGACTTTGCCCGCATCGCCGAGCAGGCGCGCGCCAGCCAGACGCCCATCGTCGGCCACAGCGATTTCACGGCCTTCCAGCTGGCGTACCTGGCGGCCACCGGCGGCGTCACCTTTGCCGGCCCGATGCTGCTGGCGGATTTTGGCGCGGACGTGGTCGACCCGTTCATGTGGCAGCATTTCAACGGCGTGCTGCGCGATCCGGCGTACACCATCGACGTGGATGCGCCTCAGGCTGGCGGCCAGCCTTTCACGGGTGCGTTGTCGGGCACGCTGTGGGGCGGCAACATGGCGATGCTGTGCAGCTTGCTGGGCACGCCGTTCATGCCGGCGGTGCAGGGCGGCATCCTGTTCCTGGAAGACGTCAACGAGCCGCCTTACCGGGTCGAGCGCATGCTGCTGCAACTGGACCAGGCTGGCGTGCTTGGTGCGCAGCGCGCGATCCTGCTAGGCGACTTTTCCAACTACCGCGTGACGGATTACGACAACGGCTATGACCTGCCCACCGTGGTGGCGTACATGCAGGAGCGCCTGTCGGTGCCGGTCCTCACCGGCCTGCCGTTTGGCCACTGCCCGCGCAAGTTGACCCTGCCGGTGGGCGGGCAGGCGCAGTTGAGCGCACGTGCGGATGGATTTTCGCTGTCGCTGTCGGGTTACCCGGTGTTGAAAGCGGCGCCTTGCGCCCACATCTGAGGCTTATCGCTTCGTTCCTTTGCCCGCCAGTGGTAAAATCGCGGGTTGTTTCCCGAATTCCCTGCCCGGGCCCCGCGCCAACGCGCCACCAGGTTGCCATGCCTGGCTTTGCGCCGTCCACGCAGCCAAGCAAATCAAGCGATTAGCCATTTGCACAGCCATCAGCAGGGCGGCAGCCCGAGGCAAGCGCGGCAAGTCCCGCGCCTCATCATCCATACAAGGTCCCAGACGTGCTTTCTACCGCAAACATCACCATGCAGTTCGGCCCCAAGCCGTTGTTCGAGAATATCTCGGTCAAGTTCGGCGAGGGCAACCGCTACGGCTTGATCGGCGCGAACGGTTGCGGCAAGTCCACCTTCATGAAGATCCTCGGCGGGGACCTCGAGCAGTCCGCCGGCACCGTCATGCTGGAGCCGGGCGTGCGCCTGGGCAAGCTGCGCCAGGACCAGTTCGCCTATGAAGACATGCGCGTGCTGGACGTGGTCATGATGGGCCACACCGAGATGTGGGCCGCCGCCGCCGAGCGCGACGCCATCTACGCGAACCCCGAAGCCACCGACGAAGACTACATGAAGGCCGCCGAGCTGGAGGCCAAGTACGCCGAGTACGACGGCTACACGGCCGAGGCGCGTGCCGGCGAGCTGCTGCTGGGCGTGGGCATCCCCACCGACCAGCACCAGGGCACCATGAGCAACGTGGCGCCGGGCTGGAAGCTGCGCGTGCTGCTGGCGCAGGCCCTGTTCTCGAACCCGGACGTGCTGCTGCTCGACGAGCCGACCAATAACCTCGACATCAATACGATCCGCTGGCTGGAAGAAGTGCTCAACGAGCGCAACTCCACCATGATCATCATCTCCCACGATCGCCACTTCCTGAATTCCGTGTGCACGCACATGGCCGACATGGACTACGGCACGCTCAAGGTCTACCCGGGCAACTACGACGACTACATGGAAGCCTCCATGCAGGCGCGCGAGCGCCAGCTGGCGGCCAATACGCGCGCCAAGGAACGCATCGGCGAGCTGCAGGACTTCGTGCGCCGCTTCTCGGCCAACAAGTCCAAGGCCCGCCAGGCCACGTCGCGCCTGAAGCAGATCGACAAGATCAAGGTCGAGGACATCAAGCCGTCGTCGCGCCAGAACCCGTTCATCCGCTTCGAGTTCGACAAGAAGCTGCACAACCTGGCCGTGGAAGCCGAGGGCGTGACCAAGACCTACGATCGCAAGGTCATCAACAACCTGTCGATCGCGATCCAGGCCGGCGAGCGCGTGGCCATCATTGGCGAAAACGGCGCCGGCAAGACCACCTTGCTGCGCAGCCTGCTGGGCAGCGCCGTCAAGGGCGGCGTGGAAGTCGATCGCGGCACCATCAAGTGGGCCGAGAACGCCAATGTCGGCTATATGCCGCAGGACACCTTCGAGGAATTCCCGGTCGACCGCGACCTGATCGACTGGATGAGCCAGTGGACCCAGGCCGGCGACGACGACCAGTCGCTACGCGGCACGATGGGCCGCCTGCTGTTCTCGGCCGACGACATCAAGAAGTCGGTCAAGGTGCTGTCCGGCGGCGAGAAGGGCCGCATGATCTGGGGCAAGCTGATGCTGGGCCGCCACAATGTGCTGGCGCTCGACGAGCCGACCAACCACATGGACATGGAATCCATCGAATCGCTGCAGATCGCGCTGGACAAGTTCACCGGCACGCTGATCTTTGTCTCGCACGACCGCGTGTTCGTCAGCGGCCTGGCCACGCGCGTGATCGAAGTGCGCAACGACGGCACGCTGACCGACTACCTGGGTACGTATGACGAGTACCTGGAGTCGCAGGGTATCGACGGCTAAGCGGCAAGCGCCAGCCGAGCCAACAAGAAGGGCCGCCATGTGCGGCCCTTCTTGTTTTTGCGGCCGCGATCCATTGCGGCCACCTTGGTTGCTTGCTTAGGCCGCTCAGGCCGATGCATGCCCGTCGTCGCGCACCATCTTGTCAAGCTGGTCGATGATGGCGCCGGCCGTAATCTCCCCTTTGGCCTTGTGCAGGGCGCTGTATAGCGGGTCGCGCAGCGCCGCCAGTTCCGCCGGGCTGCCGGCCTTTTCCACCTTGACTTGCAGCAGGTAGCCGCGCAGGCCCAGATGATGGCCGATGACATCCGTATAGAAGTGATAAAGCTGCTGGTAGGTGCCGCCCGCGGGTTGCGGGGAGGCTGGCGCAGGCAAGGTGTCGTCCCATGACGGCACATTGGCACCACGCATGCTGTGCATGGGAAACAGGCTGTCGGCCTTGGCATCGCCATGGCGATCCACGCTGGCGGTCGGGTTTGCGGGGCTGGTAGCCGCCGCAGGCTGTGGCGCATTCTCCGCGCGGATCAGGCCGGCAGCCAGCAGGGCGTCGATGCTCTCCGGTCCGATGCCCATGCCGCCGGTCTGGGCCAGCAGCTCGCTGCGCCGGCGCTCGCCATTGACGATCAGCAGCAAGGCGCGCAGCTTATGGTCCAGTTTGCGCGCGCGCGTGCGGATTTCGTCCTGGCCTTGCTCGGTCTTATGAAAAACCGGGTCGGTCATGTCTCGCTCCGTTGTTATAGGTCGAGCAGCGCTGTGTGGTATACCGCACTTTGCGTCATGCATGCATCATGCGGCTTGCCGGCCGATTATCGCCACGTTGTTTGGGGCGCTGGCGCGCTGCAAAAAAAACGAGTCGCTAAAGCGCACTACAATGTGATGCACCATAAAAGTAACAAAATTTGCACCAGCCTATTCACCCAACTGAAAACTGTGGCCATGCAACAACGAGACAAACTCTTTATCAACGGTAAGTGGGTTGCCCCGCACGGTACCGGCCTGATCAACGTCATCCACTCCACGACCGAAGCCGTCATGGGCCGCATCCCCGAGGGCCACGCACGTGACGCCGAGGATGCCATCCAGGCAGCGAGAGCCGCTTTCGACAGCTGGTCGGCCACGCCGCCCAGCGTGCGCGCGGACTATATCCGCAAGATTGCCGAGGGCCTGAAGGCGCGCAGCGAGGAACTGGCGCAACTGATCGCCGGCGAAGTCGGCATGCCGATCAAGATGGCGCGCGCGATTCAGGTCGGCGGCCCGGTCTACAACTGGACGCAGGCCGCCAAGCTGCTCGAGACCTTCGTGTTCGAGGAAGAAGTCGGCAATTCCCTGGTGGTTCGGGAGCCGGTGGGCGTGGTCGCGGCCATTACGCCGTGGAACTACCCGCTCAACCAGATCACGCTGAAAGTGGCGCCGGCGCTGGCCGCGGGCTGCACGGTGGTGCTCAAGCCGTCCGAAGTGGCGCCACTCAATGCCTTCGTGCTGGCAGAGGTGATCGAAGCCGCCGGGCTGCCGCCAGGCGTATTCAACCTGGTCACCGGCTACGGTCCGGTGGTGGGCGAGGTACTGGCCAGCCACCCGGAAGTCGATATGGTGTCGTTCACGGGTTCCACGCGCGCTGGCAAGCGGGTGTCGGAGCTGGGCGCGCAGAGCGTCAAGCGCGTGGCGCTGGAGCTGGGCGGCAAGTCCGCTTCGGTGATCCTGGACGACGCGGACCTGGCCGCCGCGGTCAAGGGTACCGTGGGCGCCTGTTTCCTCAACTCCGGGCAGACCTGCTCGGCGCATACCCGCATGCTGGTGCCGCGCGCGCGCTACGACGAGGTCAAGGCCATTGCCAGGAAGGTGGTCGAGGGCTATACCGTGGGCGACCCGTTGCTGGAGACCAGCCGCCTCGGCCCGCTGATCTCAGCCGCGCAGAAAGACCGCGTGACCGGCTATATCCAGCGCGGCATCAACGAGGGCGCTGAGCTGGTTGCAGGCGGCCCCGAGGCGCCCGAAGGGCTGGACAAGGGCTTTTTCGTCAAGCCGACGGTGCTGGGCAATGTCGATCCCAAGGCCACGGTGGCGCAGGAAGAGATCTTCGGCCCGGTGCTGTCGATCATCTGCTATGACACCGAGGAAGATGCCGTGCGCATCGCCAACGACAGCATCTACGGATTGGGCGGCGGCGTGTGGTCGGGCGACGAGGCGCGCGCCATCCGCGTGGCGCGCCGGATCCGCACCGGCCAGGTCGACATCAACGGTGGCCCGTTCAACATGCAGGCGCCGTTTGGCGGCTACAAGCAGTCCGGCAACGGGCGCGAAGCCGGCAAGTACGGGCTCGAGGAATTCCTCGAGTACAAGTCGCTGCAGATGAGGAAGCCGGCAGCCTGAGGCCGGCGGCTCGCGAGGAAAAATGCCCGGCTGGTCCGGGCATTTTTCATGGGTCGGTTCGCTGGCTCGATTCACGTTGGCTGCACGCATGATTCGGCGATAATGCCGGAGTGCCATTGACCGGCAAGCGGGACTGAACGAGGAACCTGCGCACGGGGCAAGAGGCATGGGACCAAGAACATAAATATAAGCGCGGGCGCGACACGCCACGCGGGGAGAGGGATCGATGCGTTGGTTGAAACGGCTGGCCTGGCTGGTATTGACGCTGGCGGTGCTGCTGCTGGTCTGCGCGTTTGGCGCTTATGTCTGGTATCGCCAGGCATCGCAGCCGCAGACCGCGGGCACGCTGAAGCTGCCCGGCTTGCGCGAGAGCGTCTCGATCGTCCGGGACCGCCATGCCGTGCCGCATATCAAGGCGGCCAATGCACAGGATGCCTACTTTGCGCTCGGCTTCGTCCATGCGCAGGATCGGCTGTGGCAGTTGCAGATGAGCAAGCGCATCGTGTCCGGCCGGCTGGCGGAAATCCTGGGGCCGAGCGCGCTGGATACCGACCGTTTCCTGCGTACCCTGGGCGTGCGGCGCAATGCCGAAGCCATCCTGGCCCAATCCTCCGCCGAGACCCGGGCCATGTTGCAGGCCTATGCCGATGGCGTGAATGCCTATATCGATGGCCGCAAGGGGCCGTTGCCGCCGGAGTTCCTGATCTTGCATACCCAGCCCGAGCGCTGGGAGCCGGCCGATACGCTGGCCTGGCAGACCATGATGGCGTGGGACCTGGGCGGCAACTGGACCCAGGAGACGTTGCGCATGCGGCTGGCGCAGGTGCTGCCCGTGTCGCGCATCAACGAGCTGCTGGCGCCTTATCCTGGCGAACGGCCGCTGCGCACCATGGACTACGGCAATCTCTACCGGCACCTGGCGCCGCTGGCCACGGCCATGGCGCGTGTCGAGCAGCAGGCGCCGGCAGGCTATGTGGAGGGCATGGGCTCGAATAACTGGGTGGTATCGGGCGCCCATACGCGTTCGGGCAAGCCGCTGCTGGCCAATGATCCGCACCTCGGGCTGCAGGCGCCGGCGCTGTGGTACTTCGCCCAGATGCAGGCTCCCGGGCTGGATGTCACGGGCGCCACGCTGCCCGGCATGCCGGCGGTGGTGCTCGGGCATAACCAGCGCATCGCCTGGGGCTTCACCAATACCGCGCCGGACGTGCAGGATCTCTATATCGAGCGCTTGCAGCCTGGCAGCACGCAGCGCTACCAGACGCCGGACGGCTGGGCTGAGTTCGTCACGCGCACCGAGACCATCCACGTCAAAGGCGCGCCCGACGTGACGCTGAACGTGCGCGAGACGCGCCACGGCCCGGTGATCTCGGATGTGGCCGAGCCGGTGGCGACCGCCGCGGCCCCGCTCGGGGCGCAGTACGTGGTGGCCTTCCAGTGGACCGCGCTGCGTGCCGACGACCGGACCGTGCAGGCCGGGTTGGCGCTGAACCGCGCCACCGACTGGGCCAGCTTCCTGGCGGCGATGCGCGATTTCCATTCGCCGCAGCAGAACATCGTCTACGCCGATGTCGATGGCAACATCGGCTTTATCGCGCCGGGCCGCGTGCCGCTGCGCCGCGCCGACAATGACCTGAAGGGGTTGGCACCGGCCCCCGGCTGGGACGCGCGCTACGACTGGAGCGGCTTCATCCCCTTCGAGCAATTGCCGCGCAGCTTCAATCCGCCCGAGGGCGTGATCGCCACCGCCAACCAGAAGATCGTCGAGGACGACTACCCGTATTTCCTGACCAGCGAATGGACCGTGCCGTATCGCTACCAGCGCATCCGCACGCTGATCGACGCCACCGAGCGGCACACCATGGACAGCTTTGGCGCGATCCAGAAAGACACGCTCTCGCTCGCCGTGCGCGATGCCTTGCCGCTGCTGCTGGCATCTCCCATCGCCAGCGACCCGGCACTGCCGGAGCGCGAGCGCGCGCTGATCGCATCGCTGCGCAAATGGGATGGCGACATGCAGCCCAGGCTGTCCGAGCCGCTGGTCGCAACCGCATGGCTGCGCGAGCTGTCGCGCGTGCTGTTCGAGGACAAGGTCGGAGATCCGCTGTTCAACCGCCTGTGGGAGCAGCGTAACGTGCAGCAGCCCATGCTCAACGTATTGCGCAATCCGCGGGGGCAAGGCGCGTTCTGGTGCGACGACAGCACGACCCCGGCAACGGAGAGCTGCGACGATGCCATCGCCAAAGCCTGGCGCCTCGCCATTGCCGACCTGGACCGGCGCTATGGCGACAAGCCTGAGCGCTGGCGCTGGGGCCAGGCGCATGCGGCCCGCTCCGAGCACAAGCCGTTCGGCAAGCAGCCTTACCTGGCGGGTTTGTTCAACGTCAAGGTGCCCAGCGGCGGCGACACCTATACGGTCAACGTGGGGCGCCACAACCTGCGCGACGAGGCGGCGCCGTTCGAGAGCGTGCACGCGGCCAGCCTGCGTGCCATCTACGACCTGTCAGACCTGGCCGAGTCGCGCTTCATGGATTCGACCGGGCAATCGGGCAACGTGACGTCGACCCATTACCGCGACTGGACCGACAAGTGGGCCGCGGTGCAGTACATCACCATGGCGCCGGGCCGCCGCGCGCCGGGCAACGAGGCCTTCGACACACTGGTGTTGCAACCGGCCGGCAAGCGATGACGATGACGATGACCGAGGTATCCATTCCCATTGGCTGCGTGTTGCTGGGCACCGTGCGCCCGTTCGGCCCCAAGGGGGTGCCTAGCGGCATCGACAAGCAGGCGGTGGACGGGGCGGTGCGCGTCACCGTGCTGGGTCTGGCCGGAGACGGGCAGGGAGACCCCAGGCACCATGGCGGCCCCGAAAAGGCCATCCACCACTACGCCTTCGATCACTATCCGGCCTGGCGTGAAGAACTCTCGCCGCTATCCACGCAGGCGGCCGAGGTACTGGCACGGCCCGGCGCGTTCGGCGAGAACGTGAGCACTGCCGGCCTGACCGAGGCCGATGTCTGCATTGGCGATCGTTTTCGCCTGGGCGGGGCCTTGGTCGAGGTGTCGCAGGCACGCCAGCCATGCTGGAAGCTGAACCATCGCTTCGGGCACGCCGGCATGGCGCGCGCGGTCCAGCAAAGCCTGCGCACGGGCTGGTACTACCGGGTGCTGGAAGAGGGCGGCCTGGCGCGGGGCGACAGCCTGGTGCTGGTCGAGCGGCCGTATCCGGACTGGAGCTTGCGGCGGCTGCTGCACGTGCTCTATGTGGATCGGCTGGATGCGGACGCCTTGTTCGCCATGGCGGCGCTGCCGGCACTGGCCGAGAACTGGCGCAAGCTGGCACGCCAGCGGCTGGAGCGGCGCGAGGTGGAGGATATGGAGCGGCGCCTGGCAGGCGGTTGAGCCTAAGCCTAAGCCGGCCACCGTGGGCGGAAGAGTCGGCCCTGGCTTAGCCCTGGCGGAAGCGCTTGCCTTTGCCCTCGCGCGTGATGCGTTCCCACACGGCCAGTTTTTCCGCGTCGTCCATGAAGACCCAGTTGCTGACTTCCATGGCGCTGCGCCCGCAACCCTGGCAGATCTCGTCGAACAAGGTCGAGCAGATGCCGATGCACGGGCTGTCCGGGCGGTCGAACAGGCTTTCGTCGCCGCGTGGTGCATTCGGATGCGATTCCGGCTGTGACTCCGGCTGCCCGTCGGTTAGCTGGGCGGATTGGCTGGGGTCTTGCGGGTTTGACGGCATGCGGCTGGGTGGCGGGGCGGATGGGCGCTCATTATAAACGGCTGGCTGCCCCGGCCTTGGCTGCCGGTTGATGACGTGGGAGGTCATTGAGCGGCGCCGCCGTCGCGTCTACGCTGGAGCCAGCCTGATCGTACCGATCCTCCCAAGGAGACCATGGTGCTGTCCCTGATTCCCGCCTTGTCCAGCGCTGCGAGCGCCGCAGCCACGCCGGCATCGGTCAGGATGCCGGCGGCCCGCACCGGATCAGAACTTGTGGCGAATGCCGAGCGTCGCGCCAAACTGGTTCGCACCAGCCTGAACCTATGCACTTTTGGTCAGGCTAATGTTGTTGAAGCCGTTCACGCTCAGGTTCGGGTCGCCTTGTTTTTGCCGTAAGACAGGGAAGCGTAGAGGTCGGTGGGCTTCGCCCGGGCCATGAACGCGTGCGTTTGGGCCCGGCAGGCTTGACGCGGCCTGTGTTTCGTCAGGTGTCAGGAGTGGAGTGCGGGGGAGCCGAGGTTGGCAGCCGCCGCGCCGGGCGCAGCGCGTTCACGCGCCATCAGGAAGACGATGGCGGCGGCGATCAGGTCGAACACTGCCAGCAGCACGAACAGCGGGCTGTAGCCGATATGCGTGACGGCAATGCCGAACAGCAGCGTGAACAGGGTCGCGCCCAGGTAGCCGCTCATGCCTGCCAGGCCGGTGGCTGTCGCCACTTCGTTCTTGCCAAACGCGTCGGACGTGATCGAGTAGAGCGCGCCCGACAAGGTCTGGTGGGCGAAGCCGCCGACGCACAACAGCGCGATGGCGCTGTACGGGCTGTCCACCAGGCCAACACAGGCCGGACCGATCATCGCCAGGCAGCCGACCAGCATGACCAGCTTGCGCGAGGTAAACAGCGACACCTTGAGGTGCTTGTGGAACCACGGGCTGAGATAGCCCCCCAGCACGCAGCCGATGTCGGCGGCAAGGAAGGGCAGCCATGCGAACATCGCGATCTCCTTGATGTTCATATGGCGCTCGGTTGCCATGTAAAGCGGAATCCAGGCGTTGAAGGTTTGCCAGGCCGGCTCCGACAGGAAACGGGGAATCGCGATCGACCAGAAATTCCGGCTGCGCACGATTTCGAGCCAGCTTGCCTTGGCCACGTTGGCATCCTTGTGCTGCGCCTCCTGGCCGGCAAGGATATATTCGCGTTCCTGGTCCGACAGGCGCTGCTGATTCTTCGGGTGCTTGTAGCAGAGCATCCACAGTACGGTCCATGCCACGCCCAGCGCGCCGACGATGATGAAGGCCCGTTGCCAGCCGCCGTTCAGGATTGTCCACACGACCAGCGGCGGGGCGCACAGCGCGCCGATCGACGAGCCGATGTTGAACCAGCCGATGGCGATCGAGCGTTCCTTGGCGGGGAACCATTCCGTCGTTGCCTTGACGCCACCGGGGATGCCGGCGGCTTCGGCCAGGCCAAGCAAGCCGCGAAAGAACGCCAGGCCTTGCCAGCCTGAGGCCAACGCGGCGGCGGCGCATGCCAGCGACCACGCCAGCGCAAAGATGCCAAAGCCGATCTTGGTGCCGATGGCGTCCAGCACCAGGCCGGCGACCGGCTGCATCATGGCGTAGCAGACCTGCCAGGCCACGACCACATAAGAGTACTGCTGGGTCGTCATGTGCAACTCCGACATCATTGTCGGTGCGGCAACGGATAGCGTATTGCGTGCCAGGTAGTTGACGATCAGCCCCATCGTGACCAGGCTGACCATCCACCAGCGCATGCCCTTTATGTGTTTCATCATGTCTCCTTGTATTTATGGATTCGCGGCAAAGCCGTGTACCGCTCTACGTCGTTCTCGATCCTGGCTGGCCCCAGGGCCAATCCACGCAGATCAGGCGGCTAAAGCAAGCGGCCATTGATCGTCGGCGTGGGGCATCGGTTGGAAATCAAGCCTCTTGGCTTACGCGCTACTTGCGCGCGCCGCCATGCCGCTGTGCCTCTGGCGTGAAATCGATGCTCGCGAAACTGCCGCCCTGGTACTGGCGGCCGATGGCATCGAGCGGGTTCGGGCCGGCGAGAATCTCTTCGGCGAAGTCCTCGGCATTCTGTTTGGGCTGGTAGTGCAGGCGCGCCGCGCCATCGTTGTTCCAGCAGCTGCGCGCATTGGCGGAGACGCCCCACACGACGAGGAAGCCAAGGTCAGGCACCGTGATGCTCTGCTCGATGAGATGCACGAGATCTTCGTGTCCGAGCCAGGTACTTAGATGCCGAAACTCTTGCGGTCTTTCCACGCAGCTGCCGATGCGCACGCAAACGCTCTCGATGCCGTGCTTGTCCCAGTAAAGACGGGCGAGCCCTTCGCCCCACATCTTGCTCAAGCCGTAAAAGCCATCCGGGCGAAACTCGCAGTCGGTCGAGAGTTGTTGGTCCACCGGATACATGCCGATCGCGTGATTGGAGCTCGCGAACACGATGCGTCCGACCTTCTGGCGCCGCGCGCCCTCATAGACTTCGACGAGCGCCCGCAGGTTGTTGTCGATGATCTCCGGCAGGGGGCGCTCGACACTCGTTCCAGCCATGTGAATCAGCACGTCGACACCGTCCAGCAGGCGGTCGACCACGGCCGGGTCGCGCAAGTCGCCACGCATTACCTCTTCGCCCTCGGCGACCGGTGCGAGCGACTGCGAGTTGCCCGACGAACGCAGGTCATAGCCTCGCGCCAGCAGGGCGGCCCGCAGCACGGTGCCCAACTGGCCGCCGGCGCCGCTTAATGCAATCTTGGTCACGATATGAAATCTCCGTCTTGTTTGGTCTGGCCTGGCCTGGCGTATGGAGCGCTGCGCTCTGATCCCATGGCGAGTACCAGTTGAACCGGCCTCGCAATCATTCATGGGATGTCATACAACGTGGCTTAAATTTATTTGTCCGACAAGTGCATTTAAAGTAGGACAACTTTCTTAGGATTTCAAAGGATTGTCAACGACAACGATCGGGAAACCGGGTTTACCCCGGGCTGAAGATGGCTTAATGGCCATATTTCAAAAAGTGAATTGGCGTGCCGAACTGTTGATGGACTACGCATGCGGTATGTTAGTCTGACAGCTTGTGCAACAACCCATACGCCGGCCAACCGGCGGAGCAGCAGGAGCAAGGCGTGGACGAATTGGTATTGACGGCAACCGACAGCACCAGTCTTTCGGAGCAGGTTTGCAAGCTGATCATCGGAGCGATCCTGCGGGGAGAGTTTTCCGCGGACCAGAAGCTACCGACGGAAGCCGATCTGGCCAGCCGTTATGCGGTATCCCGGACAACCGTACGGGAGGCGCTGTCGCGCTTGCGATCCGAAGGCATCGTGGTCTCGCGGCGGGGATCCGGAAGCTATATCCAGCGCATGCCGGTACGCGGGCAGCCGGTCACTCCCCAGATCTCGAGCATCGCCGACATCGAGCACTACTATGCATTCCGCCTTTGTGTGGAAGTCGGCGTGGCTGAGATTTCAGCGCAGATGCGCACCGATGCGGACATCGAGGCCATTCGCGCCGCCTATGCCGCGCTGGACCGCGCGCAGGAAAGCGAGATGTCGGGCGTGGAGGAAGATCTGCAGTTGCATCTGGCCATTGCGCGGGCATCTCACAATCCTTTCTTCGTGCCCACGGTCGAGCATGCGCTCGGCCCGATTCGCCAGTGCATGGAACTGGCCCGTAACCTGGGGCAGACGCGCAATCCCACGCGCTTCGAGCAGGTCCAGGCCGAGCATCTGGCGATCATCGAGGCTATCGTGCAGCGGTCACCGACTCAAGCCTCGATCGCGATGCGCCGGCATATCGAGAATGCCAGGCGTCGAATTTTCGAGGGTGCCTGATTCATCGTCGTGAGCCGGCGCGGGTCCTGTCCAGGTGCGGTAGGGGCGTGCTGACCCATGTCGGGCGCTCGCTTGCTCGATGTTGTATGGTAACTTTGGCTAAGTACGGCAGCCCGGTTGTCTTTCGTCGGTGCCGTCACGAATCATGGTGCTTCGGCACCAATCTCAGGTGGCAGGCTGGTGCAAATGAGGTTCGCGATGCGCTCTATGTTATAGGACATCAGATATCTTAGGCTGGAGGGTGACGTGCCTGTCGCGCAGGCTGCATCAGCCGGGCTGGCCCTGGGCGACGTTCCGCGGCTCGGCGTCGAGTTGTCGCGCCAGCTCATCCACCGCGCGCCGGATTGGCTGACCGCTCCTCGCTACTTTGGCAAGCGTCAGTGCCCCTTGCCAGCCGCAGATCACCAGGCCGGCGAGCTCGGTGGCGCGTACCCGTGGGATCCCGCGTGCCGCGAAGGCATCGGCCAGCACGGCTTCCCATGCGGCAAAGGCGGCGTTGCCCGCTGCCGCCACGCCCTCGGCCTCCGGGGCGATTTCCAGCAGGATGGTGGAGATCGGGCAGCCGTCACGATAGTCGGACTGGGCCATCCAGCCGGCCATCAAGACGCCATAGGCCCGCACGATCGCCCCCGGCGAGTCATGTTCCGCGCATAGCTGCGTGAGCGTCGCACGCACAAGTTCGCCGGCGTACACGATGACTTCCTCGGCGATCTGCTCCTTACCTTTCGGGAAGTAGTGGTAGAGCGAGCCCTTTGGCGCACCGCTCAGTGCAACGATGTCATTGGTGCCGCTGGCGGCGTAGCCATACCGGCGAAAGAGCACGGCGGCGGCGCGGACGATCTTGTCCCGATGTTTGGCTTGAGCGGCCATGTGATGAAGTCCTCGATGGTTGGAGGGGTTGCTATCCCCCGGGAATTATATAGACTGGTCTACATTAAAAATAGTGGTTGAGCCATCACGGCCTCAACGATACGACCAGGAGACACCACAATGACCAGCGTCACGGCCGAACACACCGACCTTCCTGCCGACCTTCCGGCTGGCTTCGTGCCACATTTCCGCCATAGTCCGCTGACCGATCCCTGGGAGCCGCTGTACTCGAGGCGCTCGGACCAGGCCATCGTGCTGGCGGTGAAGCTAGCCCAGGCCCACACCAACGCACGCGGATTTGCCCATGGCGGGCTGATCACGGCCCTGGCGGACAACGCCATGGGGCTGTCGTGCGGCATGCAATTCACCGAGCCGCGTAGCCTGGTCACCGTGAACCTGTCGATCGACTTCCTCAATGTCGCAAGGATCGGGCAGTGGCTGATGTTTGAAACGTCATTCACCAAGGTCGGCGGCACGCTGTGCTTTGCCCAGGCTTTCGTCACCGCCGACGGCGTGGCTTGCGCCAGGGCCAACGCAACGTTCCGGGCCATGCAGTGAGTTTTTTCCGTGGATCTCAATCAGGCAGGGTAATGCAATGACAGCAGATACGAGCAGCACCAACGCGGCCACCAATGCGACCGCCAGCGCAACCACCAACGGCGCCTATTCGCTGGACACGGTCAAGCGCGTCAACCAGACCGCCGCCTTCAACCGGTGGCTGGGCTTCGAGGTGATCAGCGCGCAGGGCGGGGCAGCGGAGCTGCGCATGGCCTGGCACGAGCAAGCCACGCAATACGCGGGATTTCTCCATGCGGGCGTGATCGGCGCCCTGGTCGATACCGCCTGTGGATTCGCGGCCACCACGGTAGGGGGGCCGGTGATGGCTTCCCACTATTCGGTGAACTGCATGGCGCCGGCCGTAGGGCAGGCGTTCGTGGCGCGGGCCAGCGTGACCAAGGCAGGCAAGCGGCAGGTGTTTGCCAGGGCGGAAGTGTTCGCGGAACAGGCCGGTGGCGAGCTTCGGCTGGTGGCCTCGGGCGAGGTCATCTTCGTGCCTGTCGAGCCGCAGACCGCCAAGCCATCCGTGCCACAGGATTGAGATTCTTTGCCTGGTGCTCATTAGCGCAATTAACGGCCAGATATTTGCGCCCTACGACCCAACCAGTGCCATCCCATGGGGTGCCGCAATTCGGGCCACGCGAGGCTTCGGCAAGCCAGGCAAGCCTGCAGGGCGAGAGGTAAGGCTTGAATGGAAAATGGCAGTCCGATCGCGTAGCGAGCGGACTGCCATTCGAGCGTCGCGGACAGGGCGGGAGATGCGGGTCCACTCTGGCGATCGTTGCAGATCGCGGCAGCTTCGGGATAGTCCCGGTGGCGGGCGCCGTGGCTGGCCATGCGGACTACACGGCCAAGGGCATGGCACCCCTGGTCAGGCGCAATCAATCCAGCGTGAAACCCGCGCCGCCACGTCAGCGTGCCTCAGAAGGCGTCGCCGGGCACGCGCACCCATCCTTCCATCAGCACCCGGGCGCTGCGGCTCATGATGGCCTTGGTCACGGTCCATTCGCCATCGACCTGACTGGCTTGCGCGCCCACCCGCAAGGTGCCCGAGGGATGGCCAAAGCGCACTGCGTTGCGCTCGCCGCCGCCGGCAGCCAGGTTCACCAGCGTGCCGGTGATGGCCGCCGCGGTGCCGATGGCGACCGCGGCCGTGCCCATCATGGCGTGATGCAGCTTGCCCATGGACAAGGCGCGCACGAGCAGGTCGACGTCGCCGGCGGCAACCCGTTTGCCGCTGGAGGCCACGTAGTCGGCCGGCTTGGCGACAAAGGCCACCTTCGGCGTGTGCTGACGGGTGGCGGCCTCATCGATATGTTTGATCAGGCCCATGCGCACCGCGCCGTGGGCGCGAATGGTCTCGAACATTGCCAGCGCCTTGGCATCGCCATTGATGGCGTCCTGCAGCTCGGTGCCTTTGTAGCCGATGGATTCCGCGTCCAGGAAGATGGTCGGAATGCCCGCATTGATCATGGTGGCCTTCAGCGTGCCGACGCCGGGAACCTCGAGATCGTCGACCAGGTTGCCGGTGGGGAACATGGCGCCGCCGGCGCCGTCTTCCTCGGCCGCCGGATCCATGAACTCGAGCTGGACTTCGGCGGCGGGGAAGGTCACGCCGTCCAGCTCGAAGTCACCGGTTTCCTGCACGGCGCCATTGGTGATGGGTACGTGCCCGATGATGGTCTTGCCGATATTGGCCTGCCAGATGCGCACGATGGCCACGCCGTTGTGCGGGATGCGGCTGGGGTCGACCAGGCCGGCACTGATGGCGAAGGGGCCGACGGCAGCGGAGAGGTTGCCGCAATTGCCGCTCCAGTCGACAAACGGCTGGTCGATCGAGACCTGGCCGAACAGGTAGTCGACGTCGTGATCGGGCTTGCTGCTTTTTGAGAGGATGACAGTCTTGCTGGTGCTGGAGGTAGCGGCACCCATGCCGTCGATCTGCTTGCCATAGGGATCGGGGCTGCCGATGACGCGCATCAGCAGCGCGTCGCGGGCGGCGCCCGGCACCTGCGCGGCTTCGGGCAGATCCTGCAGGCGGAAGAACACGCCTTTGCTGGTCCCGCCACGGATGTAGGTGGCGGGGATCTTGATCTGGGGTACGTGGGCCATGGAAAATTCGTCCTGATGAAAGCGGGCGGTACGTCGCCATACCGCCCGAACACGTTGCGGGTCGATACGCCTGCGCGCTTACGCAGCGGCCTTCGACGATTCGAGGAAGTCCTGCGCGAAGCGCTGCAGCACGCCGCCGGCTTCGTAGATCGACACTTCTTCCGCGGTATCGAGGCGGCAGGTCACCGGCACTTCCACGCGCTCGCCGTTCTTGCGATGTATCACCAGGGTGAGGTCGCAGCGCGGCGTGCGTTCGCCGATCACGTCGTAGGTCTCGGTGCCGTCGATGCCCAGCGTGGTGCGGTTGACACCAGGCTTGAACTCCAGCGGCAGCACGCCCATGCCGACCAGGTTGGTGCGGTGGATGCGCTCGAAGCCTTCGGCCACGATCGCTTCCACGCCGGCCAGGCGCACGCCCTTGGCGGCCCAGTCGCGCGAGGAGCCCTGGCCATAGTCGGCGCCGGCCACAACGATCAGCGGCTGCTTGCGGGCCATATAGGTCTCGATGGCTTCCCACATGCGGGTAACCTTGCCCTCTGGCTCGATGCGGGCAAGCGAGCCCGGCTTGACCTTGCCGTCCACCACCACCATTTCGTTCTTCAGGGTGGGGTTGGCAAAGGTGGCGCGCTGCGCCGTCAGGTGGTCGCCGCGGTGGGTCGCGTAGGAGTTGAAGTCTTCCTCCGGCAGGCCCATCTTGGCCAGGTACTCGCCGGCCGCGCTATCGAGCATGATGGCGTTGGATGGCGACAGGTGGTCGGTGGTGATGTTGTCGCCCAGCACGGCCAGGGGCCGCATGCCGGTGAGCCCGCGTTCGCCAGCCAATGCGCCTTCCCAGTAGGGCGGGCGGCGGATGTAGGTGCTCATCTCGCGCCAGTCGTAGAGCGGGTTGGCCTTTTCGCCAGTGTCGGCGGTCACGGCGAACATTGGTTCGTAGACCTTGCGGAACTGCGCTGGCTTCACGCTGGCGGCAACCACCGCGTCGATCTCTTCGTCGGATGGCCAGATGTCCTTCAGCGTCACCGGCTTGCCGTCGGCGTCGGTGCCCAGCACATCCTTTTCGATATCGAAGCGGATGGTGCCAGCGATGGCGTAGGCCACCACCAGCGGCGGCGAGGCCAGGAAAGCCTGCTTGGCATACGGATGGATGCGGCCGTCGAAGTTGCGGTTGCCGGACAGCACGGCGGTGGCGTACAGGTCGCGGTCCACGACTTCCTTCTGGATCACCGGATCCAATGCACCGGACATGCCGTTGCAGGAGGTGCAGGCATAAGCCACCACGCCAAAGCCCAACTGCTCCAGTTCCGGCAGCAGGTTGGCTTCTTCCAGGTAGAGCGTCACCGCCTTGGACCCCGGCGCCAGCGAGCTCTTCACCCACGGCTTGCGGGTGAGGCCGAGCTTGTTGGCGTTGCGCGCCAGCAGCCCGGCGGCCACCATGTTGCGCGGGTTGTTGGTGTTGGTGCAGCTGGTGATGGCGGCGATGATCACGGCGCCGTCCGGCATCAGGCCGGGCTCGTTCTCGACCTTGCCGCTGATGCCGCGCGCGGCTAGCTCGGAGGTGGGCACGCGCTTGTGCGGGTTGGACGGGCCGGCGATGTTGCGCACCACGGTGGACAGGTCGAACCTGAGCACGCGCGGGTACTCGGCATGTTTCAGGCTGTCCGCCCAGAGGCCGGTTTCCTTGGCATACGTTTCCACCAGCTTGACCAGCGCATCGTCGCGGCCGGTGAGCTTGAGGTATTTGATGGTCTGCTCGTCGATGTAGAACATCGCGGCAGTGGAGCCAAACTCCGGCGCCATGTTGGAGATGGTGGCGCGGTCGCCCAGCGTCAGGTGGGTGGTGCCTTCGCCGAAGAATTCGAGGTAGGACGACACGACCTTTTCCTTGCGCAGGAATTCGGTCAGGGCCAGCACGGTGTCCGTCGCGGTGATGCCCGGCTGCGGCTTGCCGGTCAGCTCCACGCCGATGATGTCCGGAAGGCGCATCCAGGAGGCGCGGCCCAGCATCACGCTTTCGGCTTCCAGGCCGCCCACGCCGATGGCGATCACGCCCAGCGCGTCCACCATGGGGGTGTGGGAGTCGGTGCCGACCAGCGTATCGGGGAAGGCCACGCCGTCTTTCACCTGCACCACCGGGCTCATGCGCTCGAGGTTGATCTGGTGCAGGATGCCGTTGCCCGGCGGAATCACGTCGACGTTCTTGAAGGCCTTCTTGGTCCAGTTGATGAAGTCGAAGCGGTCTTCGTTGCGGCGGTCTTCGATGGCGCGGTTCTTCGCGAACGCATCGGGATCGAAACCGCCGCACTCGACGGCCAGCGAGTGGTCCACCACCAGCTGTGTCGGCACGACCGGGTTGACCATGACCGGGTCGCCGCCCTGGGCAGCAATCGCATCGCGCAGCCCGGCGAGATCGACCAGCGCGGTCTGGCCCAGGATGTCATGGCAGACCACGCGCGCCGGGAACCATGGGAAATCCAGTTCCTGCTTGCGTTCGATGATCTGCTTGAGGGAATCGGTCAGCGTAGCCGGGTCGCAGCGGCGCACGAGGTTCTCGGCCAGCACGCGCGACGTGTACGGCAGCTTGTCATACGCGCCCGGCTGGATGGCGTCGACCGCGGCACGCGTGTCGAAGAAGTCCAGCTGGGTGCCGGGCAGCGGTTTGCGGTTTGCAGTGTTCATTTTTTAGGGACGAAAGAGAGTAATGATCAGGGGGTAGTGGCCCAGCTTTGCGGCCAACTACCCCCTTCTCCCACGGGCGGTACAGGGGAGCAAACCGGCAGCCGGCTAGATTACTTGCGATCCTTGATCGGCACGAACTTCAGGTTTTCCGGCCCGGTGTAGTTGGCGCTGGGGCGGATGATCTTGTTGTCGATGCGTTGCTCGATGATATGCGCAGCCCAGCCCGAGGTGCGGGCGATCACGAACAGCGGGGTGAACATGGCGGTGGGCACGCCCATCATGTGATAGCTCACCGCGCTGAACCAGTCCAGGTTGGGGAACATCTTCTTGGCGTCCCACATGGTGGTTTCCAGGCGCTCGGCGATGTCGAACATCTTCATCGAGCCGGCATCCTTGGACAGGCGCCGCGCCACTTCCTTGATCACCTGGTTGCGCGGGTCGCCGGTGGTGTACACCGGGTGGCCGAAGCCGATCACCACTTCCTTGTTCTCCACGCGGCGCGAGATGTCGATATGCGCCTCGTCCGGGCTGTCGTAGCGCTTCTGGATCTCGAACGCCACTTCATTGGCGCCGCCGTGCTTGGGGCCGCGCAGCGCGCCGATGGCGCCGCAGATCGACGAGTACATGTCCGAGCCCGTGCCGGCGATCACTCGGCCGGCGAAGGTGGAGGCGTTGAACTCGTGCTCGGCGTACAGGTTGAGCGAGGTCTGCATGGCGCGCTCCCACAGCGCGGACGGCTTCTGGCCGTGCAGCAGGTGCAGGAAGTGCGCGCCGATGGTGTCGTCGTCGGTTTCGACTTCGATGCGCCGGCCGTTATGGCTGTAGTGGTACCAGTACAGCAGCATGGAGCCCAGGCTGGCCATCAGGCGGTCGGCGATGTCGCGCGCGCCGGGGGTGTTGTGGTCGTCCTTTTCCGGCAGCACGGTGCCAAGCACGGACACGCCGGTGCGCATCACGTCCATCGGGTGGGCGCTGGCGGGCACCCATTCGAGGGCGGCCTTGACGTTGGCGGGCAGGCCGCGCAGGGCCTTGAGCTTGGCCTTGTAGGCAGCCAGTTCGGCGCGGGTGGGGAGCTTGCCGTGCACCAGCAGGTGGGCGACTTCCTCGAATTCGCAGGTCTCGGCGATGTCGAGGATGTCGTAGCCGCGGTAGTGCAGGTCGTTGCCGGTACGGCCGACCGTGCACAGCGCGGTATTGCCGGCGGTCACGCCCGACAGGGCGACGGATTTCTTCGGCTTCGGGGCGGCTAGCGGTTGCGCTTCGGACATGGGGGAAGTCTCCTTGGGGTTGCTGTGCTCGTGTGCTGTTCGGATGCTGCTGATGTGCTTACTTGGCCTTGCCCTGGGCAAACAGGGCGTCCAGTTTCTGCTCATAGGCGTGATAGCCGATGCTTTCGTACAGCTCGGCGCGCGTCTGCATGGTATCGACCACGTTTTGCTGCGTGCCGTCGCGGCGGATTGCAGCGTACACGTTTTCGGCGGCCTTGTTCATGGCGCGGAAGGCCGACAGCGGGTAGAGGACCATCGACACGCCGGCACCACCCAGTTCCTCGGTGGTGAACAGCGGCGTAGCGCCAAATTCGGTGATGTTCGCCAGCACCGGCACCTTCACGGCGTCAACGAACTTGCGGTACATGGCCAGGTCGGTCATGGCTTCCGGGAAGATGGCGTCGGCGCCGGCTTCCACGCAGGCCACTGCCCGCTCGATGGCCTTGTCCAGGCCTTCCACGGCCAGTGCGTCGGTGCGGGCCATGATGACGAAGTTCTCATCGGTACGGGCATCGACGGCCGCCTTGATGCGGTCGACCATTTCGCCCTGCGAGACGATTTCCTTGCCGGGGCGGTGGCCGCAGCGCTTGGCGCCGACCTGGTCTTCGATATGCATCGCGCCGGCGCCGAACTTGATCAGCGACTTGGTGGTGCGTGCCACGTTGAAGGCGGAAGCGCCAAAGCCGGTGTCCACGTCGACCAGCAGCGGCAGGTCGCACACGTCGGTGATGCGGCGCACATCGGTCAGCACGTCGTCCAGGTTGGAGATGCCCAGGTCCGGCAGGCCGAGTGAGCCCGCGGCCACGCCGCCGCCAGACAGGTAGATGGCGCGGTAGCCCGCGCGCTTGGCCAGCAAGGCATGGTTGGCATTGATCGTGCCGACGACCTGCAGGGGATGCTCATCGGCCAGGGCCTGGCGGAAACGGGCGCCGGCGGAGCGGGCGAGGTCGGAAGTGGAGAAGGTCATGATCATCGCTTTAGGAGTGGACCGCTGACAAGCGCAAGGGGTGTGCCAGCTTGCATTTGGCCGCGCATCGGGCCTCACCCAGGAGCGCGGGCGTAGGGCAGTGCCCTTGTCAGGCCTGGGCTGGCGGAGATTCCCGAAGCTTCGCGGCCCGCCCCTGCGTTGCATCCCTGAGGTGTGATGAATTTCAAAATTGAAAGAATCGCGTTTCAATATTGAAATGCAATCCGTGGGGGCGCACAATCTCAAGATTAGCGCCATCCGGCATCTCTGCAGCGTTTTCCGTCTCCATGCAATCCGGCATCCTCCCGTCCATTCCCCCCTCCGGCGCCGCCACGCCGGCCCGCCCGCGGATCTGGGCAATCGGCATCAGCCGCCTGTCACGGGCCTTTGCCGACCTGATCCCGGCCTACGCCGCGCAAGCCGAGTTCCGCATCGTGGGCAAAGGCTACGCGGCGGCGGCCAGCGCCATTGCCCGCGAAGCGCGCGAGGGCAGGCTCGATGCCGTGGTGGCGGGCGGCTCCAATGGCGCCTACCTGCGCCAGCATGTCGATGTACCGGTGGTGCTGGTCAAGGTGACCGGCTTCGACGTCATGAGCGCGCTGGCGACGGCGCGGCGCATCTCGCCGAAGGTGGCGCTGGTGACACACGCTGCCACCTATCCGGAGGTGGACGAATTCGTGCGGTCTTTTTCGCTGTCCATCCCGGCCTACACGTACCTGACCGAGGACGATGCCGCCGCCCGCGTGAAGGCCCTCAAGCAAGAGGGCGTGAAAGTGGTGGTGGGACCGGGCATGGTGACCGACCTGGCGGACAAGATCGGCCTGATCGGCGTGTTCCTGTACTCAGGCAATTCGGTGCGGGGTGCGCTGGAGGATGTGATCGAAGCGGCTCGCCTGCGCCGCATCGAGTCCGGCCGGCGCGACTACGTCAACACCATCCTGGCTCACCTGAACGAAGGCGTGGCCGCGGTCGACGCGGACGGGCGAATCCAGACTTACAACCCGGCCATGGAGCGTTTTCTCGGCACGGCGCCAGCCGCCGCGCTGGGCCGCAAGCTGCAAGCGCTGGCCCCCGCGCTCTCGCTCGACGGCGTGATGCAGAGCGGCAGCAAGGAGCTCGAAGCCATCCACAAGCTTGGCGACAAGATGGTGGTGGTCAACCGCATCCCCATCGTCACCGAGAGCGGCGCCACCGGCGCGGTGCTGACGCTGCAGGATGCCAATGCCATCCACCGGGTCGACCGCAACCTGCGCTCGCGCAGCCGCGCGCGCCCGGCTGGCGTGCGCTACAGCCTGGACGACCTCGCCGGCGCATCTCCGGCCATGCATCACCTGCGCGAACTGGCGCGGCGCTATGCGGCGGTGGATTCCACCGTGCTGGTGGGCGGCGAAAGCGGCACCGGCAAGGAGGTGCTGGCCCAGGGCATGCACGACGCCAGCCCGCGCCGCGTATTCCCGTTCGTGGCGGTCAATTGCGCGGCGTTCCCCGAGACGCTGCTGGAAAGCGAGCTGTTCGGCTACGAAGAGGGCGCCTTTACCGGCGCACGCCGCGGTGGCAAGGCGGGCTTGTTCGAGTCCGCCCACAATGGCACGCTGTTCCTGGACGAGGTGGGCGATATGCCGCCCGCGCTGCAGACCCGCTTGCTGCGCGTGCTGCAGGAAAAACAGGTGCTGCCGATCGGCGGCCTGGATGCCGTGCCGGTCAATGTGCGGGTGATCGCCGCCACGCACCGCAACCTGGGCGAACTGGTCCGCCAGGGCAGCTTCCGCCAGGATCTCTACTACCGCCTCAATATCCTGCGCATCGAGATGCCGCCGCTGCGCGAGCGCACCGGCGACCTGCCCGAGCTGGCGGAACTGCTGTACCGCCGTGCCCAGGAGCGCCTGGGGCAGCAGGCGCCGCAGCCGCTGCCGCAAGCGGTGCGGGCGAGGCTGGCGGGCTATGCCTGGCCGGGCAATATCCGCGAGCTGGAAAACGTGACCGAACGCATCGCCGTGCTGGTAGCGGGGCGCAAGCTGGCACCCCGGGATTTGCTGGATGAATTGCAGGCGGCGGCGCCGGAGCTGTTTGGCACGGAGCCGCAAGGCGAGCCTGCGCCGCCGGCTGGCGGCTTGCGCAGCGCGGCGGATAAGACAGACGCGGGAGGTACGGGAGGTAGAGGGGGGCACGATTCGACTGAGGCCGGCTCGCTCGCAGGCGTGGCACGCGTCAGTCAGGCCGAGCATATCCGGCGCGTGCTGGCGCAATGCGGGGGCAACCGTGCCGCCGCCTGTCATCAGTTGGGCATCAGCGCCACGACCCTGTGGCGGCGCCTGAAAGAGGCGCCGTAGCCATGTCACGGCTGCGCTGAGTGCCGTGCCACGACGGGCTGAGGCGTCAGCCCCTTGGCCGCCAGCCAGTCGGCATTGAACAGGCGCCCTGCGTACAGGTCGCCGCGGTCGCACAGCAGGGTGACGATGGTGTGGCCCGGCCCCATCTCGCGGGCCAGCCAGGCCGCCGCCGCCACATTGATGCCGGACGAGCCGCCCACCCATAAGCCTTCCTCGCGCAGCAGCCGGTAAGCCATGTCGACGCAGGTCTGGTCGTCGATCCGGACCGCATCGTCGATCGGGGTGTCCGCCAGGTTGGCGGTGACGCGGCTGGAGCCGATCCCCTCGGTGATGGAGTTGCCCTTGGCCTTGACCTCGCGGTGCTTGACGAAGTGATATAACCCGCTGCCGTGCGGATCGGCCAGCACGATGCGCACGGGCGGGTTGCGCTCCTTCTCCTTCAGGAAACGCGCGACGCCGGCCAGCGTCCCACCAGTGCCGGTGGCACACACAAAGGCATCGACCTTGCCGGCGGTGTCGTGCCAGATTTCCGGGCCGGTGGTTTCGTAGTGCGCCTGGCGGTTGGCCAGGTTGTCGAACTGGTTTGCCCAGATGGCGTTTTCCGTCTCCTGGGCCAGGCGCCCGGCCACCTTCTGGTAGTTGTTGGGGTCCGCGTAGGGCGCCGCGGGCACCGGGCGCACCTCGGCGCCGAGCAGGCGCAGGCGGTCCATCTTTTCCGGGGACTGGGTGTCGGGGATCACCACGATGCAGCGGTAGCCGCGCGCGGCGCAGAGATGCGCCAGGCCGATGCCGGTATTGCCGGCGGTGCCTTCCACCACGGTCCCGCCGGGCTTGAGCGCGCCGCGCCGCTCGGCGTCGCGGAGGATGTAGAGCGCCGCCCGGTCCTTGACCGAGCCGCCCGGATTCAGGAACTCAGCCTTGCCGAGGATTTCGCAGCCGGTCTCCTCGCTCAGGCCTGCCAGCCGGATCAGCGGTGTATGGCCGATGGTGCCGACGAACCCATCCTTGACGTCCATGATGCACTCCGGGTGTTGCGCTCCGGATGTGTTGGAGCGTCACTCAACGTGATAGATCTGCGTCGGGGGAATGACAAGGCGTGCCGGAAAACCGGCATGGCGGACGGGTTCGGCTTCGGCTGGAAAAGCGGATTTTGCGCGACTTTGGGATAGCGGCGCCAGGGTGGCCGTCAGGCGGCGTTCAGCCACCGGAAATTGATGTCGCCCTCAAGAAACTCCTGTCGGGTGGCGTGAAAGTCACGCACGTATTCGCTGTTGAGGTGCGATTCCAGCGCATGCCTGGAATTCCACTCCATATAGAGCACAAACACCTCGGCATCCTCGGCATCTTCTCCCACGTGGTAGCGCAGGCAGCCGGGTTCCATGGCGCCGCGCAGGCGCAGCGCGGTCAGCTTGGCAACCAGGACTTCACGGCGGTGAGCCTTGGCTCGCGCAATTCCGACAAGCGTGTACGTTGTGGACATGGTGTGAACGGCAAGCGTGTGGCGCGCCATTGTAGCCGTGCGGCGGGGCCCTGGGCTGAATGTCCGAGGGCGTTGGCCGGATAATTTAGACGGGTTGACAAGTCTCCGCCTGGGCGATAGTGGTGCGGCCAGCGGCCCCGGCAGGGGCCGGCTGGCATGCCATCGCGCCGGCTAGTCCAGCCGTGCCTGCCGTGTGATGACCTGCCCGTTGCGTGCCCCGCTATGCGTGCCGTGCTGCCAGGTAATGGCGCCGTTGACGATCACGGTGTCGATCCCTTCGGCCGGGCGGGTAGGGGTTTCGTAGCTGGCGGCATCGCGCACGTTCTCGGCATCGAAGACGACGATATCGGCATGGTGGCCCACCGCCAGCGTGCCGCGCTGATGCAGGCCGAAGTTGCGCGCCGTCAGCCCGGTCATCTTCCAGACCGCCGTTTCGAGCGGGAACAGCCCGATCTCGCGGCAATAGTGGCCGAGTACGCGCGGAAAGGTGCCCCACAGGCGCGGATGCGGGCTTTCGCCAACGGGAATGCCGTCGGAGCCGATCATGGTGTCGTCGAAGGCGAGGATGCGCTGGACGTCGTTCTCGTCCATCAGGAAGTAGACCGCGCTGCCGGGCTGCAGGCGGCGCGCCGCCTCGTCCTTGGCCACGCCCCATTCCCTGGCGATGTCGTCGAGATCGCGGCCCGCGCATTCGGGGTGCGGCTGGCTGGCGGAGATCAGCACCCGGCCTTCGAGCATGCCGCGGTCGGTGCGGATCATGGTCGAGCCGGCCGTGTACGGGTAGCAGTCGAGCGAGACGCACTGGTGCTTCATGGTTTCACGGATGAAGGGCAGCGTGACCTGGCTCCTGCCGAAGTTCGCCGTGTTCTGCACCTTGTGGTGCGACACCACCACCGGCACGTCGAGCTCGCGGCCGATGCGGAAGGTTTCTTCCAGCGACTGCATGACATGGTCAGACTCGTCGCGCATATGCGTCACGTACAGCGCCTTGCGCGCGCTGAGCGGCCGGCAGACCTCGATGATCTCCTCGGTCGTCGCCTTGGCGGCGGGCGGGTAGAAGGTGCCGGTCGACAGGCCGATGGCGCCGGCCTGCATGGCTTCCTCGACCAGTGCCCGCATGGCGGCAATCTCTTCGGCGTTGGCGGGCCGGTCGAGCGCGGGCATGGTGACCGCGCGCAAGGTCGAATGCCCGACCATCGCCGCCACGTTGACCGAGCTTGGCGTGGCGCGCAGCGCATCAAGGTAAGCCGCGAAGGTGGTGAAGCGGCCCTCGGCCGGCGAGTCGATCAGGCTTAGCGGCATGGGCAGGTCCATGTCGGGGCGCAACGGGGCGGCGCTGATGCCGCAGTTGCCGGCGATCACGGTGGTGACGCCCTGCGAGATCTTGAAGGGCATGGTGGCCTGTGACAGCACGGCCTGGTCGTCATGTGTGTGCGCATCGATGAAGCCGGGGGCGACGATCTGGCCCGCCGCGTCCAGCGTCCGGTCGGCGGTGTGCCCGGTCAGGTTGCCGATCGCCGCGATGCGGCCGCCGCGCACGCCGATATCGGCGGCAAAACGGGGTGCCTTGCTGCCGTCGATCACGGTGCCGCCAGCGATCAGCAGGTCGTAGTGCGTGGAATCAGGGTCGGACATCGGGTTCCTTTTGTTGGTTTGCAGCGGGTCGGTCAGCGGGTCAGCGCAAGTGGCAGGCCACCTGATGCTCACCGCCGGCGGAGGGCCGTTCGGTGAGCGCGGGCGCCTGTTCCTTGCATACGGCTTGCGCCAGCGGGCAGCGCGTGTGAAAGCGGCAGCCCGACGGCGGGTTGGCCGGGCTCGGCGGGTCGCCTTGCAGCAGCAGGCGCCGGGCCGGCGTGCGCGGATTGGGCACTGGCACTGCGGACAGCAGGATCTCCGTGTACGGGTGGCGCGGCGCGCTGAACAAGGTGTCGCGGTCGGCCAGCTCCACGATCTGGCCGAGGTACATCACAGCGACCCGGTGGCTGATATGGCGCACCACGGCAAGATCGTGCGCGACGAACAGGTAGGCGATGCCGAGTTCGGCCTGCAGGTCCATCAGCAGGTTGACCACCTGGGCCTGCACCGAGACGTCGAGCGCCGACACCGGTTCGTCGCAGACGATCAGCTTGGGGTTGAGCGCGAGCGCGCGCGCGATGCCCAGCCGCTGCCGCTGGCCGCCCGAGAATTCGTGCGGGAATTTCCTGGCCGCCTCCGGGCGCAGCCCGACCTTGCTGAACAGCCACTGCACGCGTTCGCTGCGCTCGGCACGCGAATGCATGCCGAAATTGCGCAGCGGCTCGCTGACGATCTCGCCGGCCCTCAGGCGCGGGCTTAGCGAAGCGTAGGGGTCCTGGAAGATGATCTGCAGATCCCGCCGGCGCAGGCGCATGGCGTTTGCCGACAGGCCCAGCAGCTCCTCACCATCGAGCTGCACCGAGCCGGAGGTGGGCTCGACCAGGCGCAGCACCGACTTGGCGGTGGTGGTCTTGCCGCAGCCGGATTCGCCAACCAGCGAGAGCGTCTCGCCGCGCTCGACGGTGAAGGACACGCCGTCCACCGCCTGGATGGGCGGCTTGCGCGGTGCCAGCCAGCGCTGCGGCGCGATGTAGTGCTTCTTGAGCCGGTCGACCTTGAGCAGGGGTAAAGGCTGGGCAGTGGGGGTGCTCATGCAATGGCTTCCTGGGCTGGCTGGTTGCATTCGATGCGGCCTTCCTCGATCGCGAAGCAGGCCACCGCATGGTCTGTGCCGTGGCGCGTGAGTTGGGGGATCTCGCGCGCGCAACGCGTGTCGGCATGCGGGCAGCGCGCCGCGAACGCGCAGCCGCGGCGCGCTTCCTGCGGCGATGGCACCAGCCCGGGGATTTCGGCCAGGCGCTGGCTGCTGGTGTTCATCGAGGGCATCGAGGCCATCAGCGCGCGGGTGTAGGGGTGCAGCGGGCGGTCGAACAGGTCGATGACGCTGGCTTCCTCGACCTTGCGCCCGGCGTACATCACGATCACGCGGTCGCAGCTCTCCGCCACCACGCCGAGGTCGTGCGTGATCATCACGACCCCCATGCCTAGTTCTTTCTGCAAGCGGCGGATCAGGTCCAGGATCTGGGCCTGGATGGTGACGTCGAGCGCGGTGGTGGGCTCGTCGGCAATCAGCACCTCCGGGTTGCAGGCCAGCGCCAGCGCGATCATCACGCGCTGGCGCATGCCGCCGGAGAGCTGGTGCGGGTATTCGTTGACGCGGCGCTCGGGCTCGGGGATCTGCACCAGCCGCAGCATTTCCACCGCGCGCTTCAGCGCATCGGCACGGCTTGCGCCTTGGTGCAGCTGCACCGTCTCGGCAATCTGCCGGCCGATCGTGAGCACCGGGTTCAGCGAGGTCATCGGTTCCTGGAAGATCATCGAGACACGGTTGCCGCGGATGCGGCGCATCTCGCGTTCGCTGAGTTGCAGCAGGTCGGTGCCGCGCAGCCGCACGGCGCCGCGGATGCGTGCCGGCGGCGTGGGCAGCAGCCGCATGATCGATAGCGCGGTCACGCTCTTGCCGCAGCCGGACTCGCCGACCACGCCAAGCGTCTGGCCGGCGCGCACGGTGTACGACACGCCGTTGACCGAGCGGGCCGGGCCGGTGAGCGTGTCGAAATGGGTGTGCAGGTCGTCCACCTCGAGTAGCGGCTCCCCGGTGGCCAGGGCGACGCGGGACATTGTTGTCGGCATTGGTGAACCCCTCATCAGAGTTGCCGCGCCAGGCGCGGATCGAGCGCGTCTCGCAAGCCGTCACCCAGCAGGTTGATCGCCAGCACGGTCGCGGCCAGCAGGATGCCGGGGTAAAGGATGATATGGAACGCCACCGCCACGAAGTTGCGGCCCTCGGCCATCATGTTGCCCCAGCTCGGTGTCTGCCCGGGCACGCCGACGCCGAGAAAGGACAGGGCCGCTTCCGTCAGCACGGCGGCGGCGGCCACGAAGGTCGCCTGCACGATCAGCGGCGCCACCATATTGGGCACCACATGGCGCGCCAGGATCACCGGCAGGCGGGTGCCCACCGCATGCGCGGCCTCGACGTAGAGCTGCTCGCGCAGCGTGAGCGCCAGCGAGCGCACCAGCCTCACCACGCGCGGGACCTCGGGGATGGTGATGGCAACGATCACGGCCGTGAGGCTGGCCTGCGTGACGGCCATCAGCGCGATCGCCAGCAAGATGCCGGGGATGGCCATCAAGCCGTCCATCACGCGCATCACGAAGGAATCGGTCCAGCGCACGAAGCCCGCGGCGAGGCCGAGCAGCACGCCGAAACCGGTTGCCAGCAGGCCGACCGAAAGCCCGACGACCATCGAGACGCGACCGCCCCAGACCGCGCGGCTGAACACATCGCGGCCCAGCGCATCGGTGCCGAACCAGTGCTCGGCCGAGGGCGGCTGCATGCGCGCCAGCGGATCGATATCCTGGGGATCGAAGGTGGCGATCCAGGGCGCGCCGATGGAAAGCGCGGCAATCGCGGCCAGCAACAGCGCGCCGACGATCAGCGTGGGGTGCTTGCGCGCCCAGTGCCAGCGCGGCAGCACGAAGGGGGCTTCCTGCGGCGCCGCCGCGCTGGGGGCGGCGCCATCGGTCACGGGCATGGAGGTGGACATGGTGGCAGCTCTCGCGGCAAGGATGGGGTTGGTACCGGATGTCAGTACTTGATGCGCGGATCGAACAGCCGGTAGCTCAGGTCGATCATCAGGTTGATCAGCACGTAGACGCCGGCCGAGATCAACAGCACGCTCTGGATCACCGGGTAATCGTGGCGCTGCACCGAGTCGACCACCAGGCGGCCGACGCCGGGAATCGCGAACACGGTCTCGGTGACGACCACGCCGCCGATCAGCAGCGCGATGCCCATGCCGATGGTGGTGGCGATCGGGATTGCCGCGTTGCGCAGCGCATGGCCCAGCACCGGCAGCACGCCCAGGCCTTTGGCGCGCGCAGTGCGGATGTAGTCCTCGTGCAGCACCTCAAGCACGGTGGCGCGCGTCATGCGCGTCACCAGCGCGATATAGACCAGCGCCAGGTTGACGCAGGGCAGGACCAGGCTGCGCAGCCATTCGCCCATGCCGTCGGCCAGGCGCGCATAACCCTGCACCGGAAACCATGGCAGCTGGATGGCGAAGGCATAGACCAGCAGGTAGCCCACCAGGAACACCGGCAGCGAAAACGCCAGCACCGCGAACAGCATCACCAGCCGGTCGATCCAGCTGCCGGCGCGGTAGGCCGCAAGCGTGCCCAGCGGCACCGCGACCAGCAAGGTCAGCAACATGGTCAGCGCGGCAATGGAGGCCGTGGGTTCCAGCCGCTGCGCCAGCAACCGGGCCACCGGCACCTGGGTGAAGATGGAGGTGCCGAGGTCGCCGGTGGCGAGCCGCCCGAGCCACAGCACGAACTGCCGCCACAGCGGCAGGTCCAGGCCCAGCGCGCCACGCAGTCTGGCGATGTCGTCGACCGTGGCAAGGTCGCCCGCGATCAGTGCAGCCGGGTCGCCCGGCGACAAGTGGATCAGCAGGAACACCACGATGGCGACCACCGCCATCACGGGTAGCGTCGCGGCCAGGCGTCGGAGCAGGTAGCCCATCGTCGTGTCTCCTCGGTGGGTCGTTCTTCGTTTTTCGTTCGTCGTTCGTTGCTTTTTACTTGTCGAGCATCCAGACCGTGGGCATGCCAGCCCACAGCTTGTCGACGCCCTTGAGGCTGGCGCGCGCCGCGAAGGCCGCGGAGTACTGGCCGGCATTCACATAGGGCACTGCCTCATAGGCGCGCTTCTGGAAGGCATCGAGCAATTCCTTGCGCTTGGCCGGTACGGTCTCGCGGATCCAGGCGGTGCGTAGCGCATCGAGCGGCTTGTCGCAGGGCCAGCCCGGCAGGCTGTTGCCGCAGGCGGCGCTGAGGTAGGCGTTGGTGATCGGCGAATTCGAATCGAACTCGCCCGCCACCGTCACGTACATGCTCCAGCCGCCGGCCTCGGGCGCATCGCGCTTGGCGCGGCGCGCGCCAATGGATGCCCAGTCCATGTTCTGCATGTCCACGTTCATGCCCATGCTGCGCATGGTCTGCGCTGCCATCAAGGCCTCGGCGTTGAGCTGGGGCACGTCGGTCGGCACCAGCAGCACCACCTTCTCGCCCTTGTAGCCGGCCGCGCCGAGCAACTGCTTGGCGCGCGCCAGGTCGGCCTTGCGGTATGGCTCGGCGCCGGCCGTCGTATCGTTGGGGCCGCCGCAGATGAAATAGGTGGCGCAGTAGTTCATGCGCATATCCAGTGGATAGCCCATGGCCGCGGTGAAGCGTTCCTGGCTTACCGCCTGCAAGAAAGCCTGGCGGACCTTCGGGTTATTGAAGGGCGGATGGAGCTGGTTCATCACCAGCACGCCCTGGTAAGCGCCGCCCGAGCCGATCTTGATGCTGGCGTCGGCGCGCAGCGGGGCGATGTAGTCCGGCGGCACCTGCTCGACCAGGTCGACCTCGCCGCGCTTGAGCGCCGCGATGGCGCTGTTGGCGTCCGGCAGGTAGAGCCATTCCACGCGGTCGAACTGGCTCTTCTTGCTGCCGGCGAGACCGCTCGCCGGTTCGCTGCGCGCCACGTAGTTCGGGTTGCGCACGAAGACCGCCTTGTTGCCGGGTACCCATTCGTCGCGCTTGAAGATGAAGGGGCCGGAGCCCATCACCTCGGGCAGCGGCATGGTGGCGGGCATCCTGGCCAGGCGCTCGGGCAGGATCACCGGCGGAAAGCCCGATGGCTTGGCCAGTGCATCGAGCACCATGCCAAAGGGCTCCTTGAGTGTGAGCGTGAAACTGCGGGCGTCGAGCGCCTTCCATTCGGCGCCAGCGTCGCCCATGGCGCGGCCCAGGCTGTCGCGCGCGCCCCAGCGCTGCAGCGATGCGACGGCGTCGGCCGCGGTGACCGCGCTGCCATCCGAGAACTTGAGGCCGGGGCGCAGGGTGAAGCTCCACTGCTTGCCGTCCTTGGCACTGCTGTACTTTTCCACCATCTGCGGTTGCGGCTTGCCGCTCGCGTCCTGCGCGAACAGCGTGTCGTAGACCATGTAGCCGAAGTTGCGCGTGATGTAGGCGGTGGTGAAGGTCGGGTCGAGGATCTTCAGGTCGGCATGGGCCACGACCTTGAGCGTCTTGGTCTGCGCCAGCGCGGGAAGGCTGGCGCTGGCCAGGGCAAGGGCGCTCGCCGCGAGGGCGGCGCGCAGGGCGGGATTCAGTTTCATGGGCGGGTCTCCTTTCTTGTTGTCGTTGTTTTGGTTGTGGCCGTTGCGAACCGGCGCGCGGCGCTCAGGCCGCCGCTGCGTCGAGCGGCCACTTGGGCCGCCGCACCTTGCGGTAGGGCAGGGTCGTGAGGTCGAGCGTCACTGCGCCGGGGGCGCCCGCGTAGATCACGTGGCTGGCCACCTTCGAGAACGAGGCGTAGAAATGCTGCGAGGACTTCACCACGATGATCTTCTTGCGCGCGAGGTCGCAGCCCAGTTGCGTGAACAGATCCGTGCCCATCGCCTGGTTGCGCAAGGTAATCAGCACGATGTCGATGCCGTTGGCTTCCACCAGCGCGCAATCGCCCATCTGCATCGGCGTGTCCGACAGGCCGGTCATCACCATATCGGGCAGCAAGGCCTTGATTGTGCAGTCCAGGTCCAGCGGATCACCCGAGAGCGGGCTGATCTTGCCGCCGATGCGCATCGCCAGGCGCGCGCCCACACCGGCGTCAAAGGCGATGCGCACCGCGATCGGGTCCCACAACGGGCCGACGGCGGCGTTGGCGATGCCGCGCTCGATCATGCGGCGCAGGATAAAGGTGGAGTCGCTCGCCGCGCCGCCCCCGGGATTGTCGGCGCCGTCTGCCAGCACCACCGGGCCGCCGTCGAAGGCCAGGGCCTCGTCGAGCGAGGTGTCGATGTCCGGATAGCGCACCGTGAGCGCCTCGCGCATGCCGATCAGCTCGTCGGCCAGATGGCGGGCCAGCGCATCGGCCTGGGCCTGGTTGCCATCGGTGTAGACCAGCACCTTGGTGCCCATGCCGGGCACGTCTCCCCACGAGAAGCCGTGCGCGATGGAGATCGACAGTACGCCGTCGCGGCCTTCCAGTGACTGGATGCGGTCCACGAATCCGCGCGCCGGCTCGCGCGAGGTATGAATGGTCACGATCATCTCGCAGTCGACCACGGCAGCCACGGGGCGGACCTTGCCTTGCACCTTGGCTGCACACAGGTCGACCAGTTCCAGGGCGCGCTCCAGCACGTCGGTGTGCGGGTATTCCTTGAAGGCGATCAGCACGTCGGCGTGCGCCACCATCTCCGGCGTCAGGTGGCTGTGCGGATCGAGTTCCGCGCCGATCACCACCTCCGGCCCGACGATGGCGCGCACGCGCTGCAGCAAGTCGCCTTCGCAGTCGTCGTAGCCATCGGCCACCATCGCGCCGTGCAGGCCTAGCAGCACCATGTCAACGGGCAGCGCCGCGCGCAGGTCGGCCAGCAGCTCCTCGCGCAAGGTTTCGTAGGCATGGCGCGTGGTGGTGCCGCTGGGCTGCGCGCCGGCCACCATGCCTTCGGACAACTGCCAGCCGCGCTCCTTGCCGCGTAGGCGGGCGGCCCACAGCGGGCCGGAGAAGAACGTCATCTGCTCTGGGTGCTGGCCGGCCGGGAAGTAGCCGCGGTCCCTGAAGGACGCGAGGCCAGTCGGCATCGGCCCGAAGGTGTTGGTTTCGGTGGCGAGGGAGGCACTGAAGACACGCACGATGATCAACTCCTGGTCAATTTGGCGATTGGCGATTGGCGATTGGCGATTGGCGATTGGCGATTGGCGATTGGCGATCTGGGGAGGGGTAAACGCGATTCAGGTCGGGCCAGCCAGGCGGCGCAGCCGCGCGGGCCCCAGCATCTCGGCCGTCAGGCCGAACGATGCGGGATGCGCGGGCACGGGCAAGCCGCGCGCAAGCGCGGCGCAGGTTTCGCCCATGGCGGCCGAAGTCTGGATGCCATAGCCGCCCTGGCCGGCGACCCAGAAGAAGCCGGGTGCCGCGTCGTCAAAGCCGCCGACCAGGTCGCCGTCGGCGACGAAGGAGCGCAGCCCGGCCCAGGTGCGGGTGGGGCGGCGGATCGACAGCGAGGTGGCTTCCTCGATCCGGTGGATGGCGAGCGCGATATCCATTTCCTCGGGCTGGATGTCCTGCGGCTCGACCGGATCGGCATTGGCCGGCGAGCCCAGCAACATGCCGGCATCGGGCTTGAAGTACCAGTCCTCGTCGGCGCCGAAGACCATGGGCCAGTGGTCCGTGTCCATGTCCGCGGGCGGCGCGAAGATGAACGCGGAACGGCGGCGGGGCTCGATTCCCAGCGGCTGCACGCCGGCCAGCCGCGCAATGGCGTCGACCCAGGCGCCGGCGGCGTTGAGCAGCACGGGCGCTTCATATACCGCCCCGCCCGCCTCCACGCGCCAGTGGCCCTGCACGCGCGCAATGGCGCTGGCTTCGGCATCGCACACCAGCTTGCCGCCGGCCTGGCGCATGCCGCGCAGATAGCCTTGGTGGATGGCATGCACATCCATGTCCGCGGCGTTGGGCTCGTACACGGCGCCCAGCACCTGTTCAGGCCGCAGCGCCGGCACGCGCTCGCGTGCTTGCTCGGCGCTCAGGCGGCGCGCATCGGGGTCCATGGCGCGCAGCATTTCCCAGTGCGCGTCGAGCAGCGGCAGTTGTCCGGGGCCGGCGATCATGAGCGCGCCGCGCGGGGTGAGCAGCGGATGCGCGGCAAAGCCCGGCGGCGGGTCCTGCAGGAAAGCGCGGCTTGCCATGGTCAGCGCGCGTACCTGCTGGGTGCCATAGCTCTCCATGAAGAGTGCCGCCGAGCGGCCGGTCGAGTGATAGCCAGGCTGGGCCTCGCGCTCGAGCACGATGACGCGGCCATGCGGCGCGAGCCAGTGCGCGACGGACGCGCCGGCAATGCCACCCCCGATGACAAGGTAGTCGGCTGAGATCGTCGAAGCAGCGTGAGTTGTGCGCATGATGGTGGTGGGACTGAGCGCGCGCGAGGGGCGCTGGTGCTTTGGAATGCGAGTGAGTGTATTCAAGAATTTGCGAATATGCAAATTGCGGATACGCAAATTTCGCACTAAAGTGAGCGGCATGGGATGTACCCGGCTGCGCCGTCTGATAGCATCCGCTCCAACGGAAAAAAGGACGCAGGCTTGAAAACACACATCGCCCCGGGGCGCGGCAGCGACGATAGCGACGAGTCGCGCACGCTCGACCGCGAGACCTTTGGCAAGCGTCTGCGCAGTGCGCGCAAGGCTTTTGGCTGGACGCTGGCACATCTGGCCGAGCTGTCAGGCGTGTCGATCACCACCATCTCGCGCGCCGAGCGCGGGCAGCTGGCATTGGGCTATGAGAATTTTGCCGCGCTGGGCAAGGCGCTGCAGATGGACATGGGCTCGATGTTCGCGGGCGCCGGCGCGAAGACTGCGCCATTCCAGGGGCCCGTCGTGACGCGGGCCGGAGAGGGCGTGACCTATCGGGGTGTGTCGTTTTCCTATGAATTCCTCGGCACCGAGGCGGTGGGAAAGCAGATGATTCCGGTGGTCAGCACCGTGCACGCGCGCCGTATCGCGGGGCCCGAGGATTTCGCGCGCCATCCCGGGGAGGAGTTCGTGTACGTACTCTCCGGCGAGATCGAGGTGCATTTCGACAGCGGCGAACGGGTGCGTCTGGCGCGCGGCGATTCGCTCTACTTCGATGCCCGCATGGGCCACGCCTACATCAGCCTCAGCCGCCAGCTCGCGCGGATCGTCGGCGTGATGACCAGCGAAAGCCGCTTCATGAAGTCCGCCCAGGCCGGGGAGACGGACGCCGCGCCGAAACCTGCCGCCAAGCGGCCGCGGGGTAAGGGCTGAAGGGTTGAAGGATTGAAGGGTTGAAGCCCTAAAGTATTTCGTCTCCTTGCCGTTAAGCGGCCACGCCTTATTCAATCTGTACGCGAGGAGCTGGCATGCTGAAACGGATCAAGACCCAACAGCTTCAAGTCGGAATGTTCGTGGCCAGGGTGGGGGGGCCATGGCTGGAGCATCCCTTCTGGCGCTCCCGGTTCCTGGTGAGCAGCCGGGAACAGATCGACCAGATGATCGCCTCCAAGGTCGAGGAGGTCTGGATCGATCTGCTCAAAGGCAAGGGGGTACCGCCGCCCGTGCAACTGGCGGCGTCGGGGTCCTTGAGCGTGAAGCCCGTGGCCGACGAGCCGGCCGGCGCCGTGCCGCAGTCGGGAGTGCCGCTGGAGGTGGAGTTCGGCCTGGCCCGGGAGGTGATGAAAAACGGCAAGGCGGTGGTAGGGTCGATGTTCACGAATGCCCGCATGGGCCGGGCGCTGGAGGTGGAGGGTGCCCTGATGCTGGTCGATTCCGTATCGAATTCGCTGACCCGCCATTCGCAGGCCCTGATCGCGCTGGCGCGGCTCAAGGTGCGCGACGATTACACCTATCTGCATTCTTTCGCGGTCTGCGCGCTGATGATCGCGCTCGGCCGCACCCTTGGCCTGGACAGTGCCGCAGTGCAGCAGCTCGGGCTGGCGGGCCTGGTGCACGATATCGGCAAGATTTCCGTGCCCACGCACGTGCTGCACAAGCAGGGCGAGATGACCGCCGCCGAAGTCGCGATGGTGCAGCGCCATCCTTCGGTGGGCTACCGCGTCCTCAACGAGGCCAAGCTCTACAGCAATATTCCCCTCGATGTCTGCATGCACCACCACGAGCGCATTGACGGGCGCGGCTACCCGTTTGGCCTGCATGGCAACGAGATCAGCGTGCACGCCAAGATCGCCGCGGTGTGCAACGCCTATGACTCCCTGACCTCCAACCGGCCCGGGCACCAGGCGTGGACGCCAGCGCGGGCGCTGGAGTATATGGCGGTGCGTGTGGATACGCTGTTCGATCGTACCGTGTTCCAGGCCTTCACCCGGTCCATTGGCATCTATCCGCTGGGCACGGTGCTGCGCTTGCGTTCCGGACGGCTGGCGGTGGTCTTCGCGCAGAACGACAACGAGCCGCTGCGCCCGCAGGTCAAGGTGTTCTACTCGGTGAGCGAGGCCGCCCACCTCGGCCCGCAGACGCTCGATCTGCGCGAGACGGAGGACACCGTGGTCGGGTTCGAGGATCCGGCGCAATGGGGCTTTCGCGACGAGCAGTTGCTGGAGCTCTGCGCGGCTTGATCCCGGCCTCGGTGCGGCAATGCCATGCTGGCGTTTGTTACAGCGGTATGCCGCTCGCGCAAATGAAAACCGGCGCCATCGGCGCCGGTTTTCCCGTCACGGCAAGCCCAAGTCCACTTACTGGATCTTGGCCTTGTCCTTGAGCGACTTCATCATGGCCTGGAACTGCTCGCGCTGCCAGTTCTGGTCGCCCATCAGCATCTGCACCAGCTGCGGCTTGACTTCCTCGAACGTCGGGATCTTGGCGTCGCGGGTGTCGTCGAGCTGGATGATGTGCCAGCCGAACTGGGTCTTGACCGGGGTTTCAGTCATCTGGCCCTTCTTCAGCGCGGTCATGGCGGCCGAGAATTCCGGCACGTAGCTGCTGCTGTTGGCCCAGTCGAGGTCGCCGCCGTTGGCTGCGGAGCCCGGGTCCTTGGACGAGGCCTTGGCCATGTCTTCGAACTTGGCGCCGGCCTTGATCTTGGCGATGATGGCGCGCGCGTCGGCCTCCTTCTCGACCAGGATGTGGCGGGCGTGGTATTCCTTGCCGCTGCCGAACTGGGACTTGATCTTGTCGTACTGCTTGCGCAGTTCGTCGTCGCTGGCGCCGTGGGTCTTGACGTAGTCCTCGAACACGGCACCGGCCAGCACGTTCAGCTTGGCTTGTTCCAGTTGTTCCTGCAGGTCGTCGCGCTGGGTCAGGCCGCGCTTGTTGGCTTCCTGCAGCAGCAGCTCACGGTCGATCAGCATGGTGCGGGCACGGTCGCGCAGTTCTGCGCTGGGAGGCTGTCCGGTGCCGGCTACGAGCTTGTCCAGCTTGGCCGAGGGGATCGCCTTGCCATTCACGACGGCGGCGTTCTGGGCGAGGGCGGGCAAGCTGCCAGCGGCAAGCACAGCCGCCAGGCTGAACGAGAGGACTGTGGTCTTCATGGAATCAGATCTGAGAGTTGCTCGAGGAATCGCGGGAGGTTTCGCGGGATTCAAGTTCTTGGTCAGTCAGCGCGGTCACCGCCAGCGCGTGGATTTGCGCGGGGAATAGATCGCGCAGCGCATCATACACCATGCGATGGCGCGCCACCCGGGTGCTGCCGGCAAATTGCGCGCTGACGATGGTGACGTGGTAATGCCCGCCACCGGAGGCGGCGCCGGCGTGGCCGGCGTGCAGCGCGCTGTCGTCGCGTACTTCGATGCTGGAGGGCGAAAGGGCTGCGCGCAGCAGGGCTTCGATTTGTGCGGGTTCTGCGGCCATCGGTGAATGCGTATCCTGGTGGGGCCCGGCCGGAGCCGGGAGATCAATCGAGGCAGGCGCGGCGGGCAGGGCCCGCCGGGGCGCTTACTCGGGGGTGTTTTCCTGCATGTGGCGGGACAGCCAGACGCTTTGTGCCAGGATGAACACCAGCATCAGGCCCATGCTGCCGAACAGCTTGAAGTTGACCCAGGCGTCGGTGGAGAACTGGTAGGCCACATAGAGGTTGACCACGCCCATCACGGCGAAGAAAGCGGCCCAGGCGGCGTTGAGCTTGCTCCAGGCGGCTTCCGGCATGGTGACCTGCTTGCCCAGCATGGCGCGGATCAGGTTCTTGCGCCAGATCAGCGCCGAGAGGGTCAGCGTGGCGGCAAACAGCCAGTACAGCACGGTGGGCTTCCACTTGATGAAGGTCTCGTTGTGCAGCAGCAGCGTGGCGCCGCCGAACACCGAGATGATCGCCAGGCTGACCCACTGCATCGGCTCGACCTTGCGGTGGCGCAGCCAGACCCAGCCGATCTGCACCACGGTGGCGGCAATAGCCACGCCGGTGGCGGCATAGATGCCAGCGAACTTGAAGGCGACGAAGAACAGGATGACCGGAAACAGGTCGAACAGGAATTTCATGCGAACAGGATTGAGCGACGCAAGGTCGAAGGCTTGGTTGGCGGCGAACCGCCGCGCGGGCGGTTCGGGCTTAGCGCGGCGTGTCGGGCGATGTCGGCGCGGCGTCACCCGCGTTGAGCTCGGCGGGGTCGCGCTGGTCGAATTTTAGCGCAGCCGAGTTGATGCAGTAGCGCAAACCGGTGGGCGCGGGGCCATCTTCGAAAACGTGGCCAAGGTGGCTGCCGCATTCCTTGCAGCGAACCTCCACCCGGACCATGCCGTGCGTGTGGTCGGTGTGCTCGTCGATCACCTCGCCGTTGATCGGGCGGAAGTAGCTCGGCCAGCCGCAACCGGCGTCGAACTTGGTGCTGGCTTCGAACAGCGGCGTGCCGCAGCCGACACAACGATAGGTGCCGCGCTCCCAGTGATCCCAGTAGCGGCCGGTGAAGGGCCGCTCGGTGGCGGCTTCGCGGGCAACACGGTACTCGATGTCGGAGAGTTGCTCGCGCCACTCGGCTTCGGTCTTGTGCGTGGTCATAATCGGCTTTCCTTTTTCGTTGGCCGGGAGACTTGGCCGGCGCACAACTTGTTGCGCAGCCCGCGCTTCGTCACCCAAGGCCGGTTGGTCGTTTCTTGCCTGTCAAACCTTACAGTGCTTGCAGTGGCGCCGCGCCTTCACGACGAGCAGCTCACTTCCAGCCCGGCCGCCCAGTCTGGCGGCAGCGCGGCATAGCCCTCTGCCTCCGGCTGCTCGTCGAACGGGCGCGACAACACGGCCAGCAAGCGGTCCACCTCGCTGAAGTCGTTCTCGCGCGCGCGCTGGATGGCGGTTTCGGCCAGGTGGTTGCGCAGCACGTACTTCGGGTTGACCGCCAGCATGGCCACGGCGCGCACGGCGTCAACGGAGTTCTCGGCACGCAGGCGGGCGCGGTAAGCCTCGGCCCAGGCATCCCACGCCGCGCGGTCCAGGAACAGGTCACGCACCGGGGCATCCTGGCTGCCATCGGCGCAGGAGATGCGGGCGAGGTTGCGCCAAAACAAGGTGTAGTCCACACGCTGGGCATGCAGCAGCTGGAACAGGTCGGTCAGCAGCGGCTCGTCGTCGGCATCGGGGCCGCCCGTCGGGCGCAGGCCAAGCTTGTCGCGGTATTGCAGGAAGAAGGCTGCGGCATAGCGTTCGCGGAACGGATCCAGCGCCGCGCGCGCGGCTTCCACTGCGGCGTCGGTGGCCGCTTTGCTGATTTCGGCGTCGGCCTTGCCATCGCCCTCTCGCCACAGCGGCATCAGGGCCTGGGCCAGGCAGTGCAGGTTCCAGAACGCAACCTGCGGCTGCTGGCTGTAGGCATAGCGGCCTTGCGAATCGGAATGGTTGCAGATGTGGTTGGCGTCGAACGCATCGAGGAAGCCAAACGGGCCGTAGTCGATGGTCAGCCCGAGGATCGACATATTGTCGGTGTTCATCACGCCATGGCAGAAGCCCACGGCCTGCCACCTGGCCATCAGGTCGGCGGTGCGCAGGGAGACTTCACGCAGCAGGGCCTGGTAGGGCTGCTTGTCGTCGCGGCACTCGGGCATGAAGCGGTCGATCACGAAATCCGCCAGCTGGCGCAGCGAACCGAGGTCCTCGCGGGCCGCGAAATGCTCGAAATGGCCAAAGCGGATAAAGGACGGCGCCAGGCGCGTCACCACGGAGGCGGTCTCGATCGTCTCGCGGCGCACCGGGGCATCCGATCCGATGATGCACATGGCGCGCGTGGTGGGCACGCCCAGCGCCTGCATCGCCTCGGAGCACAGGTATTCCCGGATCGAGGAGCGCAGCACGGCGCGGCCATCGGCCATGCGCGAGTAGGGCGTCATGCCGGCGCCCTTGAGCTGGATTTCCCAGGGGCCGGAGGCGGTGCGCGCCTCGGCCAGGCGTATCGCCCGGCCGTCGCCCAACTGGCCCGCCCAGACCCCGAACTGATGGCCGGAGTACACGCTGGCGAGGGGGTCGGCCCACTCGGGCACGTGATTTCCTGCAAAAGTTTCGATGAAGCTACGCTGCGTTGCGGCATCCGCATCCCAGCCCAGCAACCCGGCTGCGGAGGCTGATACGCTGACCAGCCTGGGGGAGGGTAGCGGCGTCGGCGCGAGCCGTGTAAAGAAGCGCGGGCCGAGCTCGGCAAAGCCAGGCACGGCAGTGAACGGCGCCCGCGGCTCGGCAGCATTCAATGGGGCGGGGCCGGCGGCGTCTGGCAAGGCTTGGGGGGCGTCGGTTGGCTCGGAAGAGTTCACTGGGGCATCACTATGGGTGGCTGGGCGGTGCAGCGCCGGCATGTCGGATTTCGCGCAAGTGCGCTTGCAGGCTAGGGAAAACGACATGTTGAGGTGCAACATGGCTGGCGTTATTGTACTTCCACGCCGTCATTCGCATCTCTGACCGCCGTTGTCGCCACGATGTTTCCGGATATCCCTTGAATCCTGCCCCTGGTGCACCGCCATGGGGCAGGGGTGCAGCCCGCCGGCCTCCCGGATATGGCGCTGCACAACGGATTCCCGTTGACGTTTCATCAATGGATGGCAACAATCGGCCCAAAAATAGAACGGTTGTTCGTTTTTTTGACGGATTTCGAAAATTACAGGAGACTATTCCATGGCATTGATGGGTCAAATGATGAGCGAGCCCCTGCTCATTTCCTCCATCATCAAGCACGCCGCACGCCACTATGGCGGCACGGAAATCGTCTCGCGACGGACCGAAGGCGATCTGCACCGTTATACCTACCGCGATTGCGAGCTGCGCGCGCGCAAGCTGGCCCAGGCCATCGCCGCGCTGGGCGTGCAGTCGGGCGACCGTGTCGGCACGCTGGCCTGGAATGGCTATCGTCACCTGGAGATCTACTACGGCGTATCGGGCTCGGGAGCGGTATGCCATACCGTCAACCCGCGCCTGTTCCCAGAGCAGGTCGCCTACATCATCAACCATGCCGAAGACCAGTACGTGTTCTTCGACGCCACCTTCCTGCCGCTGGTCGAAGGCGTCGCGGCGCACTGCCCGGGCGTGAAGGGCTGGGTGATGATGAGCGACCGCTCGCACATGCCGGCACAGGCCAAGGTGCCGCTGCTGTGCTACGAGGACCTGATCGACGCGCAGGACGGCAACTACACGTGGCCGCAGTTCGATGAGAACACGGCCTCCAGCCTTTGCTACACCTCCGGCACCACCGGCAACCCCAAGGGCGCGCTGTATTCGCATCGCTCCACCGTGCTGCACTCCTACGCATCGGCGCTGCCGGACGCGCTGGGCTGTTCGGCGCGTGACGTGATCCTGCCCGTGGTGCCGATGTTCCACGTCAACGCCTGGGGCCTGCCGTATTCGGTGCCGCTGGTGGGCGCCAAGCTGGTGCTGCCGGGCGCCAAGCTCGACGGCGCCTCGCTTTACGAGTTGTTCGAGCAGGAGAAGGTGACCTTCTCGGCCGGCGTGCCCACGGTATGGCTGGGCCTGCTGCAGTATGTGCAGGCCAACAATCTCAAGTTCTCCACCTTCCATCGCACCGTGATCGGCGGCTCGGCGGCGCCGCCGGCCATGATCCGGGCGCTCAAGGCGCTCGGCGTGGAGACCATTCATGCCTGGGGCATGACGGAGATGTCCCCGCTGGGGACTTCCTGCAAGCTGCTGGCGCGCCACAACGACCTGCCGGAAGACGAACAGCAGAAGATCCAGGAAAAGCAGGGCCGCGTGATCTACGGCGTGGACATGAAGATCGTCGACGGCGACGGCAACGAGCTGCCCTGGGATGGCAAGGCGTTCGGCGACCTGCACGTGCGCGGCCCCTGGGTGATCGAGCACTACTACCGCAACGACGCGTCGCCACTGGTGGATGGCTGGTTCCCCACGGGCGACGTGGCCACCATCGACCCCGACGGCTACATGCAGATCACCGACCGCAGCAAGGACGTGATCAAGTCCGGCGGCGAGTGGATCTCCTCGATTGATATCGAGAACGTGGCGGCCGCCCACCCGGCGGTGCATATGGCGGCCTGCATTTCCTGCTATCACCCCAAGTGGGACGAGCGCCCGCTGCTGGTGGTGATGAAAAAGCCCGGCGCCGAGGTGACGCGCGAGGAATTGCTGACGTACTTCGAGGGCAAGGTCGCCAAATGGTGGATTCCCGACGACGTTGCCTTTGTCACCGAGATTCCGCTCACCGCTACCGGCAAGATGCAGAAACTCAAGCTGCGCGAGCAGTTCAAGGACTACCGCCTGCCGGCAGCCTGACCCCAAGGCGGCCATAGAGCCGCCAATGCTTGCCGGCCGTTGATGCCGGCGACTGCAGGACAGGTTTGCGGCGCGCGCGGTCTTGGGAGAGAGCGCCGCCGCGAATCGGGATCAACCACAGCCAACAATAAGACAGAAGGAGACAAGCATGATCAGATTGCGTCCGCTCGTGGCCGCCACGGCCATTTTCGCGGCAATGGGTTCCGGGGTTGCGGCTGCCGATACGGTGAAGATCGCCTTTATCGACCCGCTGTCCGGCCTGATGGCGCCGGTGGGGCAGAACCAGCTGAAGAGCTGGCAGTTCGTCGCGGACATCGCCAACCAGAAGAACTGGGGGGGCGGGAACAAGTTTGAAGTGGTTGGCTTTGACAACAAGCTCTCGCCACAGGAAAGCCTGACCATCCTCAAGCAGGCGGTGGACCAGGGTATCCGCTATATCGTGCAGGGCAACGGTTCCTCCGTGGGCCTGGCGCTGGAAGACGCGGTGGCCAAGCATAATGAGCGCAATCCGGGCAAGGAGATCATCTACCTGAACTACGCCGCGGTGGACCCGGACATGACCAATAGCAAGTGCAACTACTGGCATTTCCGGCTCGACGCCAACTCCGACATGAAGATGGAGGCGCTGACCACCTTCCTGGCCAAGGATCCCAACGTCAAGAAGGTCTACCTGATCAACCAGAACTACTCCTTCGGCCACCAGGTGGCGCGCGCCGCCAAGGACTACCTGAAGCGCAAGCGTCCGGACATCCAGATCGTCGGCGACGACCTGCACCCGCTGGCCCAGGTCAAGGACTTTGCCCCGTACGCGGCCAAGATCAAGGCCTCCGGCGCAGACACCGTGATCACCGGCAACTGGGGCAGCGACCTGGCCCTGCTGATCAAGGCCGGCAAGGACGCGGGCCTGACCACCAACTACTACACCTACTACGGCGCCACCACCGGCGTGCCGACCGCCATGGGACCGACGGAAGCCGGACGTGTCAAGTACGTCGGCTACTACAACCCCAACAACAAGGGCTTCAAGGGCGGCGATGTCATCGAAGGCTTCAAGAAGAAGTACAACGACGACTTCTACGTGATGGCCGCCTACACCGGCATCGCCATGCTGGGCAAGGCGTTCACGGACACCAAGTCGACCGATCCGGTCAAGGTGGCCAAGGCGCTCGAAGGCATGAAGGCCGAGAGCCTGAACGGTACGGTGGAGATGCGCGGCTCGGACCACCAGGCCCAGCAATCGCTCGTGGTGGCTACCTGGACCAAGGTTGACGGCAAGGAGATCAAGTTCGACCAGGAAAACACCGGCTTTGGCTGGAAGACCGATGCGCTGTTGGACCAGTATGTGGCAGCGCAGCCGACTTCCTGCCAGATGAAGCGCCCGGGCTAAGCCCGCGCGCGGCGGATGGCGCGGCCAGTTCCAGCGCGCCACCTGATCCTGCATACTTCGGTCGGCCCGGCGCGGTGCATGCCGCGTCCGGGTGGGCCGCGCTCACCCGCGCGCGCCCGTTCTCCGACCGGCCGATCGGTGGCCGCCAATTGGCCACGTGCGTCAGAATGAAGGATAAGTTGTGGAATTCTTCGTCATTTCCCTATTGAACGGCGTCAGCTACGGGCTGTTGCTGTTCATGCTCTCTTCCGGGCTTACGCTGATCTTCAGCATGATGGGTGTGCTGAACTTCGCGCACGCCAGCTTCTACATGCTGGGCGCGTACTTTGCCTACACCATTGCCAGCAAGATCGGCTTCTGGCCCGCGCTGATCTTCGCGCCCCTGCTGGTGGCCGGCGCTGGCGCGCTGGTGGAGCGCTTCGGGCTGCGCACCGTGCACAAGTACGGGCACGTGGCAGAATTGCTGTTTACCTTCGGCCTGGCTTACCTGATCGAGGAAGGCGTGAAGCTGGTATGGGGCCTTGCCGCCGTACCCTACCGCATCCCTGCAGAGCTGGACGGGCCGTTGTTTACCGTATTCACGTCCTCGTTCCCCAAGTACCGCGCCTTCATGATGGTGGTGTCGCTGGCCATGCTGGTGGCGATCTACCTGGTGCTCACCCGCACCCGCATCGGGCTGGTGATCCAGGCCGCGCTGACGCATCCGGAAATGGTCGAGGCGCTTGGCCACAATGTGCCGCGCGTGTTCATGATGGTGTTCGGCGGTGGTGCCGCGCTGGCGGGGCTGGCCGGCGTGATCGGCGGCAATGCCTTTATCACCGAGCCGTCGATGGCGGCGGCGGTGGGATCGATCATCTTCGTGGTGGCGGTGGTGGGCGGCATGGGGTCTTTAGTGGGGGCGTTCATTGCCTCGCTGCTGATCGGCGTGCTGCAGACCTTTGCCGTCACGCTTGACGCCTCGCTGGCTGGCCTGCTGGGCTCGATCGGCCTGCAGGTTACCGACAGCACGCCGCTGTCTTCGCTATGGAAGCTCACGGTGGCGCAGGTTGCCCCGGTACTGCCGTATCTGTTGCTGGTGGTGATGCTGATCTTCCGCCCGCGTGGTTTGATGGGCACCAGGGAGGGTTGATAGCATGAGCATGGAGACGACAATGCAACAACGCCGCGAGACGGTTGTGACCGGCAGCACCATGCGCTACCGCCCGATGAACCTGGCGCGCTGGGCGATCTGGGGCCTGACCGCGGCCCTGATGCTGGTGATGCCGCTGTTCTTTACCGGCGGGTTCGCCATCACGCTGATGTCCCAGATGGGCATCATGATTATTTTCGCGCTGTCCTACAACATGCTGCTCGGGCAGACCGGCATGCTGTCGTTCGGCCATGCGGTGTACGCGGGTCTGGGCGCCTTCATCGCCATCCACGTGCTCAATATGGTGGGGGCGGGCAAGGTATGGCTGCCGGTCTCGCTGCTGCCGGTGGTTGGCGGCCTGGCCGGCGCCTTCTTCGGCGTGCTGTTCGGCTATGTCACCACCAAAAAGTCCGGCACCACCTTTGCGATGATCACCATGGGCATCGGGGAAATGGTATTTGCCAGCTCGCTGATGTTCCCGGATTTCTTTGGCGGCGAGGGCGGTATCTCCACCAACCGCATGGTGGGAGACCCCGTGTTCGGCATCACCTACGGACCCGGGCGCCAGGTGTATTACCTGATCGCCGTGTGGTGCCTGCTGTCGATGGTGGCCATGTACGCCTGGACCCAGACGCCGCTCGGCCGCATTGCCAACGCGGTGCGCGACAACCCGGAACGGGTGGAATTCATCGGCTACAACACGCAGCGCGTGCGTTACCTGGTGCTGATCCTGTCGGCGTTCTTCGCCGGCATCTCGGGGGCGCTGTCGGCCATCAACTTCGAGATCGTGTCGGCCGAGAACGTCAGTGCGGTGCGCTCCGGCGGGGTGCTGCTGGCAGCCTTCATCGGCGGTGCGGGCGTGTTCTTCGGGCCGGTGATCGGCGCGGTGGTGTTCATCCTGTTCGCGGTTGCGCTGTCGGACCTGACCAAGGCCTGGCTGCTGTACCTTGGCTTGTTCTTCGTGCTGATGGTCATGTTCGTGCCGGGCGGCATCGCCAGCTTGCTGATGATGCAGGTGCCGCTGCTCGCGCGCGGCAAGCTGCGCGCCATGTTGCCCGACTACGGCCGCGCCGCGGCAGCCGGACTGGTGCTGCTTGCCGCGGTGATCCTCACCGTGGAACTGGTCTACAAGGTGCAGGTGGATAGCGCCAACGGGACCGAGATGTCGCTGTTGCGCATCGGCTTTGACGCCGCGACGGTGAAGCCGTGGCTGGTGGCCGCGGTGTTATGGGTGGCCGGCCTGCTGGCTTGCCGCGCCGCGCGCGCGCGGGTGCGCGCCACGTGGGACAAGGTACAGGCCGAAATGGCGGGAGGCACGGCATGAGCGCCGCACTGGAACTGAAAGACGTACGCAAGAAATTCGGCCAGACCGAGATCATCCGGGGCGTCAACCTGAGCATTCCCAAGGGGGAGCGGCATGCGCTGATCGGCCCCAATGGCGCCGGTAAATCGACCACCTTCAACCTGATCTCGGGGCGCTTCGCGCCGAGCTCGGGCACGGTCAGGCTGAATGGCCAGGAGATCGGCGGGCTGCAGCCATTCGTGATCAACCGCATGGGGCTGTCGCGCAGCTTCCAGATCACCAATATCTTTCACCGCTTGTCGGTGTTCGAAAACCTGCGCTGCGCGGTGCTCTGGTCATTGGGCTACAAGTATTCGTTCTGGCATCGCCTGTCCGAGCTGCGCGACGCGCGCGAGCGGGCGGACGAAGTGCTGGAGCTGATCGGCCTGCAGCACCGCCATAGCACCCAGGCCAGCCTGCTGACCTATGCGGAACAGCGCGCGCTGGAGATCGGCATCACCATCGCCGGCGGCGCCGAGGTTATCCTGCTGGACGAGCCCACGGCCGGCATGAGCCGCTCGGAGTCCGACCATGCGGTGGAACTGATCCGCCGCGTCACCGTGGGCAAGACCCTGGTGATGGTGGAGCACGACATGAGCGTGGTGTTCGGGCTGGCCGACCGGATCTCGGTGCTGGTCTACGGCGAGGTCATCGCCACCGACACGCCCGAGGCCATCCGCGCCAACCGCAAGGTCAAGGAAGCTTACCTGGGCACGACCCTGGACGAACCTGCTATTGAGGGAGCGCACTGATGGGCAAGCGCATGCTGGACGTGCAGGGCCTGCACGCCTACTACGGCAAAAGCCATATCCTCCACGGCGTCGACGCGCATATCGACGAAGGCGAGATCGTCGCGCTGCTGGGCCGCAACGGGGTGGGGCGCTCGACCATGGCCAAGGCCATCCTCGGCATGGTCAAGGCGGAGGGATCGGTGCGCTTTCGCGACGAAGAGATCCTCGGGCGGCGCACCTTCGAGATCGCCCATCTGGGCGTGGGCTACGTGCCGGAGAACCGCGATATCTTTCCCACGCTCACGGTGCGCCAGAACCTGCAGCTCGGGGAGAAGCGCAATCCGCGCCAGTCAAAGCCCCGCTGGACGGTGCAGGACATGTACAACATGTTCCCGCGCCTGAAGGAGCGCGAGAATACGTCGGCCGGCGTGCTTTCCGGTGGCGAGCAGCAGATGCTCACGCTGTGCCGCACCCTGATGGGCGACCCCGACCTGGTCTTGATCGACGAACCTACCGAAGGGCTGGCCCCGATGATCGTCGCGCTGGTGGGCGATTACCTGAAGGTCCTGAAGGAGCGTGGCGTGTCGGTGCTGCTGATCGAGCAGAAGCTGGCTATCGCGCTGGATATTTCGCAGCGGGTCTATGTGATGGGGCACGGGCATATCGTGTTCGAGGGCACCCCGGGGGACCTGAAGGCCAATGCCGCTGTGCGCAAGGAATGGCTGGAGGTGTAGGCCGGATGGGTGTCCGCGTGAGCCCGGGACACGCATCCATGCCGGCTCGTGCGCCGGCACTGCCCTGAAGCCAGTTACTTCGCCCTCAGGAACTCACCAACCTCAAGCAGCACCAGTTCATTGTCGTCAGCCTTGTTAGGCTCGCGGCTGCTGGAGAAGGGCAGGTTGTTGTCGTTGCCGACCACGATATGGGTCGGGTCGACCACATCCACGTTCTCGATGGTGAAGAACGGGAACTTGAGCACGCCTTCGTTGAGCGGCTTGCGGGCCAGCTTGTCGGGGTCGGCGATATTGAGCAGGTCGATGTAGCCGATCTTGCGCACCGGGCCGCCCGCGTTGGCGTCGCTCAGCTCGATCTTGTAGATGCGCTTGAACTTGGCGATATCCGAGAAGCAGTCGTTGCGCTTCTGGCCTTCGGGGCAGGCTTTGTCGGCCGTGCCTTCGCCGTTGTCGCGCTCGATGATGAGGCCGGTGCTGGCGTCGATCATGTTGAAGTCGCCGATGGCGTTGCCATTGGCTTCCAGCGGGTACTTCCATGAGCGGCCCGTCCACTTGCCGGCCTGGGTGTCGAACTCCAGCACCCGCAGGGCTTCCTTGCCGCCGATGCGTTCAAAATCCTTGGCTTCGGCGTTCCACACGGGGCCTTCCAGCAGCGCGTAGAGCTTGCTGCCGTCCGGGGACGAGGCCATGCCTTCGAAGCCCTTGGAGCGCTTGACCTGGAAGTCCACCGCGCCGCCCGGCACGCCCGGCGTGGTCACGGCGGGATGGTCCGGCGAGCGGACGACCTTGCCGTCGACCAGCGTGTCGTACACGGCCAGCACCTTGCCTTGCAGGTCAGCCTTGATCAGGAAGGGCCCGAACTCGTCGCCGATCCACAGCGCGCCGCCGGCGAACTGGAAGCTTTCCGTGTCGAAGTCCGAACCGGTCAGGTAGCGTTGCCTGGTGCCTTCGTGGACGACGCGGAAGGGCACCTTCTTGTCCGGATCGTGCAGGAACACAGTGCCCAGGCGATGGAGCTTGCCGCTCTTGAAGTCCACCTTGTAGTGATTCAGGTAGAGCATGAAGTCCGGCGAGTTGGCCTTGCTGCCGGCGCCATTGTCGGTCAGCACCCAGAAGCTGCCGTCCGCCATGTGCTTGATGCCGGAATGGCCTTGCAGCGGCTGGCCCTTGAAGGGCAGTGACACGCCCGTCGGCCGGTTGTTCGACTGGCCTTCCACCGCACCGATCTTTTCCACGCGCGCGCCGGTGGTGAACTTGCCGCTTTCCTGCAGGTCCTGCGGCGCGTCCTTGGGCGCCGCGATATAGCTCTGCGCGGGCAGGATGGCGTGGCCGGCGAGGGTGGCGGGGTAAGCGGCGGGGGCTGTGGCCTGGGCCGCGGCGGGCAAAGCCCAGGCCGCAGCGGTGACGGCGATAACGGCAATGACGGTCGCGGACGGGATGATGCGCATGTAGAAGAAGAATGGTGTCGAAGGACCGCTACGATGCATGGTCTACGTGACGGTGGCGTGATGAAGGCGTGACGCGCGCGTGACAGATAAGTGTCTCGGTCTGACAACAGCCGCACGCGCGGATCTGATCGTCAACATTGCCAGATCACGCCATTGCGCATTACGATCGTTCCCCTTCATTCATCAACCGCACTGCAAAGGAGAGCACGCCATGAAAACGTCGACGCATCTTTGCAGGCCGCGCCAGGTTTAATCGTTCCGTCCCGCAAGCGCATTGCCAACTTGGCATCGCGTTGCGCGGTGAGTTGCATTGCCCGGCTCCGGCCTGCCACATCAGATTCTTTCTCTTATCTGGATGGTATATGGGCAATTTCAATTGCATCAAGCATCTGTCCGAGCGCGTATCGCTGATCGAGTCGGACCAGACCTGGATCGAAGGCAACGCGATCCAACAACTTCATCACACCGCTAGTCTCGCCGGCATGGAGCGCGTCGCCGGCATGCCGGACTTGCATCCTGGCCGGGGATATCCGGTGGGCGCGGCCTTTTTCTCCAGCGGCCGGCTTTATCCTGCGCTGGTCGGCAATGACATCGGCTGCGGCATGGCGCTGTGGCGCACGGAGCTGGACGCGACCAGGATCGGCGCGGACCAGCTGGAGAAGCGGCTCGGCAATATCGATGGGCCGCTCGACGCTTCCTGGGACGAGGCCGTGGCGCAGGTCATGGCCAGCCAGTCGCTCCAGGGCGTGGGCCACGAGCACGCGCTGGGCACGATCGGCGGGGGCAATCACTTTGCCGAAGTGCAGCAGATCGACGAGATTCTCGACCATGCCGCGGTGGCGGCGCTCGGGCTGGAACGCCGTCGACTGGTGCTGCTAGTGCACAGCGGCTCGCGCGGGCTCGGCCAGGCAATCCTGCAAGACCATATCGAGCGCTTCGGCCACAATGGCTTGATTGGCGCCAGCCAGGATGGCGCCGACTATCTGGCCCGGCACGCGCAGGCGCTGCGCTTCGCCCAGGGCAACCGCGAGCTGGTCGCACGCCGCATGCTGGACCGGCTGCACGGCGGCGGCGAGCGGGTGCTCGACGTTGACCACAATTTCCTGGCGGCGGCCACGATCGACGGCATTGCCGGCTGGCTGCACCGCAAGGGCGCCACGCCGGCCGATGCCGGCCCGGTGGTGATCCCGGGCTCGCGGGGAGATTACAGCTACCTGGTCGAGCCGGTCGCCGATGCGCGCAGCTTGTTGTCGCTGGCGCACGGCGCGGGCCGCAAGTGGATGCGCGGCGAGTGCAAGAGCCGCTTGTCGGGGCGCTTTACCGTCGAGCAACTAATCCGGACGCGCTTTGACAGCCGCGTGATTTGCCGTGACCGGCAGTTGATCTACGAGGAGGCGCCGCAAGCCTACAAGCCGATCGACAGCGTGGTGGCGGCGCTTTGCGACGCGGGCCTGGCAAGGCCGCTGGCGCGCCTGCGCCCCGTGCTCACGTACAAGACCAGCGGGGAGTGCTGCCGATGATCCTGCTACAACTTTCCGCGGCGCAAGGGCCATCCGAATGTTGCCTGGCGGTCAGCCGGGCGCTCCGGCGCCTGCTGCACGAGGCGGCGCTTTGCGGCGTGCAGATCGAGATCATCGGCGAGGAGGGCGGCGAGCGAGCCGGCACCCTGCGCTCGGTGCTGGTGAGCCTGGAAGGCGAGCCGGCGCCGAACCTGGCGCGCCAGTGGGAGGGCACGGTGCAATGGACTTGCCAGAGCCCTTACCGGCCCCGGCATGCGCGCAAGAACTGGTTTATCGGCGTGGCGCGTTGTGCTGCGCCGTCACCAGCCCTGGCGGGCGAGATCCGCTTTGAGACCTGCCGGGCCTCCGGGCCGGGCGGGCAGCATGTGAACCGAACCGAGTCGGCCGTGCGCGCCATCCACGTGGATACCGGCATCAGCGTCCGGGTGCAGTCCGAGCGTAGCCAGCATGCCAACAAGCGCATTGCCACGTTGCTGATCGCGCACAAGCTGGCGCAGCAAGCGGACCAGAGCATGCTCGCCCAACGCGCCCAGCGGCGCTTGCTGCACCATCAGGTGGAGCGCGGCGCACCCGTGCGGGTCTTCAAGGGGGAGCGCTTCGAGCCGGCCTGAGGCAAGCTCATGACGCAAGGCCATGATGCGGGCGCCTGCCCGCGAGGGGCGGGGGCGCCGCACGCCCCGCCCCATGCCGCAATATTGACAAAATATCTACATCTGGATAACCTGTCCATATGAAAAAACGCACACCAGAACGCACGCCCGAGCAGCAAGCGCTGCTAGAGCAACTCAAGCAGGTGGCCCAAGGTTTGAGCGAGACCTTCGCGCCCTTTTGCGAGGTGGTTGTTCACGATCTGCTGGACCCCAAGCACGCCATTCTCGCCATCCATAACAACCTGTCGGGCCGCCAGGTGGGAGAACCCGCAACCGAGCTGGGCCTTGCCCGGATCGCCGACCCCGAGTATCCGCAGGTGATCGCCAATTATGCGAATCAGTTCGCCGACGGGCGGCAGGCCAAGAGCACGTCGATCGGCATCAAGGATTCGGCAGGGGGCTATGTGGCAGCCCTGTGCATGAACGTCGACCTGACGCTGTTCCGCAGCTTGCAGAACGTGCTCGGCCAGTTTGGCAGCGTGGACGCCGGCGCGGCGATGAAGGAGTCGCTCGACCCGGCCGGCGCAGATGCCATCCGGGCCCGCATCGACCAGTTCGCCGCGCGGCTGGCCACCACGCCGCGATCCCTCAAGGCCGAAGACAGGCGCGCATTGCTGCGCGAGCTCAAGGAGGCGGGGTTCATGGAGGTGCGCCGGGCCATGGAAATCGTGGCGCTGCATCTCGGCGTGTCGCGGGCTACGGTGTATAGCTATGCCAAGTGAAGCGCGCTTGCTCCTGCTCGACAAGAACCAGGTCGAGTCACTGCTGCAGCCGGCAGATGCCATGGAGGCGGTGAGCGAAGCCTTTGCCCTGCATAGCCAGGCAGAGGGCCGTGTCTTTCCGCTGGTTCGGGAGCCGCTGGCGACCGGCGGCGTGTTCGGCATCAAGTCCGGCGATGTCCAGTCGCAAGGCCTGCTGGGTTTCAAGGCGGCCGGATTCTGGCCGGCCAACCGCGAGGTGGGCGGCGAGCCGCATCAGGCCACGATCATGCTGATCGATCCGGCAACCGGGCGGCCAGTATGCATGATCGATGGCAACGCCGTCACCACGATGCGCACCGGGGCTGCCGGCGGCCTTGGGCTTCAGTGGCTGGCGCGCCAGGACAGCGAGCGCCTGTGCCTGTTCGGCACCGGCGTGCAGGCGCGGATTCAGTTGACGTTTGCCCTTGCGCTGCTGCCCTCGCTCAAGCAGGTTCAATACGTTACGGTGACGGGCCAGCCCGACGCCGCGTTCGAGCGCGCCTTTGCCGAGCGCTGTGAGATCTCCCATGCCCCCGAGCGCAATGCGGCAGTGGCTGGCAGCGACGTAGTGATCACGGCTACGCCTGGCGGCGGTGCGCTGTTCGACCTGCAAGCCGTGCAGCCAGGCACGCACCTGAATTGCGTGGGCGCGGACACGCGCGGCAAGCGCGAGTTGCCCGACGGCCTGCTGGCGCGCGCGCGATTGTTCGTCGACGATCGGGCCCAGGCCCGCCAGATCGGCGAGACGCAGTGGGCGCCGGACACGCCTTGCACGGAAATCGGCGACGTGCTGAGCGGCAAGGTGCAAGTTGAGCGCCACGATAGCGACATCACCGTCTTTGATATGACGGGCCTGGCGTTGCAGGACCTGACCGTGGCTCGGCTGCTCCAGCGGCGAGCCGCCACCGCGCAAGCTGGCACCAGCATCCACTGGCCCTGGTAGCCTTTTTACTCAAACGAGAATGACGACCATGCTGAATCTACCGACCTTCGATGATGTGTCAGCCGCCGCTGCGCGGATTGAGGGCTACGCGCACCGCACCCCTGTCATGCGCTCTCGCACCGCGGACAAGGAAGTGGGCGCGGAGCTGTTCTTCAAGTGCGAGAACCTGCAGCGCATGGGCGCCTTCAAATTCCGCGGCGCCTTCAACGCGTTGTCGAAGTTCGACGAAGGCCAGAGGCGGGCGGGGGTGGTGGCCTTTTCCTCGGGTAACCACGCGCAGGCCATCGCGCTGTCGGCCTCCCTGCTCGGCATGCCGGCGACGATCATCATGCCGCATGACGCGCCGGCCGCGAAGGTTGCCGCGACCAAGGGCTACGGCGGCAAGGTGGTGATCTATGACCGCTACACCGAGGACCGCGAGGCCATCGGCCGCAAGCTGGCCGAGGAACAGGGCCTGACCCTGATCCCGCCGTATGACCACCCGGATGTCATCGCCGGCCAGGGCACCGCCGCCAAGGAATTGTTCGAGGAAACCGGGGAGCTGGATGCCCTGTTCGTCTGCCTTGGCGGCGGCGGGCTGCTTTCCGGGTCCGCGTTGTCCGCGCGCGCGCTGTCTCCCCAATGCAAGATCTACGGCGTGGAGCCTGCCGCTGGCAACGACGGCCAGCAGTCGTTCCGCACTGGCTCGATCGTGCATATCGAGACCCCCAAGACCATCGCCGACGGCGCGCAGACGCAGCACCTTGGCAACTACACGTTCGAGATCATTCGCCGCGATGTCGATGACATCTTTACCGCGACCGACGATGAGCTGGTGGACTGCATGCGCTTTTTCGCGTCGCGCATGAAGCTGGTGGTAGAACCTACCGGCTGCCTTGGCTTTGCCGCCGCGCGTGCCATGAAGGCCGAGCTGCAAGGCAAGCGCGTGGGTGTCCTCATCAGCGGCGGGAACATCGACATCGACCGGTTCGCGGCGTTGCTTGCTGGCTGATTGGCCATGCCGCGTGGCGCAGGTGAAGTTGGCGCCGGCGGCATCACAGCCAGGAACAGATTCGACCATTCCTACCGATCGTCATTCGCGTGAACCTGTTCATCAGGCCGCGCGCGATGGCCTTTGCCTTCACCGGGGATCCCCCCGGTATCGCTATTGCATGCCTGGCCTCGCTCTGGCCATCCCTTCCGTTGTTTCCGCTTTGCTGCCGTTGCCTGAAGGCGTGCGCTGGCGCGCCTTGCTTTGGCGCATGGTTGGCGAGCGCGCCTGCCACTGGCGTTGTGCGCTCAGCTTGCCGACATACTCCGGGTTTTCATCGTGTTGACGTTTTGTCTAGTGTTGGATAATCTGTCTTATCGACATCGGCAGGATGCACTGCGCGTCGATATTGGAAACCGGCCAGGAGGCGAAGCTTTGAAAACCACTAACAAACTTACCCGCTGGATCATGCTCAGCATGGTCCTGGGTGTCATCGTCGGGTATGCCTGTCACCACATGGCGGCCGACGCGGCAGCGACCAAGACGATTGCCGGAAACTTCTCGATCATCACCGAGATCTTCTTGCGCATGATCAAGATGATCATCGGCCCGCTCGTATTTGCGACCCTGGTCTCGGGCATCGCGAGCATGGACGACACCAAGGCGATTGGCCGCATCGGCGCCAAGGCCTTGACATGGTTCATCCTCGCATCACTCGTGTCGCTGAGCATCGGACTGCTGTTCGTGAACCTGACGCAACCCGGTGTCAGCCTGAACATGGTTCTGCCGGACGCCGGCGCAAGCACGAATCTCAAGACCAGCGCACTCAACTTGAGAGAGTTCGTCACGCATATTTTCCCGAAGAGCATCTTCGAGGCCATGGCGACCAACGAGATCATGCAGATCCTGATCTTTTCGCTTTTCTTCGGCATTGCGCTGGGCAAGACGACCGGTGGCTCGGGCCAATTCCTGAAGCGGTCCGTCGACGAACTGATGCACGTGATGCTGCGCATCACGAATACGGTGATGTTGTTCGCGCCGGTCGGCATCTTTGCGGCGCTTGCGGCGGCCATCACCGTGCAGGGCCTTGACGTACTGGTGACCTATGGCAAGCTCATTGCCGCGTTCTATCTTGCTTTGCTGGCCCTGTGGGCCGTGCTCTTCATCGCGGGATATGCGGTTCTCAAGGGGCGCATGTTCGATCTGGCAAAGGGTATCCGCGAACCCATGATGATTGCCTTTTCCACGGCCAGCAGCGAGGCGGCTTACCCGAAGATGATCGAGCGGCTGCAGCGCTTCGGGGTGAAGAAGCGCCTGGTCGGTTTTGTCCTGCCGCTGGGCTACTCCTTCAACCTCGACGGTTCCATGGTGTATCAGGCGTTTGCGGCGGTCTTTATCGCGCAGGCCTTCGATATCCATATGTCGCTTGGTCACCAGATCACCATGCTGCTGATCCTGATGGTCAGCAGCAAGGGCATAGCCGCGGTCCCGCGCGGCTCGCTGGTGGTGGTAGCCGCCATCTTGCCGATGTTCGGCTTGCCGGAGGCCGGGCTGTTGCTGGTGATGGGAATTGATCAGTTCCTGGATATGGGGCGCACGGCAACCAATGTCCTGGGTAATAGCATTGCCACTGCCGTCGTTGCCAAATGGGAGGGGGAGCTTGGGACCGAGGAAGAGTTCGACCCGCTCTGCGTCGATTTGGCCGCCGGTCAGGGCGAAGCGGTCGCACCAGCGATGCCTTCCCCGGCGCGCATGGCTTGATCGCACGGAAAAGCAATTTGCTTATGAGAATGCCGGGCATGCTCTTATAAGAAAGATATTGTTTCGCTCGGGCGGAGTGCGCAATACGCTACGCACTTTGCCCAAGTACCGGCCATGTCCTTTCCTGCCTCTTTCACAGCGCGCGCATTCGCCACGCTGACCGCCCTCGCTGCCTTGGCCAGCCTCCAGTCCGCGCGCGCCCAGAGCCCGATCCTGGAGCAGATCCGGGAATCCGGCACGATCACGATGGGCTATCGCGAGGGCGCGCTGCCGTTCTCTTTCTCCGACATCAAGGGCCAGCCTTCGGGCTACGCCGTGGACTTGTGCCTGCGCGTGGCCGAGGCCGCGCGCCAGAAACTCGGCCTGAAGGACCTGAAGGTGCGCTGGCTGCCGCTGACGGCGCAGAGCCGCGTGCCGGCGGTGATGAACGGCCTGGTGACTGTGGACTGCGCGCCCAACACCAATACGGTCGAGCGCCAGAAGCAGGTCGCATTCAGCGTATCGCACTATGTGTCGGTGGTCCGCATGCTGGTTCGCGAGGATTCCGGCATTCAATCCCTCAACGACCTGCGCGGCAAGGTCGTGGTCACCAGCGCGGGCTCCACCGGCGATCGCCACGTGCGCCGGCTCAAGACGCAGTACGCCTACAACGACGTTTACGCGAAGGACCACAACGAGTCCTTCCTGTTGCTGGAGACTGGCCGCGCCCAGGCCTTCGTGCTGGATGATGTGGTGCTGTATGGCCTGCGCGCCAATGCAAAGACCCCGTCGCAATACACGGTCGTGGGGCCGGCGCTTTCCACCGAACGCAATGCGCTGATGCTGCCGAAATCCGATCCGGAGTGGAAGCAGCTGGTCGACCAGACGTTGACCTCGGTCTTCGCCGGCCCGGAGGTGGTGGCATTGCAGAAGCGCTGGTTTCAGCAGCCGATTGGCGCGCGCGGCATCAACCTCGCGCTGACGCCTTCGCCTGAGGTGCTGGCCGCGTGGAAGCGTCCCACCGACGAGGCCGCGGAGTGAGCCGGTCGATGTGCGCGGTCCCGCCGACCTATGACGATGTGGTAGCCGCCGCCAGCCGCCTGGCCGGGCACGCGTGGCGCACACCGGTGCTGCGTTCGCCAGCGATGGACGCCTGGGTGGGCGCCGAGCTGTTCTTCAAGTGCGAGAACCTGCAGCGTACCGGCGCCTTCAAGTTTCGCGGCGCCTTCAATGCGCTGGCGCGCTTCGACGCGGGGCAGCGCAGCCGCGGCGCGGTTGCGTTCTCCGGCGGCAACCATGCGCAAGGCATTGCGCTAGCCGGGCAGGTGCTTGGCATTCCGGTTGTGGTGGTGATGCCTCGTGACGCGGCGCAGTCCAAGGTGGAGGCGACTCGTGCCTGCGGCGCGCAGGTGGTCTTGTACGACCGCCAGGTGGACGACCGCGAAGCGATCACGCGGCGCCTGGCGGAAGAACGCGGGATGACCCTGATCCCGCCCTACGACCATGCGGATGTCATTGCCGGGCAAGGCACGGTCACGCGCGAATTGCTGGAGGAAACCGGCCCGCTCGATGCCCTGTTCGTTTGCCAGGGGGGCGGGGGGCTGCTCGGGGGCGCCGTGCTGGTGAAACAACAGCTTTCGCCCGGCTGCCTGCTGTACGGCGTCGAGCCGCAGGCCGGCAATCATGGGCAGCAGTCGCTTCGCCGTGGCGCCATCGTGCATATCGAGCCACCCGACACGATCGCCGACGGCGCGCGCGCCCAGCATCTTGGGGCGCTGACGTTCGGGCTGATTCACCGCGGCGTGACCGACATTGTCGCCGTGCCGGACCACACGCTGCGCGAATGCATGCGCATGTTCGCGCAGGCCATGAAGCTGGTGGTCGAGCCGACCGGCTGCCTTGGCCTTGCGGGCGCGCGCTATGCGGGGCTACCGCTGCAGGGCAAGCGGGTTGGCATCATCATCAGCGGCGGCAATGTGGATCTGGCGCGTTATGCGGCATTGCTGTCGGTGGACGAGTGCCTTGGCAGTGAAGCGGCAGCCGGCCCCGCCTCGGCGGCCCGCTTGCAGTTGAACGGCATATCTTCGTAGTCGATCAGCCGCGTCTTCTTGACCAGCCGATAGCCAAGCCAGAGAACCAGGAACAGCGGCACGCCGATATAGGTGCCGACAATCTCCAGCCAGCGCCCGCGCACGTCGGAGAAGGCCTGGTAGTTCTGGCCGAGCACGATCACCACGCACAGCACGATGGCAAAGATGGGGCCAAACGGGTAGAGCGGCGAGCGGTAAGCCAGGTCGGACGGCTTGTAGCCCTGGTGCACCAGCCCGCGGCGAAAGCGGTAGTGGCTGATGGCGATACCAAGCCAGGCGATAAAGCCAGTCATGCCGGACGTGTTCAGCAGCCACAGGTAGACCGCCTTGTCGCCAAACAGCGAGCTGAGAAAGCACAGGGCGCCGACGGCGGTGGTGGCGAACAGCGCCACGTAGGGCACGCCGCTGGCGGAGAGCCGCGCCAGCGCGCGCGGCGCCCGCCCGCTGACCGCCAGCCCGTAAAGGATCCGGGTGGAGGCGTACATGCTGGAGGTGCCGGCGGAGAGCAGGGCGGTCAGCACCACGGCATTCATCAGGCCGGCGGCGAAGGCCAGGCCGGCGTGGCGGAACACCAGCGCGAAGGGGCTGACACCGATGTCGGTGACGTCGTTGCGCAGCAGGCTGGGGTCGGTGTAGGGGATCAGCACGCCGATGATCAGGATCGCCAGCACGTAGAACAGCAGGATGCGCCAGAAGGTCTGGCGGATGGCGCGCGGGATGGTTCGCGCCGGGTCGGCGGCTTCGCCGGCGGCCACACCGACCGTTTCCGTGCCCTGGAAGGAGAACCCGGCGATCATGGCCACCCCGAACATGGCGGGGATGCCGCCAACGAAGGGCGCATCGCCCAGCGTGAAGTTGTGCCAGCCGGACTGCGGGCCGCCCTGCATGATGCCGAAGATCATCATCAGGCCAGCCGCCAGGAAGATCAGGATCGTGGCCACCTTGATCAGCGCGAACCAGTACTCGGCCTCACCGAAGCCGCGTACCGAAAAGGCATTGAGGCCAAACATCAACAGCAGGAATCCTGCGCTCCACACCACGCCCGAGACGTGCGGAAACCAGTACTGCATCACCAGCTGCGCCGCCGCCAGCTCCACGGCAATCGTGACCGCTAGGCTGAACCAGTAACTCCAGCCTAGCGCGAAGCCAAAGCCTTCTTCTACGTACAGCGCGCTGTAGGTGACGAAAGAGCCGGCCACCGGCATATGCACGGCGAGCTCGCCCAGGCTGGTCATCAGGCAGTACACCATCAGGCCGATCAGGCAGTACATCAGCAGTGCGCCACCGGGCCCCGCCTGGGAGATCGACGCGCCGGAGGCAACGAACAGCCCGGTGCCGACCGCGCCACCGATGGCGATCATGGTCAGGTGGCGGGCTTTGAGTTTGCGCTGCAGGTCGTCGTGCTCGACGACGGGGTGCTGGTGAGGATGGGGGTGTGGATGTGGATGGGAAGACATCAGGGTCACTGGAACTTCGGCGGGCGGGGCCGCGGCTTCGGCACGGGCGACGCCTTGTGGGGCGCCCGTGCGGGCAAAGGGCGCGAGTTTACCGGGTTATCCGGGTAAATCCGAGGATTGCGGCGGTTTATGTCAGGAAAGTCGCCTACTGTGACTAGAGGTAATCCTCAGGACTGGGGAAATGTGCTGCATGGGCCATGAGACCCCGGACTTACCCTAGTCTTTTGGTGGCCTTTGGCAACCTTTTGGCAGCCTGAATGCACGCGGGCGAGATCCACCATGAACGAGGCGCATGGGCGTGCCAGCGAAGCCCCAAAATGAAATTGAACGACCGTGCTATTTTGTGTATGCTTGATCCGCTCGCGATAGGGCGAGCATCGGCCGAGGGGGGCAAACACAGTCCTTCCCGGTGGCCGGGCGGTGGTTTGCGGCCCCGCGGAAAAACATAATTCGAGAATTCGAATCCCGAGACAACTTCTAGTTCTAGTTACCAAAGGAACCAGCATGACAGCGCAGTATCAGGTTCAGGACGGCGTCGCCGTCATCACGCTCGACAATCCCCCCGTCAATGGCCTGGGTCTCAGCACCCGGCTTGGCATCGTCGAAGGCATGACCCGTGCGCTGGACGATGCGGCCGTCAAGGCCATCGTCATTACCGGCGCCGGCAAAGCCTTCTCGGGCGGCGCCGACATCCGTGAATTCAATACGCCCAAGGCCACCCAGGAGCCGACGCTGCACTCGGTGATCAAGGTCGTGGAAGGTTCGAGCAAGCCCGTCGTGGCGGCGATCCATTCCGTCGCCATGGGCGGTGGCCTGGAACTGGCGCTGGGTTGTAACTACCGTGTGGCTTCGAAGGGCGCGCAGATCGCCCTGCCGGAAGTGAAGCTGGGCCTGCTGCCCGGCGCCGGCGGCACGCAGCGCCTGCCGCGCGTGATCGGCCTGGAAGCCGCCCTGAACATGATCGTGTCGGGCAACGCCATCCCCAGCGAAAAATTCGCCGGCACCAAGCTGTTCGACGAGATCGTCGACGGTGACGTGCTGCCCGCAGCCGTGGCGTTTGCCAGGACGGCGGCGGCCAACCCCGGCCCGTATCCCAAGGTGCGCGACCTGAAGGTCAAGCACGAGAACGCGGAAGGCTTTATCGCTTTCTCGCGCAATACCGTGGCAGCCGTTGCCAAGAACTTCCCGGCGCCGCTGAAGTGCGTGGATGCCGTGGCCGCCTCGCTCAAGCCGTTCGAAGCTGGCCTGAAGGCCGAGCGCGAAGGCTTCATGTACCTGATCACCACGCCGGAATCGCGCGCGTTGCGCCACGCCTTCTTTGGCGAACGCGCCGCCAGCAAGATTCCTGACGTGCCGGAAGGTACCGCAACCCGCAAGATCGAGAAGGTCGCCGTGATCGGCGCCGGCACCATGGGCGGCGGCATCACCATGAACTTCCTGAACGCCGGCGTGCCGGTGATCATGCTGGAAACCAAGCAGGAAGCACTGGACCGCGGCGTGGCCACGATCCGCAAGAACTACGAAAACAGCGCCAAGAAGGGCAAGCTCACGCAAGAGAAGGTCGAGCAGCGCATGGGCCTGCTGACCACCACGCTGTCCTATGACGAGATCAAGGACGCGGACATGGTCATCGAGGCTGTGTTCGAGGAAATGGGCGTCAAGGAAATCGTCTTCAAGAAGCTGGATGAAGTGATGAAGCAGGGCGCGATCCTGGCTTCGAACACCTCCACGCTGGACGTCAACAAGATCGCCTCCTTCACCAAGCGTCCGCAAGACGTGGTCGGCATGCACTTCTTCAGCCCGGCCAACGTGATGAAGCTGCTGGAAGTGGTGCGCGGCGAAAAGACCGGCAAGGATGTGCTGGCAACCGTCATGCAGGTCGCCAAGAAGATCAAGAAGACCGCCGTGGTATCGGGCGTGTGCGACGGCTTTATCGGCAACCGCATGATCGAGCAGTACAGCCGCCAGGCTGGCTACCTGCTGGACGAAGGCGCGCTGCCGGAGCAGGTGGACAAGGCCATCGAGAAGTTCGGCTTTGCCATGGGCCCGTTCCGCATGGGCGACCTGGCCGGCAACGACATCGGCTGGGCGATCCGCAAGCGCCGCGCGATCGACAAGCCGGAAATCCAGTACTCGAAGACCGCCGACCTGCTGTGCGAACTGGGCCGCTATGGCCAGAAGACCGGCGCGGGCTGGTACGACTACAAGGCGGGCGACCGCAAGCCGTACCCGAACCAGCAGGTCAACGACATGATCGTGCAGCATTCCAAGGACCTGGGCATCACCCGCCGCAAGATCTCCGATGAGGAAATCGTCGAGCGCCTGGTGTTCGCGCTGGTCAACGAAGGCGCCAAGATCCTGGAAGAAGGCATTGCCTCCAAGGCCTCGGATATCGACATGGTCTACCTGACCGGCTACGGTTTCCCGCTGTTCCGCGGTGGCCCGATGCTGTACGCGGACCAGGTTGGCCTGTTCAATGTGGCGCAGTCGATGGCGCGTTATGCCAAGGGCTACCACGGCGAAGCCTGGCAGGCGGCCCCGCTGCTGCTCAAGCTGGCTGGTGAAGGCAAGGGCTTCAACGGCTAAGCACAGCCAAGGCGATTTCGCGCGGCGCAGTCAGGCCGCGCGGGGTTCTCATCACTGATCGCAAACCGGTCACCAAGCGAGGAGTAGCGGCATGGCCAAGCAATACGGCCCCGAAGATTGCCTGCTGGTCATCGACGTGCAGAACGACTTCATGCCGGGCGGCGCGCTTGCCGTGGCGCATGGCGATGAAGTCGTCCCCGTGATCAACCGCCTCGCGCAGGCGTTTGCGCGAGTGGTGCTGACCCAGGACTGGCATCCCGCCGATCACGTTTCGTTTGCCGCCAACCATGCCGGCACGCAGCCGTTCCAGACCGTGGCGTTGCCCTATGGCCAGCAAGTCCTGTGGCCCACGCATTGCGTGCAGGGCACCCACGGCGCGGCGTTGCATGCCGGGCTGGAAGTGCAGCATGCGCAGATGGTGATCCGCAAGGGCCATCACCGCGAGGTGGATAGCTACTCGGCCTTCATGGAGGCCGACCGCGCCACCCCGACGGGGCTCGCGGGCTATCTGCGCGAGCGTGGCGTGCGCCGGGTGTTTTGCGTGGGACTGGCAACGGATTACTGCGTTGCCTGGAGCGCGCTGGATGCCCGCGCGGCGGGGTTCGAGGCCGTCGTGGTAGAGGATGCCTGCCGTGCCATCGACCTCGACGGGTCGCTGGCGCGTGCGTGGCAAGACCTGGAAGCCGCGGGCGTGCGACGCGTGCAATCGGCCGCGCTGCTGTCCTGAAACCGAAGAATCGCCAAGCCAACCCGAGCTGACACGGCTGAACCCAGCCAACGACATATTGCATGACACTGCCGGACGTGAACGCACGCCGCAGGTCACCAGATACCAGAGATACCGAGGAGCAAGACATGAAAGAGGCAGTCATCGTTTCCACCGCACGTACCGGCCTGGCCAAAAGCTGGAAGGGTGCTTTCAACATGACCCACGGCGCGACCCTGGGCGGCCATGCGGTCCAGCACGCCATTGCGCGCGCCAAGATCGACGCCGGCGAAGTGGAAGACGTGCTCATGGGCTGTGCCAACCCGGAAGGCGCCACCGGCGCCAATATCGCGCGCCAGATCGCGCTGCGCGCGGGCTGCCCGGTTACCGTGCCCGGCGCCACCGTGAACCGTTTCTGCTCGTCCGGCCTGCAGACCATCGCCATGGCCGCGCAACGCGTGATCGCCGATGAAGGTGACATCTTCGTGGCCGGTGGCGTGGAGAGCATCTCCTGCGTGCAGCAGGAAATGAACCGCCACATGATCCAGGAAAACTGGCTGACCAAGAACAAGCCGGAAATCTACTGGAACATGCTGCAAACCGCCGAGAACGTGGCCAAGCGCTACAACATCTCGCGCGAGCGCCAGGACGAATACGGCGTGCGCAGCCAGCAGCGCGCCTTCGCCGCCCTGGAAGCCGGCAAGTTCAACGATGAAATCGTGCCGATCACGGTGCTCGCCGGCGTGGCCGACAAGGCAACCGGCCAGCTGATGACCAAGGAAGTCACGGTCTCGGCCGACGAAGGCATCCGCGGCGATACCACGCTGGAAGCCGTGTCGAAGATCCGCACCGCCATGCCCGGCGGCGTGGTCTCGGCAGGCAATGCATCGCAGTTCTCCGATGGTGCCTCGGCGGTCGTGGTCATGGATTCGAAGGTGGCCGAGGCCCGCGGCCTGCAGCCGCTGGGCGCGTTCCGCGGCTTTGCCGTGGCCGGCTGCGAGCCTGACGAAATGGGCATCGGCCCGGTGTTCGCGGTGCCCAAGCTGCTGAAGAAGGCCGGCCTGACGGTTGCCGACATCGGCCTGTGGGAGCTGAACGAAGCCTTCGCCGTGCAGGTGCTGTACTGCGCCGACACCCTGGGCATCCCCATGGACCGCCTGAACGTCAATGGCGGCGCCATCGCGGTGGGCCATCCCTATGGCGTGTCGGGCGCTCGCCTGGTCGGCCACGCGCTGATCGAAGGCAAGCGCCGTGGCGCGAAGTACGTGGTGGTGACCATGTGCATCGGCGGCGGCCAGGGTGCTGCCGGCCTGTTCGAAGTCTTCTGAGGCAGCACGGTACCGTGCGCGATCCGGCCGACCCGATGCTGGCCCGTGGCCGGAAGGTGCTGGCCGGCGCCGCGCTGGCGGCGCCGGTGGCGACCTCCGAGTGCATGATCAACTGCCTGCGTCCAGCGATCGGCGACACGCTGATCGCCCGCCTGGGCGAAGGCAGTCAGGTACGGCAGGCAAGAGACGGGCGCGAGAGCGCCTTTTTCTTTCCCCGCGCCATTTAGAGATACAGAATTCGCGGTGCGCCATGAGAGCGCGCCGTCGTGGAGACAGCGACGATCCCCGCCGCGAGGCTTGCAGTTGATGCAGCCGACGGGTCGCGCATCTTTGATTTTCCCTTTCAGTCTGGGAGCCGTTTCCTGCCATGTCGCTGATCCTTTCCCGCCGTGACCTGAACTTCGTGCTGTACGAATGGCTCAAGGTCGAGGGGCTGACCCGCATTCCGCGCTACGCCGACCATTCCCGCGAGACCTTCGACGCCGCGCTCGATACCTGCGAGAAGATCGCTGCCGACCTGTTCGCGCCGCATAACAAGAAGAACGACCAGCAAGAGCCGCATTTCGACGGTGAGACCGTCAGCATCATCCCCGAGGTCAAGACCGCGCTGAAGGCCTTCTGCGAGGCCGGGCTGATGGCCGCCGGGCAGGACTACGACATCGGCGGCATGCAGCTGCCCGTGGTGGTGGAGAAGGCCGGCTTTGCCTACTTCAAGGGCGCCAACGTCGGCACCAGTTCCTATCCCTTCCTGACCATCGGCAACGCCAACCTGCTGCTCACGCATGGCACGCCGGCGCAGGTGGAGACCTTCGTCAAGCCGGAGATGGAAGGCCGCTTTTTCGGCACCATGTGCCTGTCCGAGCCGCAGGCCGGCTCGTCGCTGTCCGACATCACCACGCGCGCCGACTACGAGGGCGAATCGCCGCTCGGCCAGCAATACCGCCTGCGCGGCAACAAGATGTGGATTTCGGCCGGCGAGCATGAGCTCTCCGACAATATCGTCCACCTCGTGCTGGCCAAGATCCCCGGCCCGGACGGCAAGCTGATCCCGGGCGTGAAGGGCATCTCGCTGTTTATCGTGCCGAAATACCTGGTCAACGCCGACGGCAGCCTGGGCGAGCACAACGACGTGGTGCTGGCCGGCCTGAACCACAAGATGGGCTATCGCGGCACCACCAACTGCCTGCTGAACTTCGGCGAAGGCATGAAGTACAAGCCGGGCGGCAAGGCGGGGGCCATTGGTTACCTGGTGGGCGAGGCCCACAAGGGCCTGGCCTGCATGTTCCATATGATGAACGAGGCCCGCATCGGCGTGGGCCTGGGCGCGGTCATGCTGGGCTATACCGGCTACCTGCATTCGGTCGATTACGCGCGCAACCGCCCGCAAGGCCGCCCGATCGGCCCCGGCGGCAAGGATCCGGCCAGCCCGCAGGTGCGGCTGGTGGAGCATGCGGATATCCGGCGCATGCTGCTGGCGCAGAAGAGCTATGTGGAAGGCGGGCTGGCGCTCAACCTGTATTGCGCGCAGCTGGTGGACCAGGAGCGTGCGGCGCAGGGGGCCGAGCATGAACGCCTGGCACTGCTGCTCGATATCCTCACGCCGATCGCCAAGAGCTGGCCGTCGCAGTGGTGCCTGGAAGCCAACAACCTGGCCATCCAGGTGCATGGCGGCTACGGCTACACCCGCGAGTACAACGTCGAGCAGTTCTACCGCGACAACCGCCTCAACCCGATCCATGAAGGCACGCACGGCATCCAGGGCCTGGACTTGCTGGGCCGCAAGGTGGTGATGAAGGACGGCGCGGCCTTCAAGGTGCTGGGCGAAGAGATCCAGGCCACCATCGGCCGCGCCCTGGCCAGCGGCGATGCCGCGCTGGGCAGCCACGCCAAGGCGCTGGGCGCCGCCGTCACGCGCGTGGCGCAAGTCACGCAGTCGCTGTGGGCGGCGGGCGACGCCACGGTGACGCTGGCCAACGCCTCGGTCTACCTGGAAGCCTTCGGCCATGTCGTGCTGTCGTGGACGTGGCTGGAGCAGGAACTGGTGGCGCAGGCCGCACTGGCGGGAGCCAAGAGCCAGGAAGACCAGGACTTCTATCGCGGCAAGCTGGCTGCGGCGGCGTACTTCTTCCGCTGGGAGTTGCCCAAGGTGGGCCCGCAGCTCGACCTGCTGGCCTCGCTCGACCGCACCACGCTGGACATGCAGGACGCCTGGTTCTGAGCGGCATCCAAGCAAGATGAACGAGCGCGCGCACCGATCTGCGCGCGCCCCACACCAAATCGGGAGACACCATGAACACCATCCAGCAATTGTTCGACCTGAAGGGCAGGACGGCGCTGATCACCGGCGGCTCGCGCGGGCTTGGCCTGCAGATTGCCGAAGCGCTTGGCGAGCAGGGCGCGCGCATCGTGCTGTCGGCGCGCAAGGCCGATGAGCTGCAAGCGGCGCAAGCTCACCTCAAGGCGCTTGGCATCGATGCCGAGTGGATCGCCGCCGACGGCGCGCGCGATGCGGATATCGTGCGCCTGGCCGACGAGGCACTGGCCAAGCTGGGCCATATCGACATCCTGGTCAACAATGCCGGCGCCACCTGGGGCGCGCCTGCCGAAGATCACCCGGTGGCAGCGTGGGACAAGGTGATGAACCTGAATATCCGCGGCGTGTTCCTGCTGTCGCAGCGCATCGGCAAGCTGTCGATGATTCCGCGCCGCTATGGCCGCATCATCAACGTGGCCTCCATCGCCGGCCTGGCGGGCAACCCGCCGGGATCGATGGAAACCATTGCCTACAACACCTCCAAGGGTGCGGTGGTGAATTTCACCCGCACGCTGGCGGCCGAGTGGGGCGAGCACAATATCACGGTGAACGCGCTGGCGCCGGGCTTCTTCCCCTCGAAGATGACGCAGGGCTCGCTGGACCGCCTTGGGGTGGATGCCATGTGCGCGTCGGTGCCGCTGCACCGGCTGGGTGACGACGAAGACCTGAAGGGCGCGGCGCTGCTGTTCGCCAGCGCCGCCGGTAAGCACATCACCGGCCAGGTGCTGGCGGTGGATGGCGGCGTGAGCGCGGTATAAAGTCCATGCTCCAACACGGTTGGCTCATGCAGGGCGAGGCGTTTCGCCTTGCCGGCCTGCCAGCCGTACCGTCTTCGCCACACTAGCAACTATGACCCAAACCAACGGATTTCCCCTCAAGATTCCCTTCCTTGCCGATCTCGGCGTGCAATGCACCCGCATGGACAAGGCGGGCAGCGAGATCGAACTGGCGCTGGAAACGCGTCACCAGAACAGCTGGGACATGGCCCATGGCGGCGTGCTGATGACGCTGCTCGACGTGGCCATGGCCATCGCCGGCCGCGCCGCCGATCCCGATGGCCGCGGAGTGGTGACCATCGAGATGAAGACCAGTTTCATGGCGCCTGGTCGCGGCAAGCTTATTGCGCGCGGCCAGTGCGTGCACCGTACCAGCACCATGGCCTTTTGCGAGGCGGAGATCGTCGACGCCGATGGCAAGACCGTGTCGCGCGGGTCGGGCACGTTCAAGTTCGTCAAGCGCGTGCCGCCGCAGCGGTCGGCAGGCGGTGCTTCGGACACCGGCGCGGACGGCTGAGGCCGCGGGACAGGGAAGGGATCGGGAAGGGATAGGGACGGAATATTAGCCACAAGACCGGCAGGGTCACCGGAGCCGGCGGCGCGCAGCAGCTGTAAAACAAAAAATGGAGACAAGATGCTGTTTGAACGGATTGCCGCCACGCGGCGATTGAAACTGACCGTGCTCGCCGCCTTCGGCGCAGGAGCCCTTGCCATGTATCAGCCGGGCCAAGCCCAGAATGCACCTGTTCCTTCGGCCGGCGCGCCGGTTGCGGCACCTGCCGCACCGGTGTTCCCGGACGCGGCCGCCACCGATCCCGTTGCGGCGGGCTGGATGCAGGGTTTTCCTCCCGCAGCCGCCAAGATCATCAGCTTCACCCCTGCCAGCAACGGCTTCCCGCGCACGCGCTGGAGCTTTTCGCATATCCGCGAACTGGTCCCGACAGCCTCGGTCTGGCACGGGCGCGGCCCGGTTTCGCCGCTGCCGCGTGCCGAGCGCGATATCGGTGGCGTGCCGTTTACCGATGCCGACGGCACCCGCCGCACGTTCAGCGACATGCTCGGCCTGACCTATACCGACGGCATCCTGGTGATGCACAAGGGCCGGGTCGTCTATGAGAAGTACTTCGGCGCGCTGGACGACCATACGCCGCACATCGCCATGTCGGTCACCAAGTCCTTCGTCGGCACGCTGGCCGCCATGCTGGTGGCGGACGGCAAGCTGGACCCCGCCGCGCCCGTTACGCGCTACCTGCCGGAGATGGCGGGCACCGCCTACGGCGATGCGACCGTGCGCGAAGTCATGGACATGACGGTGGGCGTCAAGTACTCCGAGAACTACGCCGACCCCAAGGCCGAGATCTGGGACTACAGCCGCGCCGGCGGCATGATGCCGCTCGAACCAGGCTATGCTGGACCCAAGACGTTCTACGAATTCCTGGCCACCTTGAAGAAGGAAGGCGAGCATGACCAGGCCTTCGCCTACAAGACCGTCAATGCCGAAGTGCTGGCCTGGATCGTCAAGCGCGTGTCCGGGCAGTCTCTGGCCAAGCTGCTTTCCGAGCGCATCTGGCAAAAAATGGGCGCGGAGAACGATGCCTACTTCATGGTGGACAGCATCGGCAGCGAGTCCGGCGGCGGCGGCCTGAACACCACGCTGCGCGACCTGGCCCGCTTTGGCGAGACCATGCGCAACGGCGGCCGCTTCAATGGCCAGCAGATCATCCCGGCCGAAGTGGTGGCGGACATCCGCCGCGGCGGCGATCCTGCCAAGTTTGCCAAGGCTGGCTATGCGACCTTGCCCGGCTGGAGCTACCGCTCGATGTGGTGGGTCTCGAATGACGACCACGGCGTGTTCGAGGCGCGCGGCATCCACGGCCAGCGTATTTACGTCGATCCCAAGGCGGAACTCACCATCGTGCGCTACGCCTCGCATCCTATCGCCGCCAACGGTGCCAACGACCCCGTCACGCATCGCGCGTATCGGGCACTGGCGCTGTCATTGATGAAATAACCAAACAAGCCGGCAAGCTGACCAGCTAGCCGGCAACTACCGCAACGAACGACAAAGGGCGAGTGTCCTTGTCCATTTCACTGTAAGGAAGCCATCATGTCGAACACCTACAAGCGCATCGTCCTGGCATCGCGTCCCACCGGCGCCGTGACCCCTGACAACTTCCGCCTGGAAGAAGTGCCTGTGCCCGAGATCGGCGAAGGCGAGGTGCTGGTCCGCAATCATTTCCTGTCGCTCGATCCGTATATGCGCGGCCGCATGAACGAAGGTAAGTCGTACGCGACCCCGCAGCCGCTGGGCGACGTGATGATCGGCGGCACGGTTGGCGAGATCGTGGCGACGAAGAACCCCAAGTACGCAGTCGGCGACAAGGTGGTCGGCATGTTCGGCTGGCAGGAAATGGGCGTCACCAATGGCCTCGGTATCCAGAAGGTCGATACCACCCATATTCCGCTGTCGGCCTACCTCGGCTCGGTCGGCATGCCTGGCGTCACGGCCTGGTATGGCCTGAACAAGATCATCCAGCCGAAGGCCGGCAAGACCATCGTGGTGAGCGCGGCCTCCGGCGCGGTCGGCAGCGTGGTGGGCCAGCTGGCCAAGCTCCAGGGCTGCCGCGTGGTCGGCTTTGCTGGCGGCAAGGACAAGTGCGACTACGTGGTCAATGAACTCGGCTTCGATGCCTGTGTTGACTACAAGGCGGCCAAGGACAGCAAGGCGCTGTACACGATGTTCAAGGAAGCCACCCCGGATGGCGTGGATGGCTACTTCGAGAACGTCGGCGGCGAGATCCTCGACACCGTGCTGGCCCGCATGAACGCCTTTGGCCGCATCGCCATCTGCGGCATGATCGCCGGCTACGATGGCCAGCCGATGCCGCTGAAGAACCCGCAGCTGATTCTGGTGTCGCGCCTGACCGTGGAAGGCTTCATCGTGTCCGAGCACATGGACGTGTGGCCGCAAGCGTTGCAAGAGCTGGGCACCGCGGTGGCGCAAGGCAAGCTCAAGTTCCGCGAGAGCATCGCGCAAGGCCTGGCGAGCGCGCCGGAAGCGTTCATGGGCCTGCTCAAGGGCAAGAATTTCGGCAAGCAACTGGTCAAGCTGGTTTAAGTCCATAGCTGCCGCGCGCCGTTTCGATGCCTGCGCGCGGCAGCGGTAAAACAAGGAGACTCCCCATGAACGCCCCTGCAGCAAGCACCAGGCCCCAGGCCGACCAGGACGAAATGGCCGCCGGCCTGTCCGAAGAGGTCAAGGCCAAGTACCGCGTACTGCCGCGTCCGCCGAAGTTCGATACGCCGGCGGAGGAGCGCCTGCACCGCAAACAGCGGCTCGCCGCGGCTTTCCGTCTGTTTTCCAAGTTCGGCTTCGACGAAGGCGTGGCCGGCCACATCACCGCGCGCGATCCCGAGTTCCCGGATACGTTCTGGGTCAACCCGTTCGGCGTGCATTTCAGTCAGGTCAAGGTGTCCAACCTGATCCGCTGCGATCACCATGGCGACGTGGTGGAAGGCGATTACCCGGTCAACGCCGCGGCCTTCGCCATCCATTCGCGCGTGCACCAGACCCGAGAAGACGCGGTCGCCGCCGCGCACTCGCACAGCACCTATGGCCGCGCCTGGTCCACGCTGGGCCGCACGCTCGACCCGCTGACGCAGGACGTGTGCGCCTTCTACAACGACCATGCCCTCTATGACGATTTCGGCGGCGTGGTGGTGGAACTGGACGAAGGCCAGCGCATCGCCAACGCGCTGGGCAGCAACAAGGCCGCGATCCTGCAGAACCATGGCCTGCTGACGGTGGGCAAGACGGTGGACGAAGCTGCCTGGTGGTTCATCACCATGGAGCGCTCGTGCCAGGTGCAGTTGCTGGCCGAGGCCGCCGCCGCGCGCACCAATGCGCCGCTGAAGGTGATCTCCGACGCTGCGGCACGCCAGGCGTACTCGATCGTCGGCACCGCGCAGGCGGGCTGGTTCCAGTTCCAGCCGCTGTACGCCCGCATCGTCAAGGAACAGCCCGACCTGCTGGATTGAAGTCATGGCCGCCTTTGCTCCATTCACTGGCAAGGTCGTGCTGATCACCGGCGCGTCCGACGGCATTGGCGCCGAACTGGCCCTGCTGCTGGCGCAGCAGGGTGCGCGGCTTGCGCTGGCGGCGCGCCGTGTCGACATGCTGCAGGCGCTGGCGGAGCGCATCCGCCGCCAGCACCCGGCCGCCGACGTCGGCGTGTGGCGCGTCGATGTGTCCGACGAGTTCGACTGCAGGCGGCTGGTGGCCACGGTGGTGGCGCAGTATGGCGGGCTCGACGTGCTGGTCAATAATGCCGGCGTGTCCGCCCACGGCTACTTCGAACAGGTATCGGACTACAGCTACTACGAACAGGTCATGCGCGTGAACTACTTCGGCGCCATGTGGTGCACGCGCGAGGCGCTGCCGCACCTGCGCGAGCGCGGTGGCCTGATGGTGGCTGTGTCCAGCCTGGCCGGCAAGATCGGCGTGCCGGGACGCACCGCCTACTCAGCCAGCAAGTTCGCGCTGGCGGGATTCTGCGAGGCGCTGCGGGCGGAGTTGCGCGGGTCTGGCGTGGATGTGTGCGTGGTGTTCCCCGGCGTGGTGGCGACCGATACGCGCATCAACGGCTTCGGCCCGGACGGCCGCCCGCTGGGCGAGAGCCGGCTGCGCGAGGAGGGGGCCATGAGCGCGCAGGAATGCGCGCGCCAGATGCTGGCGGCCATGGCCGCGCGCAAGCGCGAACTGGTGATGACCGGCAAGGGCCGGCTTGGGCTGTGGCTTAAGCTGCTGGCACCGCGCCTGGTCGAGAACATGGCGCTCAAGGCCCTGAAGCAAACGGGGCGGTAGTGCGGTTGACAGAGCGACAGAGGAAATCGAGCAATAGCAGGCACGCGCCTTGCTGATACCCGTGGCGGCATCCGCCCGACGCACCGGCAGCAGGCATAAGAGAAATTTCAGGCTGAGTTTAATCTGGCTATAGCTTGGCGATAGATTGGCTTCAGGCTGGCAATACAAGCGATTCCGACACCATGGCAGACCTTATCCTTCACCAGTATGCAACGTCGCCGTTTTCCGAGAAGATCCGCCTGCTGATGGGCGCGAAAGGCCTGGCGTGGCAAGCGGTGGAAATCCCGCCCATCATGCCAAAGCCGGACGTGGTGGCGCTGACCGGCGGCTACCGCCGCACCCCGATCCTGCAGATAGGGGCCGACATCTATTGCGACACCGCGTTGATCTGCGAGGTGATCGACAGCGCGGCGCCCGCGTGCCCGCTCTATCCCGCCTCGCAAGCCGCCACCGCGCGCCTGGTCGCTGGCTGGATCGATACCGCGCTGTTTACCGCCGCCGTCACCTACCTGTTCCAGCCGGCCGGCGCGCAAAGCATGCTGGGCCACCTCACGCCGGCGCAAATGCAGGCTTTCTCGGCGGACCGCAAGGCCATGCGTGGCGAGACCAATGCGCTGCGCATGCCCTTGCCCGAAGCCATCGCCATGCTGCAGGAAACCTTCGGGCGGCTCGAGCAGCAATTCAAGGCGGGCGTGGCGCATGTGGCCGGGGCCGAGCTGTCGGTGGCGGATTTTTCGCTGTACCACAATGTCTGGTTCATCCAGCGGGCCAGCGAGCTGGCCAAGCTGCTGGATGCGTATCCGGCGGTGCAAGCCTGGTATGCGCGCATGAAGGCCTTTGGCCATGGCACGGTGCGGGTGGTCAGCGCGGAGTCGGCGCTGGAGGTGGCACGGCACGCCGATCCGGCTGCGTTGCCTGGCGGGGTGGCTGCCGGCAGCGGCTTCGAAGCGGGCGACGCGGTTACCGTGACGCCAACGGACTACGCGCGCGATCCCGTGGCCGGCGTGCTGGTGGCGCTGGACGCCCACCGTGCCACATTGCGCCGCCAGGACCCGCGTGCGGGCGCGGTCAACGTGCATTTCCCGCGCCAAGGCTATCAAGTGCAGCGCGCGGGCTAAGACCCGCGCGCGCCAAGGCAATCCCATAACAACGACAGCAACGAGAGGCAGACAACATGAAGCAATTCCAGGGCAAGGTGGCAGTGATCACCGGCGGTGCATCGGGCTTCGGCAAGGAATTCGCCAAGCTGGGTGCGGGACTCGGCATGAAGCTGGTGCTGGCCGACGTGCAGGAGGACGCACTGGATGCCGCCGTGGCGGAGTTCAAGGCGCAAGGCGTGCCGGTGATCGGCGTGCGCGTGGATGTGTCCAAGGCCGAGCAGGTACAGGCGCTGGCCGATGCCGCCATCGCCACCTTTGGCCAGGTCAACCTGCTGTTCAACAACGCCGGCGTGGGCGCGGGCGGCCTGATGTGGGAAAACACCGAGCGCGACTGGGAGTGGGTGCTGGGCGTCAACCTCTTTGGCGTGATCCACGGCGTGCGCATCTTTACCCCGCTGATGCTCGCGGCCGCGGCCGAGGACCCGTCGTTCGAAGGCCATATCGTCAATACGGCCTCCATGGCCGGCTTGCTCAGCCCGCCCGCGATGGGCGTCTACAACGTCTCCAAGCACGCCGTGGTGTCCTTGTCCGAATCGCTGTACCAGGATCTCAGCCTGGTCAGCGAGCAGGTGCGCTGCTCGGTGCTGTGCCCGTATTTCGTGCCGACCGGCATCACGCAATCGGGCCGCAACCGGCCGGCCGGGCTGGCCAATGACGCGCCGCCCACGCGCTCGCAACTGGTGTCGCAAGCCATGTCGGACAAAGCGGTCAGTTCTGGCAAGGTCACGGCCGCCGAAGTGGCGCAGCTCACCTTCGACGCCATCCGCGACAACGGCTTCTATATTTATTCGCATCCGCAGCAGCTGGATCCCGTGCGGCAGCGCTTCGAAGATATCATTAGCCAACGCAACCCAAGCGACCCGTTCGCCGACAAGCCGGAGGTGCGCGCCGGGCTCATCGCCGCCTTGCGCGGATAACCGGGAAGGAGCCGCCAGGTGCGGCCAGCAGCAAGTCCACCAGAGACAGCCATTGCGGCAAGGGAGGAATTCATGACCAAACCTGCAGTCATTCGCCATCTGCAGTACGCCACCTTGCCCAATGGCACGCGCCTGCACTACGCCAGCGCCGGCGAGCGCGGCAAGCCGCTGGTGCTGTTCGTGCATGGTTTTCCCGAGTTCTGGTACGAGTGGGAAGCCCAACTGGCCGAGTTCGGCAAGACCCACTTTGCCGTGGCGCCGGACCTGCGCGGCTTCAACCTCTCAAGCAAGCCCGCGGAAGTCGAGGCCTACCGTCCCCGCCACATCGTCGAGGACCTGGTCCAGTTCATCAATGCGCTGGGCTACTCGCATTGCGTGGTGGTGGCGCACGACTGGGGCGGGGCAATCTGCTGGAACCTGGCCATCCAGTTTCCGCAGATGGTGGAGCGGCTGGTCATCATCAACTCGCCGCATCCGTATTTGTTTGCCAAGGCGCTCAGCGGCGATCCCCAGCAGCAAGCCGCCTCGGCCTATATGAACTGGCTGCGCGAGCCGGGATCGGAACAAGCGCTGGCGGCGGACGGCTTCGCCAAGCTGGAGGGTTTCCTGAACGGGCAGGGCAAGCAGCCCGCGCCCTGGTTTACCGGCGAGACCCGCGAGAAATACCACGCGGCCTGGTCGCAGCCCGGCGCCGGCGGTTCTCACTCGCTGACCGGCGGTGTGAACTATTACCGCGCATCGCCCATGCATCCGCCGGGCCCTGGCGAGACGCCGCCCGATATCTCCAGGCTCGATCCCGCCGCCTTCACCGTGCGCGTGCCAACGCTGGTGGTCTGGGGCGAGCGCGACACCGCCCTGCCCAAGAGCCTGCTGGATGGCCTGGACAAGTTCATCCCGGACATGCGGCTGGAACGCATCCCGGATGGCACCCATTGGGTCATCCACGAGCAGCCGGAGCGCATCAACCTGTTGATCCGCAGCGCCTTGCCCTGATTTGCTGCGCGTGCCAGGCCGCGTCAGGCATGCTCGCCTGCGCCGGCCCGGTCGGAAACCGCCGCACTGTGCATGGGGCGGGGAGGCGCCTGCTGCTACATTGACCTGATTCGACAGCGCCGGTGCGCAAGGAAGGTCAAGATGAAAACGATCGGACTGATCGGCGGCATGAGCTGGGAATCCTCGGCCGAGTACTATCGCCTGATCAACCAGGACATGAAACAACGTCTCGGCGGCCACCATAACGCGCGCAGCGTCATGGTCACGGTCAGCTTCGAGCAGATCAAGGCACTGCAGCACGCGCAGCGCTGGGACGAACTCGGCGAAGCCATGCGGCAAGCCGCCCTGCAAGTGCAGGCCGCCGGCGCGGATTTCGTGCTGCTCTGCACCAACACCATGCACCGCGTGGCCCCTGTCCTGGAAGCCGCGCTCGACATTCCTTTTCTCCACATCGTCGATCCCACCGCGCAAGCATTGCGCGGTGCCGGCATCCGGCGCGTGGGCTTGCTTGGCACGGCCTTCACCATGGAGCAGGACTTCTATCGCGGCCGCATGCAGGACAAGCACGGCATCGAAGTCGTGGTCCCGGACGCCGCCGACCGCGCGCTCGTCCACGGGATCATCTACGACGAGCTATGCCACGGCATCGTGCGCGACGCCTCGCGCGATGTGTACCGGCGCATCATCGGCGGCTTGCAGGCGCAGGGCGTGGGCGGGGTGATTCTGGGCTGCACCGAAATTGCGCTGCTGATCGGGCAGGATGACGTGGCGCTGCCGGTGTTCGATACCACGGCTTTGCATGCGCAGGCTGCGGTGGGGTTGGCGCTGGAGGGGGTGGTGGTGGCGAATTAGGTCGGGAGCAAGAAAAACACCCGGAACGTGGGCAGGGATAGCGAGGAAGACAGCAAAACGGGAAATCGCAGGAGAATGCCGATTTCCCGTCAGCCAATCAACTCAACCTGTGCCGATACAACCGGTAGTTCTCGTCATCGAAGCAGACAAAACTGACCTGCTCGATGGTGGGTGCGGCCACCAGGGCCTTGCGTACCGCCTCGATGGCAATGTCCACGGCGCGCTCGCGCGGGAAACCGTAGATGCCGGTGCTGATATTGGGAAAGGCGATGGTGCGCAGCTTGTGCTGCGCGGCCAGCGCGATGCTGGACTGGTAGGCGCTGGCAAGGAGGGCGTCTTCGCCGTGGTCGCCTCCTTGCCAGACCGGGCCGACCGCGTGGATGACGTAAGGCGCGGGCAGCAGGCCACCGGTGGTGATCACCGCCTGGCCGGTGGGGCAGCCGCCCTTGGTTTCGCGAATGCCGCGACAGGCGGCCATGATGGCGGGACCGCCAGCGCCATGGATGGCGCCGTCGACACCGCCGCCACCGAGCAAGCCGCTATTGGCGGCATTGACGATGGCGTCGACTTCCATGCGGGTGATGTCTCCGTGCAAGACCTGCAGGTGTTCCCCTGTCATGACCTCTTCTCCGTGCTGGGTGGTAAAGCTGGATCGCCCCGGCTGTTCCGCGCACCTGTGCTGCCGGCCCGCCGCGGCACTTACATGGATTCCGCCAGCATACGCCGATAATCCGCGGCGCTGGCCTCTTTCGGGTTGGTCTTGTGGCAATGGTCGACCAGTGCGCCGGCGATCACCTTGTCGAACATGTCTTCGGTGACCCCCATCTGGCGCAGGCCGGTAGGCAGTCCGAGGCGCGCGGTCATGTCGTGCACGGCCTGGGCCAGGTCGGCGTCCTGGGGCAGGCCCATGGCGTGGCGCAGGCGGGCGTAGCGGTTGTCGCGCACCACGCTGGGCGCGTCGGCGTTAAAGCGCAGCACCGCCGGCATCACCACGGCATTCAGGGTGCCGTGGTGCAGGCCGGTCTTGCCGTCCACCTTGAGGCCGCCGAGCGGGTGCGATAGCGAGTGCACGCAGCCCAGTCCCTTCTGGAAGGCCATGGCGCCCTGCATGGAGGCGCTCATCATGTTCAGGCGCGCGTCACGGTCCTGGCCGTCCCGGGTGGCGCGTTCGATATGCTTCCAGCCGCGCTCCAGGCCGTCCAGGGCGATGCCGTCGGCGGGCGGGTTGAAGGCTGGCGCCAGGAAGGTCTCCACGCAATGCGCGATGGCATCCATGCCGGTGGCGGCGGTCAGGCCGGCCGGCAGGCCGAGCGTGAGGCCCGGGTCGCAGATGGCGGATTTGGGCAGCAGGTGCCAGGAGTGGAAGCCGAGCTTGCGGCCGTCTTCCAGGATGATGATGGCGCCGCGCGCCACCTCGCTGCCAGTGCCCGAGGTGGTCGGCACGGCGATCAGCGGCGCGGCGCGCTCGGTGATCCTGGCGCTGCCGCCTTCGATGGTGGCGTAGGTGGTCAGCTCTCCGGGATGGGTGGCGAGAATGGCGATGCCCTTGGCCAGGTCGATGGAGGAGCCGCCGCCAACCGCGATCAGCCCGTCGCAGCCGCTATCCCGATACTGCGCCGCGGCCTTCTTGACCATGGCTTCGGTCGGGTTGGAGGGGGTTTCGTCGAAGATCTCGTGCGGCAGGCCGCCCAGGGCCACGACGGCCTGCTGGGCCACACCGGCGGCAACCACGCCTTTGTCGGTGACGACCAGCGGGCGCCGGATGCCGATGCGCTCGCACTCTGCCTTGAGCTGGCTGATGGTGCCGAAATCCAGGTGGATGTGGGTCAGGTAATAAATGAAGGCCATCTATGCTGTCTCCGTCGATGAGGGTTTTCTATTTCTATTTCTTCTAGCTTCTGACTTCTGGCTTTTCTGACGATGGTCGATGATCGCGCAAAACCTGCCGTCCTGACCAGCCCCAGGGAAATTTCATATGCTTTGCTGCAGAAACATCTGGAATCATACTAAAATCGAACGATCGTTCACAATTCGAACGCCAGCGGCGCTGACGCCACTGGAGATTCGGCTGCTGCCGAAGGTTCGTTGCTACTGATTCTGAGTGTCCATGTCCGCTGTCCCGCCTGATTCCACCGCTGTGTCCGCCCAGCCTGCGCCTGCCTTGCCCGGCATGCCGCCGGTGCCGCTGGACCCGCAGGTGGCGGCGTTGCTGGCGCTGATCGGGCGCGTGAAGCGTCCGTCCATCCACGAACTGGACCCGGCCGACGCCAAGACCGCGTACGAAAAGAGCGCGCCCATCATGGATATCGCGCCGCTGGCCGTGCACAGCGTGGAAAACCTGACGGTAGCCGCGCGCGATGGCTACGACATCCCGGTGCGGCTGTATGCGCCGCGCGAAGCCAGCTGGGCCGAGCCGTTGCCCTTGCTGGTGTACTTCCATGGCGGCGGCTTCACGGTGGGCAGTGTCAACTCGCACGATCCCCTGAGCCGGCTGCTGTGCATGCAGGCGGATTGCATGGTGCTATCGGTGGACTACCGGCTTGGCCCGCAGTGGAAGTTTCCTCATGCGGCGAACGATGCGTTCGATGTCATGGCATGGGTGTTCGCCGAGGCCGCGCGCCTGGGCGCCGACGCCAGCCGTATCGCCCTGGGCGGCGACAGCGCGGGCGGCACCCTGGCCAGCGCCTGCGCCGTGCATGCGCGGGATCTGGGCCTGGAGCCTGTCCTGCAGATGCTGATCTATCCCGGCACCTGCGCCCGCCAGGACACGCCTTCGCATCGCGCGCTGGCCGAGGGCTATCTGCTGACCGCGCCGATGATCCAGTGGTTTTTCTCGCAATACCTGGACAGCGAAACCAGCCGCGACGACTGGCGTTTTGCCCCGCTGGACGGTGGTGGCACGGGTGCCGACGTGCGCGGCTGCTGCCCGGCCTGGATCGCCGTGGCGGGCTACGACCCGCTGCACGATGAAGGCGTGGCCTACGCGGCCAAGCTGCGCGCCGCGGGCGTGCCGGCGCAATTGGCCGACTACCAGGGCATGATCCACGATTTTTTCAAGCTGGGACGTTTCGTCCCGGCGGTGGCCGGCGCCCATGGCGACGCGGTCGCCGCCTTGCGTGCTGCCTTCGACGGTTGAGCAAGGCTTGCCGGCACGGGCCGGCAGCCAGATCGAAGCGGTCGCAGAACCCCCGGTTTCATTGGCTTTACGTGTAGTGCATTACTTGTAGCAGTAGCAAAAGGAGACACAGACTCATGCAACGCCGCCATTTCCTCGCCCATGCGGGCGCGCTCGCCGCCACCGCGGCTACCCTGGGGCTGGCCAGCGCGCCGGCCCTGGCGCAGGCGGACAATTTCCCGCAACGGCCGATTCGCCTGATCATCGGCTATACCGCGGGCGGTTCCACCGACCTGCCGTTCCGCGTGCTGGCGGAAAACGCTTCCAAGATCCTCGGCCAGCCGGTCATCATCGAGAACAAACCTGGCGCTGGCGGGGTATTGCCCGCACAGCTGATGCAATCGACCCAGCCGGACGGCTACACGCTGGCGCAGGTAGCCATGCCGGTCTACCGCCTGCCGTACACCACCAAGATCAACTGGGATCCGGTCAAGGACTTGTCGTACGTGATCAACCTGGCCGGCTACTCGTTTGGCCTGGTTGTGCCGGTGGATTCGCCGATCAAGACCATGCAGGACTACATCGCCTACGCCAAGGCCAACCCGGGCCGCCTGACCTACGGCTCGCCGGGCTCGATGACCACGCTGCACCTGACCATGGAAGAGCTGGCCATGAAGCAGAACGTGCAGTTCTCGCATATTCCGTACAAGGGCAACTCGGAATCGATGCAGGCCCTGCTGGGCGGGCACGTGATGTCGGTGGCGGACACCCCGGCCTGGGCACCGTACGTGGAGTCCGGAAAGCTGCGCCTGCTGTCGACCTGGGGCGAGAAGCGCTCGGCGCGCTTCCCCAATGTGCCGACGTTGAAGGAGCTGGGCCTGGGCATCGTGCAGACCTCGCCGTTCGGCGTGGTGGCACCCAAGGGCACCGATCCGAAGATCGTCAAGAAGCTGCACGACGGTTTCAAGAAGGCCATGGAAATGCAGAACTACCGCGATGCGCTGGCAAAGTTCGACATGGAGCCGTTCTACATGAGCAGCGAGCAATACGCGCACTTCGCCGCCGATACGGTCAAGAAAGAGAAGGCCATTATCGACAAGCTGGGGCTGAACAAGCCGCAATAAGCCTGACTTAGAGGCCATTTCAAAAAGATTCTGGCGTCGTTGCGCGGCCTTGCCGTACCAGTTGTACTGTCTGCGGCCGCGCGCCTAGCCAGAACCGCTTCGCTTCATTTTGAAACAGCCTCCTAGCCGCTTTATGCCGGCGCCGCCCTGTCCGGGGCCGGCGCCGTTTTCATATATATCGGGCCGATATCCGGCCGGCAACCAAGGGGGAACGCCGACATGGCGAAGGAAGATTTCCGTCACAGCATGCCGCTGCGCGTGCGTTGGGCCGAAGTGGATCCGCAGTCGATCGTGTTCAATGCGCACTACCTGACCTACTGCGATATCTGCGTGACGGAGTACTGGCGGGCGGTGGGGATCCGGTATCCGGAGGATGTGCTGCACGCGCACGGCGTGGATATCTTCGTGGTGAAGTCCACGCTCGAGTATCACGCGTCCGCGCGCTTTGACGACATGCTGGAGATCCGGGGGCGGATTGCGCGCCTGGGCCGCTCCAGCATGTTGTTCCGCGTGGAGATGTACCGCGGCGACGAGCACCTGGTCACGGGCGAGATCGTCTATGTCTGCGCGGATCCCGCTACGCAGAAGTCGGCGCCGATTCCGGGGCCGGTGCGGGAGACGATCACGGCGTATGAAGTGGTGAAGCCGGACGCATGATCCGTCCGGTTTCCGTCGTTTCCGTCGTTTCCGTCGTTTCAGGTGCGGCGGTGCCGGCCTGCTTGCAAGCCAGTGCCGCCAAAACGCGTCTGCGGGTTCACCGCGCCGCTATGCCCGTGTCCTCGATATAGGCCCGGACCACCGCATCGAAATCTTTGTCGCCCTGGAACCCCAGCGCCAGCGCGCGCTCCGTATTCCACGCGGCAGGCCAGGTGCCGACGATATTCTCGATGCGCGCCTCGCGCTCCCAGCTCACGCGATCCGCCACGGCGTCGCCGGCCACGCGCCGCAACGCCGCCACCATTTCCTTGGGCGTGACCGACAAGCCGGGCAGGTTCACCGTCCGGCGTTCGCCAAGCCTGGCACCATCGATCTCCATGCCCCGCACCAGCGCGGCAATCGCCCCGCGCGGGGACAGCAGCCACAGCGGCGTTTCCGGCGAGACCGGGCAGTTGGCGGCGACGCCTGCCAGTGGCTCGCGGATGATGCCGCTGGCGAACGACGACGCCGCGGCATTGGGCTTGCCTGGGCGCACGCTGATGGTCGGCAGGCGCAGCACGCGGCCGTCGACAAAGCCGCGGCGGCTGTAGTCCGACAGCAGCAGCTCGCCAATGGCCTTCTGCGCGCCGTAGGAGGATTGCGGATTGAGCGCGGTATCGTCCTGCACCACAGCGGGCAGGGTGCCGCCATACACCGCCACCGAACTGGTGAACACCACGCGTGGCCGGCTGCCATGTTTCACGTGAAGCGCCCGGCAGGTTTCCAGCAACGCGCGCGCGGCATCCAGGTTCACGCGCATGCCCAGGTCAAAATCCGCCTCGGCCTGGCCGCTGACCACCGCCGCCAGGTGGAACACCGCGCCGGTGTGTTCATCGATAGCCTGCGCCAGCACGGCGGGATCCGACAGGTCGCCGGTGACCACGCGCACGCGCGCGTCGTTCAGCGCAGGCGGCGCTACCACGTCGAGCAGCGTCAGGCCCGCGATGGCGACGGGCTTGCCGTCGATGTCCAGGGTGCCGTGTTTCAACAGCTGGCGGGCCAGTTGCAGGCCGAGAAAGCCGACTCCGCCGGTGATCAGTACTTGCATGTTCGTTTTCCGGTTGTGCCGCCATGGGCGGCAAGGAGACAGCGGCCGCTCAGGCCTTCAAGTAAGGCTTGAGCCAGCCCAAACCCGCCGAGGTACCGGCGCGCGGACGATATTCGCAGCCGATCCAGCCGTCATAGCCAAGGCCATCGATCACGTCGAACAGGTAGGGGTAGTTCAGCTCGCCCAGGTCCGGCTCGTGGCGCTCGGGCACGCCGGCAATCTGGATGTGGCCGATGCCGGCAAAGTCGCGCTTGAGCTTGACAGCAAGGTCGCCCTCCACGATCTGGCAGTGGTAGCAGTCGAACTGCACCTTCAGGTTGGCTGCGCCCACTTCCTTGCAGATGGCCTGGCCGTCGTCCTGGCGGTTGAGGAAGTAGCCGGGCATGTCGCGTGCGTTGATCGGCTCGATCAGGACCGTGATGCCCTGTGCCGCTGCGGCCTGCGCGGCATGCGCCAGGTTTTCCAGGTAGCAGGCGCGATGACGCCCGTGGTCCGCGCCGGCCGGCACCAGGCCGGCCATCACGTGGATCTTGTCATTGCCGATCACGGCGGCGTATTCCAGCGCGCGGCCCAAGGCGTCGCGGAATTCGGCCTGGCGCCCGGGCAGGGCGGCCATGCCGCGCTCGCCGGCGGCCCAGTCGCCCGGCGGCGCGTTGAACAGCGCTTGCGCCAGGCCGTTGGCGTCGAGCCGCGCGCGGATTTCCGCGGCAGCGTGCTCGTACGGGAAGAGATACTCCACGGCCTTGAAACCGTCTGCCGCTGCGGCGGCGAAGCGATCCAGGAAGGCGTGCTCGGTGTACATCATCGACAGGTTGGCGGCAAAACGCGGCATGCGGTGCTCCAGGAGAAGTGCGTGGTTCTTGGGTTCTTGCGTTCTTGTGTTCTTGGCCTAGCGGTTGACCAGCTTGGCCGGCGTGAGCCAGACCAGCCCGGCACCGAGCACCAGCATGGCCGACAGCACATACATGCTCGACTGCGTGCTGTGGGTGAGGTCGGTCAGGTAGCCCACCATGTACGGTGCCACAAAGCCCGCCAGGTTGCCCACCGAATTCACCACCGCAATGCCCGAGGCAGCGGCCAGCCCGGACAGGAAGGCGGTGGGCAGCGACCAGAACAGCGGGGCGCAGGTCAGCACGCCGGCGGCGGCGAGCGACAGCGCGGCAATGGCCACCACGGTATTGTGGGTATACGAAGCGGCAATGGCAAAGCCCACCGCGCCCATCAGCGCCGGCACGATCAGGTGCCAGCGGCGCTCGCGCCGGGCGTCGGCGCTGTGGCCGAGGAAGTTCATCACCACGATGGCGCAGATAAACGGAATCGCGCTGAGCAGGCCGATATTGAGGTTGCCGGTAACGCCGCTGGTCTTGACCAGTGTGGGCATCCAGAACGTCAGCGCATATTGCCCGGTGACAAAGCAGAAGTAGATCATGCACATCCACCAGACGCGGCTGTCCTTGAACACGGCGCCAAGCGAGTGGCCGGTGCCCGAGGCGCCAGCCTGGCGCGCGTCTTCCTCGATATTGCGCTTGAGCACGCGCTTCTCGTTGGCGTCCAGCCACGGCGCCTGGTCGATGCCGTTCTTGAGCACGAACACGGTGACGATGCCGATCAGCAGCGCGGGCAGGGCCTCGATCAGGAACATCCACTGCCAGCCGCGCATGCCGCCGTAGTCATGGAAGGCATCCATGATCCAGCCCGACAGCGGGTTGCCGAACATGCCGGCCACCGGGATGCCCGACATGAACAGCGCGATCATCTTGGCGCGCCGGTTGGCCGGATACCAGTAGGTCAGGTAAAGGATCACGCCGGGATAGAAACCCGCCTCGGCCAGGCCGAGCAGGAAGCGCATGATGTAGAAAGTGGCGGGTGTCTTCACGAAGACGAACAGCGCCGAGATGATGCCCCACGTGATCATGATCCGCGCGATCCAGACGCGCGCGCCGAGCTTGTGCATCAGCAGGTTGCTGGGGACTTCGAACAGGAAGTAGCCGATGAAGAACAGCCCGGCGCCAAGGCCGAACACGGTTTCGGAAAACGCCAGGTCCTGCGCCATCTGCAGCTTGGCGAAGCCCACGTTGACGCGGTCCAGGTAAGCAATGACGTAGCACAGCATCAGGAACGGCATGATGCGCCAGAACACCTTGCTGTAAGCGCGTTTTTCGATGTCGCGGTCGATGTCTTGGCCGGCGCCGGTTAGCGCGGCCTGGGTGGATGCATGCATGGTTGTCTCCGTGTATCGGTTTGGCTCCGGCTTGATGTCCGCTGTTGGCGGCAAACCGGGGGCGAACGCTGCCCTTGCCGCGGCCCGGGCGTTAGCGAGGGCGGGCGGCGGTCAGTTCTGCCTTGCTTGTGTTTTTGTTGTCAGGGCTTTGTCGTACCTGCGCGCGTGGTCCCTACCAGCGCGCCTTGAACGTATCGCGCAGTTCGGCCAGCGCTTGCTCGTCGAGCGGGTCAGGCTTGTCCTTGAACATCAGCCAGAGCTTGGCGGTTTCTTCAAGTTCCTCGAGCGCGAAGGCCGCGCGCGAGACGGTGGCCTCCCACACCACCGGGCCAAGGCGCGCGAGCAGCACGCCGCGCACTTCGGCGGCAAGCTGCGCGACGCGCGCCGCCACCGCCGGGTCGCCCGGGCGATGGTAGGGAATCAGCGGGATATGCCCGACTTTCATCACGTAGTAAGGCGTGATCGGCGGCAGCACATCGTCCGGCTGCCATGCGCCCGCCAGGCTCAGCGCCACCAGGTGGGTGGAGTGCGTATGCACCACGCCATGGGCCTGGGGGTTGTTGTCGTAGATGGCGCGGTGCAGGGTCAGCGTCTTGGACGGCTGGTCGCCGGCCACCCAGTTGCCGCCGCTGTCCACCTTGGCAATGGCCGCCGGGTCCAGCATGCCCAGGCAGGCATCGGTCGGCGTGATCAGCCAGCCGTCCGCCATGCGCGCGCTGATGTTGCCGGCGCTGCCGACGGTGTAGCCACGCTGGTAGAGGCTGGCGCCGATGCGGCAGATTTCTTCGCGCAGGCTGGCTTCTGTGCTCATGCTTGCCCTCCAAGCTGGCGCAGTGCTTCGTCAAAGAAATCCATGCCGCCGAAATTGCCGGACTTGAGTGCCAGCGCCAGCGGCTGCGCATCCAGCGTGACGGTGGCGGGCACGCCCGGCGCGATCTGCGTGCCGATGCGCAGGGCTTGCACGCCCAGCGCCTGCACCACCGCGCCCGAGGTCTCGCCGCCGGCCACCACGAAGCGGCGCGTACCACGTGCTTTCAGGGCGGCGGCGATATCCGCCAGCGCCTGCTCGACCAGATGGCCGGCGCGCTCCACGCCGAGGGCGGCCTGCACCGCTTTGACCTCCTCCGGCGTGGTGGTGGCGTAAAACAGCACAGGCTCGTCATGGGAGCCAGCCAGCGCCAGCGCCTCCTCAACCACGGGCGCGCCTTGCGCCAGCGCGAGCGGGTCGATACGCAGGGCGGGGCGCTTGGCCATGAGCCACTGCGCCACCTGCGCATTGGTCGCCTTGGACGCGCTGCCGGCCAGCACCACGGCTGGCCCGGTCACGGGCGCCACGCTGTCGGCATCCGCGCGCTGCGGCAGCAAGCCGGCGCGGCGGAAGTTGGCGGGCAGGCCGAGCGCCAGGCCCGAGCCGCCGGTGAGCAACGGCAGGTCGACGCACGCCTCGCCTAGCGTATGCAGGTCGGCATCGCTCACCGCGTCGGCAATCGCCAGTTTCACGCCATCGCTGCGCAAGGTGGCCATGGCATGGCGGGCCGCGTCGCTGCCGCGCGCCACGGCGTCGTAGCGCAGCAGGCCCACCTTGGCCTGGCTCTGGCGCTGCAGCACGCGGACCAGGTTGGCGTCATGCATCGGCGTGAGCGGGTGGTTCTCCATGCCCGACGCATTGAGCAGGACATCGCCCACGAACAGGTGGCCGCGGAAGATGGTGCGGCCGTTCTCCGGAAATGCCGGGCAGGCGATGGTGAAGTCGCTGCCAAGCGCCGCCAGCAGGGCCTCGGTCACCGGCCCGATATTGCCGGCGTCGGTGGAGTCGAAGGTGGAGCAGTACTTGAAAAAGAACTGGCGGCAGCCCTGGGCCTGCAACCAGCGCAGCGCGGCCAGCGATTGCGCGATGGCATCGGCCGCCGGGATGGTGCGCGACTTGAGCGCGACCACCAGCGCATCGGCCTGCTCCACGCCGGGCAGCGCCGCGCCGCCCGCCGGCACGCCGATGGTCTGCACGGTGCGCATGCCGTTGCGCACCAGCGTGTTGGCCAGGTCGGTGGCACCGGTGAAGTCGTCGGCGATGCAGCCAAGCAGGGCGCGCGAGGAAGGGGTCTGTGCAGTCATGCTGGCTTGCCTCACTCGGCCTTCTTCGCCGGCAACTCGATGCCGGGAAAGATCTTGATCACGGCGGCATCGTCCTCGCCGCCGTGTCCCGCGCTGGATGCCATCATGAACATCTGGTGCGCCGCGGCCGACAGCGGCAGCGGAAACTTGCTGGTGCGCGCGGTATCGAGCACCAGGCCGAGGTCCTTGACGAAGATATCGACCGCGGACAGCGGCGTGTAGTCGCCCGACAGGATATGCGGCACGCGGTTCTCGAACATCCACGAATTGCCCGCGCTGTGGGTGATGACCTCATACAGGGCATCGGCATCCACGCCTTCGCGCAGGCCCAGCGCCATGGCTTCTGCCGCCGCGGCGATATGCACGCCAGCCAGCAGCTGGTTGATGATCTTTACCTTGGACCCGGCGCCATGCGCGTCGCCCAGCCGGTAGACCTTGCCGGCCATCGCAGCCAGCACGTCCTCGGCCAATGCATAGGCCTCGGCCGGGCCCGAGGTCATCATGGTCATTTCGCCGCTGGCGGCGCGGGCGGCGCCACCGGAGACCGGTGCGTCCAGCAGCAGGATGCCGCGCTCCCCCAGCCGCTTGCCCAGTGCCTCGGCGAAGCCCGGCGGCACGGTCGCGCTGGCGATCACCAGCGTGCCGGGGCGCAGGCTGCTTGCCGCGCCTTGTTCGCCAAACAGCACGGCCTCGGTCTGCGCGGCGTTGACCACCAGCGTGACCACCACATCGCATTTGCCGCCGAGCTCGGCCGGGCTGGCGCAGGGGATGCCCCCCGCATCGGCAAAGCGCTGCAGCACGTCGGGCCGCAGGTCGCAGGCATGTACCTTGAAGCCGGCGCGCAGCAGGCTGTGCGCTACGCCGTTGCCCATCGCGCCGAGGCCGATGACGCCAATTGATTTGCTCATGAAGACTCCTGCCAGGGGGCGGTGATCAGTCGATCAATCGATCAGTCGATCAGTGGGAGAGGCCGCGCGCGGGCGCGTCGGCAAGGTCGGTGGCGGTCTCGGGCTGCCCGCCATGGGATAGGCGCCGCGCCGCGTTGTACATATGGGTCTCGGCCGCGTTGCGCGCGGCCAGCGCGTCGCCGGCGCGGATGGCGGCCACGATGGCCTGGTGTTCCTCGCGCACCTGGCGCGAGAAATCCGCCCGGCGTGCCTCGTTGGTACGGGTCACGCGGGTGGCGGTTTCCAGGTACTGGCTCAGGAACGCCAGCGTCTTGAGAAAAAACGGGTTGCCGGTGGCTTCGGCGATGGTCCGGTGAAAGGCCACGTCGGCCGCCACGCCATCGCCGCCGGCGGCCTCCTCGGCGTCGATGCGCGCCAGTGCGGCGTCGATGGCCATCATGCTGGCATCGGTGCGGTCGCGCGCCGCCTGTGCGGCCACCTCGGCCTCGATGGCCCGGCGCAGTTCCACGATATGCAATACCGATTCGAGCGTGGCCACATCGGTGTAGTCGATCCGCAGCGGCCGGATGCCGGCCTGCTCGGTAACGAACACGCCGCTGCCCTGGCGCGATTCCACCACGCCTTCGTGGCGCAGCCGGGCGATGGCTTCGCGGATCACGGTGCGGCTGACGCCGAATTCCTCGGACAGTACCGCCTCCGTGGGCAGCTTGTCGCCACGGCCGAAGGCGCCGCTGTCGATCTTCTCCAGCAGTTGTTCGGCAACGGTGTCTGTCAGGGCTCGGGCCGGGACTTTCTGGAACACGGGAGGTCTCAGGTGATTGGGTAATATGGTCATCATACAAATTATCCGGAAAGAATGCGGATCGGGAATTACCCCTATCCCTTTCCCCATGCGGCGCTGCAGCAATGACCGGCATCGCTTACCCTCGCCGTGGCCGGAGTATCATGACTGCCGCCCCTCTGGCCGTCTTTTCACCGCTTTGCGTCTTGCGCACCGAACCACCATGACAATCACCATCCGCCTCGCCCCCTGGTCCGAAGCCCGCGATACCGCGCGCGCCATCCGCTATGCCGTCTTCGTCGAAGAACAGGGCGTCCCGGTTGAACTGGAGTGGGACGAATGGGATGCGCCAAGCTGGCACGCCCTGGCGCTGGCCGAGGACGGCAGTGCGCTGGCCACAGGCCGCCTGCTGCCGGATGGCCACATTGGCCGCATGGCGGTGCTCAAGCCCGCGCGCGGCAGCGGCGTCGGCGCCATGGTGCTGGATGCGCTGATGGCCAAGGCCGCGGAGCTTGGCTACCCTGAGCTGGTGCTCAATGCGCAGCGCTATGCCGCACCGTTCTATGCGCGTGTGGGCTTCGAGCAGGTCGGCGAGGAATTTGAAGAGGCCGGCATTCCTCACGTGGAAATGCGCAAATTGCTGCGCTGAACGCAACGGGCGGCTTGCCGTCAGGCGCGGGCCTGACGCGCAAACAAGGGCCGCGCCAATAGCGCGCTCGCGCTGGCCGCCAGCCACACGGCCGCCCAGCCATGGTCGGCAGCCATCGCCGGGATCGCCAGCGGCACCAGAAAAAAGCCCGAAAACGCAAAGGTGTTGCCTAGCCCGAGCGCGGTGCCGGCGCGGCTGGCGCCCGCGATCGTCGCCAGCTCGGTGAAGGCCACACCATGCCAGGCCGATGTGCAGATGCCGCCCAGCACCAGGCATGCCATCAGCACCGGCGTCAGTAAGGCGTGCCAGCCCGGCGCGGCGGCACACAGCCAGGTCAGCGCCGCCAGCGTGGCGAACACAAGCAAGGTCAGCAAGCTGCAGGCGCGCATATAGACGCGGCGGTTGCCATGGCGGTCGGTCCAGCGGCCGCTCCACACCCGCATGACGGCGGCGCCTGCCTGCACCGCCGCCACGGCCATGCCCGCCGCGGCAATGCCGATGTGGCTGAAATCGTGCAGGTAGATCGTTCCGAATGTCAGCACAGCCACTTGCGGCACGCACATCAGGCCCATGCCGCACACCAGCCGCCAGACCTGCGCGCTTCTCAGCGGGCCGGGCCCTGCCTTGCCGGCCACGCCGCCTGCGGGCAACGTAGCGCGCGCCGGCTCGGCCGGCGGCTCGTGCATCCAGTGCCAGGCAAAGGCCGCGGTGACGCCGCAGAACGCCGCCAGCGCGCCGTAGACTGCGGCAAAGCCAAAGGACTGCGCCAGCAGCGGCAGCATCAGCGCGCCAATCCCGCCCCCGGCGGGCACCGCGGTCTGGCGGATGCTCATGGCCAGGCCCCGTTCGCCTTCGCGGAACCATGCCATCACGGCGCGGCCGCTGGAGCCGTTGACGCTGCCGCCCAGCAGGCCCAGCCCCAACAGGCCTAGCGCCAGCGCGGCGTTGCCCGGGATATGGACGGGCAGCGGCGCCACGAACACCGCCATCAACGCCAGCCACAGCGCGGTGGCCATCAAGCCGGTCAGCAGCACGCGGCGGTCGCCCCAGCGGTCGGTCAGCAAGCCCCACGGCACTTCGCTCGCCGCAATGCCAAGGCCCATCATGCCCAGGCAAAAACCCAGCTCGCCATCGCTGATCCGGTAGCCGGCGCGCATCAGCACCGCCGTGGTGGGAATGCCCGAGAACGCCGCGGCAAAGCTGGCATTGGCCGCGACGCCGAGGGCCAGCACTTTCCAGCGATGGCCCGGGCCATGGCGTGGGGCGAGGGCTGCGCCGGCGGGGGCAGACGCAGCGGCAAACGGGAGCGGGGCGGGAGCGCGGGGCACGGGATCATCCTTGGGAAACGGCATCTGCAAGCCTTGACGCCCTGATTCTGCCGCCGCAGAATGATCCTGAATATCAGATAATTATTGATCAAGCATCCCACATAACAGGATGGTTTGACATGGCAGCGGTGAACTTCGACCTTGATGTACTGCGCAGCTTCGTCGTCGGCATGGAGCTCGGCAGCTATGCCCGGGCCGCAGACCGGCTTGGCCGCTCCACCTCGGCGGTCAGCGCGCAGCTCAAGAAGCTGGAGGAGCAGGCGGGCACGGCGATCTTTCGCAAGGCCGGGCGGGGACTGGCGCTGACGGAGGCGGGCGAGACCATGCTGGCCTATGCCCGCAGGCTGCTGGAACTCAACGATGAGGCCGCGGCCGCCGTGCACGGCGTGGCGCTGGAAGGCTGGGTGCGGTTCGGCCTGCAGCAGGACTTTGGCGAGGTGCTGCTGCCCGAGGTGCTTGGCCGGTTCGCCCGCGCGCACCCCAAGGTGAAGATCGAGGCACGCGTGGCGCGCAACATCGAGCTGCTGGACAACGTGGCCGCCGGCCGCCTGGACCTGGCGCTGGCGTGGGACGATGGCGTGCGCATGCCGCATGTGGAGCAGGTGGCGATGTTGCCGATGCGCTGGATCGGGCCCGCCGCCGCGCGTGCGCCGTGGCAAGGCGACGGCCCGCTGCCCTTGGTGGCATTCGAGCCGCCATGCCGTTTCCGCTCCGCGGGCACGGCCGCCCTGGACCGCGCCGGCATTGCCTGGCGGGTGGCTTTTAGCAGCGCGAGCCTGGGCGGCCTGTGGGCAGGGGCGGCGGCCGGGCTGGGGCTGACCATCCGCACCGGCATGGGCTTGCCACCTTCCGTGCGGGCCTGGGAACCGGGCGAGGGCGGCCTGCCTGCGTTGCCCTCGCTGGCGCTGGCGCTTTACCGCAAGGATGCCGAGCTGGAGGCACCCGCCACCCGGCTGGCAGGCATCGTGAGCGAGGCGGTTCGGGCTGCATTGCCGGCCAGGCTGGCGGCCGTGGCTTGAGTGGCGCGAAAGCTTGCGGGGCTTGCAGCCTGCCGCCTACGCTGTACCATCGCGGTCTTTGTTTTTGCCGCCGCTTTCGCGTTGATCTTGTCTATGTCTGAAATCCGTTCCCGCCTGCTCCAGGCCCTGGCCGATGCCACGCCCGCCCTAGACCTCGACCGTGCACCGCCGGGCGAACCACCCGCCGGCGAAGACCTGCTCTCGGCATGGTTGCAGCCCTGGCTGGCGGAGCATTGCTTGGTCAAGGTGGACTGGCACGATTTCAGCACGTTGGGCGTGCAGGCGGTGGCGCGCCTCGCCACGCTGCGCGCGGCGGGGGTCTCGGCCATCGACGTCGACGATCTCTATGACGAAGACGGCATTCCGCTAGGTGGCGACGACTTTGATTTCGATATGGAGCCCGCCGCGCTCTACCTGGCGCACGTCAACCGCGAACTGGCGCCGCACGGCATGCAATTGCTGGAGATCGGGCATTTCGAGGATGCATGGCTGCTGGCGGTGCGCAATGACCCCGCCGCGATCCGCGCGCTGAACGTGGCATTGCGCCCGACCGGCTTGGCAGCCCAGCAGTACTGAGCGCGGCCGCCTTAGCGCGGCGCTTGCACCGAGCCGGCGTCGCGGGCAACGCGCAGGTGCCCACGGTAGGACACCTCGCCGGTGCGGCCGTTGGCGTCGAAGCTGCGTTCGCTGAGTTCGAAGCGGCCGTCATGGCGCACGCGCAGCACGGTGCTGGCACGGGTGCCATAGCTGGGTGAGCGGATAAAGGCCGAGGACAGCAGCTTTTCCCACTCCGGGGTCACCCCCGTGCGTGGAAGCTCGGAATCCAGGGCCTGCCGATCGTTGGCCAGCAGGTCGAGATAGGGCTCGATGCTGGCGCCGGCCAGGCCGGTGTCGGCCGCAAGTGTCTCGGCGAGCGCGCCGACGCGGCTGCGCACCTTGGGCCACGGCGTATCCAGCAAGGCGTTGGACAGGCCATAGATGCCGGGCTTGAGGCGTTGCGGATAGGGCGAGGCGCCGCGGTTGCTGTACCACCAGAGCTCGCGCAGGTCGCACGCCAGCAAGTTGAAGCCGTTGTAGGCGCCGGTGCGGGGCACCAGCCCGGACAGATAGGATTGCGGATCGCTGTCGCCACGCAGGAATCCGGCCACCAGCTCACCGCGCGAGCGCGCATCGGTGCGTTTCTCGGACGGGGCGCGGTAATTGGTCAGGGCGGCAAAGCGGCCGTCGCCGGCCAGGCCCATCCAGGTGCCTGGCTCGCCGATCACTTCCGCCATGTCGCGGCCGGCCAGCACCTGGGGGGCGTCTTCCCACCAATGCACGGGCGCCGCCGGGCGGGCATAGAACTCGTCGCGGTTGCCGGCCACCACCAGGGCATAGTCCGGGTGCGATTGCCAGGCCACCAGAATCAAGCACATAGCGCTTCCTTTGCTGCATTCACTGCGGTTGCCGCATTCACGGCATCGACTGCGATTCGATCGTTGGCTTCGTTACCCAGGGACCAAGGCGGCGGGGCCGTTCCACGGCCACCCCCTCAGAGCTGGTCGATATCGACAAAGCGCTCCACCTGGCGCTCGCCGCTGATCCACTGCTGCAGCCCGCTCTGCCGCCACAGCCCGTCGAGCAACTGGTCGAAGGCTGGCGGCACATCGGCGTAGGCTTCCATCCAGGTCTGCATGCCGTCGCGCGCCTCGGGCCTGCGTAAGAGCGTACCACCAATTCCGCTCGCTTCGGCAACGGTCTCCATCCAGCGGTGCCAGTGCGCGATGGCCTCATCGGCACGGGCTTCCGGCACCCGGAAATAGACGTACAGGTGATCGCTCATGGCTATTCCCAGTGTTCCCAGTGTTGCCAGGGGTTCAGGCGGCGTCGCCGAAGGGGACCGCATAGGGCAGCTCGCCCACGCGCACCGGGCTGCCGGCAGCGCTGCCCAGGTGCAGGGCGCCACCCGCCGCATCGATCTTCAGTTCGGCCAGGCCGTCCCAGCCGCCTTGTGGCGAGGCGGCGGCATTGACCACCATGCCGCAGGGTTGCTCAGGATCCTCGGGGCGGAAGATCTCCGTGGCCGCGCCCGGCACTTCGCCTTCTCCATGGATCAGCCACATGCGTCGTTTGAGCGTGCCGCGGTACTGGCTGCGCGCGACGATTTCCTGGCCCGGATAGCAGCCCTTGCGAAAGCTCACGCCGCCGACCAGTTCCAGGTTGATCATCTGAGGCACGAATTGCTCCTGCGTGGCCGCGGCGATGCGCGGCACGCCGGCCTGCACTTCCAGCCAGTCCCACACCACGGCATCCACCGGCACCAGCTGCGCCGACAGCGCAGCCTGGACTTCGTCGGCCTGTTCGGCCGGCAGCACCACCTGCCAGCGCGGCAGCCCGGCGCCGTCGGGCAGCCGGATCACGGTAGCGCTGGCGGCCGCGGCGCTGGCCCAGGGCTCGGCCGGGGCGGGTAGGCCGGCCGCCTGCAGGGCGGCGGCGCCACTGGCACCTGCCACGCCCAGCACGGCGCGGGCCGGCGTGAGGTCGGACAGCTTGGCCTTGGCGCGCAAAACGAACATCGACAGGCGCTTCTGGATAGCGGGCTGCAGGTCGGCGGACAACTGGAGGACGATGCCTTCCTCGTCACGCCACATCAGGAAGCTGGCCAGCAGCCGTCCCTTGGGCGAGCAGTAGCCGGCCAGGCGGGCCGTACCGGCGTCCAGGTCATCCACGGCATTGGTCAGCTGGGTATGCAGGAAACTGCCGGCGTCTTCGCCGGCAACCCTGATCAGGCCCAGGTGCGCGGGTCGGCAGACGACTCCGCTTTGGCGCACGGCTTCGAACTGGGTGGCACGGTCTGGGGCAGGGGCATTCATGGCAGGTATCGCAAGCAAGGGGCGCACAGGCGCGCCGGATGGAAGGTGCAAGGAGCTACAAGCGGCTAAAGGTGCAAGGCTCCCGGTATTATATGAGGCTGTCGCCATTTCAGCCGGGATGCCCATGGTCGACACTGGGTGAACCCGGCTTTGCCGCGGTGCATTGTGCGCCGCTACTTTCTCTTTTACATGAAACGTCTTTTCCTGCGGCTGCTGCTGGTCACCGTGATCTTTTCGATCGCCGCCGCCGGCGCCTTCGCCTGGTGGGCCAATCGCCCGCTCGCGCTGACGGCCTCGCCCATCGAGGTGGTGATCAAGCCCAATTCCAGCGTGGCCAGCGTTGGCCGCCAGATCCAGCGTGGCGGGGTGCAGATGGACCCTCGCCTGTTCGCGCTGCTGGTGCGGCTGACCGGCCATGGCGCCGACCTCAAGGCCGGGGGCTATGAGTTCGACAGCAGCGCCACGCCGCTGTCGGTGATCGGCAAGATCGCCCGGGGCGAGGTCAACCACTATGTGCTGACCGTCATCGAAGGCTGGGAATTCCGCAAGATGCGCGCCGCCGTGGATGCGCATCCGGCGCTCAAGCACGATAGCCGCGGCTTGTCGGACGCGGAACTGATGAAGGCCATCGGTGCGCCGGAGCCGGCACCGGAGGGCCTGTTTTTCCCCGACACCTACCTGTTTGCCCGCGGCAGCAGCGATCTCGAACTGTACAAGCATGCCTACCGCGCCATGCAGCGGCGCCTGACCGACGCCTGGAACGCCAGGTCCCCCGACCTGCCGTACAAGTCGCCCTATGAGGCGCTGATCATGGCCTCGATCGTGGAGAAGGAAACCGGCCAGCAGGCCGAGCGCGCGCTGATTGCGGCCGTGTTCGTCAACCGGCTCAAGAAGGGCATGATGCTGCAGACCGATCCCACGGTGATCTACGGCATGGGCGAGGCGTTCGAGGGCAATATCCGCAAGCGCGACCTGCAGTCCGACACCCCTTACAATACCTACACGCGCAACGGCCTGCCGCCCACCCCGATCGCATTGCCCGGGCTGGCCTCGCTGGCCGCCGCCACCGCGCCGGCCCCGTCCGACGCACTTTATTTCGTGGCGCGCGGCGACGGCAGCAGCCATTTCTCCAACTCGCTTCCAGAACACAACCGCGCGGTAGATAAATACCAGCGCGGCAAATAAGTCTCCCCATGCGCGGAAAATTCATCACATTCGAAGGCATCGACGGTGCCGGCAAGAGCACCCACGTGGAGTGGGTGGCGCAGCGCCTGCGCGCCCGCCTGGCAGGTCACGCTTCGGTCGTCACCACCCGCGAACCCGGCGGCACTCCGCTTGGCGAAGATCTGCGGCAGTTGCTGCTGCACCGCAAGATGCATCTCGAAACCGAGGCCTTGCTGATGTTCGCCGCCCGCCGCGAACATATTGCCGAAGTCATCGAACCCGCGCTGACGCGCGGCGACTGGGTGGTTTCCGATCGCTTCACCGATGCCACCTTTGCCTACCAGGGCGGTGGCCGGGGCCTGCCGCGTGCACGGCTCGAAGTGCTGGAGACCTGGGTGCAGGATGGCCTGCAGCCCGATCTGACGCTGTTGTTCGATGTGCCGCTGGAAACCGCCAGCGCACGCCTGGCCGGCGCACGCGAGCCCGACAAGTTCGAGGCCGAGTCGCGTGCCTTCTTCGAGCGCACGCGGCAGGAATACCTGCGCCGCGCGGCGGAGTCCGCGCAGCGTTTCCGCGTCATCGACGCGACCCGGAGCATTCCCGAGATTCAGGTAGAGCTTGAGAAAGTCCTCGCAACACTTTGAATTGGCTGCAGGATTCGAGAATATGGATAGGGATGGGGCTAGCCGAGCCTGCCGTCCTCTATCTCTTGCGCCACGTGCGCAGATACACGAAGTTTCACCCCTAACTCACTGATCCGCATGCTTTATCCCTGGCAGAAAGAAGACTGGCAACGGCTGAACGCGCTGCGCGAGCGGCTCCCGCATGCCTTGCTCATTCACGGCCAGCAAGGCATCGGCAAACGCGACCTGGCGCTGCATTTTGCCCAGGGACTGCTGTGCGAGACGCCGCGCCCCGACGGGCAGCCTTGCGGCACATGCCCGGCCTGCCACTGGTTCAGCCAGGGCAACCACCCGGACTTCAGCGTGGTGCGCCCGGAGGCCATGGAGGCGACGGACGACGCGCAGACGGATGAAAGCGGCAAGAAGAAGGCGCCCAGCAAGGTCATCCGAATGGAGCAGGTGCGGGCCCTGATCGAAACGGTCGGCATCGGCACGCACCGCGCCGGCTTGCGCCTGGTGGTGGTGTATCCGCTCGACGCCTTGCAGCATGAAGGCGCCAACGCCTTGCTCAAGACGCTGGAGGAGCCGCCGCCATCCACCGTGTTCCTGCTGGTGACCGACCGGCTGGATCGTGTGCTGCCCACCATCCTGTCGCGCTGCCGCCAGTTTTCCGTGCAACGGCCCACGGCCGATGCAGCCATGAGCTGGCTGAGCAGCCAGGGCGTGGGAGACGCCGAGGCGCAGCTGGCGCTGGCCGGCGGCTCCCCGCTGACCGCGCTGCATGCCGCCGAGGCCGAGGAGCAGCCGATGCAGCGCTGGCTGGTAAGCCAGCTTGGCGCGGGCGCCGGCTTCGATGCGCTGGCTGCGGCCGAGCAGGTGCAGAAGCTGCCGGTGCCGTCGGTGCTTGGCATCCTGCAGCGCTGGACGTACGATCTGCTGTCGGCCCGCTTGGCCGCAACGCCTGGGCCGCGTTATTTTCCGCGTGAGCGGGCAGCCCTGGTACGTTGCGCACAGGCAACCGATGCGCACCGGTTGCAGGCGTTCTCCACGCGGCTGGTGGGCCATCGCCGCAGCGAGAACCATCCGCTGGCGGCTCGGCTGGTGATGGAGGCCGTGTTTCTGGAATACCGGCAGTTGTTTCAGTAAGCCCAAGACGTTGAACAAATCCAATATGGCCTGAAGGCCAACAGTCAGTAACAAGGGGTCAGTCATGAATACAGAGGTGACAGGGGCACGGGGCGCCAGCGTTCCCGGAGCCGCAGGCATGGCCGCCGCCGGCGGTATCGGGGCGCCGACGGTCCCGGGTGCAGCTTCCCGGCCCAACGTGCTTTCGCTGTCGATCAAGGACCAGGCGGGCCTCTATGCGGCCTACATGCCGTTCCTGCACCGCGGCGGCATCTTTGTCCCGAGCAACCGGCCCTTCCGGCTGGGCGAGCAGGTCTTCCTCGTGCTTTCGCTGGTGGACCGGCCGCAGAAGTACCAGATTGCCGGCCACGTGGCATGGATTACCCCGGTCGGCACGCCCAACAAGACGCCCGGCATCGGGATTCACCTGCCGGATGACGACAACGGCCGCAACCTGCGCCGCGCGGTGGAAGAGATCCTGGGCAAGACCATTGAGTCCGGTCGGCCCAGCCAGACGTTATAACTGACGTCAGCTTTGTGGCTTAAGTGTTTGATATGGTTGATTTTTACCAAGTTTTGTAGCCCGTCCGAGAAGAAATTCAACAATGAGTGATTCCGCCTTTACCGTGCGGCCCGCGCTGCAGCGTGACCTGGCCAACATCGTCGCCATCTACAACAGCACCGTCGCTTCACGCATGGTCACTGCGGACACCGAGCCCGTGGCGGTGGAATCGCGCCAGGCCTGGTTCGATGAGCATCAGCCGGAGCGGCGTCCGCTGTGGGTGGCCGAGGACGGTGAAGGGCGCATGGCCGGGTGGCTCAGTTATTCCGATTTCTACGGACGGCCGGCCTACGGCGCCACCGCCGAAGTCTCGATCTACCTGGACGCCACCCGCCGCGGGCAGGGCCTGGGGCGCTACCTGCTGCAGCGGGCCATCGCGCATGCGCCGCAGATCGGGGTCAATACGCTGTTGGGCTTTATCTTTGGCCATAACGCGCCCAGCCTGGCCCTGTTCGCCTCGCTGGGCTTCGAGCGCTGGGGCAACCTGCCGCGCGTGGCTGTGCTCGATGGGGTCGAGCGTGACCTGGTCATCCTCGGGCGGCACCTGACCAAGCCAGCCGAGTAAGAGCGGCCGGGAGCCAGGCGCCGCCACGCAGTGGGCACGCGGGCTCGCTGGCACGAACGGCTACAATGGCGGGTGGCGCCGCCCGCGGCGGCGTCTCTATCCGGAAACCGCCCCAATGTTTGTCGATTCCCACTGCCATCTAGATTTCCCCGACCTGGCCGCGCGCCTGCCCGAATTGCTGGAGAACATGCGCGCCAACCAGGTGTCGCATGCCCTGTGCATCTCGGTCACGCTGGAAGATTTTCCGCGCGTGCTGGCACTCGCCGAGCAGCATCCGCACCTGTACGCCACCGTCGGGGTACATCCCGACTATGAGGAGGGCGAGGAACCCACGCTGGAGCGCCTGCTAACGCTGTCGGCGCATCCGCGGGTGGTCGGTACCGGCGAGACCGGGCTCGACTACTACCGGCTCGAAGGCCGCAGCATCGCGGACATGGAATGGCAGCGGGAGCGTTTCCGCACCCATATCCGCGCGGCGCGGCAGACCGGCAAGCCCCTGATCATCCATACCCGTTCGTCCGCAGAAGACACCTTGCGCGTGATGCGCGAGGAAAGCGCGGGCGAAGCCGGCGGGGTGATGCATTGCTTCACCGAGAACTGGGAGGTCGCCCGGCAATCGCTGGAAGAGGGCTTCCACATCTCGTTCTCCGGCATCGTCACCTTCAAGAATGCGGTGGAGTTGCAGGAAACGGCGCGCAAGATCCCGCTGGACCGCATGCTGATCGAGACCGATTCGCCGTACCTGGCACCCGTGCCGTACCGCGGCAAGACCAACCAGCCAGCATGGGTACGCCACGTGGGTGAGTTCATCGCCAACCTGCGCGGCATGCCGGTTGAGGCGCTCGCGGAACATACGTCGGATAATTTCTTCCGTCTTTTCAAGCATATAGATAGGAAATCTCATGTTTAACATGAATGCTATCCGACGCCTCGTCGCCGTTGCGGCCATGCTGGTGGGCGCCGCGGCCTGGGCCGGGCCTGTGGACGATATGCGCCATGCGGTGGAGTTCGATGACGTCAAGGCCGCCCAGAAGTTGCTGGCGCGCGGGGTCGATCCCAACCTGGTGGATGCCAAGGGCAATCCCATGCTGGTGGTGGCATTGCGCGAGAAGTCGCTGAAGGTGGCGGAGGCGCTGATCCGCGCCAAGGACATCGATTTCGACAAGACCAATGCGGCCGGTGAGACGCCGCTGATGATGGCCAGCCTGCAGAACGAACTGGACCTGGTCAAGCTGATGGTCGACCAGATGGAGGTCGAGATCAACAAGACCGGCTGGACGCCGCTGCATTACGCCGCGACCAATGGCAACAACGATATCGTCAAGTTCCTGGTCGACCACGCCGCCTATATCGACGCGGAAAGCCCCAATGGCACCACGCCGCTGATGATGGCGGCGCGCGGCGGGCATATCGAGACGGTCAAGTTGCTGCTGGACGAAGGCGCCGACATGCGCCTGAAGAACCAGCAGGGCATGACCGTGATCGATTTTGCCGAGCGCTATCACCAGAAGGAGATTGCGGAGGGGCTGAAGTCGCGCTGGCAGAAGTTGTATCCGCAGACGCCGATAAGCGCTCAGCCTCCGCAAAAGGGCTGGAACTGACTGAATGAAAACGCGCCGGGCCAAAACCCGGCGCGTTTTTGCCTGGTTTCTGCTCAGGCGTCGTCGGCCAGGCGCACGCCGGTGAACTGCCAGCGCTGGTGCGGGTAGAAGAAGTTGCGGTAGCTGGCGCGGATATGCGGCTCCGGCGTGACGCAGGAGCCGCCGCGCAGCACCATCTGGCTGCACATGAACTTGCCGTTGTATTCCCCAACCGCCCCGGCGCTGGGCCGGAAGCCCGGGTAGGGCTGGAAGGGGCTGGCAGTCCATTCCCACACGTCGCCGAACATCTGCCGCAGCACGCCGGAGGTATTCTGGCGATCGGGCAGCGGCCGCAGCACGCGTCCCTCGACAAAATTCCCGGTAGCGGGCAGGTTGCGCGCGGCGTGCTCCCATTCCGCCTCGGTTGGCAGGCGGCGCTCGGCCCAGCGGGCAAAGGCATCGGCCTCATAGAAGCTGATATGTGTGACCGGGCTATCCGGATCCACCGGCTGCATGCCGCGCAGGCTCATTTGCCACCAGGTGCCTTCGCGCTCCTCCCAGTACAGCGGTGCCTCGATGCCGTGCTCGCACACCCAGCGCCATCCATCCGACAGCCACAGTCCGGCAGTCCGGTAGGCGCCATCCTCGATAAATTCAAACCACTGGTGATTGGTGACCGGGTGCGAGGACAACTGGTAGGGCTGCAGGAGCACGTTGTGCCGCGGGCCCTCGCAATCGAAGGCAAAGCCGTCGCGGTCATGGCCGATGGCGACCACGCCACCGGCAAAGCGGATCCACTCCGCCGCCGGGCGCGGATCGGCGATCACGGGCGCCAGCAGCTCCGGCGCGAAGGCCGGCTTCAGCGGGTTTTGCGCGAACAGATGCAGGATATCGGTCAGCAGCAGTTCCTGGTGCTGTTGCTCGTGGTTCAGGCCAAGCTCGATCAGCGCCGCCTCGGCATCGGTCTGCGCGCTGGTCAGCAGTCCGAGCATGGTTTCGTCGACCGCCTCGCGGTAAGCCAGGATCTCGTCGAGCGACGGCCGCGACAGCAGGCCGCGGCGCGGCCGCGGGTGGCGGGCGCCGACGGCTTCGTAATAGGAGTTGAACAGGTAGCGATACTGCGGATCAACCGGCTCGTAGTCCGGGATACGCGCCGTCAGCACGAATTCCTCGAAGAACCAGGTGGTATGCGCCAGGTGCCATTTGGCGGGGCTGGCGTCGTCCATGGATTGCACCGTGGCATCGGCGTCGGTGAGGTCGGCGACCATAGCTTCGGTAGCCGCGCGCACGTGGCGGTACTGGGACAGCAGGGCTGGCTCGTGCGGAGGATGCACGGCGCTGGCAGGCAGCAGGGCAGAGGACATGCGGGCTCCCGGATCGGACTATGCATCTGCCACGGATGCCGCTTTGGGCGGCAGCTGGCCGTGGCGTGTGGATTGCGGACAGGTTCCGACCCAGGCCTGCACAACAAGGCCGCGCGGGCTTCCCCCTGGATGGACATGCACCGAAACCGCTCAGGCGTTCGGAACCATCATAGACCCGATCGCGCGGTGGGCATAGCCGGCTCGCGCCTGCAAGAATCCGTGGCAGGGCGCAGCGCTGCAAGGTGCGCGGGCTGAAACGCAGAAATGCAAAACGCCCGCCGGCATGGCTGCGGGCGGGCGCTTTGCGCTGGGCTGGGCGGCGCGAGGCCGCCGTGCCGGGATCAGGCTGCCAGGGCTGCCACGGCGCCGTTGGCGGCAACCAGGCTGGCTTCGCGGGCTTCGGGGCCCATTGCCAGGCCGTGGGCGCGCACGTAGGTGATGTCGGTGATGCCCAGGAAGCGGAACACCACGTCCACGGTCTGCTCATGCAGGTCCAGGGCGTTGGCGTCCTGGCGCACGCCGCCACGCGACGACACCACGATCACGCGCTTGCCGCCGGCCAGGCCGACCGGGCCGGTCTCGGTGTACTTGAAGGTGCGGCCAGCCTGGGCGATGCGGTCGATCCAGGACTTGAGCTGGCTGGGGATGCCGAAGTTGTATTGCGGCACACCGACGACCAGCACGTCGGCTTCGAGGAATTCCTTGAGGAAGGCTTCGGTGCGTTGCAGCTCGCTTTCCTGCACGGCGTTGAGGCCATCCTTCGGGCCGCCCAGCACGGGCAGCAGCGCGCCGGACAGGTGCGCCGGGGCGTCCTGGTCCAGGTCGCGCACGGTCAGGGTGGCTTCAGGGTGCTTGGCGCGCAGGTCGGCAACCACCTTGGCGGTCAGGCTGCGGGAAGCGGAATGGTCGCCAAGTACGCTCGAGTCGATTTGCAAGATCTTCATGTTCATCTCCACTGGGGTTCGGGTTGGATGGATGAAAGATAGCGGTCTGATATTGATGCCGGTAGTGGGGCAAAATAGAACTTATTGTTCCAGGCGCAGAACGCAGGCGGGCTGCTACCCTGGCACGCTCCTACCGCCAAGGATGACCCATGCAAGACCTGAACGATCTTTCGCTGTTTGCCCAGGTGGTCCAGCACGGCAGTTTTTCGGCTGCGAGCCGCGCCAGCGGCGTGCCGAAGTCCCGGCTCAGCCGTCGCATTGCCCAGCTGGAGCGCGACCTCGGGGTGCAATTGTTGCGCCGGACCACCCGGCAGGTGCGCGTGACGCCCATCGGCGAGGCCTACTACGAGCGCTGCCGCGCCATGCTGGCCGAGGCTGAAGCGGCGCGTGAAGTGATCGAGCAGGCTCGCGACCAACCCGGCGGCACCTTGCGCGTGAGCTGCCCCGTGGCGATCGCCCAAAGCCTGCTGGCACCCGCCATCGGGCATTTCATGCAGGCCAATCCCGGTGTGCGCATCGAACTGGAAGCCACCAACCGCCGCGTGGACGTGATTGCCGAAGGCTTCGACCTGGCGCTGCGGGTGCGCGAGGTGATGGACGACTCGTCGCTGGTGGTGCGCACCTACGGCGAGAGCCCACTCATGCTGGTAGCCAGCCCGGCGCTGCTGGACAGCATCGGCCGCCCACGCACGCCCGAGGCGCTGGACGGCATGCCGGGCGTCAACCAGAAGCCGCACGACGGCAAGCACGTCTGGACGCTGACCTGCAATACCGGGCAGTCGATCCACGTGCCGTACGATCCGCGTCTTGTCACCGACGAATTCGCCTTGCTGCGCGCGGCCGCCATCGCGGGCGTGGGCGTGGCGATGCTGCCGCGCATGTTCTGCCGCGACGCCATCGAGAGCGGGGAACTGGAGGTGCTGCTGCCGCAGTGGATCATGCCGGTCGGGACGTTGCACGCGGTCTTTCCCTCGCGCAAGGGCATGCCGCCGGCGCTGCGGCGCTTCCTGGACTTCCTTGCCGACATCCTGCCCGAGACGGCCTGCAAGGCGGGCATGCAGCCGCCGCGCCAGCCGGGCATGCACCGGCCCGTCGGCCAGATCTGAGACGCGTCCGCGCAACTTGTGCCTTTACCTTCACCGCGCGGCGCACTAAGGTAAATATGCGTGCCGCGCGTGGAGCCAAAGGCGCTTCGGCTGCGGACGGCGCATTCTTGCTTTCGTTTGCTGATCCGGACAAGGAGTGACGACCATGAGTGGTTCTCAGCCATCGCAGGACCTGGGCAAGGCGGTACTGCGCATTGTGCTCGGCGTGCTGATCTTGCTGCACGGGATCTCCAAGCTTATCGCCGGGCCGGGGTTCGTGACGCAGGTGGTGACGCAGGCCGGCCTGCCCGTGGTGCTGGCCTATGGTGTCTACATCGGGGAAGTGGTGGCGCCGGTGCTGCTGATCCTTGGCTTATGGACCCGGGTCGCCGCGCTGATCGTCGCAGTCAACATGCTGGTGGCGGTGGGCCTCGTCCATATGAAGCAGCTAGGCATGATGGCCGACACCGGCGGATGGGCGCTGGAATTGCAAGCGATGTTCCTGGCCGGCGCCCTCGCGGTAGCGCTGCTGGGCGCGGGGCGCCTGAGCGTGGGCGGCATCAACGGCAAGTGGAACTAGCGTAGCTGCCGCTCGGATGCGTCCTGAGGGTGTCCTCAGGGCGTCCTCAGGGCGTCCAGCGGCCCAGCGTTTCGGCCACGAACATGTCGGGCGGCAGCGCGGGGGACCACAGGTAGCCCTGGCCAAGGTCGCAGCCAAGGGCTTGCAGCGCGTCGCGCTGCGCGGGGGTCTCGATGCCCTCGGCCACACATTCCAGCTTGAGGTCTCGCGCGAGGTTGATGACGTTGCGGCAGATCGCCGCGCGCTGGCTGTCGCCGGGCACCGCCACCACGAACGAGCGGTCGAGCTTGATCTGGGTGAAGGGCAGGTCCGCCAGCAGCTTGAGGGTGGCAATGCCGATCCCGAAATCGTCGATGGCCACGCCGTAGCCTAGCAGGCGCAGGCGGTTCAGCGCGATCGACAGGGCACGGGTGTCGCAGACCGGGTAGCCCTCGGTCAATTCGATATTCAGCAACTGGCGCGGCATGCCGCTGGCTTCCACCATGGCGTCGAAGGCGTCGAGCACGCCGGGCCGGCACAGCGTCTGCGCGGATGCATTGATGCTCAGCGGGATACGCACGCCGCGCGCCAGCAACTGGCGCTGCACCGACAGGCATTGCTGGCCCGCCAGATGGAAGATGGCATCGGCTTCGCCCAGCGCCTCGAGCCTTGGGATGAAGAGGTCGGGCCGGATCAGGCCCATGGTCGGATGGCGCCAGCGGCAAAGCGCTTCCGCTCCGGCCAGCGCGCCGGTGCTGATCCTGAACTGCGGTTGCAGCAGGATGAAGATGGCGCCGGGCGTGCGCACCGCGGCCAGCAGCTCGCGGTCATCCGGCTGGCTTGGCGCTGTCGCCGGGGCTGCGCTGGTGAGGTCACGCTCCAGCGCATCCTGCAGGATTTCTTCCAGCACCACCGCCGAGATCGGTTTGCGCACCGCGCGCACGTGGGCGAGCCCAACCGAATCGGCCAGGCTCACATGGGAATCGATGATGTCGTCCTGCAGCGCGGACACCCATACCCACAGGGGTTGGGCGCCGGCGAAGGCGTGGTCCTTGCGCCGGGTCAGCTCGTCCATCATGCCGGGCCCGTTGAGCCCTGGCATCTCGATGTCGCAGAGCACGAGGTCGACCTTGCGCGCGGCAAGCAGGTCCAGCGCAATGCGGCCGTCCGCGGCGCAATGTACATCGCTGACGCCCAGCTGTGTCAGCAACTGTTCCGCCGCCAGCAACTGGAACGGGTGGTCATCGACCACCAGGGCGGACAGTCCGGCGTAGCGCGTCTGCATGGTTGGCTCGGGATTGGGTCGATGGAAATCGGCCGGTGAGAACGGGCAGCGTGGATTCGAGGCAGGCTTCGTCCATAGTAGCGCACATGCCGCGCGGTGGGCACGCCTTTGCGCAGGCAGATACCGACGCCGGCGCACAGGGTTCGCGCGGCGGGGGAGGGTGCCAGACGCCGCAAAGCGGGCGATATTCCGTTGCGCGTGCCATGTTGGGCGGAAACGCCGCGCCCAGACCCGCTACAATCGTCGCCCGAGGTATTTGATGATGGCGTTTCGATAATGGGTTTTGGCTGGTTCGGATTTTCGACCTTGTGGCTTGTGCCGCTGGTGTGGCGCCAGGTGGCGCGCCTGCTCGCCGGCGAGCGCCGGTTCTTCAGTGGACGCGGCACGCTGCGGGTATGGTTTGGCACGTTGATCGTACTGTGCGCAAGCGCGTCGCTCGAAGCGCTGACCGGCGCGGCGGGCGAGGGCGGCATGGCAGGCAGCACGTCAGGTGGCAGCGCCGGGCGCGCGCTGGGCACCCTGGTTTCCGGCATGCTCGGCTGGAGCGCCAGCCTGCTGGTGATGCTGGGCGTGCTGGCCCTGGCCGCGCCGATGGTGTTCGGCGAAACCTGGCGTAGCCTGTTCCTGCGCAAGCCCAGCTTGCCGGAGCCGGACGAGGCCGAGCTGGCGCCCCAGCGCCCGCCCGCCCGCGCCGCGCGCGAACCGGACAGCTGGGAGACCACCCACCTCGGCGCCACGCACACCGCCGTGCCGGGCTCGACCGACTATGTGCCGCGCCACAAGGGCATCGAAGCCGTATCGGCGCGGCGCCAGCCGGTCTGGCAGCCGCCGGCGCGCACCCGCAATTCGCCGCCGCAGCCGGGCGAGATCTGGCTGCAGCAGGCCGGGCCGCCGGGCGCCGCCAAGCCGGAGGCCCCTGCGCCCGCATCGCCACCGCCTGCAGCCAAGGCGCCCGCCAGGCCGGCGCCGCTGCGCACCCCAAGCCAGCCGCAAGCGACTAGCCCGGCAGCCGCGCGCTCTGCGTCCGTCGCTGCTGCTGGTGCCGCGGCGGCGGTGCAGGCCCGAACAGCCAGTCCTGCCCCGGCTGCGGCTGCACGCGCGACCGTGGCCAGCAGCCCGGTGCGCCAGCCGCAGATGAGCGCACGCTCGGCCATCACGACACTGCCGCAAGCCAATGTGCGACCCAATGCGCAACACAGTGCGCAACCCGCCCAGCCCGCTGCAAAGAGCGGGACGACAGCTGCCGCGGTGCGGCCGGTTGTCACGCCGGTTGTCATGCCGGTCGCGCAGGACGACGATGCGCGCAAGCACCGGAGCGAACAGGTTGCCACCGTGCCGGCGGCGCCGGCAGAACCTGGAGAGCTGTCCGGCCAGACGCGGGAAACGCAAGTGCTGGAGGCCGAGGCAGCCCCCGCCGTGGCGCCCGCCGAGCCCCAGCCTGTGGCGGTGCTGTCCACCGAGGACATTGCTATTCCCGCCGCTGCAACCGCTGGCGCCCCGCAGAATGCGCAGCCGCGCGCGGAATCCGCCGGCGAAGGCGCGACGCCCTCCGTGACGCTGGATGCGCTCCGCCTGGAAGCCGAGGCGCTGATGGCGGAGCTGAGCGCACTGGCCAGCGCCTGGAAGTCGACACGGCCTGCTGCTCCGGCGGCCGACGCGCAGCCGGAGCCGCAAGCCGCTCCTGCAATCGCCGCTGTTGTCGCCGAGGCAGACACCGATGTTGTCACCGGTGCCGCAAGCGAGGTAGCAGCGCCGGTCGTGGCTGAAGCCTCGATCGAAAGCCCGGCCGAAGCAATCACCGAAACAACAGCCGAAGCAACAGCCGAAGCCGGCGACGAAGGCGTTGCCGAACTCTCCGCCGTGGATACCGAAGCAGCTGGCCCGGCCGAGCCCGAGGCGGTTGCCTTGCCAGAGGTTGTCCTGGCGCCCGAGGTGGACGAACCGGCAATGCTCCAGGAGCCGGAAGGCGCCGCTGAGCCGGCCGCGCGGGCCGGAGTAGAGCCGGGAGCAGACCCGGAAGTAGAAGCACAGGCCGCAAATATCCTGTTCGTTCAGGATGCCGAAGCTGACCTGAGGCCCGCAGGCGACCCCGAACCTGAAGCCGAACCTGAAGCCGACTCTCAAGAAGCCACGGAAGAGATCGCCGAAGGCGTTCTCGATGCCAACCTGCTGGTCGAGCACGGCAGCGAGGTTGGCGCTGCCAGCCCCGCGCCTGCGATCGAAGACGCGCCGGCTCCGCTGCCCGAAGCACGGCCAGCTACGCCGCCCGCGCCCAAGCCGCGTATCGTGCTTCCGGCCGTGGTCGGCAAGGTGGTAGCGCTGAATGCGCCGGTAGCCGCCGCACCCACCGTATCCGCGGCACCCGCTGCCAGCGCCGTGCCAGCATCGCAAGTCATTGCCGTCACGCTGCCGCCGTCCCGTATTTCGGACTACCGTTTGCCAGACCTGGCCCTGCTGGAAACCGCCACGGCGGACATCCAGCAGGTGACCGACGAGCAGTTGCAGGAAACCGGCAACCTGATCGCGCAGCGCCTGGCGGAGTTCAAGGTGCCGGTGTCGGTGGTTGGCGCCTCTGCCGGCCCGGTCATCACGCGCTTCGAGGTCGATCCCGCCATGGGCGTGCGCGGTGCGCAGGTGGTCGGGCTGATGAAGGACCTGGCGCGGGCGCTGGGTGTGACCTCGATCCGCGTGGTCGAGACCATTCCCGGCAAGACCTGCATGGGGCTGGAGCTGCCGAACGCGCGGCGCCAGATGATCCGCCTGTCCGAGATCGTGGCCGCCTCATCGTTTCTCGCGCACAACTCGCACCTGGTGCTGGCGATGGGCAAGGACATCACCGGCAAGCCGGTGGTGACCGATCTCGCGCGCGCGCCGCACCTGCTGGTGGCCGGCACCACCGGCTCGGGCAAGTCCGTGGCGGTCAACGCCATGATCCTGTCCTTGCTGTACAAGGCCACGCCGGACGATGTGCGCCTGATCATGATCGACCCCAAGATGCTGGAGCTGTCGGTCTACGAAGGCATCCCGCACCTGCTGTCGCCGGTGGTGACCGACATGAAGCAGGCCGCGCACGCGCTGAACTGGTGCGTGGGCGAAATGGAAAAGCGCTACCGCCTGATGTCGGCGCTGGGCGTGCGCAACCTGGCTGGCTTCAACCAGAAGATCCGCGCCGCCGAGGCCGCGGGCGAGCACGTGCCCAATCCGTTCTCGCTCACGCCCGATGCGCCCGAGCCGCTACGCGCGCTGCCGTTCATCGTGGTGGTGATCGATGAGCTGGCCGACCTGATGATGGTGGCTGGCAAGAAGATCGAAGAACTGATCGCACGGCTGGCGCAAAAGGCCCGCGCCGCAGGCATCCACCTGATCCTGGCCACGCAGCGCCCGTCGGTGGATGTGATCACCGGCCTGATCAAGGCCAACATCCCGACCCGGGTGGCTTTCCAGGTCTCGTCCAAGATCGACTCGCGCACCATCCTTGACCAGATGGGCGCCGAGAGCCTGCTGGGACAGGGCGACATGCTGTTCCTGCCACCGGGCACCGGCTATCCGCAACGTGTGCACGGCGCCTTTGTGGCCGATGACGAAGTGCACCGCGTGGTGGAACACTGGAAGCAGTTCGGCGAGCCCGACTACGACGAGGCCATCCTCGCGGGCGATCCCGCCGAGGCCGCAGCGTCGGACCTGTTCGGCGAAGGTGGTGGCGATGTGGAGGCCGACCCGCTATACGACGAAGCGGCCTCCTTTGTGCTGACCAGCCGGCGGGCCTCGATTTCCGCCGTGCAACGCCAGTTGCGCATTGGCTACAACCGTGCGGCGCGCCTGATCGAGCAGATGGAAGTGGCGGGACTGGTCTCGCCGATGGGCCGCAACGGCGCGCGCGATGTGCTTGCGCCGGGCTCGGGCGATTGACGTGGGCGGCAGGCGTGCCGCCTAACCGGAGACGACGATGGATGCCAAGGGCAAGCCGCCGCCTGTGCCACAGGGCAACCTGCTGGCACAGGTGCCGGTCGACCGGACTGCCGAGCGCTTCGAAGCCTTGCTGGAGCGGCCCGGCCTGAAGATCGAGCGCATCGTCTCGAATGGCCAGGCCAGCCCAGAGGGCTTCTGGTACGACAGCGCGCAGGACGAATGGGTGCTGCTGGTCAGCGGCAGCGCAGGCCTGCACCTGGATGGCGAGGCCGAGCCGCGCACGCTCGCGCCAGGCGACTACCTGCATCTGCCGGCGCATTGCCGGCATCGCGTGGCGTGGACGGATGCCGCCCAGTCTACGGTCTGGCTCGCGGTGCATTGCGAGCCGGCCGCGCAGGGCTGACCAGCGTCAGCGCCCTGCGTTAACTCTCCACAGCCGGAAACACCGGCTCCCCCAGATTCAGCATCAACCGGTTCGCCCACGCAAAGATGGCGATCGAGTGGATCAGGTCGAGAATTTCGGCATCGCTCACGCCCACCTCGCGCAGCGCGCGCAAGGTATCGGCATTTACCGCATCCGGCCGCTCGGTCAGCGCGATCGAGAACTTCGAGATCGCCTGCTCGCGCGCGGTGGTGCCCGCGGTATGCGGGTCCTCGAACACCTGCGTGATCACATCGTTGCGCTTGGCCAGTTGCTCGAAGCGCTGGGCATGCACCGACGCGCAGTACACGCAGCCGTTGATGCGCGACACCACCGTGCTGGCCAGCTCACGCTCGGCGCGCGCCATGCCGCCGGGAGCGTACATGATGGCGTTGAAGGCAGTGGAGCGCTGGCGCAGGATTTCGGGCTGATGCACCAGGAACAGGTAGTAGTCCGATACCTTGGCCTTGGGATGGCTTTCTTCCAGCACCGCGATCTGCTCGGGCGTGGCCTGGTCCACCTGGACCACGTCCAGCCAGGCTTTCCAGTCGAGCACTTCGTTGGTGAAGCCGTTTGCCTTGATGGGTGCGCTCATGCTGCGGCCTCCTGGGATTGCAGGGTGTTCAGGGCCTTCAGGGCCTTAAGGCCGGCCACCAGGCGCACCTGGTAGGACAGGAAGGCGATCAGCTGCGCCAGCGTCACCACCTCGGGCGTGGCCAGGCCGGCGGCGGGCAGGGCCTTGAGGGCGGCTTCGTCGCCCGCTACCGGGTTCTCGATCAGCGTGCGGGTGAAGGCGAGCATGGCACGCAGGCGCGGATCGGCCAGAGAATCCGGATTGCCTTGCCCGGCCACGGTGACCAGGGCGGCATCGGCGCCGGCTTGCGCCAGGCGCGCGCTGTAGTGCGCAACCAGTTCCGGTGCGGGCGTAAGGCGCGCGGCGTACAGCGCCACCAGCAGGCGCTCGGTCAGCGGCAGGCCGGGCAGGGCGGGATCGAACAGCGCGTCATAGCTGCCTTGCGTGGCGGCGGCGACCTTCTCGCGCTGATGGCGCAGGGCGTGGGTGGCCGAGCCGGCGGCGAGGCCGGCTACGTTGTCCACCACGTCGGCGGTGGCTGGATTGGCTTGGGTCATGATGGGGTCCTCGGTCTTGACTCAGTAATTTTGTTGTTCGGCAACTCAGGCTTGGCCAGCGTGGCGCGCTACGGCGCGCGCCAGGAAATCGCGCACGCCGATCCACGATTGCTCGTCCGCCACGGCATTGGCCGCCGCGGTGCCGCCCGTGGTGCTGATGCGTCTGGATACCGGATGCGCATAGACCATCTGCGTGGTCGGCACATACGGGAAGAGGATGGCGTGGCCGGCTTGCTCGAAATCAAGGTGCCTGACGTCGTGCGCATGCCCCGCTTCGGCCAGCTTGTCCACCACCATGCGCGCATACAGGCTGGAAGGCCAGGAGCCGTCGTCGGTTCCCGACAACAGCATCACCGGCCCGCGGATCGCCTCCACGCAGATGCGGGCGCGCGCCACCGCGTCGGGGTCTTGCAGCGCGGTCAGGATGGCGCGTTCATGCCGGTGGGGTGCCGGGCCCTCGTCAAAGGGCGCCCAGCTTGCCGTGCGGTTGTTTTCCCACACATGCGGCAGCGGCTTGCCGTGGTGCAGCCAGGCGGGGCCTTCGCGGCCGATGGCGGGATCGGCGGCGTTCTGGGCGCTGTGCACCACCGCGCCGGGTACGTAGCCGATCACAGCCGAGACCAGCTCGGGGAAGGTTGCGCCCAGCAGCAGCACAAGCTCGCCGCTGCGCGACTGGCCCGACAGCGCGATGAAGCCGCGCGCAGGCCGGACGTGCTCGCGGATCCAGTGCAGGCCGCGCTCGAAGTATTCCAGCGGCGTGTTGGAGATGTAGTCCGATAGCCCCGGCGCCTTGAAGTATGCCAATGCCAGCGCGGCATACCCGCGCGAGGCGTAGAGCGCGGCGCGCGGTTCGTTGATGCCGCCGCCCGAGCCGTTGAGCACCATCACCGCCGGATGCGGGCCGGGGCCCGCGGGCAGGTAAAGCGTGCCGACCAGCCCGTCCTCGCGCACTTCCCGGCGGGTCACGCCGGCAGCCGCCAGGCGCTGCACCAGTTCGCCGCGTGCTTGCGCGCCATCGGTCCGCACCGTGATCTCGGTCACGAGCGCCCGGGTGGCATCCGCATGGAACTGCTCGCGGCTGTCGCTATCGACCGGGCGCTGGGACCACAGCAGGCCCATCGGGCTCACGCCCGTGTAGCTGCCCGACAGCGGCGCGTCGCGCTCCAGGTCCACGGTGCCGGCGGCGTCCGCCGCGAACGTGGCTTCGCTGGCCCAGGCGAGCTCCCGGCCCCGCAGCGTGCGCGTGGCGATGGCAATGGTTTCGCCGGGACGCAGTCCCGACACGGAAATCCGCCGCGCGACGTCGATCAGGTCGTCGGCCGGGGTGATATGAAGCTGTGCCATGTTTGCCCCGCCTTACTTGCCGTCGCGCGTGACCATCATCGCCGCGGTGCGGTCGCTGGTCATCGGCGCCACCTTCAGGCCCTTCCTGGCGGCCCAGATGTTCTGGTAGTGGTAGAGCGGCAGCACGCCCACGTCGTCCGACACCAGCTTGACCGAGCGGCGCAGGATGGCCTCGCGCTTGGGCACATCGAACTCGGCGGTGGATTCGTCCAGGGCCTTGTCCACGGCCGGGTTGCTGTAGTGGCCCCAGTTGGAGGCGCCCAGGCCTTTCTTGGCATCCACGGTGGCCAGCACGTTGACCAGCGCATAGCTGGCCTCGCCGGTGCCGTTGCCCCAGGCCAGCATGCTGACCGCGTATTCGTTCTTGTTGGCGCGGCCAGAGTAGACCGACCAGGGCACCACTTCCACCTGGGTCTTGACGCCGATGCGGGTCCAGAACTGGGCAACCGCCTGCGCGGTCTCCGGGCCTTGCGGATAGCGGTCGTTGGGTGCATGGATGGTCAGCTTGAAGCCATCCTTGAACCCGGCCTCGGCCAGCAGCTTCCTGGCTTGCTCCGGATCAAAGGGGATGTCCTTGACCTCCGGGTTGTAGCCGAAGGTGTTTTTCGGCATCCACTGGTTGGCTACGCTGGCGGTGTTCTGCAGGATGCGGCCCACCACCGCCTGCCGGTTGATGGAGAGCGACAGGGCGCGGCGCACACGTACGTCCAGCAGCGGGTTCTTGTCCAGCGGCTTGCCGGCGTTGTCAGTGATGTACGGATTGGGGCCGGGCTTGAAGCTCGGCTGCAGCAGCATCACGCGCAGGCCGGCATAGGGAAACACGCTGATATTGGGCGATTGCTTGAGCTTGGCCAGGTCCGACACCGAGACTTTGTCGATCACATCGACGTCGCCGGACAACAGCGCGGCGGTGCGCGCCGGGCCGTTGTTGATGTAGCGGTAGCTGACTTGCTGCCAGGCCGGCTTGCCGCCCCAGTAGCCATCATTGCGCGCCATCATCACACGATCGCCCGGCGTGTAGGAGATGAACTTGTACGGACCGGTGCCGACCATGGCGCGGCCGCTGTTGTAGTCCTCGGTGCTGGACTTCTCGCCGACGTGCTTGCTGACGATATGGATCGAGGCCAGGTTCAGGGGCAGGTCCGGGTTCGGGATATTGGTCTTGATGACCAGGGTGTACGGATCCTTGGCATTCATCGACTCGATGGTGCGCAGGTAGCCCGCGTACGACGCCACGCTGCCCGGCACATTGCGCGCGCGCTGGTAGGAGAAGATCACGTCCTCCGCGCCGAAAGGCTTGCCGTCCTGCCACTTCACGTCGCGGCGCAGCTTGAACTCCCAGGTCTTGTCATCCAGCGCTTTCCACGACAGGGCCAGCCCCGGCTGCAGCTTGTTGTCCTTGTTCTCGATCAGCAGGTCCCAGAAATGCAGGTCGACGGAGCGGTCGCCCGCATGGTTGTTGAGCTGCGGGTCCAGCGAAGAAAGCGGATCGGCAAAAGCAATCGACAGGGACTGCGCGCAGGCCGCGCCGGCGCAGAGCATGGCGGCAACGGCGGCGCTGATCGAGAGGGACAGCAGGCGTTTCATGGGCAGGTTTCCTCGGGGCGTGAGAAGGGTTGAGAGATGTGGCGCACATTGGCCAACAGTTAGCCAATAGTTAGCCAACGGATGGCCAACCGTTAGCCACCCTCGTTCAGGTGGCAGGCGCTGAGATGGTTCACGGCGATGCCGCGCAGGCGCGGCACCTCGGTCCGGCAGCGCGCCATGGCATGCGGGCAGCGCGGATGGAAGTGGCAGCCCGGTGGCGGCGCCAGCGGGCTGGGGATCTCGCCTTTGATGGCGGTGAAGGTCTTGTGGCGCGCGTCCAGGCGCGGGATTTCCGCCAGCAGCGCCTGTGTGTACGGGTGGTTGGGCTGCCGGAAGATGTCTTGCGTCGGCGCGCTCTCCACCACGCGGCCCAGGTACATGATGACCACGCGGTCCGATACATGCTCGACCACGCCAAGGTCGTGGCTGATAAAGAGATAGGTCAGGCCAAGCTGCTCGCGCAGGTCCATGAACAGGTTGAGCACCTGCGCCTGGATCGACACGTCCAGTGCGGCCACCGCTTCGTCGCACACCAGCAGTTCTGGCTGCACGGCCAGCGCGCGTGCTATGCCGATGCGCTGGCGCTGCCCGCCGCTGAACTGATGCGGGTAGCGCTGGCGCAGGGCCGGGTCCAGCCCGGCGCGCTCCAGTTGGGCGCTCACGTAGTCGTCGAAGCCGGCAGCGTCCACCAGGCCGTGCAGGCGCGCGCCTTCTCCGACGATGCGGTCCACGCGCAGGCGCGGGTTGAGGCTGGCGTACGGATCCTGGAACACCATCTGGATTTTTAGCCGCAGTGCGCGGCGGGCGCTGGCGTCCAGGCCCTCGATGCTCTGGCCGTCCACGCGTATTTCGCCCGACGAAGGTTGCAGCAGGCCGGCCACCATGCGGCCAAGCGTGGACTTGCCGCAGCCGGATTCGCCGACCAGGCCGACCACTTCGCCACGGCGGATCTGCAGGTCCACGCCGTCCACGGCGTGCGTGACCGGCGCGGGTACCGACCAGCCCATGCGCTGCAGCGCGCGGCCAATGCGGCCGGGATGCTGCTCGCCGAAGCGCTTGGCGAGATGGCGGGCATCGATCAGGGCGGGTAATTGCGGCTGCTCGCCGGCAGCGTGTTCAGTCGGCTTCATGCGAACTCCGCGGCAATGGCCGGTTGGCCCGGATGGAAGCAGCGCACCTGGCGCAGGGCCTGCGGCGAGGTGATGGCGGGCGCCTGCGCGCACGCCTCGGAGACGCGCGGGCAGCGCGCCGCGAAGGCGCAGCCGGGCGGCATCGCCAGCAGGTTGGGCGTCATGCCGGGGATCTGGCGCAGCCGCTGGCCGCGCTGGTTCAGGCTGGGCAAGCTGCCGATCAGGCCGGCGGTGTAGGGGTGCAGCGGATGGTCCAGCACGGCATCGACCGGACCTTGCTCGACGATGCGCCCGGCGTACATCACGGCGACCTCATCGGCCAGCCCGGCCACCACGGACAGGTCGTGCGTGATCCAGATCAGCGCGGTGCCATGCTGGCGCGCCAGCTTCTGCACCTCGGACAGGATCTGCGCCTGGATGGTGACGTCCAGCGCGGTGGTGGGCTCGTCGGCAATGATCAGGTCGGGCCGGTGCAGCATGGCGATGGCAATCGCCACGCGCTGGCGCATGCCGCCGGAGAGCTGGTGCGGATAGGCGCGCAGGCGCTCCTCCGGGCTGGGGATGCCCATCATGCCTAGCGTGTCGCGCGCCAGTTCGCGCGCCTGCTTGTGGCTCGCCGGGCTGTGCGCGCGCACCGCCTCGACCATCTGGGCGTCCACCCGCATCACCGGGTTGAGCGTCATCATCGGATCCTGGAAGATCATCGCGATGCGGTTGCCCTGCAACTGGCGCAGCTGCGCAGGTCGCATGCTGGTCAGCTCGCGACCCTGGAACAGGATCTCGCCGCCGACAACGCGTCCCGGCGGATCCACCAGGCCCATGATGGAAAACCCCGTGACCGATTTGCCGGAGCCGGATTCGCCCACCAGCCCGAGAATGCGGCCGCGCGGCACGGTGAAAGAGACGTCGTCGACTGCCGGCAGCACGCCGGCGCGGGTTTCGAAGTGCGTGCGCAGGTGGCGGACCTCCAGCGTCGGCACGGCGTGATTGATGTCCGGCGCCGTCATTTCTGCAACCTCGGGTTGAGCACGTCGCGCAGGCGGTCGCCCACCAGGTTGATGGCCACCACCGTGACCAGCAGCGCGATGCCGGGGAAGAAGCTGATCCAGTATTCGTCGGACAGCATGAACTGGTAGCCGTTGGCAATCAGCAGGCCCAGCGAGGGCTCGGTCACCGGCACGCCCAGGCCAAGGAACGACAGCGTGGCTTCCAGCGTGATGGCACGCGCCACCTGCAGCGAGGCAATCACGATCAGGGGTGGCAGGCAGTTCGGCAGGATATGGCCCACCACGATGCGCCAGTTGGAAATACCCTGGCCGCGAGCGGCTTCCACGTACTCGCGCCGGCTTTCCACCAGCGCCTGGCCGCGCGCGGCGCGGGCGTAGTAGGCCCACTCCAGGATCACGAGCGTGAGCACCACATTGGTCACGCCCTTGCCGAGGAAGGCCAGGATCATCATTGCGACCAGGATCGACGGGAACGACAGCAGCAGGTCCACGGTGCGCATGATCATGCTGTCCACGCGGCCGCCGGCATAGGCGGCCAGCAGGCCGAGCAGGGTGCCGATGACGCCGGCGATCAGCGCCGAGCCCACGCCCACGCTCAGGCTGATGCGCAGGCCGTAGAGGATGCCCGAGAAGATGTCGCGCCCCTGGCCGTCGGTGCCGAGCCAGTAGCTGTAGGTGCCGGTGCCGCTCGGCGTGCCGGGCGCGAGGCGCGCGTCCATGACGTCGAGCTGGAGCAGGTCATACGGATTCTGCGGGGTGACCAGCGGGGCAAAGACCGCGGCCAGCACCAGGGTCCCCAGCAGCACCAGGCCAAACACAGCGGTACGCGAGGCGAAGAAATCCGCCGCCATGCGGCGCCACGGCGATTCGCGGCGCAGCGCCTGGGGCGCCGCCGGGGCGGCTGTGGCGGCTTTGGCGGGGTTGTCGATGGCGCTCATGTGGCGGCCTCCAGCCGCACGCGCGGGTCGAGCAGCTTGTAGAGAATGTCCACGATCAGGTTCAGCGTGACAAACAGGCACACCACCACGATCAGGTAGGAAACGATCACCGGGCGGTCGAGCGCGTTGATGCTGTCGAGGATCAGCTTGCCGGCGCCCGGCCAGGCGAAGATGCTCTCGGTCACCACCGCGAACGCGATGGTCGAGCCGAACTCCAGCCCCAGCACCGTGACCAGCGGAATCATCGTGTTGCGCAGCACATGGCCCAGCACCACGCGGATCGGCGACAAGCCCTTGGCGCGCGCGAACTTGACCCAATCCTGCGGCAGCACCTCGCGCACGCCGGCGCGGGTCAGCCGCAGCACCAGCGACACCTTGAACAGCGACAGGTTGATGGCCGGCAGGATCAGGTGGCGCAGGCCGTCGGTGGTCAGCCACGACCACGGCACGCCCAGCCACTCGGCGGTGGCGCCGCGCCCACCCGAGGGCAGCCAGCCCAGCCGCACGCTGAAGGCCATGATCAGCATCAGCCCGACCCAGAAGGTCGGCAGCGAGAAGCCGACGATGCTGCCTGTCATCAGCAAGCGCGACACCGGATGCTCGGGATACAGCCCGGCAAACAGGCCGCAGGGCACGCCCACCAGCACCGCCAGCAGCAGCGCCGCCACGGCGAGCTCCAGCGTGGCGGGCAGCCGCTGCAGGATCAGCGCGATGGCGGGCACGTTATAGACAAAGCTGTTGCCCAGGTTGCCGTGCAGGGCGCCTTGCAGGAAGGCGAGGTACTGGCGCCAGAGTGGCTGGTCCAGTCCCAGCCTGGCGATGATGCGCGCGCGCTCGACCTGGTCCACGTCCTGGCCGATCAGGATATCGACCGGGTTGCCGATCGCGTGCAGGCCGGCGAACACGATCACCGTCATTGCCAGCACTACCAGCAGCGATTGCGCCAGTCGCCTGGCCAGCCATCGGATCGGCCAGCGGCTCATGATGCGTTCGCCGCGTCGCTGGGCAGCGCCGGGGGTGGCCCGGCGGGGACCCACTCATCGCCGAACACCTCGGGCTCGTCGAAGGCTTCCATATTGGCGTAGTGCAGCGCCACGTCCTCCTGGTAGAGCAGCGCAGCGATGCCTTGGCCGAGGCGCCTGGCGCCGTCGCTGATGGCGGGGATGTCGCCCGATACGGTGCCGTGCGTCAGCGCGGCCGGATAGCAGAAGCAGTGGATGCGCGACAGGCCGGGGCATGCGTGCGTCGTCTTTTCCAGGAATTCGAAGGCCGGGCCAAGGTCCGGCGAGTCCGACAGTTCCTGGTCTTCCTGCCCCGCGGCCGGCGTGTAGCGGTCGCGCCAGTAGCGGATATGGCGGGCGAAGGCGCTGAACTCCTCGCGCGTTTCCAGCGCGATGCGAAAGCCCGTGGAAAAGATCAGGAAGTCCAGCTCGAACGCGCCCTTGGGCGTATGCACCAGCAGCGCGTCGCCGGCCTGTTCGATGCGCTCGATGGGGCAGGCCAGGTTGAAGCGCGCGTTCTCGTGCCGGGAGACGCGCAGCGTGCTGCCGCGCGGCGGTGGCACCTGTTGCGCGTTGATGTAGTGGCGGATGCGCCATTTCCAGTCGTCCGGCAGGCTCGGGTGGCCATGGGTGAGGCCGGGGTTGCCCGCGCCCTTGCCCTTGTTGACGCGCGGGATGTCGGCGCGCCGGATCAGCAGGTCCACGCTGGCCGCGCCCGCTTCCAGCGCGGTGGCGGCGCTGTCCATGGCCGACGCGCCGGCGCCGATCACGCCCACGCGCTTGCCACGCAAGGTGTTGTAGTCGAACACATCGCTCGAGTGCGCCCAGCGCGAGCGCGGCAGGTCCTGCGCGAAGGGCGGCACATGCGCGCCGCCCAGGCCGTCACGGCCGGTGGCCAGCACCACGCGGCGCGCCAGCACGCTCAGCGCGCCGGCGGGCGAGCGGATTTCCAGTGCCACCATGCCATCGGGGCGGGGCACCACACGCTCGACCACATGTTCGTTGCGCACGTCCAGGTCCAGCACCCGGCGGTACCAGCGCAGGTAATCCATCCATTGCAGGCGTGGGATCTTGTCCAGCGCTTCCCAGGCGTTGGGGCCGAACTGCGCCTCGAACCAGGCGCGAAAGGTCAGGGCGGGCAGGCCGAGCGCGGGGCCGGTGAGTTGCTTGGGCGAGCGCAGCGTTTCCATGCGCGCGGTGGTGGCCCATGGGCCTTCGAAGCCTTCCGGCGAACGATCGAAGATGCGCGCGTTGATGCCCAGGTGCTTGAGCGTAGCCGCCGCGGCCATGCCGGCCATGCCGCCGCCGATCACGGCAACGTCCAGCACCGGCTCGCCGTCGTGCGTGCGCGCCACGGTCCAGCTTTTGGCCGGGAGTTCCAGCCAGGACAGGTCCTGGCGCAGGCGCGCTTCCAGGGCGGCAAGGCCGGCGGCGTTGGCGGCGGCCGGGAAGGTGTCAGCGGGCGAGTTCATAGGTCGGTGTGTTCCGTGTCGTAGGGCGTGCCGGCGGCCGGCTCGGTGGCGGTGGCGTCGCCATACAGCGCTTGCAGCAGCGCGCCGTGCTGTTCCGGGCCGCGCTGGGCGAAATCCGGCAGCAGCGCGCGGGCCGCGTCGGCCAGCGTGTCGATCAGCGCCAGCACCGCCGCGCTGGCCGGCCTGGCCTGCGGGGTGATCACGCCAAAGTAAAAGGGAATGTCGGCATCGATCGGACGCACCACGATATCGGCCAGCGGCACGCCGCGCGCGGTCACTGGCTCCAGCACGGCGATGCCCAACCCGGCGCGCACGGCGGTGAGCGCATTGAGCGAGGAGTTGGTGTCGATCAGCGCGGCCGGCTCCACCCCGGCGCGTGCAAAGGCCTCGTCCAGGCGGCGGCGCAGCCGGTAGGGATTCTGCATGGTGACGATGCGCCGGCCGCTGCAGGCGGACAGCGGAATCGTGGCCAGCGCCGCCAGGGGATCGTCGGCACGTACCGCGGCCACGCAGGCAGCCTGTCCGATCCAGTGCACGGTGACGCCGCGATGCTCCAGCGGCAGGCTGGTCAGGCCGATCTCGGCCGCGCCGGTCAGCACCGAATGCACGACTTTCTCGGGGGAAGCGCTATTGATATGGATGTGGCTGGCGTGGGCTGCCCCGCTTGCCGAGCCGGCCGACCCGGCCCTCGCATGGTCCGGCTGGTGGCCGGCCAGGGCCAGGGGCAATAACCCGGCCGCCAGGGCTGGCGTAGCCGCGATCTGCAGCGAGCGGTTTTCCTCGCGGGCGATTTCGGCAGCGCGGGCGCGGATCTGCTGCAGGCCAACCAGCGCGTGCTCCACGTCCTCGTACAGCAGGAAGCCGCGCTCGGTCGGGCTGACGCGCGGCCCGCTGCGGGCGAACAGGGCAAAGCCGATCTCGCTTTCCAGCTCCTGGATCAGGCGCGTGATGGCCGGCTGGGAGCGCCCCAGCAGGCGCCCGGCGGCGGTCACGCTGCCGCTGGTCATGACTGCCGCGAAGGCTTCCAGTTGCCGGATTTCCATGGGGGCCCGAGTTGCTGATGCTATGTATGTGTTTTGTGGATTCTCACCCCGCTAGCATTCGGATTGCAAATACTATTTTCGTATGTGCTCATGCGGCACAAAGTGGGTGCGCGCCGGCGTCGCCGTCGCGGCCGTGCACGTATCATGTGATGAACCGGCCCAGCAGTTCGCGTGCCATGCACCATGCTCAGGAGAGCGCTTCATTTGACCTTGCAACCCGGAATCCCTCGCCGTACCGAGCCTCGGCTGGCCTTGCTCCTGTGCTGGGCATTGGCCTGTCTGTCGCTGCTGGCCATAGCTGGCACGGCCCGCGCCGATACCCTGCGGGTCGGCTCCAAGCGCTTTACCGAGTCCTACATACTCGGCGAGGTGCTCACCCAGACCGCCGCGGCCCAAGCCAGTGCGCAGCACACGCCCGGCCTTGGCAATACGGCGATCGTGTTCGAGGCGCTCAAGGCCGGCAGCATCGACCTCTATCCCGATTACACCGGCACCGTTTCCAGTGAAATCCTCAAGCTGCCCGCCGGCGCCAGCCTGGCGCAGATCAACCAGGCGCTGGCGCCGCTGGGCCTGGCGGCGGGGATTCCGCTTGGCTTCGAGAACACCTATGCGCTTGCCATGGAGGAGCAAAAGGCCCGGCAGCTCGGGCTGGCGGCGCTGGGCGACCTGGCCACGCAGCCGCAATTGCGCCTCGGGCTGTCGCATGAATTCCTGGGCCGGGCGGACGGCTGGCCCGGGCTGGCGCGGCGCTACGGCTTGCCCCAACGGCCCCTGGGGCTGGACCACGGCGTGGCCTACGAAGCCCTGGCCAACGGGCAGGTCGACGCCATCGATATCTATTCCACCGATGCGAAGATCCGCAAATACGGCCTGCGCGTGCTGACGGACGACCGCCATTACTTCCCCCGCTATGACGCCGTGGTGCTGTACCGACTGGACCTGCCGCGGCGCTTCCCGGCCGCCTGGCAGGCATTGACGGGGCTGGCCGGCAAGGTGAGCGCGGCGGACATGATCGCCATGAATGCCGCGGCGGAACTGGATGGGCAATCCTTTGCCACCGTGGCGCGGGCCTTCCTGGCGCATGGCAACGCCGGCGTGGCGGATGCAACGGCGGGCGCGCGGGCGGGCCTCGCCGGCACCTTGTTCGGGCGCGATACCTTGCGGCTGACCTGCCGTCACCTGGCCCTGGTGCTGGGCGCGGTTGGCGCGGCCACCTTGCTGGGCGTGCCGCTGGGCATCGTCGCCGCACGCCGGCAGCGGCTGGGGCAGGTGCTGATGGCCACGGTGAGCGTGCTGCAGACCGTGCCGTCGCTGGCCTTGCTGGCGATGCTGATCCCGCTGCTGGGGCGCATCGGCGTGTGGCCGGCGATGGTGGCGTTGTTCCTCTATGCGCTGCTGCCCATCGTGCGCAACACGCTGACCGGCTTGCAGCAGGTGCCAGCCGGCATGCGCGAGGCAGCGCGCGCCCTGGGCTTCACGCCCAGGCAGGCGCTGCGCTATGTGGAACTGCCACTGTCCATGCCCGTGCTGCTGGCTGGCATCAAGACCGCCGCCATCATCAGCGTGGGCACCGCCACCATTGCCGCCTTCGTCGGTGCCGGCGGCTATGGCGAGCGCATCGCCACCGGGCTGGCGCTGAACGACCACGTGCTGCTGATGGCGGGCGCCATCCCGGCCGCGGTGCTCGCGCTGCTGGTGCAGGCCGGCTTCGAGCTGGGGGAATGGTATCTGGGCAGGCATGCCCGAGGCGGGGCGGTAGCCTGACGCGCCCTATTGCAATTGCGCCTTCGCCAGTTCGCCCAGCTTGGCCACAGCGGCTTCCACGGCATCGCTCCACAGGTGGCCGTAGTTCAGCCGGATGCAGTTGCGATAGCCTTGGCGCGCTGAAAAGATCGGGCCGGGCGCAATGCCGATGCCATGTTCCAGCGCCGCGCGATGCAGCGCCAGCGCATCGAATCCGGCCGCAAACTCCACCCACAGGAAGTACCCGCCGGCGGGCTGCGAGACCCGCACGTTCTCCGGGAAGTGCCGGCCGATGGCCGCGATCAGTTGGCCCTGCTGCATCTCCAGCAGATGGCGCAGGCGCCGCAGGTGCTTGTCGTAGCCGCCGTTCTGCAGGTACTCGGCCAGCGCCACCTGCGTGGGCACGCCCGCCGACAGCGTGGTCATCAGCCGCAGCCGCTTGATCGCCTCGCCATACCGCCCGGGGGCCACCCAGCCCACCCGGAAGCCTGGCGCCAGTGTCTTGGAAAACGAGCTGCAGTGCATGACCAGCCCTTCCTGGTCGAAGGCCTTGGCAGGCAGGGGGCAGCGATTGCCGAAATACAGCTCGCCATAGACGTCATCCTCGATCAGCGGTACACGGTGGCGCGCCAGCAAGGCTACCAGCGCCTGCTTCCTGGCCTCGGACATGCTCGCGCCCAATGGATTCTGGAACTGCGTCATGAACCAGCAGGCCTTGATCGGATGGCGCTGGAGCGCGGCGTCCAGTGCGTCCAGGTCGATGCCTTCGCGCGGATCCACCGGGATCTCCACTGCCCGCAGGCGCAGCCGCTCCAGCGCCTGCAGCGCGGCATAGAAGCCGGGGGACTCGATCGCCACCACGTCGCCGGGCTGGGTCACCGCCATCAGGCACAGATTCAGCGCTTCCAGCGCACCGTTGGTGACGATGATCTCGTCGGTGGGCTGCGGCGCGCCCGCGCCGAGATAGCGCAGGCCGATCTGCTGGCGCAGGGCAAGGTGCCCGGCGGGCATGTCGTTGACGGAATACCAGGGATCGAGCTCGCGCCCGGCCCGGGCCAGCGATTTGCCCAGCCGCGCCCAGGGGTACAGCTCGGGCGAAGGGAAGGCGGAGCCAAGCTGGACGAGCTGGGGATCGCGCGCGGCATCCAGCACGGAAAAGACCAGCTTGGAAATATCAACGTCGGTCGAGACCTGGTGCGAGGGGCGCGCGGCCGGTTGCGGCAGCGGCCGGCCGACCTGGCCGGTCACGTAGTAGCCGGAGCGCTCGCGTGCCCGCACCAGGCCGCGCTCCTCCAGCCGGTAGTAAGCCTGGAACGCGGTGGCGGGGCTCACGCCGAATTGGGTCACGGTCTTGCGGATCGACGGCATCTTGGTGCCGGGCGGCAGGTTGCCGTTGCGGATGTCCTTGGCCAGCGTTTCCGCCAGTTCTTCGTAGCGCTTCATGGGGGCAGGGGGCGTTGCCGTGGCGTAGCGATGAGCGCAGTCTCAGGCGCTCAAACTGATACGCAAAATTATCGCAGATCTGATTCTGTTATTCCTTGCCAGCCGACGCCATAATCCTCGGTAACTACCAAAAGCCAAAGCGCCGCAAGGTCACGCGGCGCTTGGCAAGCATGTAAGGAAGAGCGAAATGAACCCCTTGAGATTGGTGCTGACGGTGTTGTGGGGATTCTTTGGCCTGCGCAAGGGCCAGGAACATATGCGCGACCTGCAGGCCGTGCGGCCGGTGCCGTTGATCCTGACGGGGGTGGCGCTGGCGGCGGGGCTGGTGCTGCTGCTCGTGTCGCTGGCGCACTGGGCGGTGACCCACGCCTGAGCCGCGAGCCCGCCAATTTCTACCGTGCCCAAGGGGCCATCCAGGCCCGCCACCACGAAGTACAGCCCGCCGCGTGCGGGCTGTGCACGTTCGCCGTACTGAAGCCATTGCGGCGCTTAAAACGATAAACAGCCCCATGAGCCTTGCCACAAGGCGGTTTTCCGCTACCGTTGCCTTTGCTGTCCTATTGCTGGTGCCATGCTTCGCGGCGGCGGCTGACGCCTCCGCTGCCGCGCAGATCGAGCGCGGCCGCTACCTGGCCAAGGTTGCCAATTGCGCGGCCTGCCACACCAGCGCCGGCGGCGCGCCGTTTGCCGGCGGCTTGCCGTTGAAGACCGGCGTCGGCACCGTCTACTCGACCAACATCACGCCGGACGTGGACAGCGGCATTGGCGCTTACTCGTTCGAGGAATTCGACCGCGCGCTGCGCGAGGGCGTGGCCAGGCATGGCAAGCGGCTGTATCCAGCCATGCCTTACCCGTCCTACGCCAAGCTCGCCGAGCCGGATGTGCAGGCGCTATACGCTTATCTGCGCACCGAAGTGAAAGCCGTGCGCCAACAAACCGCCGAGCCCGAGATGCGCTGGCCGTTTGGCATGCGCTGGCTGCTGCGCGTCTGGAACTGGCTGTTCCTGGAGTCCGGCCCGGTTCCTGCCAATGCGGGCGAGAGCGTCGAGTGGAATCGCGGGGCTTACCTGGTCCAGGCGGTGGCGCACTGTGGCGCATGCCATACGCCGCGCGGCATGCTGATGGCCGAAAAGGGACTGGACGAGCGCAGCCGGCACTTCCTGGCCGGCGCCAGCGTGGAAGGCTGGGCCTCCACCAACCTGCGCGGCGATCCGCGCACCGGGCTGGGCAGCTGGTCGCGCGAGGACATTGCCGAATACCTGCATACCGGGCGCAATGCGCATGCGACTTCCTTCGGGCCGATGTCCGAGGTGATTGCGTCGTCCACGCAGTTCATGACACGCCCGGACCTCGATGCCGTTGCGGTGTACCTCAAGTCCGTGCCCGGCGCGCGCAGCGACGAAACGCCGTATGCCTATGACGCCAATACCGCCGACACGCTTGCGCAGGGCCGTTTCGATGCCACCGGCGCGCGTCAGTACGCCGAGTTCTGCATGCCTTGCCATGGCGCCAACGGCAAGGGCTTTGCCCGCGTTTTCCCGCCGCTGGCGGGCAATCCCACCGTGGTGGATCCCGATCCGGCCTCGCTGGCCAACCTGCTGCTTGATGGCGCCGTGACAGCACACGTGGGCACCGCGGCCACCGATTACCACATGCCCGGCTATGGCTGGACGCTGGACAACCAGGAACTGGCGAATGTGCTGACCTTTATCCGCACCGGCTGGGGCAACCAGGCCAGCCCGGTCAAGGAAGCAACTGTCGCCGCCCGCCGTGCCGCGCTCGGGCGCCAGCGCGACGCCGCCGAATCCCGTTGAGCCCGTGCGCCACCCACATCAAGCGAATCCTATTGCCATGACCATCACGCGCAGAGATTTCCTCAACGGCGCCGCACTCACCATTGCCGCGGGGCTGGCGCCGTCCCAGCTATTGCAAGCCGCCGAACGCAGTGCCGGCTACCCGCCCGCGCTGACCGGGCTGCGCGGCAACCATGCGGGCACCTATACGCTCGCGCACAGCCTGGCGCGTGAGGGCGCCAGGTACCCCGCCGTCATGGCGCGCGAAGTCTATGACCTGGTGGTGGTGGGTGGCGGGCTCAGCGGGCTGGCGGCCGCGTGGTTCTACCAACGCCGCTTTGGCGCCGGCAAGCGCATCCTGATCCTGGACAACCACGACGATTTCGGCGGGCACGCCAAGCGCAACGAGTTCACCGTGCGCGGGCAGAAGCTGGTGACGTACGGCGGCAGCGCCGAGATGCCATCGACCGCGCTGGACAGCCGCGCGGTGGCCACGCTGCTGGCCGGCCTCGGTGTAGACGCGAAGCGCCATCAAGCCGCCGAACGCGACCCTTACCGCGAACTGGGCATGGGCCGCTCGGTGTTCTTTGACCGGGAGCATTTCGGCCGGGACCAGTTGCTTGCCGGCGATCCGTTTGCCGGGCTGATCGATGGCCGTAATGGAATAGCTGCGCAGGGAATAGCTGCGCAGACTGTGGATGCCGCCGCCTTCAACGCCTTCCTCGACAAGGCGCCGTTGCCCCAGCAAGACCGCGCCGCGCTGGCGCGGCTGGCCGACGGCAGCACGGATTACCTGGCCGGCATGAGCGAAAGCGAGCGGCTGGCCTACCTGAAGCGCACCAGCTACGCAGCGTTCCTGCGCGAGAAGGCCGGCCTGGGGCTGGATGGCCAGCGCTTTTTCCGCAGTCGCAGCAACGATGCCTATGCGCTCGACGCCGACGGCGTATCCGTGTTCGACGCGCTGGCCATCGGCCTGCCGGCGGGCAAGAACATGCCACCGCCGAGCCTGAATCCGCGCCTTGGCAAATCGCCCGCGTCAAAGCTCTGGTTTGCCGACGGCAACGCCACGCTGGCGCGGCTGCTGGTGCAGAACCTGATCCCGGGCGTGGCAAGCATCGCCAGCCCCGATGCCGTCGGCGCGGCTAGCTTCGACTACAGCCGGCTCGACGCCGAGGATGCAAAGGTGCGGGTGCGGCTGAACAGCACCGCCATCGCCATCGAGCCCGACCAGCGCATCACACGCGTGACCTACGGCTGGAACGGGAACCTGCACCGGGTCGAAGCCGCGCATGTGGTGCTGGCGGGCTACAACATGATGATTCCGTTCATCATGCCCGGCCTGCCGGACGCACAAAAGCAAGCTTTGCGCTCCGACGTGAAGGCGCCCGTGGTCTACACCAAGGTGGCACTGGACAACTGGCGTGCCTTCGAGGCGCTCAAGACCAGCCGCATCCATGCGCCGGCCATGGCCTACACCGACCTGTGGCTGGAGAAGCCAGCCGGCGCGCGTCCGGCCGATCCGGTGGTGCTGCACATGCTTTATGTGCCCACCGTGCCGGACAGCGGCATGCAGGCGCGCGAGCGCTTTCGCGCGGGGCGCGCCTTCTTGCTGGGTACGCCGTTCAGCGAGCTGGAGAAGGGCGTGCGCAGCCAGCTCGATCGCATGCTGGCGCCAGGTGGCTTTGCCGGCAAGGACGTCATCCGGGGCATCACCGTCAACCGCTGGGCGCACGGTTACAGCTATATGCCCAACAGCTTGTTCGAGGAAGAGGCGGCGGCGCAGGCCGTGCTGGATCGCTCGCGCGCCCGCGCTGGCAACGTGGTGATCGCCAATAGCGATAGCGCGGGCAGCCCGTCGTTGACGTCCGCCATTGATCAGGCGTGGAGGGCGGTGGGCGAGCTGGCTGGCTGATGCGGGAAGCGCGGCTGCGGTGGTTCAGCGCTGCCGTGGACGCGACGCGAGGTAGTCGCGCTGGAAGGCGCACATGCGCAATGCGTTGTGATACGCGCCATAGCTGAAGAATTCTTCCCGCAGCTCGCCCTCGCGCTGGAAGCCGCATTTCTCGTAGATGTGGATCGCCTTTTCGTTCTGCACGTCCACGATCAGGAACAGCTTGTGCAGGTTCAGCACCATGAAAGCGTAGTCCATGGCAAGCCGTGTGGCCGTGCTGGCATAGCCGCGGCCCTGGCTGGCGGGTGCCACGATGATCTGGAACTCGCCGCGCCGGTGGATATGGTTCAACTCCATCAGCTCGACCAGGCCGACGGCCTCACCTTCCAGGTTCTCGCAGATAAAGCGGCGCTCGCGCTGGTCGTGCACGTGGCGGTCGTATAGCTGCGACAGCTCGGTGAAGGTCTCGTACGGCTCCTCGAACCAGTAACGCATGATCTTGGCGTCGTTGTTGAGGCTGTGGACGAAATGCAGATGGCTGCGCTCCAGCGGGCGCAGGAGCAGGTTTTGGCCGGTTTCGGTCACCATCGGTGGGCCTTTCTTGATTGTTCTTCGATTGATGGGTCGGCCCAAGCCACCGTAAATCGGTTGGAGAAACAAGACTGGCCGGGCGAAGGCCTTTTGGACTCGCCCGGCTATGGGCGGGTTCCAGTGCAATGCGGGCACGTTCAGGCGCAAAGCTTGACGTGACTGGCGTGGGGCGCAGCGGATCAGGCCGGAATGCCAAACAGGCGGCGGCTGTTGCGGGTGCACTGTTCCGCCACTTCGCGCATGCTCAGTCCCTTCAACTCGGCAACCGCTTGCGCGATCCAGGGAAGATTGGCGGGCTCGTTGTATGGCCGCCGGTTCTTGTGGTTTTTCGGGCCGAGATAGGGCGCGTCCGTCTCCAGGTGCAGGTGCTCGAGCGGGATGGCTTGCACGGCCTCCCGCAGCGCCTGGCCGCGCTTGATATCAGTGACCCAGCCGGTGATGCCGATGTCCAGGCCTAGCGCGACGAAAGCGGCTGCTTCATCGGCTGCGCCGGTGAAGCAGTGCACCACGCCATGGGCGCCCGCGCGCACGGCGGGTGCGACCATGGCGTAGAAGTCGTCGAAGGCGTCCCGGCAATGGAGGAACAGTGGCTTCTTCCAGCGCACCGCCGCCTCGAGCTGTGCCTCGAAGGCCTGGCGCTGGTCGGCTGGCGTAGAGAAGTTGCGGTTGTAGTCCAGCCCGCATTCCCCGATCGCCACCACGTCAGGGCTCTCCCAAAGCGCCTGGAGGGACTGCAGGGCCGTTGGTGACCAGTCCTTGGCGCTGTGCGGGTGAATGCCGGCCGTGGCAAAGAGGAAATGGGGATGCCGGCTGGCCAGGTCGCGTGCCTTTCGGCTTGATTCCAGCGAGGTGCCGGTGGCAAGGATGCCGACCACGCCCGCTGCCGTGGCCCGCTCCAGGATCACGGCGATGTGCGGGGCAATCTGAGAGGAGTGGAAGTTCACGCCAATGTCGATCAGGTGCATGTCTCTGGCTAAGGGATGGGGTGGCTGGTGGTTCGGCAGGTATGCAGTCTAACCTCTTGGATATCGTGCCCGTGCAGGCATTCTTAATGTTCCATATATAGAACTTTATAAGGTAAATGGAAATTATTGTTCTATCTACGGCACATTATCTTGATCCATTCTTCTATTTCATATACAGTACATTAAATGCATTTCAGGCCTTAATGTTTTATAGGTGGCACATGAATCTCGCCGAACTGGGGGAGGCCTTCAAGCACGCCAGGCTTCTTGCCAACAAAACCCAGCAGGAAGTCGCGGACTCCAGCGGGGTGCCGCGTGCGCGGATCAGCCGGTTCGAGACCGGCGGCTTGCCGGAGCTGGGCGCCGTGAAAATGCTGAGCCTGTTTGAAGCCGTCGGGCTAGAGCTGCTCGCACGGCCTGCCGGCCACCGAAGGACCCTTGACGACGTGCTGGCAGAGTCCGAAGCAGGCAATGCCGCTGCGGGAGACCTCCGCCGGCGGGTCAGGCACGCGCATCACAAGCCCCAGGCAGCCACGGGGAGGGCGGATGAGCGCTAAGGTACTGGACGTCTACGTGAATGCCACGCCAGTGGGCACGCTGGTCGAAGAGGCGCGCGCGAGCGTTTTCACCTACCTGCCAGACGTGCAGGCGCACAACCTCGTCTCACTCTTGCTCCCAGCGCGGGCAGAATCATATAAATGGGCTGCCGGATTGCTGCCTTTTTTTCAGATGAACCTGCCCGAGGGGTACAAAAAAGACCTGGTGCGCCGAAAACTTGGCGCCCATGCCGATGTGAGCGACCAGGGCCTGCTGGCTCTGACCGGCGCGAACGGGATCGGCAGGGTCAGGGTGGTGCCCCGTGGCGTATCGGTGGACGCCCCCGCCTCCAACCTGGACATGGTGAGCCTGCTTGCCGCAACAGGCTCACGGGACAACCTGTTGCGGCAGCTGGAAGCCGGCATTACCGAAGGTGTCTCTGGCGTCATGCCGAAGATGCTTGCCAGGCCAGAGGACAAAGCCACGGTCTGGACCGACGAGTTCATCCTGAAAACCGGCCCGGCCGACTTGCCCGGCCTGTCTGTCAATGAATTCCTGTGCCTGGAGGTCGCGCGGCATGCCGGGCTGGAGGTCCCCGAGACACAGCTCTCGGAGGATGGGCAGGTGCTGGCCATCCGGCGTTTCGATCGGCTGGCCAACGGGGGCCGCCTGGCGGTCGAAGATTTCTGCGCACTCAAGGGGCTGGATCCCGTCAATAAGTACAAGGGCAGCCTCGAGGACCTGGCCAAACTGTCGTCGATTTACGTCAGTGCCCCGCATCGCAAGGACAGCGCAAGGCGGCTGTTTGCGCTGTTGCTCGTGAACTATGCGCTGCGCAATGCAGACGCGCACTTGAAAAACTTCGCGGTGGTCTATACCTCCGTAGAGGACGTGCGGCTGGCGCCGGTTTACGACATTGTCACGGTGACGGCCTACCCCGAGTACCAGGCAGATATTCCGGGGCTGCCATTGGCCGGCAAGCGGACCTGGGCATCCGGGCAGTGGTTGACGCAATACGGTGGTGCCCGCTTGTCGCTGTCCCGGACCGACATGGCGGCGTGCGTGGCGCAGGTGACCGAGGCGGTTCGAAAAGTGCTGCCGATGGTGGCCGACTGCGCTGGCCGCTACCCGGAATTCCGGGAAATCGCCAAGCGGATGCTGGCGGCATGGGCGCAAGGGCTGGAGGACATCAAGCCGGATGCACGGCCGGGGAAGTCGGCGCCCGCCCCATTAAGAGAGGAAGCCGGCCTTTCCGGGCCCGGTAGCCTGGCTGGCAAGAAAAAAACAAATCTGTATGTAAATCCTGACGGTGCTTTCGGTCACAAGGCCCGATGAGCTCATATGAAATCTTTGCGTCACATATTGTGGGCAATTCGCCCGTTTTGTGCGTGAAAAGGGGGCTATTGCCTAGCATGGAGTGACACGGCAATGCAAATTTAAGAGGGGTCGAAGGGCCTCGGCGAGGCGGTAAAAAATTTTTAGCACGTGCTGCGTCGCACCAACGAATGTAGAATATCGCCCTTTGGCCTAAACGAGCGCGGACCACCATACTGGAAGAACCCGGTAGTGGTGGCGTCAGCCATGCATCGCTCGACAGGTATCCATCCTGTGACGGCTTTGACAGCCAAAGGTGCGTTGGGTGTACCCTCGTATGGGGCAACAGCAACAGTTAAGCAGTAATTCAGCAAGGGAGCAGCAGTTAATGGCGAGTGGCGCACAACGGACGGTGGCAGAAACGAAGACAGCATTGACCGGCAAGAAGCCTGTCGGCAGGGGTGCGGCGTCCACGACTCAAGCTGATCCCGCAACCGAAGCAACGGAACGCAGCCAGCAACTGCGCGCGCTGATCCAGCTGGGCAGGGAGCGAGGCTACCTGACGCACGCGGACATCAGCGACCATTTGCAGGGCAATTTCACGGACACCGCGGCGATGGAAAGCATCGTCAGCACGTTCGCCGAAATGGGCGTGACGATCTATGAGCAGACGCCGGATGCCGAAGCGCTGCTGCTGCGCGACAGCGCGGTCGCCGCATCTGACGACCAGGCCGATGAAGAGGCGGAAGTCGCGCTCTCGACGGTCGACTCGGAATTCGGCCGCACCACCGATCCGGTGCGGATGTACATGCGGGAAATGAGCTCGGCAACGCTGCTGACCCGCAAGCAGGAAGTCGAGATCGCCAAGCGCATCGAGGACGGCCTGAACCGCATGGTGCACGCCATCGCTGCCTGCCCGTCCACCATTGCGACGATTCTTGAACTGTCGGAGCGGGTCGCCCGCGACGAAACGCGTATCGATGAGCTCGTCGACGGCCTGATCGAAGGGGAAGGCGAAGTCGCCGAAGCCGAGGATGACACCAGCCGCGACGAAGTCGTCGCCGAGGATGAGAGTGCCTCGGACGAGCCCGTCGACGAAGGTGCGGCCGCGCAAGCCAACGAAACCGCCAGCCTGGCCAAGCTGCGTGACGATTGCCTGACCCGATTCGCTCGCGTCGCCAATCATTTCGAAGCCATGCGCAAGGCCTACACCGCGCACGGCGTGGAGTCCGAAGGCTTCCTCGTGGCACAGCTCGCGGTTCGGGAGGAACTCAAGTCGATCCGCTTTACCGCAAAGACCATCGAGCGCCTGTGCGCCGATGTGCAGACGGTGGTGGAAGAAGTGCGCGTGGTCGAGCGCCAGATCCTGCAACTGATGGTCGAGCGTTGCGGCATGCCCCGTGAGGAGTTCATCGAACGCTTCCCGGGCAACGAAACCAATCTCGCCTGGGGCCGCGCGATCGCCGGCGAGTCGCGTTCGTACAGCGACTCCGTTTCCCGCAGCTTGCCGGACCTCGAAGCGCATCAGCAAAAGCTGATCGACATCCACGCCCGCGTGGTGCTGCCGCTGTCTGAACTGAAGCTGGTGAATCGCCAGATGCTGGCAGCCGAGCGCCAGATGCGCCAGGCCAAGCACGAGATGACGCAGGCCAACCTGCGCCTGGTCATCTCGATCGCCAAGAAGTACGTGAACCGCGGTATGCAGTTCCTGGACCTGATTCAGGAAGGCAACATTGGCTTGATGAAGGCGGTCGACAAGTTCGAGTACCGTCGCGGCTGGAAATTCTCCACCTATGCAACCTGGTGGGTTCGCCAGGCCGTGACGCGCGCGATCGCCGACCAGGCCCGGACCATCCGGGTGCCGGTGCACATGATCGAGACCATCAACAAGCTCAACCGGATCTCGCGCGAAATCATGCAGCGCACTGGCAAGGCTGCGGATCCCGCCGCCCTGGCCGAGCGCATGGAGATGCCCGAAGAGAAGGTCCGCTCGATCATGAAGATCGCGAAGGAACCGGTTTCGATGGAAACGCCGGTTGGCGAAGACGGCGACACGAGCCTGGGCGACATGATTGCCGACTCCGACACCGCGTCCCCCGCCGAAGCTGCGTTGCATGCTAGCCTGCGCGCCACCGTGCGCGAAATGCTCGACGACCTGACACCGCGCGAGGCCAAGGTGCTGCGCATGCGTTTTGGCATCGACATGTCGACCGACTACACGCTGGAAGAAGTCGGCAAGCAGTTCGATGTGACCCGCGAACGGATTCGCCAGATTGAAAGCAAGGCAATGAAGAAGATGCGCCATCCCAGCCGCGCGGACCATCTGAAGGCGTTCCTGAAGGAAGGCTAAGCAGGGTTGCGGCCCTGGCGCGCAGGCGCGCCAGGCGAAGGCAAGGCGAAGGGGGTTACGGCAAAGTTAAAAGCCGTAACCCCCTTTGTAGTTTCAGCCAGGCAAATACGTCTTCCACATGATGAGGGCGCCAAGGTTCAAGGCAACGGTGCGCTGGAAAACCAGCTGGAACGCCTGCTTCCGATTCTTGTGGTGCAGCAGGTGCTGCGCGGCAAGCCGCCGCACAGTGCAAGGAAGTGCAGCCTGGTCTCTTGTCCTTGCCCTGTTCAAACGTCACGCGGTCGCCGGCCTTGGCTCTGCCCGTTACCTCCATCCATCAGTGCTCCAGCGACCATGTGCGTGCAGGGCATGCGCCCGTATCGTGCCAGCGCTAGTCTCCCCGCCAGCTTTGCCTCCCTGCGGTCAATATCAGGGTCTATCACCGCACCAGGAGCGGTGAATAATTTGCGCCTGCGGAGAAAGCAGATCATAATCTCCGCATGGAAAGCGGTGATTACACATACATCTGGCAGGCTGGTGACTGGCCAAGCTGGCACTACGATCTGGCTGCCCTGGCAGGGCAGATGGCCGAGGTTAGCCGCGCCCAAGGACTGCTGATGGGGCGCCTGGCCGATGTCGGCATGGCTCTGCGCGATCAGGCGAGTCTAGCGGCGCTCACCGAAGACGTGGTCAAGACCAGCGAGATCGAGGGCGAACAGCTCAGCGTCGCATCCGTGCGCTCGTCCATCGCCCGCCGCCTCGGCGTGGATATCGGCGCACTGGCCCCGGTCGATCGTCACGTCGAAGGCGTGGTTGAAATGGTGCTCGACGCGACCGCCAATTGTCAGGCACCGGTCACCCGCGAGCGATTGTTCGGCTGGCATGCCGCGTTGTTTCCCACCGGCTACTCCGGCCTTGCCCGGATCAAGGTCGGAGGCTGGCGTGACGACACCGGCGGGCCGATGCAGGTGGTGTCCGGCCCCATCGGCCGACAACGTGTGCATTTCGAAGCGCCGCCAGCCAATCGCCTGGAAGCCGAAACAAGCCGGTTTCTCGACTGGGCCAACGGTGCATCGAACGATCCACCTCTGCTCAAGGCAGGCCTCGGCCATTTGTGGCTCGTCACCTTGCATCCGTTTGACGACGGCAACGGCCGTATCGCCCGTGCGATCGGCGACCTGCTGCTGGCGCGCGCCGATGGCAGCCCGCAGCGTTTCTACAGCCTGTCGGCGCAGATCCAGCGGGAGCGCAAGGCCTACTACGATATCCTGGAGCGGACCCAGAAGCGGTCGATGGATGTCACCGAGTGGCTGACCTGGTTCCTTGATACGCTGCATCGCGCCCTTGAGCAGGCGCACCACACCCTTGATGCTGTGCTGATCAAGACGCGGTTCTGGCAGCGCTGGGCGCCTACGGCATTGAACGAGCGGCAGGTGAAACTGCTCAACCGACTGCTCGATGGCTTCGACGGCAAGCTCACCAGCTCGAAGTGGGCGGCGATCGCCAAATGCTCGCCAGACACCGCGCTGCGCGACATCACTGATCTGCTCGCACGTGGCGTACTGCGGAAATCGGATGCAGGCGGGCGCAGCACCAGCTATGAGTTGAACGATCTATCCGAGTAGGCCCGCGTGCGGGAAATGACATGGCTCGTGGGTGGAGCGGCACCTTCATGGACTCTTGCCAACACGATCGGGAGGAGACAAAGAGGGGCTTCGTTCACCGCAAGGGCGTGGCCAAAGAACGGGGAGGGCAAATGCCATGGTCTATATCACAGGCATGCCCCAGGCAGCTGCTACGCCGCATCCGTCTTTTGGGCAACAGGTAGGCTCCAGGAATAGCGCAGGGCAAGCAGGCGGATTGCGAAGCAGATCGACGCCGCAAACCAAGGCGTGACTGCTACCCTCCATTCCAGGAATTGTCCAAGCACTTGTATGGCTGCGCCAACCAGTGCGGCGAGCGCATAGATTTCCTTCTGCAGGATGATCGGTACGCGATTGAGCACCACATCCCTCGCCACGCCTCCGCCGACAGCAGTCACCATGCCGAGCACGATGGCAACCTCGATGTTGTGGCCAAGCAGCAGTGCCTTGTGTGCGCCAACGACCGCAAAGAAGCCCAGTCCAAGCGAGTCGAAAAAAACGACAGGATGCTTGAGGTGGTCAACGAGTGGTCGCGCCCAGAGAGCCATTGCCGAGGCAAACGCCGAGGTCGCGAGATACCGCCAATCTGAAATGCCCACCGGCGGCAGCGAGCCCAGGCAGAGATCCCGAACGATTCCTCCGCCACAGGCCGTCATATAGCTAATCGCGACGACACCGAACAGATCGAGGCGCTTCTGTTCAGCGGCAAGAGCACCGCTGACAGCAAAAGCGAAGGTACCGAACAGGTCGACCAAGACAAAGAGACTGTGCTCCATCATGCCGCTTGCTGATTGCAAAGCCAGGCAGACGCTGCCGTCAGCATTGCCTGCAGCCCCGTTTCGAGCGTCGGGTGGATGACTGGTGCGAACTTGGGCGAATGATTGCTCGGTATCTTATTGATCTGCTTTTCCCTCTTGGCCTGTGCATACACACTGGGGTCGGTACCGCCGACGAACCAGAAAACATATGGCACATTCCACGTACGCCCGAAGATGCTGAAGTCTTCGCTGGCCGACGCCGGAGCCGTCTCATAGGCCTGGTCGCCAAACTGCGCATCGAAGGCTGCCGCGATCTTCTGGGTCGAGGCATCGTCGTTTACGGTTAGCGGGTAACTGCTGAGCGTGGTGAACTCGGGCGCCCGCTCGGCATTGGAGGCATCGCACTCGGCGCAGCAAATGCGTTTGACGGACGACAGCATGTACTCGCGCACATCTTCGTCGAAGGTGCGCATATTGAGCTTGATCGTGGCGTCGTCGGGAATGATGTTTTCCTTGGTGCCGGCCTGCAGCGAGCCAATGGTCAACACTGCATTGTCCAGCGGCGAAATTTCACGCGAAACGATGGTTTGCAGGCGCAATGTGGTGGCAGCAGCCATGATCACCGGATCGATGGCGGTCTGCGGTTGTGAGCCATGTGACCCGCGACCGAATAGCTTGATCTTCAAGCTGTCACCGGCTGACAGGATGACACCTGGGCGGTAGCAGACTGTTCCACTCAGTCCTACCATCACGTGCTGCCCCAAGATAATGTCTGGCTTTGGGAAGCGCCCCTCCCCCCAATCCTGAACCATGCTCGCTGCACCCCGGCCCACTTCCTCGCCCGGCTGGAACACGAGCATGACAGTGCCTTTCCAGGCGTCGCGATGCTCTGCAAAAATGCGCGACGCCCCCATCAACCAGGTCACGTGCAGGTCGTGCCCGCAGGAGTGGGCCACGCCTACCTCCACACCCTCTTCATCTTTTGCCTTGACGGTACTGGCATAGGGCAAGCCGGTATTCTCCGCCATGGGTAGTGCATCCATGTCGGCACGCAACATCACGGTAGGGCCTTCGCCATTGCGCAACACGCCAACGACGCCTGTGACGCCCACCGCGCGCGTCACCTCGTAGCCCAACGTTTCGATGTAATCGGCCGCGAGCTTGGCGGTGCGAACCTCCTGCATCGACAGTTCTGGGTGCTGGTGGATATCCTTGTAGATCGTTTCGAGTTCCGCCAGCAGCTCTGCGCCGCAGGTAGTCAGGGCTTGGACGAGCGGATTCATGGCAACCTCCGGATTGTGAATATGTAGGATGCCTTACGCGATCGCGCAATCGTCATCCCGTTTCGCAGCTGGAGACAGATGAGGTTGCAGTATAGGACTCAATGCGCCTATCCGTGATTTGGGATGATGCGTCGTCGCTATCAGATAGGCGTGTGGCATCCGGGCTCGCACTACCTGCGCGTGTGCGCGTGTGCTATCGCCGCCCTCGCAAATGTCACTTCAGGAAGTCACGAATTGCGCAAAAAGGTTAGCCCGAACAGAAAGCGGCGACCTGGCAGCAACTTGAGGCCATGCTAGCGGTGCCTATGTACTGAGTTCGCGCCAGGCTTCCAGAAGTTGCTTTGCTTGCGCAGACTCTCCAATCACCCAGGGATCGAGAGCGCTGTGCCGGCCGTGCTAGCCCCGGCGCGATCGGCTCGCTGGCAGGGAAAGGGGTTGCTAGTCCTAACGCTTCCACCCAATACGGTGCCGATCCTGCGTGGCCGCATGCCGCGCATCGTCTTCCGTATGCAGGTATGCGCTGGTCGTGGCGATGGACGCATGTCCGAAGTTGTCCCGCACGAAGCGCAGGTCCACCTGCTGGTCCGTCATATGCGACCCTGCCGTATGCCGCAGCCAGTGTGCCGAGGCGCTGGCCAGCACCTCGGCACGGCTTGCCCATTCGGGTCCGCGCGCGCGCAACTGCTCTGCCGCCAGCGCGAAGATCTCCTTGAGCACCAGATGCAGCGCGCCACGCGACAGGGCGCGCTCGCGCCCGATCACGGGCAGCACGATGGGGCGATCCTCGCCGGGGCTTGGCGCAGGCGGCAGGCCGTTGGCGTTGCGGTAACGCGCCAGCTCCACCATCAACTCATCGGTGGCCGGCACTAGCCGCGTCTTGTTGCCCTTGCCCGTCACCTCCATCCACCACCGCTCCATGCCCTGGCTGTCGCGCCGGCAAAAAAACGCCCCCATGCGCGTGCTGGCCACTTCCGCGGCACGCAAGCCACCGAGATACAGCACGGTCAGCAGCCAACGGCAACGCGCCGCGTGCAAGCGGTCACGCTCGGTCTCGACCGGCATGGCATCGGTGGCGTCCTTGACCGCTTGCCACATGTCGTGGCTCAGGTAGCGGGTAATGCGCGGCTTGGGCAGGCTGCGCCGGCTGCGCGCCAGCGACAGTGGGTTGCCGGCCAGGTAGCCCGCGTCGACCAGCCAGGCGAACAAGCCATTGAGGATCACCATGGTGTGCCGCACGCTGACCGGGGAGAGCGGCCCGGCAAACGGCCGCCACTCGGGCGCACCACGCGCCAGCTTCTTGCGCGACGCCATCACCCAGCGCCAGGCTGGCTGCGGGTCGGCCAGGAAACGCTCGTACACCAGTAAATCCTCGTGAGTCAGCGACGACAGCGGCTTGCCATGCTGCATCACGGCCCATAGCAGTAGCCGCTCTACCTCGCGCCGATAGGTCTGCAGGGTGGTGGGCGTGTCGGCATAGCGCGCCAGCCAGGCCGTCACCGCGGCCAAATCCTCCGCGGCCGAGATCTGCGGGGTGCCGCCGCGCGCCCGGTTGGTGCCTGCGGCCCCGGATAGCTCGGCGGGCAGGCGCAAGCGCTCGATCGGGGTGGCTGGCAGGGTAGCGAGGGGCAGCTGGCAGGATTCCATGGGTGAGGCGTGAGTCGCGTTCGCAAAGTGTGCACAATTATAGACAGAACAACAATTATGTCTAAAGATTGTGTGTTGATTCATGAAAAATTACGTATTACGTAGTAATATTCAAAAAATGTCGGATCTTCTCCAAAACCCATGACCGCTAGCCCGGAAACCACGGCAAACGAGCAAAGCCTGCAGGCTGACATCGTCCAGCTGCGCGAACGCTTCCCGGAAACACGTGCTCTCTATCGAGAGGTGTGCGGACTGCTGTTCTTCCGCTATGGCATCACGCCCACCGCCAATAAGCTCTACGGGCTGGTGCGCAAGGGCAGCATGGGCACGCCGACCGAGGTGCTGGCGCAGTTCTGGCAAGACCTGCGCAATAAGATGCACGTGACCATCGCGCACCCCGAGCTGCCGGACGCGCTCAAGGTGATCGCGGCCGATGCCGTGCAGTCGATCTGGCAGGCTGCCAATGAGGCCGCTAGCGGCGAATTGGCCGCCTTGCGGGCGGAGGCGCGACTACAGGCGAGCGAGGCGCAAGCGCAGCGCGACCAGGCGCGGGCCGCGGTGGTGGTGGCCGAGCGGGAGGCAGCGGTCTTGCAAGCCGGGCTCGACGCTGCCCAGCAAGCGCGCGCGGCGGTGCAGGGGGAGCTGGAGGCCGAGCGCCAGTCCCACGCCGCAGCGCAGGCGCGTCACGACGAGAGCAAGCGCCAGGTCGAGGCGCTGGAGCGGCAACTGGGCGAGATGCACACGCAGTTCTCGGCAGACTTGGAGCGCACCCGCGAGCAGGTGGTGGTGGCACAGGAGCGCGCCAGCGCCACCGAGCGCCGCGCGCTGCGCGAAATCGACCAGGAGCGCACGCTGCGGCAAAAGGCCGAGCAGGCGGCCGCGGAGCTGCGCACCGAGCTGGCGGCCATGCAGGCGAGGGCGCAAGACGCCGCCGTGGCTGCCGCGGAGGTGCGGGTGCGACTGCAGGCAGAGCGCGATACGCTTAGCCGGCAACTGGCGGCGGCCGAGCAGGCGCTCGGACTTGGGCTGGCGGCACAAGAAGGGCTGCGGGCCGAACTGGAAGCGGCGCTGCGGCAGGCCGAGCGCGCACAAGCCGAAGCCACCGCGTCGCGCCGCCTGGCAACGACCCGGCGCCAGGTGCCAGCGACCAAGACCAAACTGAAGTTCAAGGCGGGCCCGGCCTGAAGGGCGTGGGCGGCAGCAGGATTTGTCCGCCGCGCCACGGGATAAACCTACGTCGTTGCCTGGCGGGTCCGGCCGTTTGGTGGCGTCGGGGTCGGTGCTAGACGGAAACTCCCATCCGCTCGCGCGCTGCTACCCCACTGAGCTTGCAGCCCGCCTGCGCCATCCCTTCCGGCAGGCCCGCCTGGATGCAGATGTGCTTCAACTCGGTGAAGTCCGCGAGGGCGTCATAACCGTGGAGCCGTCCAAGGCCGCTTTGCCGATAGCCGCCCGTCTCCGCTTCGGCGAACAGGCGGTTGTGGTCGTTGACCCAGACCGTGCCGTTGCGCAGCGCCCGCGCGAGGCGTATGGCGCGTTCGCCGTGGTGCGTCCAGACGCTGGCGGACAGGCCGAAGACGGTGTTGTTGGCCTTGGCTAGCGCCTCGTCTTCGGTCGCGAAGGTCTCGAATGTGACGAACGGCCCGAAGATCTCCTCCTGGCAGAAGAAGGCACCGGGGTCGCTGTGTTCCACTAGTGTGGGGCTGAGGAAGGCGCCGCGCGCTAGCGCGCCGCCCGGCATCGTGCCGCGCAGCAGGACCGTGTCCGCCTCGTCGCAGGCGCGCTCGACTTGCGCGCTCACCATCGCGCGCGTCGGGTGGTCGATGAGCGGGCCGATTTGGGTGTCGGGCTCGATGCCGGGCCCGAGGCGCAGCGCGGCGAGGGCCTCGGTCAGGTGCCGGCGCATCTGTGGCGCGATGGCTTCGTGCACCAGCACTCGCCGCGCGGCCGTGCATTGCTGGCCCGAGATGACGGTGGCGGCAAGCGCAAGCCGCTTCGCGACCGCTTGCGCGTCGACGTCGTCGAACACCAGGCAGCATGATTTCCCGCCGAGTTCCAGCGAGAGTTTTTTCACGCTGTCCGCAGCGGCGATCATGATCTTCTTGCCGGTTGCGGTCGATCCTGTGAAGCTCACGACGTCCACGTCGCGCGAACGCACCAGGTGGTCCGCTGCCGCATAGCCCGTTTCGCAGACCAGATTGACGGCGCCGGCCGGCAGGGCCGTGCGCTCGAACAAGCGCAGCATGGCGGCTGTAAACAGCGTGGTTTGCGCTGCCGATTTGACCACTGCCGTGCAGCCCGCGGCAAGCGCTGGCGCGAGGGAGCGCACGAGCAGCACCGCCGGTGCGTTCCAGGGGACGATGATGGCAGCGACGCCGGCTGGCTCGCGCAGGATGGTCGATATCGTGCCTGGCTCGGGCTCCAGCACGTGACCCGGGATGTGCCGCGCCAGCCCGGCGTAATAGCGGACCTCTGAAATTGCGGCGCCGACCTCGCCTCGGGCTTGTGCGACCGGCTTGCCGTTTTCCGCGGTGAGCAGGCTGGCCAGGCGCTCTCGCTCTGCCTCGAGCGCACCAGCCCAGGCTAGAAGCACGTCCTGGCGCAGGCGGGCATCCTGGCCCCAGGTGGTGCGCTCGAAGACATGGCGCGCGGCGGCGATGGCGGCTTCGGCTTGCCAGGTGCCGCCGTCCGCGAACTGCCCGATCAGGGTCCCGTCGGCCGGGTTGAGGCTATCGGCGGAAGGCTCGCCGGTCCAGGCGCCGGCAATCCAGTGTTGCGCGTTCATTCCATCCTCTCCTTGTTTAGGTCTTGGCCGCCGGCGGGTGTTGCCGCGTCCGACGTACGCTGGATCTCGCTGGCAATGATGCTGACCAGCGCCTCGGCCGCTGTGCTCAAGGGGCGGCGGGGGTGGCTGATGCGCACGATGTGCCGGATTAGCCGTGGTGCCAGGATGGCGTGCACGCGCAATGTGCCCCGGTCCACCGCGCGCTGCACAGCGATGCGCGGCAGGATCGTGGCCATGTTGGTTGATGCAACAAGCTTGACGATGGTGCCGAGCGCGTCGATCTCGTACTTGGGCGTGAGCATCATGTCCAACTGGTGCGCCGCGCTGTCGAGCACGCCGCGCAGGCCGTGGCGTTTGGTGGGCAGCACCAGTTCCACCGCGGGGAGGCTGGCTAGCTGGACCGAGCCGGGCAGGTCCAGGCCGTGGGCCGCGCTCGTTGCCAGCACCATTTCTTCATCGAGCAGCGGCCGGGAGTCGAGTGACAACTGAGCGCGCGGCTTGTTGATAATGGCCACGTCCAGCTGGCCGCCCGCTACCCAGTCGATCAGCGTGGTGCTGTAGCCGTCGGCCACGGTCACCTCGACCTGGGGATAGCGCATTCGAAAGCTGGTCAGTGCTTCGGCGAGAGCGCCCTCGGCAATGGAGGCGATCAGTCCGATCGTGATGTTTCCGGAGACGACCTCGTCCCGTTGCACCAGTTGTTCGCGCGCATACGTGATGTCGCGCATGATGGGCAGGAACAGCCGATACATCTGGCGGCCCGCGGCGGTCGGCGACATGCCATGCGCGCCGCGCTCGAACAGTTTTTGATTCAGCTCTTCTTCCAGCCTGGCGATCTGCATGCTCAGCGCGGGCTGCACGATATGCAGCCGCTTGGCGGCCCGAGTGACTGATCCGTCCTCGAAGAGCGCGATGAAGTACTGGATCTGCTTTAAATCCATATGCCCGAGTTGCCCCATTTTTTATCATTAAAAATGATACTTAGAAATCAGCAAATATAAATCGGTGATCTCAAAGGCGTCGGTTGCCAGCGCCGGCAATCGGACTGAGGTGCAAAATCCACCGGGCGCAGCCTGTAAAGCGAGATCGCTCCCAAGGTCTCTATTAGCGTTCAGCGCCTGTCGCCTGTCATCGGGTCAAACACGTATATCAACAACTATGATATTTCGGATCAATAAACAGTATTAGACCTGATGTATCTTCCTGACTAGGCTTGCCTCACATTGCGTGCGGCGGGGCCAGTCTGGCCTGGGCCGCACACTGACGACCCAGGAGTCACGCCATGTCCAGGCAACCCGCCGAAAAGACGAACAGCGCGTCGCAAGCCGCGCCATTGCCCGAAGGGCCGCTGACCCTGCGCAGCTGGCTGCGCCACCTCGGCAACACGGACCGGCTGGCTGCAATCGACGAGCCGGTGGCACTAGAGCACACCCTCGCAGCCGTCGCCAAGCGGCTCGATGGCGAGCGCGCGGCGTTCTTCCGCCGGCCTGGCGGCCACGCCGTTCCGGTCGTGAGCGGGTTCATGTCGCGCCGCGCGTGGATCGCCGAGGCGATGGGCGTGCCCGAGGCCGGCTTGCTCGAGCGCGTGCGCAGCGCCGCCGCGCAGCCCTTGCCGGTGAGCGAGGTGGCCCAGGGCGAGGCCGCATGCCAGCAGGTCATCCACCTGGACAAGGTGGACCTGCGCAAGCTGTTGCCCATCCCGACCCACAGCGAGCATGACAACGGCCCCTATATCACTGCAGGCCTGGCCATCGCGCGCAACCCGCGCACCGGCGTGCAGAACGTATCGATCCACCGCATCCAGGTGCATGCCGCGGATCGCATGGCCATCCTGATGCTGCCGCGGCATCTCGATGCGTTCTACCGTGCGGCGGAGGAATGTGGCGAGGCGCTGCCGATTGCCATTGTCATCGGTGTCGATCCGCTCACCATGCTGGCTTCGCAGGCCATCACGCCTATCGACCATGACGAGTTGGAGATCGCCGGGGCATTGCACGGTGCGCCGCTGGAAGTGATCAAGTGCCGCACCAGCGATGTGCGTGTGCCGGCCAATGCCGAGATCGTGATCGAGGGCCGGCTTCTGCCCGGCGAGCGCGAGATGGAAGGGCCCTTTGGCGAATTTCCCAAGTACTACAGCAGCGCCGAGCCGCGCGAGGTCATCCAGGTCGACGCCGTCACGCACCGTCATCGCCCGATCTATCACACCATCGTGCCGGCGGAGATGGAGCACCTGCTGCTCGGGGCGATTCCGCGCGAGGCGACCTTGCTGGCGCATCTGCAGCGCAGCCATCCCGGGGTGCAGGATGTGCATCTGTCGGTGGGCGGCGTATGCCGGTACCACTTGTACGTAAAGCTCGACAAGAAGCGCGAGGGCGAAGCGAAGAACGTCATTCTCGCGGCGTTTGGCGCGCACTACGACATCAAGCAGGTGGTCGTGGTGGATACCGATGTCGACGTCCACGACCCGGCCGAGGTGGAATGGGCCGTCGCGACCCGCTTCCAGGCAGACCAGGACCTGGTGGTGATCGCCGGGGCGCAGGGCTCGGTGCTCGACCCCTCCACGACCGTCGCCGCCAACCTCGCCGGCATCGACAATCCCGAGCCGCACCTGCAAGGCATCTGCGCCAAGATGGGGCTGGACGCGACCCGCCCGGTCAAGTACGCGGCGCATGTGTTCACCCGCGTGCGGATTCCCGGCGAGTCAACCATCGATTTGCAGGCGCTGGTGTCGGTCGACCCATCGCACTGGGAATCGTATCTCGGCGAAGGAGCTTGATGCCATGGTCAGCCAGAGACGCATCATTGTCGGTATATCCGGCGCCAGCGGCGCGGCCATCGGCGTCAATCTCCTCAAGGCGATGCGCAACCTGGACGGCGTCGAGTCGCACCTCATCGTGTCGGCGTCCGGCATGCTCACCGCGACCCAGGAACTCGGCATCAAGCGCAGCGAACTCGAGGCACTTGCCGACGTAGTGCATAACGTGCGCGATATTGGCGCAGCGGTGGCCAGCGGCTCTTTCGTGACCGAGGGCATGGTGGTCGCGCCGTGCTCGATGAAGACACTAGCGTCGGTGGCCAACGGGTTTTCCGACAACCTGCTGACCCGCGCCGCGGACGTGGTGCTCAAGGAGCGGCGGCGCCTGGTGCTGGTGGCGCGCGAAACCCCGCTGAACCTCGCGCACCTGCGCAACATGCTGCACGCCACCGAGATGGGCGCGATCGTGATGCCGCCCGTGCCCGCCTTCTACTCGCATCCGACCAGCATCGAGGATGTGGTCAATCACACCGTGGGCCGCATCCTGGACCTGTTCCAGATCGAGCACGACACGCTGGTCAGCCGCTGGTCGGGCCTCGCTCACGACTTTGCCGGCTGACGGCCGGCGCTGCGGACCGGGGCGCTGATCCCGGCCGGACTTTGAATGCTGAACAGGCAGGAGACAGACATGAAAACTTGGCTCGCCCATGCCGGGCTCGCTTTGCTGTTGCTCACGGGGCTTGCCCATGCGCAAGGCTATCCCACCAAGCCGATCCGCATCGTGGTGCCGTACCCGCCCGGCGGCTTCAACGACACGCTGGCCCGCATCGTCGGCAGCAGGCTCACCGCAGCCTGGGGCCAGCCCGTGGTGGTGGACAACAAGCCCGGCGCGGGCACCATCATCGGCACCTCGTTCGTGGCCAAGGCCGCGCCCGATGGCTACACGCTGCTGGTGGTGCAGTTCCCCTTCGGTGCCAATCCCTGGCTCTATAAGTCGCTGCCGTACGACACCCTCAAGGACTTCACGCCGGTCATCCTGGCAGGCGAGTCGCCGATGACCCTTGTGGTGACCAACGGATCGCCGATACGCTCCGTGGACGATCTTGTCAAATCCGCCAAGGGCACGCCCGGCAAGATCAACTACGGCTCGTCGGGCAGCGGCTCGTCCAACCACCTTGCCATGGCGTTGTTCGAGCGCAGTGCCGGCATCACGCTCGCCCAGGTTCCCTACAAGGGCAGCACGCCCATGCTGACCGATCTGGCCGGCGGGCAGGTCGAAGTGGCCTTCGACGCGTTGCCCCATGTGTTGCCTTTCGTGAGGTCCGGCAAGGTACGCGCACTTGCCGTCGCCGACCGGAGCCGCTTTGCGTCGCTTGCCACGGTGCCCACCATGGCCGAGAGCGGCCTGCCCGGCTACGACGCGTCATCCTGGCACGGCATTGTCGCGCCGGCCGGCACGCCCCCGGAGATTGTGCAAAAGCTGAACGCGCAGATCAACGACGCGCTGCGCACGGCGGATGTGCGCAAGCTCTTCCACGAGCAGGGCGTGCGTCCCGACGGCGGCAGCCCTGCCGACTTCTCTGCGTTTATCGGCAAGGAAATGGCGAAGTGGAAGCAGGTGGTACATGACGCGGCCATCCCCTTGCAATGACGAAGCAACGACGCCTATTGACAAGGGGAGGCCGCATGGATACGCCGAGGGAGCGTTTCGACTACGTGATTGTTGGCGGCGGGTCCGCCGGTTGCGTACTGGCCAATCGCCTGTCGCAGGACCCGGCCATCCGCGTCGCGCTGATCGAGGGGGGCATCGATACGCCGCCGGACGCTGTGCCGGCGGAGATCCTCGACAGCTATCCGATGCCCTTGTTCTACGGTGACCGGTATATCTGGCCATCGCTGCAAGCCCGCGCCGTGGCAGGGGGCAGGTCCAAGGTCTACGAGCAGGGGCGCGTCATGGGCGGCGGCTCCAGCATCAACGTGCAGGCCGCAAACCGCGGGCTGCCGCGCGACTACGATGAGTGGGCCGCGTTGGGCGCGTCCGGCTGGTCGTGGCAGGATGTGCTGCCGTACTTCCGCCGCCTTGAGCGCGATGTGGATTACGGCAACAGCCCGCTGCACGGCAGCCACGGACCGGTGCCGATCCGCCGCATCCTGCCGCAGGCTTGGCCGCCGTTCTGCACGGAGTTTGCGCAAGCGATGGGCCGCAGCGGCCTGTCCGAGCTGGCCGACCAGAACGCGGAGTTCGGCGATGGCTGGTTTCCGGCCGCCTTCTCGAACCTGGATGACAAACGGGTTTCGACCGCCATCGCCTATCTCGACGCGGATACGCGCCGGCGGGTCAATCTGCGGATCTATGCCGAGACAACGGTGCGCAAGCTCGTCGTATCCGGCCGGGAAGCGCGTGGGGTGATCGCCATCCGGGCCGATGGGTCGCGGCTGGCGCTGGACGCCGGGGAGGTCATCGTGTCCGCGGGCGCCTTGCAGTCGCCCGCCATCCTGATGCGCGCGGGGATCGGCGACGCTGGCGCGCTGCAGGCCCTCGGCATCGAGGTCGTAGCCGACCGGCCCGGCGTTGGCCGCAATCTCCAGGATCATCCGGCGCTGACGTTCTGCCAGTTCCTCGCGCCCCAGTACCGCATGCCGCTCTCGCGCCGGCGCGCCAGCATGACGGCGGCGCGCTTCTCATCGGAGGTGCCAGGCGGCGAGGCGTCGGACATGTACCTGTCCAGTTCCACGCGGGCGGGCTGGCATGCACTCGGTAATCGGCTCGGCCTCTTCTTCCTGTGGTGCAATCGGCCATTCTCGCGCGGGCAGGTTCGCCTTGCGGGAGCCCAGCCGGATATGCCGCCCGTGGTGGAGCTCAACCTGCTCGACGACGAGCGGGATCTGCGGCGCATGGTGGCCGGCGTACGCAAGTTGGTGCAGATCGTGGGTGCGTCGGCCTTGCATCAGCATCCGGGTGATTTCTTCCCCGCTACGTTTTCGCCGCGCGTCAAGGCGCTGAGCCGCGTGAGCCGCGGCAATGCGTTGCTCACAGAGTTGCTGGGGGCAGTGCTTGATGTCTCGGGGCCGCTGCGCAGAAGCCTGATCGCGCGCTTTGTCACGGGCGGGGCAAACCTGGCCAGCCTGCTGGCGGATGAGTCCGCGCTGGAGGGCTTCGTGCGTCAGAGCGTCTTCGGGGTCTGGCATGCCAGCGGCACTTGCCGGATGGGCGCGCATGCGGACCGGAGCGCGGTGACGGATGCGGCGGGCCGCGTTCACGATGTTGGCAGGCTGCGCGTCGTAGACGCCTCTCTGATGCCGCGGCTGCCGACGGCCAATACCAACATCCCCACCATCATGCTCGCGGAAAAGATTGCCGACACCATGCAGGCCGAGCGCCGCGCAGTCCGGCCGGCATCGAGCGAAGTTGCCCATCCGGGTTGAAGACCGCAGCGCAAATCCACGCTGAAGAACGAAGCTGCACGATGGCGCGCCACCGGCGGCTGGAACGAGGAGATAACGATGAAATACGATGACGAAATCCGCGCGCGCTCTTACCGCTTCCGCGACGAATATGTCGCCGCCACCCCTGCGTGGTATCGCGGCGAATTGCATCTGGCCTTCACGCTGCTGTTCACCGGCGGGGTGATTGCCTGGTGCGCGATGAAACTGCAAGCACCGACGCTGGCGCAGTGGCTCGCGATCGTGCCAATCTTCTTGCTCGGGAACTGGGCCGAGTGGGCCGCGCACCGCTATATATTGCATCGACCGACGCGCTTGTTCAGCGCGATCTATAAACGGCATTGCGCGGTGCATCATCGCTTCTTTACACATCTGACGCTTGAGTACAAAGGCCAGAAGCACTGGCGCGCCTTGTTGTTTCCGCCCTTTGCGCCGGTAGCCTTTGTGCTGGCGGCCGTACCGTTCGCGCTGGTGATCGGCTTGGGGTTCTCGAAGAACGCGGGCTATATCGCGCTGATGACGATGGCGGCGTACTACCTGATGTACGAGGGCCTGCATACGCTGTCGCACATCACGGAAAGCCCACTGCTGGACCGGATGCCGTTCGTGGGGACCGTGCGGCGCCTGCACGTCACGCATCACGATCCTGAGCTGATGGCCACGCAGAACTTCAACCTGACCTTCCCGATCTGCGACACGCTGTTCGGCACGCGCAGCGATGTGCCACACGAGGTGCGAAGCCCGATGCAAGGGCAGGGGTAGCCAGGGCCGCCGCACCCGGATCAGCCGGCGGCGCCTGACACCCTGCGGATCTCCTCGGCCACGATCGCGACCAGCGCAACGGCTGCCGGGGCGGCAAGGCACCGCCCGCGCGACAACCCTGCCGTCATGATCCAAGCAGAGATTCAAATCAAATCAAAGGAGACAACAATGGAAGCCGTAGCAAAAAAGCGTACAGAGACGATCGGCGAGGCGCTGCCAGCGGCGAGCAATCGCCAGGTGTTTGGTGCCGTGACGGCGTCGTGCATGGGATGGGCGCTGGACCTGTTCGACCTGTTCATCCTGCTGTTCGTGGCGCCCGTGATCGGCAGGCTGTTTTTCCCGTCGGAGCACGCGATGCTGTCGCTGGCGGCGGTGTACGCGTCGTTTGCCGTGACGCTGCTGATGCGGCCACTCGGCTCGGCGATCTTCGGCTCTTATGCCGACCGCCACGGCCGCAAGGGGGCGATGGTGGTTGCCGTCACTGGCGTTGGCTTGTCCACGGCGGCGTTCGGCCTGCTGCCGACGGTGAGTCAGGTGGGGCTGCTTGCGCCAGCCTTGTTTATCCTGCTGCGGCTGGTGCAGGGCATCTTCGTGGGTGGCGTGGTGGCATCCACCCACACCATCGGTACCGAATCGGTGCCCCCGTCCTGGCGCGGGGCCGTTTCCGGGCTGGTCGGTGGCGGTGGCGCGGGTATCGGGGCACTGCTGGCTTCCATTACCTACATGGCGATGACCGCGCTGTTTCCGGGGGAAGCGTTCGACGCCTGGGGTTGGCGCTGCATGTTCTTCTCCGGCATCATCAGCTCGGTGCTCGGCCTGTTCATCTTCAACTCGCTGGAGGAGTCTCCGCTGTGGAAGCAGTTGCAGGCGGCCAAGGGGCACGCCGCGCCGGTTGAGAACCCGCTGCGCGTGATCTTCTCCCGCCAGTACCGTGGCGTCCTCTTCGTCAACATCCTGCTCACCGTGGGCGGTGGCAGCGCCTACTACCTGACCTCCGGCTATCTGCCGACCTTCCTCAAGATCGTGGTAAAGGCACCGGCGGGGGCCTCCGCGGCCATCCTGATGGCCAGCAGCGTTGGCGTTATCGTGGCTTCGATACTTGCCGGTCACCTCAGCACGCTGATTGGTCGCAAGCGAGCCTTCCTGCTGATCGGCGCCTTGAACGTGGTGCTGCTGCCGTTGATCTACCAACGGATGTCCGCGGTACCGGATGTCACCACACTTGGCCTGTATGCCGTGGCGCTGGCGATGCTGGGCAGCACCGGCTTCGCCCCGATCCTCATTTTCCTGAACGAACGGTTTCCCACCAGCATCCGTGCCACGGGGACCGGCCTGTCATGGAATATCGGCTTTGCCATCGGCGGCATGATGCCGACCTTTGCGTCGCTGTGCGCCAGCACCCCCGCCGACCTGCCAAAAGTGCTGGGGATCTTCGTCGCGGTGGTCACTGCCATTTACCTGGCCGGTGCGGCGATCGTTCCTGAGACCGCCGGCCGCCTTGGGGAGGTCAGCCAGCCCGAGCGGTAGACGGGCCTGCCTAACCTTCTCCAATGAGCGCGAACGGCAAAGCGGGCCCCGAATTTGTCGCAGCAACAACGGCTCGTCTCATAGGGTACGACCGCGCCGCGCTGCTGATGACCGCGGCGGGAAAGCGATGGCTGTGATTGTCCCCCAGCGGCGATCTCTCCCCGATTGCGACAGAAGCTAAAAAAAACCCGCCGAGCGGCGGGCTACGACGACTGGGTCGTCGGCTTGCTTCTTGATTTCTGCCTGGCAAACAGTGATACCAGAATGCGAATGCTTAGCGATCAATCAACGGCCAATCTGCCTGCTCACTGCGTTTTCCTGCTGGTTAAGGGCGCGCTGGTCGGCACGGGTAATGTGGCTTCCGTCATGGCTTGCCATGGTGCGTTCTTCGGCGCGGATCTGGTGATCTTCTCTGTGCTGCGTGGCTGCCTGGCCGCGGGACATTTCACCTTCTTTGACCTCTTGGTGGATACGAGCATTCTGGTTGGCAAGACGCCCGTTGACCTGCTCGCGACGCGGGTGATTCTTCTGCCACTGGGTATCGTTTGCCATTGCGCCACCAGCCACGCCTGCCGCCAGAACGGCGATTGCCACACTTCCGATCAGTTTTCTAGTAAACACCGTGAGCTCCCTTCCTTGTTGATGCCCGGCAGGATTGGCCGCGCATGATTCAGTAACGCCGCGGAACCAGGCTGCGATGACGAAGGGGCAGGGAGTGCTTTGTAACGTTTTGTTGATGTTGACGCTGGTTTTGATGCGTTGATATCGAAGCGTCGATATCGAGGCATCTAAGTGACTTCGTACGAGGCACACCAAAAAAAGTCCGCAGATCTGCGGACGTGATCTGATATTAGGCTGCCCTTGGAACCGCCCCGCCAAAATGTCTCATACATTAAGGCGGTGGTATGCCCCTAGAGTGAGGGGTCCATTAACGTGTGGAAATCTCGCCGCGCATATTCCGTATTGCGAGGGGGCAGGCTACTCGGCAGCCTTCGCTCTCGGCGCACGCAGCGCCGGCTCGGCATCCATGAACTCGGGCGGGTAGGGCCGCATGAAGCTGCGCACCAGCTCGGGATCCCGGCCCGTTAGCCAGTCATCCCATTCCGCCCGCGGCACGATGGCGAAATCGGGCTCCTCCTTCAATCAAATCCGCCAGCGCACGGACTTCGCTTGCCTCTGCGCACTCCTCGATGGGCAGACTGGCGGGCATGGCCATCGGAGGCGCCGCCGGCGTGGGCGTGGAGGCGCTGGCGGGTGGCGTGGCAAGGGCGATCGGCGCCTAACTGGGCGTCTCGTAACGCCAGGCCAAAATAGAAGAGGGCGCTGCGCAGAGCGCGTCCAAAACAGGAAGTTGGGGGTCCGCCTACCAGAAGGTGGCTGCCGGCACTGATCCCAACTTTTCACTTGCATTTATCGAAGCATTCCACCCTCAAGTGAATGGACCGCCTTTCCGACGAGGAACTAGCCGCCATGGCGGAATACCATTTGAACACCAGCCCGGCAACGCGGCAGCGCACGATCTCCCATAGATTGAGCGAGCCTGCCATGAGCATGGACTTGCCAAGATCGATTGCGCCGCTGGACACATGGGTCTTGTTTGTAGTAAGAATTACGCCGGCTTGAACCAGGACTTAAGGCCTACCGCCCAAGGCAACAGTTTGTCCATTTGGTAAATGGGCCAAAAACGCCGTACTAATGCGGTGCACGTTGGCAACCAGCAGTTTAGCGGACGAGTACAAGGCCGCCGCGACTGCGTAAGGAACAATCAATGCAACCGACTGCCATCACTGCGATGCACGACACCGCGCTGAGCCCCAACATGGAGCCGGCGCCCGGCGTGGCGCTGCCCATGAATTTCCCGGTCATGCTCGAGCCCGCTCAGTTGGCCGACATCGAGAACCGCGTGGCGGCATTCCACTTCGCCGCCATGCCACAAGCTCAAGTCGCCGCGCTCGGGGCCGAGCCCACGCTGAACCTTAATCGGGTGCTCGACGGCTTCCTCGCCCGCATCAACAAGGCGGATAACCCGCAACTGTTCAAGCTGGTGGACGCGCTCAACGACGCGGTGGCGAAGGAGAAGCTTGGTGAGTTAGCCGACGCCATCCTGAACGCCAAACCGGGCATCAAGGACCGAATTATCGGCCTGTTCAGCAAGAAGGCGATGCAGCGCGCGATGGACAAGGTCTACGAGGACCTTGCACGCATCGCCAAGCTCAAGTCGAAGACCCTGAGCGACGAGGTCAACGGTATGGAGAACAAGCTCCGTATCGAAATGAACAGGCTTAACGACGACCTGCAAGTGATGGATGCGCAGAAGGCGGAATACCGCAAGAGTTTCGTCGCATTCGCGCAAGAAACGGCCTTCTTGCACAACGCCTTGAAGAAGGCGCAAGCCGAAGCACCGGCGCTTCTGGCGGCTGCAGGGCAGGACATATCCCTGCAGCAGGAGATACAAGACAAGCTGCAGGCGCTCGAATCGGTTGCCCTGGCCCGTGAAGCCATGATGACCAAGTTGCCGGCTGAACAGCTGGTGATTCGCCAACTGCAGAACGCAGGCGTATCGACGCTGCAAGAACTCATCGTCACGATGGGGGACCGCTTCGCAAGCATCCGCATGACGCTACTGACGATTCACGGCGCGCAAATGGTGCAGAACGTCCAGCGTCTCGGCCAGTCCGGCGCAAACCTGGACAAGAACCTTCAGGAGGTGCGCTCCAGGCTGATGCAGAACGTAGTGGCTACGGCCGCTACGGCCCCAGGTAACAATCGCCTGGATCAGGCCAATAACCTGAAACGCGTCGTCGCCGATACGCAGGCGCTGCAGTCCATCGTTCAGGCCGCTCGCGCCACGAATCAGGCGAAGTTCGAGGAAGCCCGCAGCACAATGTCGCAAGTACGGCAGGACCTGCTCAACCTCGGTAGGCAACTCAATCCCGCGGCGACGGTCGCACCGCAAACCTTCTAACGCAAAGAAAAGATAGCATGAGCAATCTGGTACTGAACCTGTCGAAGCCGGGCGAAGCCGCACCGAAGCTTTCCCTGAACCTGAACAAGGGCGAGGAGTTCAAGGTTCGCCTGTCGTGGGACGGCAATACCGACCTCGACCTGCACGCGCTGGTAACCGTCAACACCGGCAGCGGCGCGAAAGCGTCGAGCCTCGGCGACATCCTGTCCACCTACAACGTCGAGCGCGTGCTCGAAGGTGGCGTGAAGGCCGGCACGCTTGCGCTGGCCGCGGACAAGACGTTCTCGGTGCATGGCGGCGCGCTGGTCCATAGTCCGGATGCGCGAGACGGCAGCCTGGCAGGCGACGACGAGTACGTCACCGTCAAGCCGCGCCTGCTCACGATGCCGGCGGCCGGCCATCTCGAGATCCCCCTGCTCGCGATGATTCACCCGCAGGCGTCTGGCAAGACTTTCAAGCACGTCGAGAATGCGCGCGTCATCATCGAAAACAGTGCGGGCCAGCCCCTGCTCGATGTGGGCCTGTCCAGCCAGTTCGGCGCCTTCGTCGGCGTGCAGATGGGCTCCATCGTGGTGGACGGCAACGGTGCCTCGTTCATCGGCGTTGGCGTGGGCTTCAATACTGACTTTAACGGCGTGCTGGGCCACTTCTCATAAGCAGTCGACCGGAGGCTCTCCATCATGACGTACAAAGTCACGGTGATTGGCGGTGACGCAGTTGGCGCACCGGCGACGCCTGCCGTGGATGGCGGCCTCCAGACGCGTCCTCAAGTGACCGTTATCCAGCCCGCCGCGCTGCCCGGCGTCGGGGTGCCTGCGAAGGTCCCCTCGCCGACCGTCGTGCGGCCGGCCGCACTGCCTTCGAATGGCCAAAGCGGGCCGGCCACGGCCGCATCTTCGCTGGCGCCTACGGCCGTGTCAGCCGTCACTGTCGAACGGATTCCGGAGTCTGCTGCACCGGTTCATCCTTCGGCGATGGCCGGTAGTCTCCGTCGCTTGGTCTCGGTAACGCCAGCGGACCTGATGCGCCGCTTTCCTGGCGCGGAGCCCGGGTGTATCGCTCAGGCGCGCGCGGTACTAGCAGGCGTTGCGGCCGACAGCATGGGGTCGGCGGACTGGCTGGCATTCGGAGTGGCCGCGCAGGAGAGCGTCAACGCAGTCATCAAGGACCGGCTTCAGCTGCTTGAGGCGACGGCTCCGAGACAGGTTGCTGCGCTGATGAACCGCTTGCACAGGCTGCTGGCTGAGATAGTGGATGCAATGGCAGGCGGCTTCCTGAAAAAGTCAGCGAGCGCAGTCTGGATGCGAAACGAGGCGGAGATTCGCCAGCTCGAGTCTCGGCTCTCGACCGACGGGAAGGCGGTGATGGCGTTGCTGTCGTCGTTCGCGGAACTGGCCGCGCGCAACGTGGCCGCCCAGCACGAGTTGGAAGGGGTCTTTCTCGCCGGCGAGTACCTGCTGGAGGGGCTACGCACGGATGAGGCACTGCTGCTGCAGTCACGGCTGATGGCCCTCGCCACGTCGCAAGCCATGGCGCAGGAAAATATTCTCTCGTTGCGCCAGGATGAGACGAGGTTCAAGGAACTGGTGCTCCTGGTGCAGGATGGCGTGCTGGTCAAGTTGCCCGCGATGTATGGGCAACTCGCCGCGCTGACCGACAAGCCGAACGAAACACAACGGTACCTGGTGCTGGAAAAGCTCAGTGACCTGACTCAATTTCTTGAAAGGAAGAAAGCATGGCTCTCGTAGTGAACCTCGAAAAGGCGACCCAGGCTCTGGTGCTCAACCTCCAGAAGGCTGGCGTGGTGAAGCCGCCAGAGCTTGAGGTTGGCTTCGCAATCGATGTGTCGGGCTCATTCGAGGACGAACATCGTGACGGCGTGACCAACGACCTGCTCACGCGCCTGATTCCCTGGGGCCTCGCCTTCGACCCGGACAAGAAGGTCGACTGTTTTACCTTCTCTAACGGCGCGTCACACGTCGAGAATGTGTGCCCCATCAACGCCGACAACTACCAGGGCTTCGTGAAGAAGCACATTATCGGCAAGGTCAACGGCTGGAACGGCGGTACGGACTACTCCTACGTGCTCGAGCGCATGCTGGCGCATTTCGGCTGGACGCAAATCGTTGAGAGGGCGAGCGTCATCGGCCGCTTCTTCGGAAAGAAGGACAAGGTAGTGCAGTCCGGTCAGAAGCGCCGCAGCCTGGTGATTGTCATCACCGACGGCGAAAACTCGGATAGGGCGCGCACGCTGGACGTGCTGCGTGCATCCCAGGAACGCAGGGATGAGGTCTATTTCCTCTTCATCGGCGTGTCAAACCAGGGTGGCAGCTTCCCCTTCCTCGAACAGCTTGGCGACGAGTTCGATAACACGGGATTTGTTGGTATCGACAATTTGCGTGCTTTCGTGGCCCTGTCGGACGACGAGTTGAACATACGCTTCATCAGCGAAGAGCTGATTACCTGGCTGAAGTCCTAAGTCGCGGCCGATGCCGTGCAGTCGACCTGGCAGGCCGCCAACGAGGCCGCTAGCGGCGAATTGACCGCCTTGCGGGCAGTGGCGCAACTGCAGGCCGAGGGGGCCGATTTGTCCCCCGCGCCACGGGAGAAGCCTGTGGATAAGGAATATCAACGCGCCCGTGAGCGTGTTTGTGGAGCCCGCTTCCTCGACCAGGGGACGCCTCCCTGGTGCCCCGGCTGGAGCCAGAAGAGCGGCACCGCAGTGGTCGCCCGGCCTGCCGCTGCAGGCGCAGGCACCTGGTCAAGCGGGTCCCTGTTACATCGAGTCGCTGCCAGCTTCTCTCACATCTGTCCGCGATTGCGCGAAGCCACAGCCACAGTGGTCGGCGAGTCGGCAAGCTGTACGAATCGTCGTGTCGGGCCGTCGAGAGCATCAATGCTACCCTTCTCGATGTCGTAAACCCATCCGTGCAGATTCATGCGTCCCTGTTCGAGCGCAAGTGCCACAGACGGATGGGTGCGTAGATTGGCCAATTGCGCGATCACGTTTTCTCTGACGAGACCGTCGAGCTTAGCGCGAGGGGTATCGAACTGATGCGCCGCGTTGATTGCTTTTGCAGCATCCGCGTGACGCAACCAGCTCGCGACTGCCGGCAGGTGATCAAGACAAGTGCAACGCGAGATCGCGCCCATCGCACCACAGTCGGAGTGCCCGCAAATCACGATGTCCTGCACGCCCAAGACCGCGACCGCATACTCGACGGTGGCCGAAACGCCGCCAGGTTCCGGACCGTAGGACGGCACGATGTTTCCGGCATTGCGAATGACGAACAGCTCTCCCGGCTCACGTTGGGTGAGGAGCTCGGGCACGACGCGACTGTCCGAGCAGGTGACGAACAGCGCCTTGGGATTTTGTGTCGTTGCGAGTTGCTTGAAAAGCTCGATTCGTTGAGGATAGACGTCGCGCTGAAAGCGCAGAAAGCCGTCGATGATGTCACGCATGGCGTCCTCCAGATTGGTTACGTGATACAGGCACGACCGTTCGATATTTTGTCATGCCGATGCCGGTGCGCTGCGATTATCGCCGATGTGACGGGCCACCAACAATATGGGGCGTGAGAACTCATGAACGAAAGCGCTTGCCAGGCGCGCGGCCGACACACGCTAGTGCAAGTCAAGGCCTACCATATTGCAATCTTGACGATGTGCCTTCTATGCCATGTGTCCGTCGCGCGGGCGGCGGACAATGCTGCAAGCTTGCATGACCGATACGAGAGTTCAGTACAACAACTCAACCACAGTCCGTTCCGACGTAGGCTGTACCTGGAATCGATCGAGTCGGCCTCTATGCTTAAAGGCGATATCTACAGCGTGTTGGATCACCCGTTCGCGGTAGTCGATGGGGCGCTGCATAATGGCCCGGAGGCGCCCGCTAACTGGTGTGATGTGCTGATATTGCACCTTAACATCAAGTACTGCCATGCTGCGATCGGCGGCAACGGAACCATACTTGAGGTGAACCTAGGCAAGAAGGTCGAGCAAGAGCTTGTGGACACCTACCGCTTGCAATTCCATTACCGAGCGATACCCAGCCCCACTACCGAGTACTTCGGGGTAGAGCTTAGGGCTGACAACGGGCCGCTAAGTACCAAGGACTACCTGATAGTGCTCGAGGCGATACCCGTTGAAGGAAATCGGACTTTCTTGCATCTCACCTATTCCTATAGCTACGGGCTAGCCGGGCGGATCGCAATGCGCACCTATCTGGCTACCATCGGTAGCGGCAAGGTAGGCTTCACAGCTATCGGCAAGGTGGCTTCCACTGGAGACAGCAAATATGTGGGAGGTATCCGCGGCTTGATAGAGCGCAATACCATGCGCTACTACCTGGCCATCGACGCGTACCTGAGTGCGCTGTCAAGTCCGCCGGGAAAGCAGCTCGAGCGACGCCTGACCAACTGGTTCAATGCCACGGAGCAATATCCCCGGCAACTGCATGAAATTGAGCGCCCAGCGTATATGCAGATGAAATTCAAGGAGTATCAACGTCAGCTGGCCGCAGGATGACAGACGCATCCCATTCATCAAGAGTCAGCCACTACAAGCGCGATAAGCATTAGTGCCGCCTATTCATGAGGACTTAACATCATGGTCTGGTGCATGGTGACATCCTCGGTGGGCCCAGCATTTATCCTAGGTCACGCCGACTGTTGCAGCTTGATCCATATCGATGGCTTGCGCGTGGCGCCAGCCCCTGTGCACAAGCTACCGGGCTTGACCTGAGTCAATAGCCACGTCCAAACGCTTCCTAGACTGGAGTCAGGACTCCCAATCCCGAACCGCACAGGAATGCTATGGAATACGCCAGCATCATGGTCCACCTGGACACCAGCCCACGCGCGCTGGACCGGCTTGAAATCGCTGCCCGGCTCGCCGTGGCCCGCCATGCCCGGCTGATCGGGCTGTTTGCCGGCTTTATGCCGGACGTCGCCTGGTTTTACCTGATGGAGGGCGCCGCGACCTATATCCACGAGGACCGCCAGCGGCGCAGTGAGGCGCGCGAGGAGGTGCACCGGCGCTTCCTGGCGGTAACGCAGGGCCTGGGGATCAAAACCGAGTGGCGTGCAGTGGATGGCGATCCGTTGATGATGGCGCTGCGCGAAGTGCGCGAGGCCGACCTTGTCGTTGCCGGGCAATACGATCCGGCCGACCCGGACAGCTTTGTGGCGACCCAGTTCCTGGAAACCCTCATCCTCGACGGTGGCAGGCCCGTCCTTGTCATTCCGTTCGCCGGGCAGTTCGCCGCACCCGGCTCGCGTGTCATGGTGGCTTGGAACGGCGGACGCGAGGCAACGCGCGCCTTGCACGACGCCATGCCCCTGATCAGCGGCGGGCAGGCCAAGGTGCTTTGCGCGCAAAGTACTGGCGCGCGGCCCGATGCGAGCCTGCCGGGCCATGCCATGGCTGCTCTGGCATGCCATGGCGTTCAAGCTGAGTTCGAACACTGCCAGGAAGGATCGGACATTGCCATCGGCGAAACCTTGCTCTCGCGTGCGGCCGATTTTGGCGCCGATGTGGTGGTGATGGGCGCTTACGGGCGCGGCCGCCTGCGCGAGTTGGTACTGGGTGGCGTCACCAGGGCTTTGCTGGACACCATGACGGTGCCGGTCCTGATGTCACACTAGTCACATTAACTGCCAGCATGGCGCCGGCGCGATATCCGCGCCCACGCGCACCATCGCTGCCGCTGGCTCTGCGCATCGCCGGAAGTGAGATTGACGCGCATCCAGCTAACCGCTAGCCACCCACCTATATTGAAGCTTGAAGCGGAACGAGGGTCCAATGCGCCACGCCGCAGGCATTTCGTGCCAATAGCCGATCACTTGATCTGGCGCAAGCGGCCTGCCCGATGTCATCGCATCATGGACGTGGATCCACCTTGCCGCGCCCGGGAGTCAACGATGTCCGATTTAACGAAAGAGCAGCTCTCCAGCCTCGTCAACTTGCTGGACAGCAGAGAGCAGAGAATCCGTGGCCAGATGGACGCCGCGGCCGTTCCCCGTACCGTGTCCACCGGGCGCGAACCAAGCGACGACGCGGAGCTCGCCGAGCATGGCACCGAGGAGCGCATGGACGATGCCGTGGCGGAACACTACCGCATGGAACTGGCCGACATAGCGGTGGCGCGTAAGCGGATTACCAGGCTCAGCTACGGCGTGTGCCTGGACTGCGGCGAGCCCATTCCCTATCCGCGGCTGCAAGCGTACCCCACGGCCAAACGCTGCACCCCATGCCAGCGCAAGCACGAGCACATGTTCGGGGCGTCGAGCGGCATGCGATGAGCATGGGCGGGCGATCCCGTGGGCGGGCTCGCCACAGGTGCGTCCGCATATTGGCACCGCGCTTGAGGGCCGCAAGCCGGCAAGGGGGGATGCCATGACTTTCCAGGACAGGAACGAGGCCGCCGAGCGGCTGGCCGAAGCGCTCGCCGGCTACGGCGACGCCCATCCCCTTGTGCTTGCCATACCACGGGGCGGCGTGCCAATGGGCAAGATACTCGCCGAGCGGCTCGGAGGCGAACTGGACGTGGTCCTGGTCAGGAAGCTCGGGGCGCCATTCGACCGCGAGATGGCGGTCGGCGCGGTCGATGAAAGCGGCTGGGTCTACGTGACGCCCTACGCGGCACGAGTTGGCGCCGACTCCAGCTATCTCAACCAGGAGCGCAACGAACAGCTTGCATTGCTGCGCCGCCGCCGCAAGCAATACACGCCGGGGCGCTCCGCGCGTGCGCTGGAAGGGCGCACGGTGATCGTGGTGGACGATGGGCTTGCCACGGGTGCCACCATGATTGCCGCACTGCATGCCTTGCGCCAGCAGCATCCCGCCCGGCTGGTGTGCGCTGTGCCCGTGGCCGCGCCGGCTTCGCTCGCCGAGGTGCGGCGTTACGCGGATGAGGTGGTCTGCCTGCAGTCGCCGGCCAATTTTTCCGCCGTCGGTGAGCATTACCGGGAGTTTCCGCAGGTTGAGGATGAGGAAGTGGTGGCTTGCCTGCAGGGGGATTCGGGGCAGCACGGGGAGGGGCGTTTGGCGGGACGGGAGTAGGGGTGGGCGTTCTTGGAGTCGGTGTTTTTGATCTTTGATCCTTTCGGCCAATGCGATGTCATGGCCCATCGGCTGAGTCCGGCCCCGTCAGCAAGAGGCGGAGTTCCACGCCGTCGCTCGCAGGCTGGCCGGTGCGCAGAACGTGGATGCCGCTGCTTTCGGCGAGCCTGAGCATCGCCCTGTTGGTTGCCAGCGTGGTCCCGATCAGCTCCTGCGTGCCGCGTGCGCGGCAGTAGGCCACCATTTTGCCCAGCAGCAGACTGCCAATGCCCTGGCGCTTGCAATCGGAGCGCACCGCCACGGCGAACTCGGCGCGCAGGTTGTCGGGGTCGGCCACGGCCCGCACTTCGCCCAGGATGGCCGGCTGCCCGCCGGTCGCCGCTCCGACGGCGACGAAAGCCATCTCGCGGGCGTAATCGATCTGGGTCATGCGTGCGAGCTGGCTGTGCGGCGGTTGGCGGATCATGCAGAAGAAGCGCATGCGGATGTCCTCCGGGGTCATTGCGGCAAAGAAGGCCTGGTAGGCGGGTTCATCTTCGGGATGTACCGGGCGCAATCGCAACGGTGTGCCGTGCCACGCCACGGTCTCCTCCAGTTCCTTGGGATAGGGGCGGATGGCAAGGCGGGCTGCGCCTGGCTGCGTAGCCGTCGCCACGCCAATGCGCGTGTCCAGGGCCAGCACGCCTGCGCCATCGGCCAGCAGCGGATTGATATCGAGTTCGGTGATTTCCGGCAGGTCACATAGCAGTTGCGACAGCTGGATCAGGACCTGGTACAGGGCGTCATGGCAGATCGGCGGCTGGTCCCGATAGCCTGCAAGCAGCTTCGCAACGCGCGTGCGGGCGACAAGATCCCTTGCCAGGTTGACATTCAGCGGCGGCAGGGCGATGGCACGGTCGGCAATGCGCTCGGCGGCGGTACCGCCGTGTCCAAACAGCACCACGGGGCCGAACACAGGATCGGTGGTGGCGCCCAGGATCAATTCGAAAGCACCTGGCCGGCGGATCATGCGCTGTACCGTGAAGCCATCCAGGCGCGCCCCGGGCCGTTCGCTGCGAATGCGGGCTTCCATGCGCTCCAGGGCCTGCCGCACCTGGCCGGCAGACTGCAGGTCCAGCGCCACGCCACCAACATCGGACTTGTGCGTAATGTCCCGCGACAGGATCTTGGCGACAACCGGATAGCCGATGCCTTCGGCGGCGGCGACGGCGGCACCGATATCGGCAGCGGTCCGGGTTTCCACCACGGGGATGCCATAGGCGGTCAGGACCGTGCGGGCTTCGGGCTCAGTCAGCATCGAACGGCCGGTGGCGAGCGCGTCGCGGATGCACTGTCGCGCCCGTTCGCTGTCGGGCTCGGCGCCGGCCGGAACCGATGGCGGCGTCTCCATCAGCAGTTCCTGGTTGTGGCGGTAGGCCACGGCCTGCAGGAAGCCGCGCACGGCCCGTTCCGGCGTGTCGTAGGTGGGAAGACCCGCGTGCCGGCAGATCTGGCGGGCGCGGGTCACCGAGTCTCCGCCGAGCCAGCTTGTGAAGACGGGGCGCGATACCCTCGACGGTGTGGCCGGCGCAGTTGGCGTGATGGCGCTGGTGAGGGCAATGGCGATGTCGCTGCTTGGCACGATCGCCGTGGGTGCGTGGATCATCAGGATCGCATCGCTGCCGGGGTCCGCCGCAAGTCGCTTCAAGGTGTCGACGTAACGTTCGACGGGAGCGTCCCCAACGATGTCGACGGGGTTCGCGTGCGACCAGGTTGATGGCAAGGCCGCATCCAGCAGCTTCAGCGTGGCGTCTCCCAGGGTGGCCAGCCGGCCGCCGCCAAGAATCAAGGCATCGGTGGCCATCACGCCAGCGCCGCCGCCGTTGGTCATGATCGCCAGTCGATCGCCGGCGAGCGGGCGGGCGCGCGCGAGCGTTTCCACTGCGTCGAACATGTCCTCGGTGGTGTCCACGCGCAACATGCCGGCCCGGCGGATCGCCGCGTCGTAGATATCGTCGGCGCCTGCCAGCGCACCGGTATGCGAGGTTGCCGCTTTCGCGCCTTCTGCCACCCGGCCGGCCTTGATGATCAGCACTGGCTTGTTGCGGGCAGCCGCGCGCGCCGCGGACATGAACTTGCGCCCGGACCTGACCGCTTCCACATAAAGCAGGATCGCCTGGGTGCCCGGGTCGCTGCCGAGATAGTCGAGCACATCCGCCACGTCGACGTCGGCGCTGTCGCCTAGCGAGACGAAGTGAGAAAAGCCGATCTGGCGCGATCTTGCCCAGTCCAGCACCGCCGTGGTCAGGGCGCCCGACTGCGAGACGAAGGCCAGCTTGCCGGGCAGGGGTGGCGCGTGCGCAAAGCTGGCGTTCAACCCCAGGCCTGGCACGAGCAGCCCCACGCAGTTGGGGCCAAGGATGCGCAGCAGATGCGGCCTGGCGGCGCCGAGCATTGCATCCTGCTGGGATTGCCTGCCCGTGCCGTGCGCTTGCGCCATGCCTGCGGTAAGGACCACCGCGGCCAGGGTGCCGCGTTCGCCCAGTTCGGCGATCAGGCCCGGCACCGTATCGGGTGGCGTGCAGATCACCGCCAGTTCGGGCGCATCGGGCAGCGCGGCGACGCTGCGATAGCAAGGCTGGCCTTCCAGCGCACGGTACTTTGGGTTCACCGCATACACCGGTCCGGCGAAGCCGCCGGCACAGAGGTTGGCAAACACGGTGGCCCCTACGCTATGCGGTCGTACGGACGCGCCGATCACCGCGACCGAGCGCGGATGAAACAGATGTTCCAGGTTACGGATACTCATCGTGCTCGGGGTCGTCGGGGTGGGAGGGGGCGCCAGATCCGTATCCCGCAGCGGGACGGGCTTTGCGTCAGGCCGGATGCGCCATCGCGCGAACGCCAATATGCCGATATGCCGATATGCCGATATGCCAGCATTGTCCAGCTTGGTTGCATCGGTGTTGATACAGGACAAGGATGCTTCCGATCGGGCAGCGGAGGTGTCAATGGACCGGGATTCCCAAGGCCTCTGCTTCTACTACCTGGCGTGGCGCCTGCTGGCCGAGGCGCAGGGCCTGGAGACGCTCTCTAGCTGCCGGGCAACGCCGCTCTTGATCTGGGACAAGGTGCGACAGGTGCGTTGTGCCACCATGAAGTGGAGGTCCGCTCGCCATGCGGGCCTTTCACTCCAAGGAGGCGGCAATGAGCAATCTCAGGATTTACGATCCACTGTCGATCGAACCGGTCGGGGACATGCTGCAAGGCATGTTGCGCGCGTTTCGCGGCAACTATGAAGGAGGATTCGCGTTCAAGGTCGATGTGACCGAGTCTGACAAGGCCTACAACGTGGTCGCTGAGATTCCCGGCGCCAGGAAGGAGGATATCGAGGTGTCCGTCGATCGTGGCACGGTGATGATCTCGGCTAAGGTGGAAAAGTCTTCCGAGCAGAAGGAAGGTGAGCGTGTGATCCGGCGTGAGCGCTACAGTGGCTCGATGCAACGCGCCTTTACCCTGGACAGTTCCGTGGACGAAAGCAAGGTGGATGCCAGCTACGAGAACGGTGTCCTTCGGGTGGTACTGCCCAAGAAAGAAGCCTCGCCGCAGCAGCGTGTGACGATCCGCTGACACGCTGTTTTCCAGGGGCGCCAATGCAGCCACTGCACCGAGCACATCATGGACTACCGGACTGTGCCGGTCGCGCTCGGCGTGGATCCCGACTGCGCATCCATGGCACTTCGTGGTGCACGGCGAGCCGGCTGCGAGCACCCCCCGCCGCAACGGATCGAGCAGAAACTGCACCGGGCGGTCTCGATGCCGGCGTGTCTTTGTTCATATTCGCCGGACTAGCTGGCGGGAGCGGGGAACGATGAATACTGGCTCGCAAGACTGTCTCACACCACAACACCTGCAATTGTTCGGGACGATCGTGCAGTGGTTCGCACGCTACGAACTGCTGATGCAGGAACTCATGGCAAAGCTGGCGGGATCGGAGACTGCATCCGTGATACTGCTGACACGGCGGCTCGATTTTGGCGGGAAGCGGCAGGCCTTGTTGGATCTGCTTCGCCATCGCGCCCATCCTCTGGACCAGTATGACAAGATCTGTGCCTATCTTCTGGTCCCGCTGACCTACTCGCCGTTGTTGTACGACATTACGCATTCGGTGTGGCAACCTGGTGCCCGTGCGCATTCGATCCAGCCGGACTGGATTTTCCGGTTCCCGCCTGGCGTTACGCCATTGCGTGATGACACTAGCCTGCCGGGCGAAGCATTCATGGACCGAGACAACAATGAGTCCATCTATTCGCTTGACGATTTCCATGATATCTCGGGGATTCTCGAGGAGCACTATCATGGCCTGTGTACCTATCTTGATCACATTGGCATGAAGCATCCCGAGCCGTAGGCGACGCAAATCACGCCATGCAAGGCACAACCGCCACACCTTAGCTTGCGTTGGGCCGCTGAACCCGGGGCGGAGGGCACGATGACCGATACTGAACGCCAGCGGCTTTCCGGCAAGCGTCTGCCTTGTCATGTTCTCGTTTATCTGGCGGGCGCCTTCATCCTTATCGCCGGCCTGGCGGGCAGCGCACTGATCTACGTGACTGCGGTGACGGCGCCCGCCGACAAAGCGGCGGACCTGGCGAGCGTCGCGGCGCACACCAAGCAATACGAGCTGCAGCTGGAGAGCATCGGCGGGCGGGCGGCATTTCTTGCGGCGGAGCTCACCAGGTGGCTGGAGGGGCTTTGGCACGGGCGGTCGCTGGCCTACATGGTGGCCATCCTGTGCACGACCATCGCGATAGCCTGCTTCCTCGTGGCCCACGGCCTGGCGGCGGACTTGCTGCGGGATCCCGCCGCGCGCCAGGATTAGCGAAGGATCACCAAGCCGAATGGCACCTGGAGAAAACCCGCTTTTAACAGGAGCGCCCTATGCTCAACATGAAGGCAGCCGTATTTATCGAGCCAGGACGAATTGTCCTCCAAGACAAGCCCGTACCGGATATCGGCGCGACCGACGCGCTGGTCCGCATCACCACCACGACCAACTGCGGTACGGACGTGCATATCTTGAAGGGTGAGTACCCAGTCAAGCCCGGCCTCACCATCGGGCACGAACCCGTGGGCGTGATCGAAAAACTCGGCAGGGAAGTCCGGGGATACCGGGAAGGCCAGCGCGTGATCGCCGGGGCGATCTGCCCGAGCTTTTATTCCTACGCTTGCCAGGATGGGCTACCTTCCCAGGACGGCCAGTCGCACGGACATGGCTACAAGCCGGCCGGTGGCTGGCGCTTCGGCAATACCATCGATGGTACCCAGGCGGAGTACGTGCTTGTGCCCGATGCGCAGGCAAACCTCGCTCCTGTCCCCGACGGCCTGAGCGACGAGCAGGTACTGATGTGTCCGGACATCATGTCGACCGGCTTCGCCGGCGCCGAGAACGCGGGCATCAAGATCGGCGACATGGTGGCGGTGTTCGCGCAGGGACCGATCGGTTTGTGCGCGACAGCGGGCGCGCGGTTGCGCGGCGCAGCCCTGATCATCGCGGTGGATGGCATCGATGCGCGCCTGCGCATGGCCAAGGACATGGGCGCGGATATCACGATCAATTTCCATCAGGTCGATGTGGTCGACGAGATCCTGAAGCTGACGGGTGGCCGGGGCGTCGACGCGGCCATTGAGGCGCTGGGCACGCAAGGGACCTTTGAGGCCGCATTGCGCGTGCTCAAGCCAGGCGGCACGTTGTCAAGCCTGGGCGTTTACTCGAACGACCTGCGCATTCCGAAGGATGCTTTCCATAGCGGCCTTGGCGACAACCGCATCCTGACGGCGCTGTGCCCCGGTGGCAAGGAACGAATGCGCCGCCTGATGCAGGTCATTCAGAGCGACAGGTTGAATCTCGGACCGCTCGTCACGCATCGGTTCAAGCTCGATCAGATCGAGTCGGCGTACGAGCTGTTCGCCAATCAGCGCGATGGTGTGCTGAAGGTCGCCATCACGCCTTGAACAGGTTGCGCCGCCGCAATCCTACGCCACCAATGCGCTGACTGCCGCACGCGGTAGGTGCGGTGCGCGCGGGTTCGAGTCGCAACGGCATTCCTAGCTCTCCAGCAAGTAGCTTCCGGGTGCTTCCGCGAGCGCGCCTTGCGCAGCGTCGCGCGCGGGGACCCGGCCGGTGGAGTGCGACGCCAGCCAGCCCTGCCAGCAGGGCCACCAGGATCCCTCATGCCGTTGCGCAGTCGAGAGGTAGCGTTCGGGGCTGCCATAGGTGGCCTGCGCCGCGCGCGTTTCCACCCGGTATCGGCGGCCGGGATGCGAAGGGTCGGCCACGATGCCGGCATTGTGGCCGCCCGAAGTCAGCAGGAACGTCAACGGCGCCGAAGTCAGCAGATGCAGCTTGTAGACCGAGCGCCAGGGCGAGACATGGTCATGCTCCGTGCCTACCGCGAAGATCGGCATGCCGATGTCCGACAGGGCGACGGGACGCCCGTCCACGCAATAGCGTCCTTCCGCCAGGTCGTTGTTGAGGAACAGCTTGTGCAGGCACTCTGAATGCATGCGAAAGGGCAGGCGGGTGACGTCCCGGTTCCATGACACCAGGTCGTTCGGGCGCAGCCGCTTGCCGAGCAGGTACTCGCTCATCATGCGGGACCAGATCAGGTCGCGCGAATGCAGCATCTGGAAGGCGGCTGCCATCTGGGGACCGTCCAGGTAACCTTGCTGGCGCATCATCGCGTCCAGCGTGGACAAGGCGCTGCTGTCGATGAACAGGCCGAGCTCTCCTGGCTCGGTGAAGTCTGTCTCGCTGGCGAACAAAGTCAGGCTTTGCAGTGGCAAGCCACTGTCGTCGCGGCTAAGCGCGGCCGCACAGATCGACAGCAGCGTGCCGCCCAGGCAATAGCCGGCGGCGTGGATACGCGTATCGGGGCAGCGCTCCTGCACCGCGTGCAAGGCGGCCCGTACGCCTAGGCGCAGGTAATCGTCAAGCCCGAGGTCGCGCGCATCGGCACCCGGGTTCTTCCACGAGATCATGAAGACCGTATGGCCTTGCTCGACCAGGTAGCGCACCATCGAGTCACGCGGCTGCAAGTCCAGGATGTAGTACTTCATGATCCAGGAGGGCACGATCAGCACTGGCTCCCGCCATACCTCGGCGCTGGCTGGCGCGTACTGGATCAGCTCGATCAGGGCATTGCGCAACACCACCTTGCCGGGTGTCACGGCGACATCCCGTCCTACCTTGAAGGTGGGCGGGCGGCGCAGCTTTGGGTCGTGCGACAGGTCCGCCACCACGTCCTGCATATCGTGCAGCCAGTGCTGGGCCCCGTTGACGAAATTGCCGCCGGCGCTCGCAGCCGTGGCCTGCAGCACCACGGGATTCAGCCACCAGGCATTGCCGGGCGAACAGGTATCGAGCATTTGCCGCGCGCAGAACGACACGATCCGCTCATGGTGCGGGGATACACCACGCAGCCCGCGCGTCAGCGACGCCCATAGCGCCTCGTTGTTGTGAAAGGCATCGCGCCAGAAGCGGAAAGGCCACTGCGACCAGGCGGGGTCGGCGAAGCGCAGATCGGACGGCGGCGCCGTTGCGCCGGGCGCTGGTTGCGCCGTGGCCGGACCTGGCAACATGCCGCCGGTCGCGGCAATCATTGCACTCATCCACTCCCCCAGGGACGCGTCGACCTTGCCAGGGGACACCGCCAGGTGCAACGCCCAGTCCAGTCCGGCCAGCCAGAACGAGGCAAGCGACATGCCTTGCGTCGCGCAGGCCAGCGCTGAGCGCACTTGCTCGTCGAGCTGGTCCGGTGCGGCCTCGATGGGAGCGCAGCCACATTCCGCCTCGGGCGCAGCGGCAGGTTCACGGATTGGCATAGGTGCGTTCATTGCATGTGCTGCCCGCCATTGATGGCGATGTTGGCGCCGGTGACAAATGCTGCGTCATCGGAGCACAGGAAGGTAATCAACGCGGCGACCTCTTCCGGGCGCCCAAGCCTGCCGACAGGGATCTGCGGCAGGATCCTGGCCTGGAATATGTCGGCGGGGATATCCGTGACCATGTGCGTGGCCAGGTACCCGGGCGACACGGTATTCACGGTGATGCCTTTGGTGGCCAACTCCAGCGCCAGCGCCTTGCTGAAACCATGGATGCCGGCCTTGGCCGCTGAGTAGTTAGCCTGGCCAAACGCGCCCTTGGAGCCGTTGACCGACGAGATATTGACAATGCGCCCCCAATTGCGGCTGACCATACCCTCGCACAGCGGCTTGGTCATGTTGAAGATGGAGTCCAGGTCCGTCCTGAGCACCATATCCCAATCGGCTTTGGTCATCCGCCTGAACGTCACGTCGTGCGTGATGCCGGCGTTGTTGACCAGGATATCGACCCGGCCCATCGCCGCGAGCACCTGTGCGGCACACCGTTGGCAGGCGTCGAAATCGGCCACGTCCACCGAGAACGCCTGGAACTCCCGCCCGTCTGCCCGCTGGCGGTCGAGCCAGGCCTGCACATGGTCGTTGCCGATCGAGTGGGTGACGGCCACCCGATGGCCGGCGTCATGCAGGCGGATCGCAACGGCCTCGCCCAGGCCCCCCATGCCGCCAGTCACCAGCGCGATCCGCCTTGAAGTGACGTTGTCCGGCGCTTCGCCTGCGTGTTCAACTGGCATGGACGGCTCCCTTTCCGACGATGGCTCTCTGGTTGTGGATAGCTAGACGCATCCACGCTTGCATTGCGTGGCGGCCGGGTCAGTCGGGGTTTCCGCCCGAGGCCGGGCAGGTCCTGACACCGAGCAGGCTGTAGAGTGGACAGATGCGGACGAGCCCTGTCAGGACCGGGATCACGCCGATCCATCCCCACACGCCAATCGTGCCGGTGACGGCAAGGCCGATCAGGGCCAAGCCGACAACGATCCTGAGCGTGCGGTCAACCGTACCGATATTGGTTTGCACAGCGTTCTCCTTTCGCTAGCCCTTTAAACGCAGGTGCAGTGTTGCCGGTTTCGTTTCGCGATCCGGCGGCTGCACGAGCCCAATATAGCCAGATGGCTGCCGGTGGCCTTGATCTATGGCAACTTTGACGCGTACTGGCACTAGCACTGGAGTGCACGCAGCGCCCGCATCACCGGCCTCGCCGCAGGCGAGATTGATCTGCGTCAAAGGCCACCAAGCGCCCGATACTAGACTGAGTACACGGCACCAGCATGCCTTGATGCCCCCTGCGCAGCACACGATCAAGAAAGCAAGAACATGGTGCCCGGTATCCTCAAACTCGCGTACAAGCTGCTGGTCAACGACCGGGCCAAGTTCACGGGCTTGCTGGTCGGGATCACATTCGCGGTGTTCCTGATGATCGAGATGACCTCGCTGTTCGCTGGCGTGCTCAATCGATCGTCGTCGACCGTGTACAACATCGGGGCGAGCATCTGGGTCATGGACCCGGCGGTCAATACCGTGGCCAATACCATCGGCATGCCGGACTACATGCTCGATGCCGTGCGCAGCATCGAGGGCGTCAAGTTTGCAGTGCCGCTTTATTCGGGCGGCGCGCTGGTGCGTCTCAGAAGCGGCACCTACCAGCCAGTGACCGTGGTTGGCATCGATGACGCCAGCCTGTTCGGGCGCCCTGACGTGCTCAATGGCAGGATCGAGGACATCTACGCCGAGAACGCCTTCCTGGTCGTCAAGGATGCCGAATTCGACAAGCTGGAGAACCCGGCGGTCGGCACCGAATTCGAGATCAACGATAACCGCGGCGTCATTGTCGGGATTGCACAGGTCTCTACCACGGGCCTGTTTGGTGTGCCCACGCTCTACACGACCTACCAGCGTGCCGTCCAGTACCTGCCGACCACGCGCTACACGATCTCCTACATTCTCGTGGAGCCCAAGTCCATGGCGGACGTCACGCGGATCCAGCAGGAAGTGCAACGGCTGGGCTACCGCGCGCTTACCAAGGCTCAGTTCATCCAGCGCATCTCGGATTTCTACAAATACCAGACCGGGCTCGGCACCAATATCCTGCTGATGACCGTGATCAGCTTTATCGTCGGCCTGTCGATCTCCGGGCAGACGTTTTACACCTTTATCCTCGAGAACCTGGAGAAGTTCGGCGCACTCAAGGCCATCGGCGCCAAGGGGCACGAACTGGTGGCGATGATCGTGTTCCAGGCGGCTTTCACCGCGCTGACCGGCTACGGCCTGGGCATCGGGCTGTGCGCCATCCTGATCAGCCTGGCGCGGCTGCGTATCCCGGACTACGCCGCCATGATCACGTTCTACAACCTGGGCCTCGCACTGGTGATGGTGATCGTGATCGCTGCCGTGTCCGGTTATATCGGCGTGCGCAAGGTGCTGCGCATCGAACCCTTCGACATCTTCCGGGGGTAAGCATGCCGCGTGTTGCCATTGCCGCAAAGGCGCTGGACAAATGGTTTGGCGAAGGGGAGGCCCGGACCAATGCGCTCAGGCAGGTCACCTTCGAGGCGTACTTCGGCGAGATCCTGTTTATCGTAGGCCCATCCGGCAGCGGCAAGACCACGCTGCTGAGCGTGATCTCCGGCATCCTGCGCCCGGACGGTGGCGAGGTGGTGATCGACGGCACCAGTATCTGGCAGATGGACAACGATGCGCTGGCGGCGTTCCGCCTCGCCAGGATCGGCTTCGTGTTCCAGGACTTCCACCTGTTTGGGCGCCTGACCACGCTGGAAAACGTGGCGATCCCGCTGATTCTCAAGGGCCGCGACTGGAACGATGCGCTGAACGAAGCCAAGCGCTACCTGGAGATCGTCGGGCTGGCCAACCGCGCCCAGTTGCCGCCAATCAAGCTCAGCGGCGGCGAGCAGCAGCGCGTGGCGATCGCTCGTGCCATTGTCAGCCAGCCCGACATCCTGATTCTCGACGAGCCCACGGCCTCGCTGGATGGCGACACCGGCCACGCCATCATGGAGTTCGTCAAGGTGCATATCCTCAACGACAAGCGCTGCATCGTGATCGTCACGCACGATGCCCGCATCTTCGACATGGCCACCCGCATCCTCGATATGGAAGATGGCAAGCTCAAGGGCATCGAGCGGGGAGAGGCGCGATGAAGAACAAGCTGTTGTTCATCCTCTCAGCGCTGGGCGCCCTGATCGGCGTGGTGGCGGCCATTCTCTATGCTCAGCAGCGGCCGCCGCTGCCGCCGGTGTTCCAGCCAGCGGCCAATCCGTACAAGAACGGTATCTACGCCAATGGCATCATCGAGAGCTACCAGGACAACGGCGCCAATATCAACCTGTATCCCGAAGTCGCGGGAACGGTGGTCCGTATTCCGGTGCACGAGGGGCAGGAGGTGGGGCAGGGCGCGGACTTGCTGGTGATCGAGGATTCCGTGCAGCGCGCGCTGGCCGCGCAGCAACAAGCGCAGGCGGAGGCTGCCGAGGCCCAGCTCGCGCAGCTCAAGGCGCAGCCGCGCAAGGAAACGCTGGAGGTGGCGCGCGCGCAGGCCGAGGCGAGTTCCGCCAGCCTGAAGACGGTGCAAGACCAGCTCGACAAGCTGCAGCGGTCCTATGCACTCAACGCCCGCTCCGTCAGCCAGGACGCCATGGACAACGCCGCCAATGCGGTGCGCGTGGCGCGCGGCAACCTCGACGTGGCGCGGCGCCAGCTGGAGCTGACGCGCGCTGGCGCCTGGATCTACGACATCCGCAATCAGGAACGGCAGGTCGATGCGTTGCGCAAGGCCGCTGCCGCCTCCACGGCATTGCTCGGCAAGTATGTGATCCGCGCGCCGGTGGACGGCGTGGTGATGTCGGTCAATACGGCGGTGGGCGCCTATGTGTCCTCGCAAGGCACCTACGGCACCTATACGCAGGCCAATACCCCTGTGATCGTGATGGGCAGCGCGCCAGGCACGCTGGCGGTGCGCGTGTATGTCGACGAGATCCTGCTGCAACGCCTGCCGAACGCAAAATCCGGGCAGGCGCTCCAAGGAAGGATGTTTGTGCGCGGCACCAACACCAGCATCCCGCTGGAGTTCGTGCGCGCGCAGCCTTACGTCACGCCAAAGATCCAGTTGTCCGACCAACGTACCGAGCGCGTGGACGTGCGCGTGCTGCCTCTGCTGTTCAGGTTCAGCCCGCCGCAGAACCTCACTGTCTATCCGGGCCAACTGGTCGATGTCTACCTGGGTGGCGCATCGTGAAGCGCCATGTGCTGCCCGGCTTCGCGCTAATCCTTGCCTTACTGGGCGGCTGCGCCGTGGGCCCGGATTTCGTCCGCCCCGAGCCGGCGGTGCCGGCCAGCTACACGCGCGATGGAGACACGGCGCGCACGGCGCCCGGTGACGGGGTCTCGCAAAGTTTCCTGGAGGGGGCCACCTTGCCGGCGGACTGGTGGCGCATGTTCGGCAGCGCCGCGCTGGACGGTGCCATGACCCGGGCTCTGGCGGGCAACCCCACGCTGCAGGCGGCGCAGGCCAACCTGCGGCAGAGCGAGGCCGCCATGCGCGCCGGCGCCGGCGTGTTCTATCCGCAGCTGGACGCCGCGGCCGGGGCCACGCGGCAGGCGGCATCGCCAGTCCGCTTTGGCCAGGCCGGCCCGGGCACCGTCTTCAACTTGTTCTCGCTGAGCGCGACGGTCAGCTATACGCTCGACCTGTTTGGCCTGAACCGGCGCACGGTCGAGGCGCTGTCTGCCCAGGTCGACCTGCAGCGGCAGACGCTCGGCGCCGCCTACCTGGCGCTGACGGGCAATCTGGTCAACACCGTGGTCGCGCAGGCCGGCTACGCGGCGCAGATCCAGTCCACCACCGAGCTGGCGGCCCTGGTGCGCGAACAGGTGGAAATCACGCGCGCGCAGGTGCAGGCAGGCACGACAGCACACGCCAGTGAACTGAGCCTGGCGGTGCAGCTTGCCGCGCTGGAGGCGACGTTGCCTGCGCTGCGGCAAAAGCTGGAGCAGGCCGATCATCTGGAGGCGACCCTGTCTGGTCAATACCCTGCCGAGGGCGAACCGGTTGCCGTGACGCTGGAGACCCTGCGCTTGCCGGCGGACATTCCCCGGCTGCTGCCGGCGGAACTGGTCCGGCGCCGTCCCGATGTGCTGCTGGCCGAAGCGCAGCTGCACATCGCCAGCGCCGAGGTGGGCGTGGCCACCGCCGCCATGTTTCCCGCCATCACCCTGAGTGCTGGCTATGGCCGCGAGAGCTTGGAGATCGGGACGCTGCTTGGCGGCGGCAGCGCAGTCTGGAGCCTGGGGGCGGGCCTGACGGCGCCGCTGTTCCATGGCGGCGAGCTGTACTACCGGCGGCAAGCTGCCCTGGCGCAGATGGAAGCGGCGCAGGCTGGCTACCGTCAGGTGGTGCTGGCCGCATTCGGACAGGTGGCAGACGCGTTGCGCGCCCTGGAGCACGATGGTGAGCTGGTCGAGGCCACGCGCCATGGGCGGGATCTCGCGCATGAGGCCTTGCAGGAGATCTTGGCCAACTTCCAGGGCGGCACCGCCGGCTACTTGCAGGTGCTGGTGGCGGACGCCCAATTTCACCAGGCCGATATCGGCTACCTGCAAGCCAGGACCCAGCGGCTGCAGGATACCGTGGCCTTGTTCCTGGCGCTGGGCGGGGGCTGGGACGCTAGCGCCGAATATCCCAACAGCCGCTCAGGCCTGCCGCATCGTGATGGTGCCATTCAGCCAATGTCATCCTCGGACAGCGCCTCGTACCCAGCCATCACATCGAACAGCTCCTCGTCGATCGCGCTTTGCCGCTCGCTGTGAAACCGGCCGCGAAGGCTGGCGAGCAGTTCGTCGATGTTCTTGTCGGCCCGCTCCATGGCAGCCAGGCGGCTGGCGTTCTCGCTCGCCAGCGATTCGGCGCAGGCGCTGAACAGCGAGATAAAAAGGTGCTCGCGGATCAGCGCGCGCATTGTGGCGGTGCCGCCCCCGATCACTTCCGGCGGATTTGGCGTCGGCCAGCGCTGCGCCAGCAACCCGGCCAGCCATTGCGCGTCAAGCGGCAACAGGCGCTGCTCTACGGGCTGGAAGAGGGCGCCAGGCCTTGGCTGATTGTAGAAGACGTAGATACGGGGTTGCGCGGCCTGGCTCGGGTGTGTTTCCGTATCGAGCTGCAGCCGGTCGACCAGCGGGGCAATGGCCTCGACCGAGGCGGGCACCGCATAGGTGCCGGCCACGCTCACGCCGGCGCTGGCCAGGCGAGCCCGCACCCGCTCGCCGACGGCCCAGACCTCTCGCTTTGCGGGCATGGCCAGGAGCGTTTTGAGTGCATGGTCGACGATCACCTCGTTGAACTGGCCCACCAGCCCCTGGTCGGAGCCGAACACGATGGCGCCGACCGCTCCCGCTGAGGCAGGCTTGCTCTGCTCCGGCGTTAAACTGGCGGGCGCCAGCGTGCGCAGGCATGCCCAAAGACCAAGGCTCACCGCGCGGCGGTAGTCGGCTAGCGCCAGCACGGACTGCTCGTACTGGCTGATGCTGGAGGCGGCCAGCGCGCGCATGGTGCGAACAACGGCTTGCAGATCCGTGGCGCTGCCGATCTGGTGCCGCAGCGTGGCGACCGAGTCGCTCATTGCCTCCACCCCTGTGCCGGAGAATGTGCCTGCGCTTCGAGCCCGGCCCCGGCATCGGTACCGGTATCGGCCCCGGCCTGGAACGGCGCAAGGGCGGCACGGACAATCGCGGTCACTGCCTGGCCATCCGCCTCGTCCGGCTTGCCCGCAGCCTCGAAGCGGGCGGATACCGCCGATGGGATGCTCGCCGCCGCGGCGCGCACTGCAAGCTGCGCGTCCTGCATCCGGTCCAGCGGCACGGCATCGAACAGCCGCGCGGTCAGCGCGCTCAGGATGGCGATCTGCGCAGGCACCGGGACCGGGTCCGATTCGGGCTGCATCAGGCAGGCGCGAATGCGCTGGCCGTGCGCGATGGACTGGCGGCTGTCATCATCGAGCCTGGCGCCGAAACGGGAAAACGTCTCGAGTTCCTCGAACTGCGCGTAGGCGAGCTTGAGATCGCCGGCCACCGCGCGAAAGCTGCCCCGCTGCGCCTTGCCGCCCACGCGCGACACCGACTTGCCGACGTCCACCGCGGGCAGCACGCCAAGCGCGAACAGCGTAGGCGACAGATAGACCTGGCCGTCGGTGATCGAGATCAGGTTGGTCGGGATGTAAGCCGACATGTCCTGCGCCTCGGTCTCGATGATCGGCAGCGCGGTAATCGAGCCGCCACCGCGCTCGGCGGCGAGGTGCGTGGCCCGCTCCAGCAGCCGCGAATGGATATAAAAGATATCCCCCGGGAAAGCCTCGCGGCCGGGCGGGCGGCGCAGCAGCAGCGAAAGCTCGCGGTAGGCGCGGGCGTGCTGGGTGAGGTCGTCGTAGACGATCAGCACGTCCCGCCCGGCCTCCATGAAGTGCTCGGCGATGCTGGTGGCGGCATACGGCGCGATATAGGCCAGGCCTGGTGGCTGGTTGCCTTCGGTGACGACCACGACGGTATAGTCCATCGCCCCCTTGGCGCGCAGGGTCGCCACCGCCTTGGCAACAGCCGAGGCGCGCTGGCCGATGGCGCAATACACGCACACGACGTCCTGTCCGCGCTGGTTCAGGATGGTATCGATGGCAATGGTGGTCTTGCCGGTCTGGCGGTCTCCCAGGATCAGCTCGCGCTGGCCTCGCCCGATGGGAATCAGCGCATCGATGACTTTCACGCCGGTCTGCAGCGGCACCGTGACCGCCGCGCGCTCCATGATGGGCGCGGCCGGGCGCTCGATCGGCAACCGCGCGCTGGCCGCGAGCGGCCCAAGGCCATCGAGCGGGCGGCCGAGCGGATCGATCACGCGCCCGAGCAGCGTCTTGCCCACGGCCACGTCCATCACGCGGCCCGTGCGCTCGACCTGGTCGCCGGCGCGCAGCCGCCAGTAGTCGTCGAGCAGCACGACGCCGACCTCGTCTTCATCGACATTGAACGCGATGCCGTACACGTCGCCGGGAAACCGCACCAGTTCGTCATAGCCGATGCCGGGCAGGCCGCGGACTTGCGCGACGCCCGTGGCCACACTGACGATCATACCCACCTCCTGCGCCGCCAGTGTCGGCACGAACTGGCTGCGCGCCTCGCCCATGGCGGCGAACGCCCGTTCGATGGCGGTTTGCGGCGGGGTAAGCGCAAAGTTCATGGCTGGCTGGCCTCGGGCTTCGGCACAGGCTTTGCCGCGGGCGGTGGCGCGGATTCCGGCTCGGGCCCGGCATGCATCGCCGCGCTCTCCGGGCTCAGCAGTGCGCTCACAGCATGTTCCAGCGAGCCGAGATAGCCATCGATGCTCCACGCCAGCTTCTGGCCGCCGACGATGAGTTCGATGCCGCTTACCAGCCCCTGAGCCGTGTCGAACTGCAAGGGGATGGCAGTGCCCAGGACGTCATCCACCGCCGCCTGGATGGCGGCGCACTGTGCGGCAGGCAGCGCGAACGCGCTGCGCACCACCGCGTGTGCCGCCGGCTGCCTGAACGCGGCCGCAAGACTGGCTCTGGCCGGCTCGTCGAGCGCACGCAGACGGCGGATGAAGACGTCGGCCACGCGTTCTTCGAGGCTTGCCGAGGCCAGGTCCGCAAGCGCCCGGCGCGCGACGGCAAACACCTCTCGCCGCGCCAGATCGCCAAGCGCCTGCGTCAGTTGCCCGGCTTCGCTGCGCAGCGCGTCCTGCCGTTTTGCGGCAAGCGCATCCGCTGCCTGGCGCGCGGCTTCCAGCCACTGCTGGCGCTGTGTCTCGGCATCGCCAGCTGCCTGTGCCAGCAGCGCAGCGCGCTCGCGCTCGAATGCATCGGTCTTCTGCTGGAACGCCTCGCCTTGCTTGCGCGCCTCGGCCTCCTTGGCACTGGCATCTGCGATCTGCCTGGCGATCCTGCCCTCGCGCGCGTCGATGGCGTCAAGCACGGGCTGGTAAAGAAAGCGCTTCAGCAGCCAGACGAGGATGACGAAGTTGAGTGCCTGCGCACCCACGGTGAACCAGTCGATCAGCATGGCTTACCTGGCCACCGCGCGGGCGATGGCGGCGTTCCAGAAGGGGTTGGCAAAGATCAGGATCATCGAGACGACGAAGCAGTAGATCGCCGTCGACTCGATCATCGCCAGGCCGACGAAGAGCGTGCGCGTGATCGTGGCCGATGCATCGGGCTGCTGCGCCAGCGACGTCAGCGCCGTCGCTACCGCCCGGCCTTCCGCGAGCGCGGGCCCCATGCAGCCGAAGCCGGTGCAAAGGCCGGCCATGGCGATCGATGCCACCGCGATGATTGTCAGGCTGTCCATGGGATGGTTCCTTGGTCGGGTTCAGGGTGTTTTTTCGAGTGGCAGGCCGGGCTCCACCTTGCCGCCATGCGTGGCCGCCGCGAGATAGACCGCGGCCAGGATGCTGAAGATATAAGCCTGCACCATGCCGGTAAGCAGGCCGAGCGCGGTCATCACGATGGGAAACAGGAACGGCGTGATCGTCACCAGGATGGCAATGATCATGGCTCCGCTCATCATATTGCCGAACAGGCGAACAGCCAGCGCCAGCGTGCGCGACAGCTCGCTGATGATATTGAACGGCAGCATCATCAAGGTCGGCTCGAGGTAGGACTTCAGGTAGCCGCGCAGCCCCTGGTCGCGGATGCCGTACAGCGGCACCGCCACGAACACGCACAACGCCAGCGCGAGCGTGGTCGACAGCGATCCGGTGGGCGGCTCGTAGCCGGGAACGATGGTAAACAGGCTGGCCGCGGCGACGAACAGGAACAGGGTGCCCAGGAAACCGAGATACTTGCGCGGCTGGCGCAGGCCGACTTCCGCGATTTGCTGCGCGATCCCGGTCACGATGATTTCAAGCAGGTTCTGCCAGCGCGAGCGGCGGTGGCCCAACGAGAGCCGGCGCGTGACCAGCCAGGAGCCCAGGGTCAGCACCGCCATCAGCATCCAGGTGAAGACGATCGTGCCGTTGAGCTTGACGAAGCCGTGCTGCCAGAAGATCCACTGGTCAGGGCTGAGGCGCATGGCCCGTCTCCCGAGGCGCCGGGGTGTGGCGGTCTGCCCATCGCCCCGTCATCCATGTCACCACCATGCGCGCCACCGCGAAGCCGGCCAGGCAGGCAGCCATCCGCTCCCATTGCCCCGCGCCGATGGCGTAGAAGCCGAGGAGCGTGACGCCCGTGCGCAGCATCAGGCTGCCCAGCAGCCATAGGGCCGACTGACCGGATGAGAGCGTCCGGCGGACCGTCCACCAAAGGCCGCCAAAGAAGAAGCCGCCGAGTGCGCCACCCGCGAGGGCCGCAAGCAGCAACGCCGCCACGTCATGTATCCGCATCGTCTTTCTCCTTCTGGTCCCGGTCCTGTTCCTGGTCCCGCCGCATGGCGCGGTCCTCCTTGGCGACCCAGTGCCACGCATTGAAGCAGCCGAGCACGAGGCCGGCCACCAGCAGCGCCAGCGTCCACGCGTGCCGGCCCGGATAGTGCTTGTCCAGCCAGATGCCCAGCGCCGCGCCGAGCAGCGTCGGCACCACCACCGACCAGCCGACCAGCCCCATCATGCCCAGCCCGAACCAGACCCCCGGCACGCCCTGGCGCCGCGCCCGGAGCTTGCGCTGCGCCTTGGCGCCCACTTTGCCTGCCAGCGTGGGCGCGGGCTTGGGCGGTCCGCCGGGCGGTGGCTCGGTCATGGCAACGGCTTGTGAAGCCTGGCGAAGCGTGCAAGAAAGCCCGTCTCCAGCTTGGCCATGACCGTGCGCAGGCTGCGCGCCTGCTCGTCCTGGGCCAGGAACTCGCGCTCCACGGTGTCGCGCAGCGTGGCCAGGTCGGCGCCTGCCATGGCGCGGCGCACCGACACGCGCACATCGAGGCCGGTCTTGACCAGCACGCCGTCATCGACTGCGATAAACACTTCGCCATCGGCCGGCGTTTCGAAGGTGAGGATGCCGGGCGCGAGCGCCGCGACGCAATCGAGGCGATGCGGCAGCATGCCGAACGCCCCCCCGGCGGTCTCCGCCACGATGCGCGACACATCGCGCTTGCGCAGGAAGACCCGGAAGGGCAGCAGTACTTCAAGCAGCATGCGATCCGGCGGCATGGCTCTCCTTTGCTGGTTCTGGCGCCACGGGCGCGGGCTTGCCCCTTGCTTCGACGATCGGCCCGATCATGTAGAGCGCGCTTTCGGGGTAGTCCTTGAACTCGTCGCGCAGGATGCGCTCGCACCCATCGAGCGAATCCGCCAGGCTGACAGTCCTGCCCTTGATGCCGGTGAACTGCTCCGTGGTGAAGAACGGCTGGGTCAGGAAGCGCTCCAGGCGGCGGGCGCGGGCGACGACGCCGCGGTCGGCGGGGGAGAGCTGTTCCAGCCCCAGCATGGCGATGATGTCCTTGAGTTCCGCGTACTGCGCCAGCGTGCGCCGGATATCCTGCGCCAGGCGATAGTGGCGCGCGCCGACGATGCCGGGCGTGGCCATCCTGGAATTCGATTGCAGTGGGTCGACGGCAGGGTAGAGGCCCTCGCTCGCGCGCTTGCGCGACAGCACGATGGACGCCGACAGGTGCGAGAAGGTATGCACCGCCGCCGGGTCGGTGAAATCGTCCGCGGGCACGTAGACCGCCTGGATCGAGGTGATGGCGCCGGTGTCGGTGTTGGCGATGCGCTCCTCCAGCCCGGACAGTTCGGTGCCCATGGTCGGCTGGTAGCCCAGCCGCGACGGCATCTGGCCCATCAGGCCCGATACCTCCGATCCGGCCTGGATAAAGCGGAAGATATTGTCGATCAGCAGCAAGACGTCGCGGTGCTCATCGTCGCGGAAGTACTCGGCCATCGTCAGCGCCGCATGGCCAACCCGGAAGCGCGCGCCCGGGGGCTCGTTCATCTGGCCGAAGACCATGACCATGTCCTGCAGGACGCCGGCCTCGCGCATGTCGTGGTAAAGCTCCTCGCCCTCGCGGCAGCGCTCGCCGATGCCGCAGAAGATGCTCACGCCCCGGTG